>JALNZB010000004.1 GCA_023229545.1 Sulfuritalea sp. | reverse complement strand
GCGCGAACTCAACGGCGGCGCGCTGAGTTCGCCGAAGCTCAGAATCGTCAACGCCGATGCCCTGCAATGGCTGGAACAAACGCAGGAGATGTTCGATTTCGTGGTGGCGGATTTTCCCGACCCGTCGAATCACAGCCTCGGTAAACTCTACTCGACCGCCTTCTACCGCCTGCTCAAACAGCATGTCGCCGAGACCGGCCGCATCGTGGTCCAGGCCACCTCGCCGCTCTACGCCCGCGAAAGTTTCTGGACCGTGGTTGCCACGCTGGAAGCCGCCGGCTGGCAGACCGCGCCCTATCACGCGCTGGTGCCGAGTTTCGGCGAGTGGGGCTACATCCTCGCCGGTCGGCGCGAATACCGCCCACCCGCAACCATTCCGGTGCCGACGCGCTTCATCACGCCCGACGCGCTGCCGGCGCTGTTCCATTTTCCCGCCGACATGGCGCGCATCGCCGCCGAACCCAACCGCCTCGACAACCAGAACCTGGTGCGCATCTTCGAACGCGAGTGGGGCCGGGTGCAGGCGCACTGATGCGGCGCCGCGAGTTTCTGGCTGCGGCGTCCGCTACCGCCACCCTGGCGGCTTGCGGCGCGAAGGCGGTGCCGTCGCTGCCGCCGGGCACGCTTTCGGGGGCGAACGAGGCGCTCGGCCATCGTCTGCGCCAGCACGATTTTCCCGCGCCAACGGAAACGCGCCGCACCTCGGTGGCGATTGTCGGCGGCGGCATCGGCGGGCTTTCGGCGGCGTGGAAACTGGCCCGCGCGGGTTGCGATGATTTTCTGCTGCTGGAAATGGAGCATGAGGCCGGCGGCAATTCGCGCACCGGACAGAACGCGATCTCGGCCCATCCGCTGGGCGCCCACTACCTGCCGCTGCCGCCGCGCGAGGCACGGGCGACACGCCAGTTGCTGGCGGAACTTGGCGTGCTGCAGGGCGACGCGGACGCCGCGCGCCCGAGCTATGACGAGCGGTATCTGTGCCACGCGCCGCAGGAGCGGCTCTACACCAACGGCTATTGGCAGGAGGGTTTGTGGCCGACGCTGGGCGTGCCGCCAGCGGAGCGCGCGCAATACGTCCGCTTCCAGGACTTCGTCGCCGAACTGCGCCAGCGCCGCGACTCAACCGGGCGGCGCGCTTTCGCCCTGCCGCTGGCCTTGTCGAGCCGCGATCCGAAATGGTTGGCGCTGGACCGCATCAACCTGCGCGACTGGCTGCTGCGCGAGGGCTACACCGCGCCGGGCCTGCACTGGCTCGCCGATTACGCCTGTCGCGACGATTACGGCACGGCCGCGGCGCAGACCTCGGCCTGGGCCGGCCTGCATTACTTCGCCTGCCGCGACGGCGAAGGGCAGGTGCTGACCGCGCCGGAAGGCAACGCCTGGCTGGCGCGCGGCCTGGCGCGGGCGGCCACCGGCAGGGTGCAGTCGAACGCGCTGGTGTTTCGCGTCGAGCAAGGCAGGCAGGAAAGCATCTGCGACGTCTACCTTGCCGCCGAAAACCGCAGCATCCGCGTCGTCTGTCGCGAGCTGATCTGGGCCGCACCGCTGTTCCTGATTCCGCATGTGTTCGCCGCGCCGCGCCCGGAGTGGCTGGCCAGCATCAAGGGCGCCGAGTATGCGCCGTGGGTGGTGGCGAATCTGACGCTGGCGGAAGCGCCGCAGACGCGCGCCGGCCATCCGCTGGCCTGGGACAATGTGCTGCACGACAGTCCGGCGCTGGGCTACGTGGTGGCGACCCACCAGCAACTGCGCTACGCGCCGGGGCCGACGGTGATTACCTGGTACCGGGCGCTGCACGAAGAAGCGGCGTCCCGCCAGCGCCGACTCTTGATGGGGCGGGCCGCGTGGGCCGAGGAAGTGCTGACCGATCTGTCGCGACCGCACCCCGAAATTCGCCAGTTAATCACGCGCCTCGACATCCACCGTCATGCCCATGCCATGATTCGCCCCTTGCCCGGTCGCCTGTGGAGCGGCTCGCGCAAACCGTTCGAGACGGGCAACGGCGGCATCCAGTTCGCCCATGCCGATGTTTCCGGTCTGTCGCTGTTCGAGGAAGCGAATTTTCGCGGCGTGCGGGCCGCCGAGCGCACACTGGACCGGCTCGGCGTATCCTATGCGTCCTCGCTATGAACGGCCTGCACATTCTTGCCGAATTCCACGCCTGCCAAGGCGACCGCCGCTTGCTGCTCGACGCAGGGATGCTGGCGGACGTATGTCGTGGTGCCTGCACCAACGCCGGACTGGAGGTGGTCGCCGAAGCCTTCCACCAGTTCGCCGACGCCGGCGCGACCGGTGCCCTGGTGCTGGCCGAATCGCACCTGGCCATTCACACCTGGCCGGAGCTCGATTCGGTGACGCTTGATCTTTACGTCTGCAACTATAGTCAGGATAATCGCGCTGCCGCAGAGAATGCCTACAGCGCTTTGCGCGCAGAATTCAAGCCGCAGCGAATCATGCGCCGCAATATATCCAGGGGCGGCCTCGATCCGGATGCTCCCGACTCCGGCGATATTCACATTGTTTCAGGAAGCGACCGATGAACCAGACTTGCATCATCCTCGACGCCGGCGAAGTTTTAACGCACCGCTTCGAGCCTGAAATCCAGATGGTCAGGAGAGGCTGAGCGAACGTGGTTATTCGGCTGTTTTTCTTTCTGCTGGTATTGGCCAATCTGCTCTTCTATGCCTGGACGCAAGGCCATTTTGGCGCCACTGACGACAGCCACGAACCACAACGAGTGGCGCAGCAGTTGAATGCCGAAAAGTTGCGCATTCTGCGCAATGCCCAGGCTCCGGCCCCGACCGCAAAGAGGGACGAGACGAGCTGCCGGGTGGTCAGTGGACTGAACGTGGCCGACGCCGAAACCCTGAAGGTCGCCGTGGAAGCCGCCGGTGGAGAGACGAACATCCTGCCACTGGCTGAGCCGACGCTTCATCTGGTGGTCATCACCGGTCTCGCCGGCAAGGCGGCGGCTGACAAAAAGGCCGCCGAGCTGACTCGTTTCGGCGTTGAGGGTCATCGCATCGTCGCACTGGAGGGCGACCGCCATGAGATTATTCTTGGCAGCTTCTCCACCGAAATCGCCGCACGCGAGTTTCTGCAAGGGCTGGCGAAGCGGGGCATCAGGTCGGCGCGCCTGGACGCCCGGCAACAACCCACACTGAAAGCCCGCGCCGAGATACGCGCCCCGGCGTCGACGCTGCAGCAGCAACTGCCGAAACTGATCGCACCTTATGCCGACGCCACCATCGGCGAATGTGCGCCCTGAACACATGAGGCCCTATGTCGTCGGGCTCACCGGCGGCATCGGCAGCGGCAAAAGCGCCGTCGCCGATCTGTTCGCCGAACGCGGCGTCGCGATCATCGACACCGACGCCATCGCCCACGCCTTGACCGCACCCGGCGGAGCCGCCATGCCGACGATTCGCGCCGAATTCGGCGATGCGGTGGCGAGTGCCGACGGCGCACTCGACCGCGCCGCGATGCGCGCCATGGTCTTTGTCGAGCCAGCGGCGCGCAAGCGCCTGGAGGCCATTCTGCATCCGCTGATTCGCGCCGAAAGCGAGCGCCGCGTTGTGGCGCAGACAGTCGGCTCTCCCTATGCCATTCTGATAGTTCCGCTGCTGGTCGAAGCCGGCGGCGACTACCGCAGCCGCGTAGACCGGATCGCCGTGGTCGACTGCGCCGAAGCCACCCAGATGGCTCGTGTCATGCGCCGCAACGGACTTGCCGCAAACGAGATCGAACGCATTCTGGCGGCGCAGGCGACGCGCGTCGAACGCCTGGCCGCCGCTGACGATGTCATCGAAAACGACGGCGAGCTGGCGGCCTTGCCTCCTCAAGTAATGCGCTTGCATCTGCAATATCTGGAATATTCCCGTCATGTCTGTTGAGGTTTGCATCGAATTGGGCCACAATCTCATAAATTTTTTCCATTCGGCCGGATAGTGATCATTTACGAATACCCTCTCAGCGAGCGCGTTCGCACGCTATTGCGGCTCGAAGACCTGTTTGATAAGGTCACTCATTTTTCGGCGGTCGACGGCGCCATGGAACACCATGTCGCGCTTGTCACGCTGTTTGAGATCCTAGAGGTCGCCGGTCGCGCCGAACTGAAGTTCGATCTGGTGCAGGAGCTCGAGCGCCAGCGCCAGATACTGCTGTCCTTCCGCAACAACCCTGAAATTTCGGAGGACGCACTTTCCGGCGCGCTCTACGAAATAGAGCAGGCCAGTTCGCTGCTGCTTTCCATGCACGGCAAGATCGGTCATTACCTTCGCGAAAACGAATGGCTGATGAGCATCAAGAACCGCATCGCAATTCCTGGCGGAGTCTGCGAATTCGATTTGCCGGCTTACCACTACTGGCGGCATCGCGAGCCAGCGCTGCGCCAGCAGGACATTCGCGGCTGGATTGCGCCCATGATGCCGATTCGCGACGGACTGGCCATCGTGTTGCGCCTGCTGCGCGCTTCGGGCCGCCCGGAGCAGAAAACTGCTCAGCGCGGCGCCTTCCAACTCATGTTGAGCGGTCGCAGCGCGCAACTGATCCGCCTGAAGACCGGGCAGGGCGACCCTTGCCTGCCGGAGATTTCCGCCGGCAAGTTCGCCATCAACATCCGCTTCCTGCGCCCGGACATGGATCAGCGGCCGCGCCAGATCGACTCAGTGGTCAACTTCGAGCTGACGCTGTGCAATCTGTAAGTTCTGCCGCACCCCGTAGCGTTGCCTGCCCGACCTGTGGCATCGCCGTCGAATGGATCGCCGAAAATCGCTACCGACCGTTCTGCTCGGCGCGCTGCAAGGGCATCGATTTTGGCGCCTGGGCCACGGAAAGATACCGCGTCGAGACCTCCGAAGAACCACATCCGGAAGATCAATCCGGGTAAGCGGCGCTCACCGGAAATTTAGCTTTCCCAAGCGCCACGAATCGCCGCGATGCCGTGCGCGCCGGCGCGCTGCGCCACGTCGAGATCGCTTCGCGACAGCCCGCCCAGGGCAAAAGTCGGCAGTGGCGGTACGGCGACCTCGGCGGCAAAACGTTCCCAGCCGATTCCAGCGGCACCCGAATGGCTGGCCGTCGCCCTGACCGGGCCGAGCACCGCGAAGTTGCAGCCCAGGCGAGCGGCCTGTTCAAGCTCCGTCGCCGAATGACAGGAGGCCGCGACCAGCGGCAAGGCCGGTCGCATGACTTCTGTCCATAGTTTCACCGCGGGCAGGTGCACCCCGTCCGCACCGGTCGCCTTCGCCAGCGCGATGTCGCCATTGACCAGCGCCCGCGCGCCATATTGGTGGCAGAGCTCAACCGCAGCATGAACGAAGGCTGACCGGCTCGCCGCATCGAGCCTGGGTTCGCGCAGTTGCACCAGCTTCAGCCCGTTGTCCAGCGCATGCGCCAGTGCCAGCAACTGGGCATCGACACCGATTTCGCCGGCATGGGTAATGGCGTAAAAGTCCGGCAGGGCCAGGGCGGTGAATACCGGCGCGTTGGCCGGGAGCATCGGCGATACGTTCAGCGCATCGGCGCGCTGCCATGCCAGCGCGCTATGCACGTGATCGTGCAACTCGCCCCGCCACTCGCGCACGCGGAAGAAATTGAGCCGCACATGGGCGTGTTCATAACGGTGTTGGCGGCGTAACCAGGGGTCGGCGCGCAAGGCCTCTATGCCCAGTTCCTCGTGCAGTTCGCGCAGCAGCGCGGCATGCGGCGTTTCACCCGGCTCGACCTTGCCGCCGGGAAACTCCCAGAATCCTGGATAGAAAGTACCGGGCGCACGCTGTCCCAGCAGGAACTCGATGGTACCGTCCGCCGCCCGCCGTTCGATGACGGCGGCGGCGACTTCGATCACGTTACTTTCTGGACTTGACATGACGTCCGGCATAGTCGCGGGCGAATTGCCACGCCACCCGACCGCTGCGCGAGCCGCGCATCAGGGTCCATTGCAGTGCTTCGCCACGCGCCGCGTCTATCTGCTGTTGCGACATGCCGAACTCCGTCATCCAATGGCCGCAGATTTCCAGGTAGTGATCCTGGCCGAACGGGTAGAAGGACAGCCACAAGCCAAAGCGCTCCGAAAGCGAAACCTTCTCTTCTGTCGTTTCGCCAGGGTGGATGTCGCCATCGGCGTTGTACTTGGTTTCAAGGTTTTCCGACATCTTTTCCGGCATCAAGTGGCGGCGGTTGGAGGTCGCGTACACCAGCAGGTTGTCCGGCATGCCGGTTATCGAGCCGTCGAGGATGCTCTTCATCGCCTTGTAGCCAGGCTCGCCCGACTCAAAGGAGAGGTCGTCACAAAAAATGATGAAGCGTTCGCGACGACCGGCGATCAGATCGACGATCTCCGGTAAATGCACCAGATCATCCTTGTCGACTTCGATCAGGCGCAGCCCTTTGGCCGCGAACTGGTTGAACACGGCCTTGACCAGAGAGCTCTTGCCGGTACCGCGAGCACCCGTCAGCAGGACGTTGTTGGCGGTGCGCCGGGCCACGAACTGCCGGGTGTTCTGGGCGATGCGCTGTTTCTGGTCGTCGACACCCTGCAAGTCCTCGAAGCGAATACGATGCGGCAGCTTTATCGCCTCCAGCCAGCCGCGACCCGTGCGAGTGCGCCAGCGAAATGCCGTCGCCGACCAGTCTGTCGGCGGCAGAGGAGGAGGCAGGATCGCTTCGATACGGTCGAACAGGGCATCGAGGCGGTCGATCAGGGGAGAAACAGCGCGGGCGAGGTCGGACATCGGTTAAGCTTGCGTGCCAATGAAAGCAGCGAACTTTAGCAGATTCATGTCCCGATTCCTTTTCGCAATCCTGGCCGCGTTGGTCATGGCCGGCTGTACCCAGGCGCCCGTCCAGCCCAACTCACGCGTCGTTCCCTGCATGGCGCCCGTCGCTTGTCCGACATGCCCGGCGTGCCCCGTTGCAGAGCCGCCCAGACCCGCCGAGAAGCCCTTGCAGGCCGCCGAATGGAGCGATCTTCCAGGCTGGAACGAGGATGATCCCGGCACCGTGTTTGCGGCGCTTGTCGCCAGTTGCAAGAGCCTGGAAAGACAGGATCAATGGAAGCCGGTTTGCGCCTCAGCCCGTGCGCTCGATGACAGGAATGCAACGGCCTTGCAGGCCTGGTTCGAGGCGCAATTCCGGCCCTGGGCATTGACCAATCCGGACGGTTCGCGCAGCGGACTAATCACCGGCTATTACGAGCCGATACTCAAAGGCAGCCGCACCGAGGGTCACGGCTATGCCCATCCCGTATTCGGTCCGCCCGACGACATGATCGTCGTCGAACTGGCCTCGCTCTACCCGGAACTCAAGCACCTGCGGCTGCGCGGGAGAGTCGAAGGGCGCAAGCTGGTGCCCTACTATTCCCGTGCCGAATGGGCTCCACAGGAAAGCAAGCGCTCACCCGATGCCTTGCTGTGGTTGGCCGACGCGATCGATTTTTTCTTCATGCAGATCCAGGGCTCGGGTCAGGTGCAACTGACCGACGGTAGCCGCGTCCGGCTGAATTACGCCGACCAGAACGGACACCCGTATCGCTCGATCGGTCGCTGGCTGATCGAGCGCGGCGAACTCAAGGCCGAGCAGGCCTCGATGCAGGGCATCAAGACCTGGGCCAAAGCCAACCCGTCGCGACTGGCGGAACTGCTCAACGCCAACCCCAGTCTGGTGTTCTTCCGCGAGTTGCCGGTCGAGGGCAGCGGACCGCAGGGCGCCATGGGGCTGGCCTTGACGCCCGAGCGCTCGCTGGCCGTCGATCCGCGCCACGTCCCCTTGGGCGCGCCGATATGGCTCGCCACCACCAGACCCAACAGTGAGCAAGCGCTCACTCGACTGATGCTGGCGCAGGATACCGGCGGCGCCATTCGCGGTGTGGTACGCGCCGATTTCTACTGGGGCAGCGGCCCCGACGCCGGCAAGGAGGCCGGAAAAATGCGCCAGCAGGGGCGCATGTGGGTGCTGATGCCGAGAAGTTATCAACCCCCCGACGCACCGAACGCACCAAGATAGACGGCGGCGTATTTTTGCCGTGTCGCCAGCGCCGACTTTCCCCATACGGGTGCGCAAAACAGCCAGACCGCACCGCAGCGGTGCGGCCCGGGCCGCACAAATTGGCCATCCCCCTGATTTATAACCAATCCCATAGCGGGAATGGTCATTGCTTTCATGCTTCTATTTCGTGCCTTTGACCTTTTGGAGCCCCACAATGGAGAATTTCAAGACATCCGCCGACGTGCTGTTTATTTTGCTCGGCGCCATCATGATCCTGGCCATGCACGCCGGCTTCGCCTTTCTGGAACTCGGCACCGTGCGCAGGAAAAACCAGATCAATGCGCTGGTGAAGATCATGGTCGATTTTTCCGTATCGACGCTGGCCTATTTCTTCATCGGCTACAGCATTGCCTACGGCGTCAATTTTTTCGCCGGCGCCGAAACGCTGGCGCAGAAGAGCGGCTATGAACTGACCAAGTTCTTCTTCCTGCTGACCTTTGCCGCGGCAATCCCGGCCATCGTCTCCGGCGGTATCGCCGAGCGCGCCAGGTTCAACCCGCAGCTGGTAGCCACCTTCATGCTGGTCGGCTTTGTGTACCCGTTCTTCGAGGGCATCGCCTGGAACCACGCCTACGGCATCCAGGACTGGCTCAAGGCCAGCTTTGGCGAGGAGTTCCACGACTTCGCCGGCTCGGTCGTCGTCCATGCGGTCGGCGGCTGGATCGGGCTGGCCGCAGTGCTGCTGCTTGGCGCGCGCACCGGTCGTTACCACAAGGACGGTCGCATCGCCGGCGCCCACCCGCCGTCGAGCATTCCCTTTCTTGCGCTCGGCGCCTGGATACTCACCGTCGGCTGGTTTGGCTTCAACGTCATGAGCGCGCAGACGCTGGACAAGGTTTCCGGCCTCGTCGCCATGAACTCGCTGATGGCCATGGTCGGCGGCACGCTCGCCGCCACGATCGCCGGAAAAAACGACCCCGGCTTCGTCCATAACGGCCCTCTCGCCGGCCTCGTCGCCGTCTGCGCCGGTTCCGACCTGATGCATCCGCTCGGCGCGCTGGTCACCGGCGCCATGGCCGGCGGTCTTTTCGTCTGGATGTTTACCTTGACGCAGAACCGCTGGAAGATCGACGACGTGCTCGGCGTCTGGCCGCTGCACGGCTTGTGCGGCGCCTTGGGTGGCATCGCCGCCGGCATCTTCGGCGCCAAGGCCCTCGGCGGCATGGGCGGCGTAAGTTTCATGTCGCAGCTTATCGGCACCGGCATGGGCGTAGCCATCGCCTTCAGCGGCGGTTTCATTGTTTACGGCACGCTCAAGAAGATCGTTGGCATACGCCTCGACGCCGAGGAGGAGTTCAACGGCGCCGACCTCACGGTGCATAAGATTTCGTCCAGCGCGGAGCGGGAGACTCTTTGGTAGAGCTTGCCGTAGCGAGAAATTTTGATTTGCTGAAAGTGATTGCGGTCTTGCCTCGGATTGTGGCGGCGCTGTTTCACGTGAAACAAGCCAGTTCCGGTTTCACGTGAAACAGCGCCGTCGGTTTAGCCCTCATCGCGACTGCTGCGCTTAACGCCGCCGCGCCACCGAGCGCTACCTCTAACTGAAACTGCGAATTTGAAGCGAGAGGGGTATGATTGCGCCTCTTTTTGGTTCCGGCATAACTCCCGCCAACGCAGGCGTTAGCCTCTTCTGAAACCCCGTCTTCTCCAGGTCTCGCGGCGTGAAATTCCCGGTTTTGTTCGATGTGATTGTGATTGGTGGCGGCCACGCCGGCACCGAAGCCGCACTGGCTGCGGCACGATCCGGGGCGCAAACGTTGCTGCTGACGCACAACATCGAAACCCTCGGCGCCATGTCCTGCAATCCGTCGATTGGCGGCATCGGCAAGGGACACCTGGTAAAGGAGGTCGATGCGCTGGGTGGCGCCATGGCGGCCGCGACCGACGAAGCCGGCATTCAGTTCCGCATCCTGAACGCTTCCAAGGGACCTGCGGTGCGCGCCACCCGCGCCCAGACCGACCGCCAGCTCTACAAGCACGCCATCCGCAGTCGCCTCGAAAATCAGCCCAACCTGACATTGTTCCAGCAAGCGGCGGACGATCTGACTCTGAATGGTGATCACGTCGTCGGAGTGGTGACACAGTTGGGGGTCAAATTCGAGGCCCGTGCGGTCGTACTGACCGCCGGCACTTTTCTCAACGGTCTGGCGCATGTCGGACTCGCCCACTATCCGGCAGGGCGCTTTGGTGATCCGCCGTCGATCTCCCTGGCCAATCGCCTGAAGGAGATGCGCCTGCCGGTAGGTCGGCTCAAGACTGGAACGCCGCCTCGTCTCGACGGGCGCGGTATCGACTATTCGGTTTTGCTGGCGCAGCCCGGCGACGATCCGGTGCCCGTATTTTCCTTCATGGGCACCCGCAACCAGCATCCGCGCCAGATTCCGTGCTGGATCACGCATACCAACAGCCGCACCCACGACATCATCCGTTCCGGGCTGGACCGGTCGCCGATGTTTACCGGAGTCATCGAGGGCGTCGGCCCGCGCTACTGCCCCTCGATCGAAGACAAGATTCATCGCTTTGCCGGCAAGGACAGCCACCAGATATTTCTTGAACCGGAAGGTCTTACTACCCACGAAATCTATCCGCAGGGCGTTTCCACCAGTCTGCCGTTCGATATTCAACTGGCCCTGGTGCGCTCCATTCGCGGACTGGAGAATGTGCACATCACACGCCCCGGCTATGCCATCGAATACGACTACTTCGATCCGCGCAACCTCAAGGACAGCCTCGAAACCAAGTCGATTGCCGGCCTCTTCTTCGCCGGTCAGATCAATGGCACGACCGGCTACGAAGAGGCCGCCGCCCAGGGTCTGCTGGCCGGGATCAATGCCGCGCGGCAAGCCAGACAACTACCCGCCTGGTCGCCGCGACGGGATCAGGCCTACCTCGGGGTGCTGGTAGACGACCTGATTACGCGCGGCGTGTCCGAGCCGTACCGGATGTTTACCAGCCGCGCCGAATACCGCCTGTCCCTGCGCGAGGACAACGCTGACTTGCGCCTGACTGAAATCGGTCGCGAACTCGGTCTGGTCGACGACTCGCGCTGGGACGCCTTCAATCGCAAGCGCGACGCTATCGCGCTCGAAGCGGAGCGCCTGAAGGCCACCTGGGTGAATCCGCGCCATCTGCCGGAAATCGACGCCGTGCGCGTGCTGGGTCAGCCGATGGAACGTGAATATCGGTTGTTCGATCTGCTGCGCCGGCCTGAAGTCAGCTACGCCAGCCTATTGACCCTGCCCGGAGCGGGCGATGGGATTGACGCTGCCGATGCCATTGAACAATTGGAGATCCAGGCCAAGTATCAGGGCTACATCGAACGGCAAAAGGACGAGATCGAGAAAAGTCTTGCCCATGAATCCCTGTCGCTGCCCACCGACATCGATTACGCACAGGTGCACGGCTTGTCGTTTGAGGTGCGGCAGAAGCTTGCACAAATGCGGCCCCAAACGCTGGGCCAGGCCTCCCGTCTGCAAGGGATGACGCCAGCAGCAATCTCCCTGTTGCTGGTGCATCTGAAACGGCGCAAGGCAGCATGAACCTGGCCGACCAATTGCAGGAAGGGCTTGACGCCCTGGGGCTTGACCTCCCTGCCGCAACACAGTCAAAACTGCTGGCCTATGTCGCGCTGCTTAAAAAATGGAACGCCACCTACAACCTCACGGCAATCCGCGATGAAAATGAAATGGTCGCGCAGCATCTGCTCGATTCGCTCTCCGTGCTACCGGCTTTACAGGAGTCGGCGCTGGCGGCACGGCGCTGGGCGGATGTCGGCAGCGGCGCCGGTTTGCCGGGCATCCCGCTGGCCATCGTGCGACCGGATCTCGACATGACGCTGATCGAGGCCGTCGAAAAGAAGTCCGCCTTTCAGCGTCAGGCGAAGATCGAGCTTGGCCTGACCAATATCACCGTTGCCAACGGACGTGTCGAAGACATCTCAGGCGGACAGTTCGATGCCGTCGTTTCCCGCGCCTTTGCCGAACTGTCCGATTTCGTGCGTCTCGCCGGCCATTTGCTTGCGCCGGATGGCAAACTCTACGCCATGAAGGGTTTGCTGCCGGAAGAAGAAATAAGTCACTTGCCGCCGACCTGGGCGGTAGTCGAATGCGTCAAGCTGAGCGTTCCCGGACTGGACGCACAACGCCACCTGATTGTTCTTGAGAGAGCCTGACAATGCACATATTTGCAATCGCCAATCAGAAGGGCGGGGTCGCCAAAACCACGACTTCCGTCAATCTTGCCGCCGCCTTGACGGCCAGCGGCCAGCGCACCCTGCTGATCGACCTCGATCCCCAGGGCAACGCCACCATGGGCTGCGGCATCGACAAGCGCGACCTCAAGGCATCCGTCTATCAGGTATTGCTGCAGATGGCGACCCTCGCAGAGGCGCGGGTGATGTCCCCATCCGGCAAGTTCGACGTTTTGCCGGCAAACCGCGATCTGGCCGGAGCCGAAGTCGAACTGGTGGATCTTGACTTGCGCGAGACCCGTCTCAAAACGGCGCTGGCCGCGCACCAGGCGGATTACGACTTTGTCATCATCGACTGCCCGCCTTCGCTGTCCATGCTGACCCTCAACGGTTTATGCGCTGCGCATGGAGTCATCATCCCCATGCAATGTGAGTACTACGCGCTGGAAGGCCTGTCCGACCTGGTGAATACCATCAAGAAAGTACACGCCAACCTGAATCGCGACCTCAAGATCATCGGCTTGCTGCGGGTCATGTACGACCCGCGCAACACCCTGTCCAACCAGGTTTCGGCGCAACTGGAAGAACACTTTGGCGACAAGGTGTTCAAGACCCTGGTGCCACGCAACGTGCGCCTCGCCGAAGCCCCCAGTTATGGCGTGCCCGGCGTTCTCTTCGACAAGGCAGCCAAGGGCGCGCAAGCCTACGTGGCCTTCGCCGCTGAAATGATTGATCGTGTCAACTCCTGGAAGGAAAAGTCGTGACGCCACCGAAAGCACAAAAACAAAGGGGCCTTGGCCGCGGCCTGGATGCTCTTCTGGCCGCCAACAATACCCCCGAGACGCAGCGCCAGGAAACACTTGCGGTCGGCGCCCTGCAACCGGGAAAGTACCAGCCGCGCACGCGCATGGACCCCGGCTCACTTGAAGAACTGGCGGCTTCCATCAAGGCCCAGGGCTTGATCCAGCCGATTTCCGTGCGACCGGTGAGCAGCGGACGTTACGAGATCATCGCCGGCGAACGGCGCTGGCGCGCGGCACAGATCGCCGGCCTGGCCGAGGTGCCGGTGCTGATCCGCGACATCCCCGACGACGCCGCGCTGGCGATGTCGCTGATCGAAAATATCCAGCGCGAAGACCTGAATCCCCTTGAAGAAGCCGCCGGCATCCAGCGCCTGATCGACGAGTTCCAGATGACCCACCAGGAAGCGGCCGATGCCGTCGGTCGGTCGCGCTCGGCCGCATCCAACCTGCTGCGCCTGCTGCAACTGGCGAAGCCGGCGCAGGACATGCTGATGGCGGGAGACATCGAAATGGGTCACGCTCGAGCGCTATTGCCGCTATCCAAGAGCGAGCAGGGCCGGGTCGCCGCGCTGGTCGCGGACAAAGGGTTCTCGGTGCGCGAGACCGAGCGGATGGTGGCGCGAGAATTGAACCCGCCTGCAAAAAAGGCCAGCGATCGAAAGCCGGATCGCGATCTGCTGCGTCTGGAAGAAGAACTGTCCGATCGTCTCGGCGCCACGGTAAAAATCGCTGCGAATCGCAAAGGCGGAGGAAGTTTGACGATTCGCTTTGGCAGTCTCGATCAACTGGACGGCCTGTTGGCCCGGCTTGGCTAGGCCGCAAAAATGCTTTTGCTGCAAAGCGGGTTCTGGCAACCTTATTCCCGCCGATTTACCTCTGTATCAGGCAGTTCAGGCTCGTGCCGCATAGCAGCAAAGAGAACCCGACAAACTATGCCATTGCCCTACGCCCCATGTATTGTTTATACATGAACTGTATGGGCCTATAGATTCTCAACCAACCCCGTCAATGCGGTCATAGAGATGTTTAAGGTAGTGCTCCTGCAAAGCGTTGCTATACTGCTCGCCGCTGGATTGGCGTGGTTTTGGGTCGGACCGAATGGTGCGGTATCAGCGGCACTGGGCGGGGCGGCGGTGGTAATTCCGAACCTGCTTTTCGCCTTGAGTCTATGGGCGGCAGCTCGCGGTGGCAGGATTTCAGCCGCGAAATTTTTTGCAAGTGAGTTCATCAAGGTCGCGGCAACGCTGGCGTTGCTGGCGATCGTGGCGGGGGCGTATCGGGATTTGCACTGGCTGGCACTGCTGGCTGGTCTGATCGTTGCGCTGAAGGCAAATTTGTTTGCGTTTTTGTTAAAGACCTGACTATGTCATCTGGCACCGAACACGCTCCTACCGCTGGCGAATACATCGGCCACCACCTCACGCACCTGACCAGCACCGGTCACAAGCAGACAGCCGTCATCGATTGGTCCGTCATCAACCTCGATACCGTGTTCTGGTCGCTGGCGATGGGCTTCCTCGGACTCTTTCTGCTGATGCGCGCAGCCCGTAGCGCGACATCCGGCGTTCCGGGGCGCTTTCAGGCCGCCGTTGAAATCCTGGTCGAAATGGTCGAAACCCAGTCAAAGGCCATCGTTCATGGTGATCGCAGCTTTATTGCTCCCGTCGCGCTGACCGTATTCATGTGGGTCCTGTTCATGAATGCGATGGACTTCCTGCCGGTCGACTTGCTGCCCAATATCGCCACCTGGATTGCCGTCCAGTTCTTTGGCGCCGACCCGCACCATGTCTATCAGCGCGTCGTGCCGACGGCCGACTTGAACGGGACGCTGGGCATGTCCATCGGCGTGCTGCTGCTCTGCCTTTACTACAACATCAAGATCAAGGGGCTTGGCGGCTGGATTCACGAGCTCTTCACCGCACCCTTCGGCAGTCACCCTTTGCTGTACCCGATCAATTTCGCCATGCAGATGATCGAATTCGCCGCGAAGACGGTCTCGCATGGCATGCGACTGTTCGGCAACATGTATGCCGGCGAACTGGTCTTCATGCTGATCGCCCTGCTGGGCAGCACCGCCACCATCGCAGGCTTCCTGGGGCATGTCGTGGTCGGCTCCATTTGGGCCATCTTCCACATCCTGATTGTCGTCCTCCAGGCGTTTATTTTCATGATGCTGACCCTGGTGTATATCGGTCAGGCGCACGAAGCCCACTGATTTTTGTTTTTGCCTGTTTGTTTTTAATCGCCCTCAAATCTAGTTAAAGGAGTTGTCATGGAACACGTTCTTGGTTATGTTGCCCTCGCCGCCGGTTTGATCATCGGCCTGGGCGCCGTCGGCGCCTGTATCGGTATCGGCATCATGGGTTCCAAGTACCTCGAAGCATCGGCCCGTCAGCCCGAGCTGATGAATGCGCTGCAAACCAAGATGTTCCTGCTGGCCGGCCTGATCGACGCCGCGTTCCTGATCGGCGTGGGTATCGCGATGATGTTTGCCTTCGCCAACCCGTTCGTCCTCAAGTAATTTCACTCCGTCACTTGAAGGAGTGAAAACGTGAATCTGAACGCAACGCTATTTGCCCAGCTGCTTGTGTTCTTCATCCTGGCGTGGTTCACGATGAAATTCGTGTGGCCGCCCATCATGAAGGCACTTGACGAGCGAGCGCAAAAGATCGCCGACGGGCTTGCGGCAGCGGACAAGGCAAAGACGGATCTCGCTCTCGCGGAAAGAAGGGCGTCCGACGAACTGCGCAAGGCACGCGAGTCGGCTGCTGAATTTCGTGGTGGCGCCGAAAAGCAGGTGGCTCAACTGATCGAGGAAGCTCGAGCCCAGTCTGTTCGCATAGTCGCCGCCGCCCGTGAAGCTGCCGAAACCGAAGCCGCCGCCGCCTCGCAGCGCGCCAGGGAAGCACTGCGCGAGCATGTCGCGCAACTGGCCGTGGCGGGCGCAGAGAAGATCCTGCGCAGGGAAATCAACGCCCAGAACCACGCCGAGTTGCTTGGCCAGCTCAAGTCGGAGCTCTGATCCGCCATGGCCGAAAATGTAACCTTGGCACGACCCTACGCCGAGGCGGCTTTTCAGCTCGCCAAGGGTGGCAACGCCTTGCCGGAATGGTCTGGAGCGCTGACGCGCCTGGCAGCCGTCGCCGCCAGCCCGGAAATGGGCGAGTGCATCGGCAATCCCCGTCTCGCGCCAGCCCAGTTGATCCAGTTGTGTCTCGATGTCACCGGGGAAGCGTTGTCGACCGAGCAACAGAACTTCGTGCGCGTACTGGTGGATAACGAGCGTCTGGGGGTGCTGCCCGAGATCAGCGAGCTTTTCGAAGGGCTCAAGCATGGTCATGAAGGCATCAAGGACGCGGAGATTACTTCTGCCTTTGCACTTGATGACGGAACCCTGAAATCGCTGGTCGCGGATATCGAACGCAAGTTCGGCAGCCGCATCCAGACGACAGTCAAGGTCGATCCCGAACTCATCGGCGGCGTACGCATTGCCGTCGGCGATGAAGTGATCGACGCCTCGGTCCGCGGCAAACTTGCCGCCATGGCCACTGCGCTAAAGAACTAGGAGTTATTGATGAACCTCAATCCGTCTGAAATCAGCGACCTGATCAAGACCCGGATCCAGAGCATGCAGCTGGCCGCCACCGCCCGTAACGAGGGCACCGTGGTGTCGGTCACGGACGGCATCTGCCGCGTCCATGGTCTGACCGACGTCATGCAGGGCGAAATGCTGGAATTCCCCGGCGACACCTTCGGCCTCGCCCTGAACCTCGAGCGCGACTCGGTCGGCGCCGTGGTGCTGGGTGACTACGAACACATCACGGAAGGCGACACTGTCAAGTGTACCGGTCGCATTCTCGAAGTGCCGATTGGCCCCGAGTTGCTCGGTCGCGTCGTTAATGCCCTGGGCGAGCCGATCGATGGCAAGGGCCCGATCAACGCCAAGCTCAGCGACAAGATCGAAAAGGTCGCCCCCGGCGTCATCTGGCGCAAGTCGGTATCGCAGCCGGTACAAACCGGCCTCAAGGCCGTCGACTCCATGGTTCCCGTAGGTCGCGGCCAACGCGAGCTGATCATTGGCGACCGCCAGACCGGCAAGACGGCGGTAGCGGTTGATGCGATCATCAACCAGAAGGGGCAGAACATGTTCTGCATCTACGTCGCGATCGGCCAGAAGGCTTCGACCGTCGCCAACGTAGTGCGCAAACTCACCGAGCACGGCGCGATGGAATACACCATCGTGGTCGCGGCGACCGCCTCCGATTCCGCCGCGACGCAGTTCATTGCACCCTACACGGGCTGCTCCATGGGCGAATACTTCCGCGACCGCGGCATGGATGCGCTGATCATTTATGACGATCTCACCAAGCAGGCCTGGGCCTATCGCCAGATATCCCTGTTGCTGCGCCGTCCGCCCGGTCGTGAAGCCTACCCCGGCGACGTGTTCTATTTGCACTCACGCTTGCTTGAGCGTGCCGCCCGTGTTTCCGAAGCCTGGGTGGAAAAACTGACCAATGGCGAAGTCAAGGGCAAGACCGGTTCGTTGACCGCGCTGCCGGTGATTGAAACCCAGGCCGGCGACGTGTCCGCCTTCGTGCCGACCAACGTGATCTCGATTACCGACGGCCAGATCTTCCTTGAAACCGACTTGTTCAACGCCGGTATCCGTCCGGCCATGAACGCCGGTGTCTCGGTGTCGCGCGTCGGTGGTGCGGCTCAAACCAAGGTCATCAAGAAGCTCGGCGGCGGCGTCCGTCTGGCGCTGGCCCAGTACCGCGAACTGGCGGCCTTCGCGCAGTTCGCCTCCGATCTCGACGAAGCCACGCGCAAGCAGCTGGAGCGCGGTCGCCGCGTCACCGAGTTGATGAAGCAGTTGCAATACGCGCCGCTGTCGGTCGCTGAAATGGCCGTCACGCTCTACGCTTCCAACGAAGGCTTCATGGATGACATCGACGTGACGCGCATCCTGCCGTTCGAGGCCGACCTGCACCAGTACATGCACCAGAAGCACGCGGATCTGCTGACCAAGATCGAGACCACCAGGGATCTGGACAAGGACGCCGAGGCCCAACTCAAGGCTGCGGTGACCGAGTTCAAGAAGTCCTGGGCCTGATCGCCCACTGCTGACAGGAAGCGATCATGGCAGGCAGTCAAGAGATCCGCAGCAAGATCAAGAGCGTCCAGAACACGCGCAAGATCACCAAGGCCATGGAGATGGTGGCCGCATCCAAGATGCGCAAGGCGCAGGACCGGATGCGCGCGGCTCGTCCCTACAGTGAAAAGATTCGTCGCCTGGCGGCCAATCTTTCCCAGGCCAACGTGACCGAGTACCGCCACGCCTTTCTGGGCAAAACCAAGGCAGCCGATGTCAAACGTATCGGCCTGATTGTGGTGACGACCGACAAGGGTCTCTGCGGCGGCCTGAATACCAACATCCTGCGGCAGGCGCTGAATACCATGCGCCAATGGGAAAAAGATGGCGCGAACGATATTCGCGTCACCTGCATCGGCAACAAGGGCCTCGGCTTCATGCAGCGCCTTGGCGGCAACGTCGTTTCCCAGATTACCCATCTGGGCGATACCCCGCACCTGGAAAAGCTGATCGGGCCGATGAAGGTCATGATCGATGCCTTCCAGGCCGGCGAGCTGGATGCCGTGCATATTGCCTATACCCGCTTCATCAATACCATGAAGCAGGAGCCGGTGATCGAGCCGCTGCTGCCGCTGTCGGGCGAGCGCATGGGTACTCCCGACCGCAGCTGGGATTATCTCTACGAGCCCGACGCGCAAGTCGTGATCGATGAACTGCTGGTGCGTTATGTCGAAGCCATGATTTACCAGGCGGTGGCCGAGAACATGGCCTCCGAACAATCGGCGCGCATGGTGGCCATGAAGGCGGCAACCGACAATGCGGGCAACGTCATCAAGGAATTGCAACTGATCTACAACAAGGCGCGTCAGGCGGCGATTACCAAAGAGATTTCAGAAATCGTGGGTGGCGCTGCCGCCATCGCGGGCTAACGGATTTAATTTAAGGAAACAACCATGAGCAACGGAAACATCGTCCAGTGCATCGGCGCCGTGGTGGACATCAAGTTCCCCCGCGAGGCCATGCCCAAGGTGTACGAAGCGCTGACCCTCGACGATGCCGATTCAGGCAACGCCGAAGTCGGTCTGACATTCGAGGTTCAGCAGCAGCTTGGCGACGGCATCGTGCGCACCATCGCGCTCGGCTCCTCCGACGGCCTGCGTCGCGGCATGTCGGTCAAACCGACCGGCGCCGCCGTTTCGGTGCCGGTCGGCTCCGGCACGCTGGGCCGCATCATGGACGTGCTGGGTCGCCCGATCGACGAGGCTGGCCCGATATCCTTCGAGGAATTGCGCCCGATCCATGCCCATGCGCCCAAGTTCGACGAACTGTCGCCGTCCACGGAACTGCTGCCGACCGGCATCAAGGTTATCGACCTGATGTGTCCGTTCGCCAAGGGCGGCAAGGTCGGCCTGTTCGGCGGCGCCGGCGTCGGCAAGACCGTAAACATGATGGAACTCATCAACAACATCGCCAAGTCCTACGGCGGCTACTCGGTGTTTGCCGGTGTCGGCGAGCGCACCCGCGAGGGCAACGACTTCTACCACGAGATGAAAGACTCGAAGGTGCTCGACAAGGTCGCGATGGTGTTCGGACAGATGAACGAGCCTCCCGGCAACCGTCTGCGCGTCGCGCTGACCGGCCTCACCATGGCCGAGAAATTCCGCGACGAAGGCAAGGACATCCTGCTGTTCATCGACAACATCTACCGCTATACGCTGGCCGGTTGCGAAGTCTCCGCCCTGCTCGGTCGCATGCCTTCCGCCGTGGGCTACCAGCCGACACTGGCCGACGAAATGGGCCGTCTGCAAGAACGCATCACCTCGACCAAGGTCGGTTCGATCACCTCAATCCAGGCCGTGTATGTGCCCGCCGATGACTTGACCGACCCGTCGCCGGCAACCACCTTCCTCCACCTCGACGCCACCGTCGTGCTGTCGCGCGACATCGCCTCGCTGGGCATCTACCCGGCCGTCGATCCGCTCGACTCCACCTCGCGCCAGCTCGATCCGCTGGTCGTCGGCGAAGAGCATTACAGCGTCGCCCGCCGCGTGCAGTCGAACCTGCAACGCTACAAGGAACTGCGCGACATCATCGCCATTCTCGGCATGGACGAACTGGCGCCGGAAGACAAGCTGGCCGTGACCCGCGCCCGCAAGATTCAGCGCTTCCTGTCGCAGCCGTTCAACGTCGCCGAAGTATTCACCGGTACGCCGGGCAAGATCGTGCCGCTGGCCGACACCATCAAGGGCTTCAAGATGATCGTCGACGGCGAGTGCGACAGCATTCCCGAACAGGCCTTCTACATGGTCGGCGCGATCGAGGAAGTATTCGAGAAAGCCAAGACGCTACAGTAAGCAGAAAACCGGCGGCAGGTTCCGGTTTTGAAAAAGGGTAAATAATGGTCATGACCATTCACGTGGACGTCGTCAGCGCCGAAGAGCAGATTTTCTCCGGCCTGGCGGAATTCGTTGTCCTGCCGGGAGAGACGGGCGAGCTGGGCATCATGCCCGGCCATATGCCGCTGATGACCCGCATCAGGCCAGGCGCCGTTCGCGTCAAGCTGCCCGATGGCAAGGAAGAGCTGATCTTTGTCGCCGGTGGCTTGCTCGAAGTGCAACCGGGCCTGGTGACCGTATTGGCGGACACCGCGATCCGCGGCGCCGATCTGGATCAGGCAAAGGCGCTGGACGCAAAGAAGAAGGCCGAAGAAGCCATGGTCAATCGCAGCTCCGAAATGGACTACGCCCGCGCCCAGGTCGAACTGGCCGAAGCCATCGCCCAACTTGCCGCGATCGATCATTTGCGCAAGCAGCGCCACTGAGGATTTGGCTGCCTCTGCAAAAAGGCTGCTTCGGCAGCCTTTTTTGTTGGTCCCGATTCCGGAGTACATCAAGACCGCGCGCTGCCGAGCGCCAAATCGCCGTACCGTCAGCGCCGACTTTCGGTCGTCGACCGGATGGCTCGCCTGGTGAGCCTCGCTGCGGATAAACTTGTCATGTCATCTGGCAATCGTGCCGTCGTCGTCGGAAGGAAGCCGCAACCATGAACAGCAAGCAACTGCCGACCCTCGGCGACACGTCCTTTGAGTCGATCAAGCAGACCAACGAACACGGCGCCGAATACTGGAGCGCCCGCGACCTGCAATTGCTGCTGGGCTACAGCCAGTGGCGGCGCTTCGAGCAGGCCATTGAGCGCGCCGTAAGCTCTTGTCAACAATCAGGAAACCGTCCTGATTATCATTTTGCCGGCGCCGGCAAAATGATCGAAGTCGGCAAGGGCGGACAGCGGGATGTTGAGGACTATCACCTCTCCCGCTTCGCCTGCTACCTCATCGCCCAAAACGGCGACCCGCGCAAACCCGAAATTGCCCTGGCCCAGAAATACTTTGCCGTTCAGGCCCGCCGCCAGGAACTGAACGACCAGGCCGCCGCCGACATCGAGCGGCTGGAACTGCGCAAGCAAACCGCCGAGGAATTCAAGGCCCTGTCCGGCGCGGCGCAGGATGCCGGAGTACAGAGCAAGATGTTCGGCGTCTTCCACGACGCCGGCTACAAGGGCCTGTATGGCGGCCTGGGGCGCGATGCCATCAAGCGACGCAAGGCCGTCCCCGAGAAAGACAACCTGCTCGACCGCATGAACGCGACGGAACTCGCGGCCAACCAGTTCCGCCTGACGCAAACCCGCGACAAGCTGGCGCGGGAGGGAGTGCGCAACCAGTCGCAGGCCATCCAGACCCACGAACAGGTCGGCAAGGAGGTACGCGACGCCATCAAGCGCATCGGCGGCACCCCGCCCGAAGACATTCCGCCCGCCGAACACATCAAGGAAGTGGAGAAGCGCCTCAAGGCAGCGACGCCGAAACTGGAACTGGATGACCGGGAAGCCGGCGGCCTGCTGGGCGACGCCGGCAACAAGACCCGCGCCGACTGAACGAGGAAAAGCGCCGTGCCGTCAGCGCCGACTATTGGGATGCGCGACCAACTATTCGGCCTGCACAGGTTCCACTGCGAGGCCACCTGCCAATCCCAATAGAAGCCGTGCTGGCTCAGAGGTTCATCGGCAAAGCTGTCGCCAATGTGCTGTTGCTCATGACTCCTGATGCCAGTTCAGCCACTGCAAGCCCGGCACGCGAGCAAACTCGCGCACATTACGCGTCACCAGCGTGGCCTGATAACGCAATGCCGTGGCGGCGATCAGCGTATCGTGCGGGCCGATGGGTGTGCCGGCGGCTTCCAGATCAGCACGGAGTCGGGCGGCATGGACCGCGCATTCGCAATCAAACGGCAAAACCTGCATCGGTCGAAGCAAAGCGGCTAATGCCGCCAGACGGGGATTGGCGGCCTCCGGCGGCAAACGCAAAAGACCGTAACGCAGCTCGTATTCCACAATGGCGGGCACACCGATATCGGCAGGGGAAAGGGCTTGCAGGCGCGGCACAACTTGTGGGTCGCCGCGAAAGTAGTAGCTGATGGTGTTGCTGTCGAGAATCAGCATGGCGGGCCGTCAAAAATCCAAACGCGGCACATCGGCTGGCTGCGAGGCCGAGCCTTCTTCGCGCAAGGGGAAGTCGGCAAAACGCCCCGCCAAAGCCAGACAATCCTGAGGCCATTCATGGGCCGCGTATTTTCGGATCATTTCCGACACCCAGCGGCTTTTCGATAGTCCATTGGCCTGCGCGGCCTGCTCCACCAGTGCCTGCGTGGCATCGTCCAGATATAGCGTAATTTGTGACATGGCGATAGCTCCTTAACAACATGACTCAAACAAGTATATTTTCAATTATACTTATTGAGGTGAGTTGGTCAAGTAAGATCATCTACTCACTGCCATTGGCGGCACTCCGCCAGAAGACATTCCGCCCGAGACAGAAGCCCTGGCCTAATGGGTGTAAATGGGTGTAGTATTGGCGCCCATGATCCGATCCCATGCCGTCCAGATAAGCCCGGAGATCCTGAGCCTCATCGCGGGCATCGATGAGTTCAAGGGAGCCTGGCGCGCGCTCGGCACCCTGGCGCCGGACCGGCTCTCGGCCTTGCTTCGCGTTGCCACCATCGAGAGCATCGGCTCGTCCACCCGCATCGAGGGCAGCCGCCTGTCGGACCGTGAAGTCGAGCGCCTGCTATCCAATCTTCAGATCAAGTCCTTCACGACCCGCGACGAACAGGAAGTGGCGGGCTACGCCGAAGTCATGGAACTGGTGTTCTCGTCCTGGCCGGACATCGCGCTGACCGAGAACCACATCAAGCAACTGCACCGCGATCTGCTGACCTACAGCGAGAAAGACGCCTGGCATCGGGGCAACTACAAGACCTCCACGAACAGCGTGGTCGCCTTCGACGAGAATGGGAAACAGTTGGGCGTGGTGTTCGAAACCGCCACGCCCTTCGACACGCCGCGCCTGATGACCGAGCTGGTCACGTGGTTCAACGACGAGCGTGCCGCCGCGCGGCTCCACCCTCTGCTGCTGATCGGCATCTGGGTCGTGGTGTTTCTGGAGATCCACCCCTTTCAGGACGGCAATGGCCGTCTGAGCCGGGTGCTGACCACGCTGCTGCTGCTACAGGCCGGCTATGCCTATGTGCCCTACAGCTCGCTCGAAAGCGTGATCGAGCAGAGCAAGGAAGCCTACTACCTCGCGTTGCGGCAAACGCAAGGGACGATCCGCACCAAATCGCCGAACTGGCAGCCCTGGCTGGTCTTCTTCCTGCGTGCGCTGGCCGAGCAAGTGCGACGCCTGAATCGCAAGGTGGAACGCGAAAAAATCGTGCTGGCCGCATTGCCCGAACTCTCGCTGCAAGTCGTCGAGTTCGCGCGCGAACACGGACGCGTGACGATGGGGGATGCGATTCGGCTGACCGGCGGCAACCGCAACACACTCAAGCAGCATTTCCGCGCCCTGGTCAATCGCGGACAACTTACGCAGCACGGGGCTGGCCGGGGCGTCTGGTACGAATGAATTTAGCCGCCTCAAGACGGCGACGCCGTACCGTCAGCGCCGACTTTCGACGGGCAACCGAATGGCTCGCCTGGTGAGCCTCGCCGCGAGTACACTGACGATGCCATATGGCAATCGCACCGCCGAGTACGGAAGGGAGCCGCAAGCATGAAAAGCCGCGTTATCTCCGTAAAGGGAACCGAAGTCACCATCGCCACGCGACATGGGCAGGACTACATTTCCCTGACCGACATGTTGAAAGCCAAGGATGGCGACTTCTTTATCTCCGATTGGCTGAGAAACAGAAACACCGTTGAGTTTCTGGGTATCTGGGAGTCAATCTATAACCCTGATTTTAATTATGGCGAATTCGCCACAATTAAAAGTCAGGCGGGACTGAACAGCTACAAGATCAGTGTCAAAGAGTGGGTGGAAAAAACCAATGCGATAGGCCTTCAGGCAACAGCGGGTAGATATGGCGGCACCTATGCCCACAAGGATATTGCGTTCGAGTTCGGGATGTGGATCAGCGCGGAATTCAAAATCTATCTCATCAAGGAATTCCAGCGGCTCAAGGACGAGGAATCCCGCGCCACCTCGCTGGAATGGAGCTTCCAGCGCACGCTGGCCAAGGTCAATTACAAAATCCATACCGATGCCATCAAGGAACGCCTGATTCCGCCCCGCCTCACCAAGGCGCAGACCAGTGCCGTGTATGCAAGCGAGGCCGATCTGCTCAACGTCGCCCTCTTCGGCATCACCGCCGCCCAGTGGCGGCAAGCCAATCCCGATCAGCCAGGCAACATGCGCGACGCCGCCATGCTGGAGCAACTGGTGGTGCTGTCGAACCTCGAAAGCATCAACGCCGTGCTGATTCACCAGCGTCTGTCCTCGGCGGAACGCCTGACACAGTTGAACGCCATTGCCATCACGCAGATGCATTCCCTGCTGGGGAGCGGTACGCTCAAGCGCTTGCCCGGTGCCGGCACGCAAAAAGGGATAGCGAAATGACCGAACCGACAATCATCCGCCCGAACCCCAAGACCGGGATTCCGCTGGCGGAGTCTCTTGCGGCGCTTCTGATCACGGCTACGCGAAAACAATTCGAGCAACAACTGGCGCAGAAAGACAGCGACATCGCCCGGCTTGCCGCGATCAACCGTTCGCGCAAGCAGCGACAGCACTGAGGATTTGGTCGCCCATGCAAAAAGGCTGCCGCAGCATCCTTTTTTGCTAATCCCGCACTCAAGACGGCGGCATGACTCGCGAACCATAAGTGTGCGGAAAAATCGCCGTACCGTCAGCGCCGACTTTTGAGATGCGTGCCTAGCTACCGACCAAAGCCAGCGTTCGCCAGCATCAGTGCAATATGAACGGATCGCCACAGTGTAGAACGTACTTCGACTCACACTCTTGACCATAACGACCCCTAGATATACCGACGGAATTGTACTAACAATAGCGTTGGTACATAATGGCCCGTTGCCATGGCATCTGCATTGATCGCCCGAACAATGTTTCCGACGCACGGTTATTCCAGAGAGGATAAAAAGTGACAGCACTATCAATTCTCCATTTGTCAGATCTACACATTTCTGAACAGAGCTTTAACGATCAGAAGCCAGTGCTCGATGCACTATTCAAGGATGTCGACGCACAGCGCCAAAATGGGCTTCGATATGACCTGATTCTGTTTTCCGGGGACTTGATAGCAAAGGGCAACTATTCTGATGTCAATCGAGAGTTGGTAAAAAAAGAATTTTTGAAGCCGCTTCTCGACGCAACGAAACTATCGTCTGATCGCCTATTTCTCGTCCCAGGAAACCACGACCTCAAAGTGTCAGAAATTCCAGCTACTTTAAGGCCGTCTTTTGATGCCATAAAAAGCCGCCAACACACAAACACGATGCTCGATGGCATCGACAAGACGCCCTATTTCTGGACGGGCTTTTCTGCTTACAATTCTTTGGCAAAAGAGCTTTGCACTGCAACCCCAGTTTTCGAAAACGCTCTTTTTAGTGCTTACGCGGTAACTATTTCTGGCATGCAGGTTGGAATTTGTTGCATAAACTCGGCATGGAGAGCGACTGGCAGTCCAAATGACGCCGACTATGGCCAACTGCTAATTGGCGAGCGTCAGATTGACCTGTTGCTCTCCGCAGTCAAGAACTGCACGATCAAATTAGCCATATTGCATCATCCAGTAAATTGGCTTGCACTATTCGACCAAAACGCCATCCAGCAATACCTGTACCGCGAGTTTGATGCGATATTTTATGGCCACAATCACAATGCTGACAGTCTCCAAATTGCCGGCCCACAGTACTGCACGTTCGTGAGCAATTCGGGTTGTTTGTACCAATCCCGGGAGTGGTTCAATGGATACTCAATTGTCAAGTACCAACCGAAAGACCCAGCGTGGAATATTCGAGTTCGGGAGTACTACAGCCAGCGAGGTGTTTTTGATACATCCCCAAGATTCGCAACGGGCGGCGAGGCTCATTTCGGAATTAAGCTTGACCGATCGTCAATGCAGGCAATTACTTTTCCCTCAGTCGACTATATAAGTGCCGTTCAAGATTCAGTTAACTGCCATCTTTTGACGGCAACAATATCCGATGTTGCCCCTAGGAACCTTCACTCTCTTTTCGTCCACCCACCGCTCAGCCACCTATCGGAGCGGCAGTTAAACGAAGACAATAATAACGGTGAAGAGTTAAAGTACCTTGTCCTAACAGATTTACTAGCTACGCATAAGCCAATATTCTTTGTCGGCCCAAAAGAGTACGGAAAAACTACGTTGCTGCACTATATCTGTAGCGAATGCAATGATGTTAGAACAACCGAAATCCCACGCTTCGGGTGCTACATAAATCTTCAGTCTGTTCGACCAACTTCCGCAGGACTGCTGGAAGCACTAGTGGCATTCGCAAAAGGCGCATATCGCCGATCAGAATTCGTTAGCTTTCTCGATGCAGGAAAAATGACGATATGTTTTGATAATCTTCCTGCTCAGGATGACAAACTCCTTTCCGCGTTGGCCGAGTTTATCAACAGCTACCCATCAAATAGGCTCTATTTTTCCGTTAGCGAAACATTTCAATCGTCTATTTCACAACGTGTAATCCCGCGGTTCGGCCTAGAAGCGTCGGTTGTTTACTTGCACGCATTTGGACGACGTCAAACGCGAAGTTTGATCGCCAATTGGTTTGGCGACTCTAGTCAAGTTCTACGAGATCGCGTTGACGGAATGCTTTCTTCGCTTCGGCGTCTCAATATTCCGAGAACGCCATTTCTAATTTCAATCTTGCTTTGGGTGCAAGAAAAAAATATCACATTCAATCCGGTGAATCAGGCCGAAATAATCGACATTCTGATTGATGGAATTCTGGATAAGCTTCATGAGACAAAGGAGCGCAGTGGCTACGATTCTACGGTGAAGCGTCATTTTCTTACCGAGTTGGCATCCGCAATGCATCAGAGTAACAAGACCAGATGTTCTTATAACGAACTCGACCAACTAGCCGCAGACTATTTCTCAAGTAAAGCGCTTCCTTCAGCCAGCGGACCGTTCATCGAGGAGCTCAAGCGCAAGGGCGTACTTGTCGATCTGGGAGAAGATATTGCATTTAAGTTTGATTGTCTGCGAGCCTTTTTCTTATCGATCAAGATTAAGGAGTCACCGGAGCTTCTGACTTTTGCACTATCTCCAGAAGGCTTTTTAGGTCTTAGTGAGGAGTTGGACTATTTTACGGGGAAGAATCGAGATCAGAAGGAAGCACTCATTGGAGCATTGGATGCTGTCGAATATTTTTACAAACAAGCAGACTTCGAACTGGACCTAAACCTGTTCGATATGATTTCGCTGAACGAAAGCCCGATAACTGCCGAACGAAAGGCCTCGCTGGAAAAGAAACTGCTAGGGGAGCGTCCAACCTTCGAAAGGCAGGAGGAAATGCTCGATGAAATGGATGGGCAGCAATATCACCCCGTTGGCAAGGTGTCACCAGTACCGGATGACACCAAAAACAACGTAACGAATTTTTTGAACGCGCTGCAAACTGCGTCGGCGGTTCTCAGAAATTCCGAGCTTATAAACGATGCAGAGCTTAAGTATTCGGCTTACACAAAGTTGATTAATTACTGGTGCCAAGCATTAATCGTCATACTCGTATCGATTGAGTGTTGTGAGGATGAGAGAGAAAAGGAAGCGGTGCGAGAAATCATCCCAACTATGCCAGAGCCATTGGCGATATATATGATGAAACTTCTCATACCAAACGTAATTTTTGCGATGGCTTTCGAATCATTAGGAACATCAAAGTTGGAACTAATGATTAAGAAAGACATAAAGGAATCTCCGACAACCGTTGGCAGGTTGTTAAACACCGTTCTCTACGTCGACCTTGAATTGGCGGACCGCTTAGATATGCTTAAGGCCTTGGCGGCTGACAATAGGGCTGGGCGCTTCCTAATCGAAATAGTGTTCTTTAAGTTGCTGCATCTGTTTATGTTCCGAAGACTCCGTGACAATGAAGAGCGGCAGATAAAGCTTATGCTTGGAGAGTTGTTTGCACGATTGAGCGACGCCAACTCTCAGCATGCAATCAACAACATAAAAAACCATTTAATTAAGAATCTGGACCGAAAAAAACTAATGCGGGGGCTGGTTAAACAGGCCGACGATAAACCGATTTAGCAGCAGTTAATGGGTATTAATCACGACGAATAATAAACGTCAGCAACAGCGGGGAAGCAGGCATTCAAGCATGACAAAAAAACGGCTCCACTTCGGAGCCGTTTTTTATTTCCGGCAAGACGACGCAACCTCAAACGTCGATATTGCGGGCGTACAGCGCGTTGGATTCTATGAAGGCGCGGCGCGGTTCGACATCGTCGCCCATCAGCGTGGTGAAGATTTCGTCGGCGGCGATGGCATCGTCGATCTGCACCCGCAACAGACGGCGTACCGCCGGATCCATGGTCGTTTCCCATAGTTGCGCCGGGTTCATTTCGCCCAGGCCCTTGTAGCGCTGCTTGCCCAGGCCGCGCTCGACTTCGTTGAGCATCCACTTCATGGCGTCGGCGAAACTGGTGACGGTCAGCGATTTCTCGCCGCGCCGGATGACCGCGCCTTCGCCCATGAGGCCGGCGATCATCTGCGCGGTGCGGCGTATTTGCTGATAGTCGCCGGAAAGCAGGAAGTCTTCGTCGATGCGACCGGTGCGCAGGTTGCCGTGACGCATGCGGATCACGGCGAGCATCCAGCGTTCGTGCTTGTCGTCGAAGCGCGATTCGATGCGGACTTGCTTCGACAGATGGGCGCTGATACGGTCGGCGCTGTCGCGCGTGGCGGCTTCGCTTGAGGTGTCGACGGCGATGTCGTGGGCCAGCAACGCGTGCAGCACTTCGCCATCGATGAAATCGGTAACGCGGCGGATGACGGCTTCCGACAGCAAGTAGGCGCGGGCCAAAGCGCCCAGAGCCTCGCCTTCGACCACATCGGCGCCGGCGCGCGGCGTCAGTTGCGTGCCGTCCAGGGCCAGCCGCAGCAGATGCTGGTTGAGTTCGTGGTCGTCCTTGATGTAGGTCTCGCTCTTGCCGTGCTTGATCTTGTACAGCGGTGGCTGGGCGATGTAGATGTGGCCGCGCTCGACCAGTTCCGGCATCTGGCGGTAGAGGAAGGTCAGCAGCAGGGTGCGGATGTGGGCGCCATCGACATCGGCGTCGGTCATCAGGATGATGCGGTGGTAGCGCAGCTTGGCGATGTCGAAATCCTCGACGCCGATGCCGCAGCCGAGCGCCGTGACCAGGGTGACGATCTGCTCGCTTGAAATGACCTTGTCGTAGCGTGCCTTTTCGACGTTGAGCACCTTGCCGCGCAGCGGCAGGATGGCCTGGAACTTCCTGTCGCGGCCCTGCTTGGCGGAGCCGCCGGCGGAATCGCCCTCGACGATGTAGATCTCGCACAGGGCGGGATCCTTTTCCTGGCAGTCGGCGAGCTTGCCGGGCAGGCCGAGGCCGTCGAGCACGCCCTTGCGCCGCGTCATGTCGCGCGCCTTGCGCGCCGCTTCGCGCGCGCGGGCGGCTTCGACAATCTTGCCGGTGATGATCTTGGCATCCATCGGCCGTTCCAGCAGGTAGTCGGCCAGCTTCTGCGCGACGACTTCCTCGATGGCGGGCCGCGCCTCGGAGGAGACCAGCTTCATCTTGGTCTGCGAGGCGAACTTGGGATCGGGCATCTTGACGGAAAGTACGCAGGCCAAGCCTTCGCGCATGTCGTCGCCGGCGATCTCGACCTTGGCCTTGCGCGCGATTTCGTTTTCTTCGATGTACTTGTTGATGACGCGCGTCATCGCCGCGCGCAGGCCGGTAAGGTGGGTGCCGCCGTCGGACTGCGGAATGTTGTTGGTGAAGCACAGCACCTGCTCGGCATAGGAGTCGTTCCATTGCATGGCGACTTCGACATCGATATTCACGCCGTTCTGCACCGAGACGCCGGAGGAGTGGAACACCGACGGATGCAGGACGGTCTTGGTGCGATTGATGTACTCGACGAAACCCTTGACGCCGCCGGAGAAGGCGAAGTTTTCTTCCTTGACGTTGCACTGGTCGACCAGGCGGATCTTGACGCCGTTGTTGAGGAAGGACAGCTCGCGCAGCCGCTTGGCGATGATGTCGTAGTGATATTCGACGCTGCCGAAGATTTCCTCGTCGGCCATGAAATGGATTTCAGTGCCGCGCTTTTCGGTCTCGCCGAGCACCTTCAGCGGCGAGACTTCGACGCCGTTCTGGATTTCGACCAGGCGGTCAATGGCATGGCCGCGATTGAATTCCATGAAGAATTTCTTGCCGTCGCGGCGGATGATGAGGCGCAGCCACTTCGACAGGGCATTGACGCAGGAGACGCCGACGCCATGCAGACCGCCGGAAACCTTGTAGGAGTTCTGGTTGAACTTGCCGCCGGCATGCAGCACGCACATGACGATCTCGGCCGCCGAGCGCTTTGGCTCGTGCTTGTCGTCGAACTTGATGCCGGTGGGGATGCCGCGACCGTTGTCGGTGACCGAAATCGAGTTGTCGGTGTGGATGGTGATTACGATGTCATCGCAATGGCCGGCCAGCGCTTCGTCGATGGCGTTATCGACGACCTCGAACACCATGTGATGCAGGCCGGTGCCATCGGAAGTGTCGCCGATGTACATGCCGGGACGCTTGCGTACCGCTTCGAGACCTTCAAGTTGCTGAATGCTGGACTCATCGTAGGCTGCTTCGGTGTTGCTTTCGATCATGGTGTGTTCTTGAAAATCAGATGCGCATCGGCATTACGACGTACTTGAAAGTCTCGTTGCCGGGAAGCACAAAGAGGGCGCTGGAGTTGGCATCGGCAAGATGCAACTCGATGGTTTCGTTATTGACGTTGTTCAGCACGTCGAGCAGGTAGGTGACGTTGAAGCCGACATCGAGCGCCTCGTCGGCGTAATCGATTTCGATTTCTTCCTGGGCTTCTTCCTGTTCCGCGTTGCTGGAAATGATCTTGAGGCTGCCGGCGCCGAGCACCAGGCGCACGCCACGGAACTTTTCGTTGGTCAGGATGGCGGCACGCAGCAGCGAATGCAGCAGCACATCGCGCGACAGCTTGATGAGCTTGGTGTGGTGTTGCGGGATGACGCGTTCGTAGTCGGGAAATTTGCCGTCGATGAGCTTGGAAACCAGTTCGATATTGCCGAAGCTGAAACGCGCCTGGGTCGGCGTCAGGGTGATTTCGAGCGGATCGTCGTTGTCGGCCAGTTGCCGCGACAGTTCAAGCACCGTCTTGCGCGGCAGGATCACTTCGATGGGCGTCGGCGCCTCCGCAAGCGTTTCAGCGGCATAGGCGAGGCGATGGCCGTCGGTGGCCACCATACGCAGCTCGTTGCCTTTGGCGACCAGCAGCAGGCCGTTGAGGTAGTAACGGATGTCCTGTTGCGCCATGGCGTATTGCACCAGGGCCAGCAAACGCTTCATTTGCTTCTGGGTGATCGACAGCCGCGACGGTTGACCATCGGCAACGCTCATGCGCGGGAAGTCTTCGGCGGGCAGTGTTTGCAGGTTGAAGCGGCTCTTGCCGGCTTTCAGTTGCAAACGCTTGTCGTCGAGCGTCAGACTAACCTCGGCGGTTTCAGGCAGCGAGCGCAGAATGTCCTGCAACTTGCGTGCACCGACCGTCATGGCGGCTTTCTCTGCACCTACCGTGGGTGTCTGCGTCGTGATCTGGATTTCGATATCCGTCGCCAGCAGGGTGAGTTTCTCACCATCCTTTTCCATCAAGACATTCGACAGGATGGGTAAGGTGTGACGTTTTTCCACAATGCCGCATACCGATTGCAGCGGGGAAAGAAGTTGATCGCGTGGCCCTTTAAATAGAAGCATATATAAGATCTCTTAGTATTATTAAGGGGAACTTCTCGCTGTGTGTAAGTGGCTATTATTGTGTAAATACAACTAATTATAACGTGGATAAAGTGGCAGAAAAGCAGGTAATCCGGTTGTGGATGATTGTGGGTGATTTTCGATACGCAGGTCGTTGAGAGCTGTTATCCACATTCTTTCATTTATTGTTCAGGGGATTTATCCACAAGCTAGCTTTTGATTGTTTGCATCAATATATGTAAGTCGTTGTTGAGACGGGTGTCCTTGCCGCGCAGATCGATGACAGTGCGACAGGCATGCATTACGGTAGTGTGATCACGTCCGCCGAAAGCTTCACCGATCTCCGGCAGGCTGTGCGAGGTAAGTTCGCGAGTCAGCCACATGGCTATCTGGCGAGGCCTGGCAATCGCGCGGGTGCGTTTTTGGGAATACATGTCGGCAACCTTGATTTTATAGAAGTCGGCGACGGTTTTTTGCACCAGCTCCAGGGATATTTGGCGGTTTGTAGCGCCGATAATGTCGCGCAAGGCCTCCTTGGCCACTTCCAGGTTGATTTCGCGCCCATGAAAACGGGCATAGGCCACAACGCGATTGAGCGCGCCTTCAAGTTCCCGCACGTTGGAGCGAAGATTCTTTGCGATAAGAAACGAGACTTCATCGGAAATGGAAATATTTTCAACGGCGGCTTTTTGCTTGAGGATGGCTATGCGCATTTCGAGTTCCGGGGGTTCGATGGCGACGGTAAGTCCCCAGTCGAAACGCGAAACAAGGCGCTCCTCAAGTCCCTGAACATCCTTCGGATAGGTATCGCTGGTAATGATGATCTGTTTCTTGGCCTCAATAAGGGCGTTGAACGCGTAAAAGAACTCTTCCTGGGTCCTGTCTTTGCGATTGAAAAACTGGATGTCATCGACCAGCAGCAGGTCAAGTGAGCGGTAGTATTTTTTAAACGCTTCGCGTGAATTCTGCTGGAAGGCGCGAACCACGTCAGAGAAGTAGTCCTCCGCATGAACGTACCGCACTTCCATTGTTGGATTGGCTCTATAGATGGAATTGCCAATGGCGTGAACCAGGTGTGTCTTACCCAGACCAACGCCACCATATATAAACAGGGGGTTGTACGAAACCCCGGGGTTCATCGCGACCTGCTGTGCGGCGGCGCGAGCCAGGTCGTTGGCGCGGCCCGTAACCAGGGTATCGAAGGTGAAATCCGCATTGAGCCTGGTTTTTTCATACGCCGAATCGGTTGATCGGTTTGGCGTTGCCGCAGTGGTCGGTGCGGTCGCTGGTTCGGCGTGGCTGGTAGCCGCAGGGGCGTCAATGTCCGCAACAACGTCGGCTATACCCAGATTGATGCTGATCGGTGAAGAGAAAAACTCAAGCCCAAGAGCCTCTATTTGAGCCAGATAGCGCTCGCGCACCCATTGCATGACGAATCGATTGGGCGCAACAAGGCGAAAATGGGTGGGGCTGGCTCCGTCATTTTCCAGGCGCAGACTCTTTATCCAGGTATTGAACTGCTGCGCGGGAAGCTCCTGCTCAAAACGGCTCAGGCAGGTGGACCAGAAATCACTCATTGCAATTCGATAGATTTGGGGAAATTCGGTGGGATAAGCGAGACGTTCGTCGCCGCTTGTTTGCCAACGGCGAAGCCCCATTCTAGCCGGTTCATCGAAAGTTATCCACAGCCATGCAAAGTCAGGCCCCTTGACAAATCGGCCCCAAAACGCTGTAATCCGCCGTTTTTCTTAATTCAGGGGATATAGCCATGAAACGCACCTACCAGCCATCGGTTGTGCGCCGTAAGCGCACCCACGGTTTCCTGGTGCGCATGCGCACCAGGGGTGGTCGCGCCGTGATACGCGCGCGTCGCGCCAAGGGCCGTCATCGTCTCGCCGTCTGAGCGCGCAGCTTCGTTTTGCTTCGAGCAGCGCCTGCATCGTCCGGAAGAATTTTCCACCGTCATGGCAGCTCGGCGGGTAGTGCGCGGCGAGTGTTTTGATCTTCACTATCGTTGGGTCGGCGCGGACAACAGGGCGCGGCTTGGGTTGATCGTCCCGAAACGGTTGGCGCGGGCCGCTTCGTTGCGCAACGCAATCAAGCGGCAGGGACGTGAAGCATTCCGTTTAATGGCTACCGGAATTCAACCCTGCGATTTGGTCCTGCGCCTGACGCGACCGATCAAAGGGGTCAGGGCCAGGGATGGCGCGCAGAAAAAAATCTGGCGCATGGAAATGGAAGGCCTCTTGAAACGCCTTCCGCCGTTGTCGTCATGAGATCCTTGCTGGTGTACCCGTTGTTGCTGCTGATCCGCGGCTACCAGGTGGCGATCAGTCCCATGCTGGGCAATCGCTGCCGATTTTTTCCAAGCTGCTCCGAATATTCCATGGACGCATTGCGTCGCCATGGTTTGTTCAAGGGTCTGTGGTTGGCCATGCGGCGAATCGGGCGTTGTCATCCGTGGCATCCGGGCGGGTATGATCCGGTTCCCTGATTATTTTGTATTTCTGACTTGAAACACTGCCGAGACAGTAATGGATAACCGACGATTGATCTTGCTTTTGGTATTCAGTTTTTCGCTGATCATGCTTTGGGACGCTTGGCAGAAACAGAGCCGGCCCAATCTGGCGACCGCGACGACTACGACCGCTCCCGCAGCGACGGCTTCGGGCGGCGTGGTGCCAACGCCGACTTTGCCGTCGGCCAGTCCCGGCGCGGCGCCCGCTGCGGTTCCGGTGAGTTCGGCGGTGGTCGCGCCCGGCGCCATGAGCGCCAGAATCAAGACCGACCTCTATGTGGCGAATATCTCTTCGCAGGGCGGCGACATTACCCGACTTGAACTGGTCCGCCATTACGATACCGAGGACAAGTCGAAACATTTCGTGCTGTTCGACAACGGCGGCAAGCATATCTATCTGGCTCAATCCGGGCTGACCGGCGAGGGCGTGCCGAATCACAAGACGGAATGGAAGCTGGCGGCGGGCGATCATGTGCTCAAGGATGGCGAGCAGCAGCTCGAGTTGAAGCTGGAGGCCAGCGCCGCGAATGGCGCGACGCTGACAAAAACCTATGTCTTCCATCGCGGCAGCTACCAGATCGATGTGCGCCATGAAGGCGCCGCGCCGGGCGCTTACGCCTATTACCAGATCACGCGCGATGGCAAGCCGGCGGAGGGGCAGGCGGGCAGCTCGATGATGATGGGCGTGACGACCTTTACCGGCCCCGCCATATTTACCGAGGCGGAAAAGTACCAGAAGGTCGAGTTCGCCGACGTTCTCAAGAACAAGGCCAAGTTTGCGCAGAAGGCGGACAACGGCTGGCTGGCGATGGTGCAGCACTATTTCGTGTCGGCATGGCTGCCGCCCGCCGGGACGCCACGCGAGTTCTACATCGACAAGGTGGGCGACGAACTGTTCAGGTCGGGCGTCAAGCTCCCGGTCGGTCCTGATGGCAAGAGCGCGGTAGCGCTTTACGCCGGGCCGCAGGAACAGGACAAGCTGGAAAAAATCGCTCCGGGGCTTGATCTTGTCGTGGACTATGGCTGGTTGACGGTAATCGCCGCGCCGCTGTTCTGGATTCTCGGCGCGATTCACAAGCTGGTCGGCAACTGGGGCTGGGCCATCATCGGGCTGACCCTGTTGCTCAAGCTGCTGTTCTTTCCGCTCTCGGCGGCGAGCTACAAGTCGATGGCGAAGATGCGCGTGCTGACTCCGAAGCTGACCAAGCTCAAGGACGCGTATGGTGACGACAAGCAGCGCTTGAACCAGGAAATGATGGCGCTCTACAAGCGGGAGAAGGTGAACCCGCTGGGCGGCTGTCTGCCGGTGCTGGTGCAGATTCCGGTGTTCATCGCGCTTTACTGGGTGCTGCTGGGCACCGTCGAAATGCGCAACGCGCCCTGGCTGGGCTGGATCACCGATCTGTCGGTGAAGGATCCGTTCTATGTGCTGCCGCTGATCATGGGCGCCACCATGTTCATCCAGACCAAACTCAATCCGACGCCGCCCGATCCCATTCAGGCCAAGGTCATGCTGTTCATGCCGATCATGTTTACCGGCATGTTCCTGTTCTTCCCGGCGGGTCTGGTGCTCTACTGGACCGTCAACAACCTGTTGTCCATCGCGCAGCAATGGCAGATCACCCGGTTGGTCGAGGCTGGAGAGAAGAAGTAATTCTTTCCGGTCCCGTTCGGGACTGGGGCTGGGCCGGCTGCTGCTAAACCCGGAGGGCAGATGGGATTACCGCGCAGCGAGATCATTGCCGCCATCGCCACCCCTCCCGGGCGCGGTGGCATCGGCGTGGTGCGGGTATCCGGCGCCAGCCTGCTGCCTTTTGCCGAGGCCCTGACCGGCAAGTCGCCGCAAGCTCGTCGCGCCACGCTCGGCAACTTTCTGGGTGCTGACGGAACCGCCATCGATCAGGGGCTCCTGCTGTACTTTCCGGCGCCACATTCCTTCACCGGCGAGGACGTGCTGGAACTCCAGGGCCATGGCGGCCCGGTGGTGATGCAGATGCTGCTGGCGCGCTGCCTGGAACTGGGCGCGCGCGTGGCCGAACCCGGCGAATTCTCGCAGCGCGCGTTCCTCAACGACAAGCTCGATCTGGTGCAGGCCGAAGCGGTGGCGGATCTGATCGAGGCCGGCACGGCGGCGGCGGCGCGTTCGGCCTTGCGCTCCCTGTCCGGCGAGTTTTCGCGCGAGGTCAGGGCGCTGGTGGCGCGCCTGACCGAGTTGCGCATGCTGGTCGAAGCGACGCTGGATTTTCCCGAAGAGGAAATCGACGTTTTGCGGGATACCGATGCCGCACAAAGGCTGTCGGATTTCCGTGCCGATCTGGCTGCGCTGCTGGAGCGCGCGCGGGCCGGGCGTCTGCTGCGCACCGGTCTGCATGTGGTGCTGGCCGGCTTGCCCAACGTCGGCAAATCCTCCTTGCTGAATCGCCTGGCCGGCGAGGAGCGCGCCATCGTCACCGAGGTCGCCGGCACGACGCGCGACGCGGTGCGCGAAACCATCCAGATCGAGGGCATACCGCTGCACATCATCGACACGGCGGGCTTGCGCGAAACGGACGACGTGGTCGAGAAGATCGGCATCGAGCGCGCCTGGCGCGAAATCGAGCGCGCCGACGTGGTGCTGCAACTGGTCGATGCGCGCAGCGGCGAAACGCCGGGCGATCACGCCATCGCGGTGCGTCTGCCGGCGGGCATCGAGCGCATTGTGGTGGAGAACAAGAGCGATCTGGCTGGAGAGGCGGCTGCACGCTTTACCGAAGGCGGTCGCGTGCATCTGCGCCTGTCGGCAAAAAGCGGCGAGGGAATCGGCCTGCTACACGACGAGTTGCTGCGCGTGGCCGGCTGGAGCGGGCATGGCGAAGATGTGGTGCTGGCGCGCGAGCGGCATCTGGAAGCGCTCGGGATCGCCGCCGAAAAGTCGGCGCTGGCGGCACGGCGATTGGATCAAATCGAGTTGTGCGCCGAAGAGCTGCGCCTGGCGCAGGAAGCGCTGTCGCGCATCACCGGCGAATTCACAGCCGACGATCTGCTGGGGGAGATTTTTTCCCGTTTCTGCATCGGCAAGTAAAGCTGTATGGCGGAATTCGACCTGATCCTGTTGTTGGCGGCGGCCTTGTTCGCCGGGTTCGTCGATGCCGTGGCCGGCGGCGGCGGCCTGATTCAGGTGCCGACCTTGCTGATGGCGCTGCCGGCAGAGTCACCCGCAACCGTGTTCGGCACCAACAAGCTGTCGAGCATTTTTGGCACGGCGAATGCAACCCTGCGCTATGCCAGGCGTATTGCCTTGCCGTGGGGTATTGCCTTGCCGGCGGCGGCTTCGGCATTTCTGTTTTCCTTCGCCGGGGCGGTGGCGGTGGCATGGCTGCCCAAGGAAGTGGTGCGCCCGCTGGTCCTCGGCCTGTTGGTGCTGGTGCTGGCCTACACCGCGATCAAACCGAATTTCGGCGCGGTGTCGGGTTCGCGCCTGGCGCCCCGGCTGGAGCGGCGACGGGCGCTGGCGGTGGGTGCGGTATTGGGTTTCTACGACGGCTTTTTCGGGCCTGGCGCCGGCAGCTTCATGATCTTTGCGTTCGTGCGCCTGTTTCGGCTCGATTTTTTGCATGCGTCGAGTGCCGCCAAGGTGGTCAATTTTTCCACGAACGCGGCGGCGCTGGCCTACTTCGTACCCAGCGGGCATGTGCTGTGGATCACCGGACTGGCCATGGCGGCATTCAACATCGCCGGGGCGCTGCTCGGCGCGCGTCTCGCCTTGCGCCATGGCAGCGGCTTCGTGCGCGGGGTCTTCATGGTGGTGGCGTCGCTATTGATCGCTCGCCTGGGCTATGACACCTTTGTTTAACGTGAAATAGCTCGTTTGGAGCGACGGGTGACAGCCGAGCGAAGCGAGCCGATCATCCGGAGCGGCTTTGCCCGCGTCGTTTGCGGGCTTAGCCCACTCCGCAGGGGCATCATCAGTAGCCCCCGTGAGGGGGATGGGGGGTGGGCCTTCCATTTGCCTTTCGCGTGTTTCATCTTCTATGGGTCGAGCTTCCTGCCATGAGCGTTAGGGAGTGCCGTACAATTCGGGCATTGCAGCACTCACTCATTTCCTGACAGAGGTACCCGATGGCAAAACCCAATTATTCGTTCGAAAAGCGCCAGAGAGATCTGGCCAAGAAGGCCAAGAAAGAGGAAAAGCGCCTGCGCAAGGCCGGCACGCCTGCAAATCCGGACGGCACGGAAAGCCCGGAACCGGCGGCGCCGGCACCTGCAACCGAGGTAAAGACGGCTTCCTGAAGCCGGTGGGCGCTTAGCGGCCGAGCCGGTATACGGCAAGGCTGCCGAGGAAATTGGGCTCTTCCGTCACCAGGTTCCCGGCTTCATCGAGCACCTGACGCTCACGGATGATCAGGTTCATCTTCGCGCACAGCGACTCGAAATCCAGCAGGGTGAAGAAGCGCAGGTTGGGTGTGTCGAACCATTCGTAGGGCAGGTCTTCGGAAACCGGCATGCGACCGGCCATCACCGCCAGGCGGTTGCGCCAGTAAGCGAAGTTGGGGAAGCTGACCACCGCCTCACGACCGACGCGCAGCATTTCGCCGAGGATGCGCTCGGTGTGGCGCACGGTTTGCAGGGTGCGCGAGAGTACGACATGGTTGAAGGTCTGGTCGTCGAAGCCCGCCAGGCCCTGTTCCAGATTGCCCTGGATGACGTTGATGCCGCCGGCAATGGCGGCGAGCACAGCGGCGCCTTCCAGCTCGACGCCGTAGCCCTTGGCGCCGCGTTCGTCGATCAGGCGCTTGAGCAGCGAACCGTCGCCGCAACCGAGATCGAGCACACGTTCGCCGGGCTGCACCCAGCTGGCGATCAGATCGAAATCGGCGCGCAACTGGACGGCTTGCACACTGGCGGCACTCACAGCATTATTCCCTTCAGGTAGGTGTCGACCACGGCGTGGTAGTGCGGCTCGGCCATCAGGAAGGAGTCGTGGCCGTGGGCGCTGTCGATTTCGGCGTAGGCCACCGCCTGCCCGTTATGCACCAGGGCATGGACGATCTCGCGCGAGCGGGCGGGCGAGAAGCGCCAGTCGGTGGTGAACGCGATCACCAGGAATTTGGCGCGGGCGCGGGCCATGGCACGCACCAGATCGTCGTCGAAATCCTGCGCCGGATCGAAATAGTCGAGCGCCTTGGTCATGCGCAGATAGGTATTGGCGTCGAACACGCCGGCAAACTTGTCGCCCTGATAGCGCAGGTAGGATTCGATCTCGAACTCGACATCGAAGCCATAGCTGCCGGCGCCGACGCGCAGCCGACGGCCGAATTTTTCCGCCATCTGGTCATCCGAAAGATAGGTGATGTGGCCCAGCATGCGCGCCAGGCGCAGACCGCGCAACGGCCGCACGCCGTGCTGGTAGAAGTGGCCGCCGTGAAAATCCGGATCGGTCAGAATCGCCTGGCGGGCGACATCGTTGAAGGCGATGTTCTCGGCCGACAGCCTGGGCGCGGCGGCGATGACCAGGGCATGACGAATGCGCTCGGGGAAACTCAGCGTCCATTGCAGGGCCTGCATGCCGCCCAGGGAGCCGCCGATCACCGCCGCCCAGGCGTCGATGCCGAGATGATCGGCGAGCAGGGCTTGCGAAGCCACCCAGTCCTCGACGGTGACCACCGGAAAATCGGCGCCCCAGGGCTTGTCCGTGGCGGGATTGGCGCTGGCCGGGCCGGTGGAGCCGTGGCAGCCGCCGAGGTTGTTCAGTCCGACGACGAAGAAGCGCTCGGTATCCAGCGGTCGACCGGGGCCGACAATGTTGTCCCACCAGCCGATGTTGGCGGTGGGTTTGCCAAATTCGTCCGCCGTGCACCCGGCGACGTGATGATGCCCGGACAGCGCGTGGCACACCAGGATCGCGTTCGACTTTGCGGCATTGAGCGTGCCGTAGGTCTCGAACACCAGATCGAAGGCCGGCAGCACGCCGCCGCCTTTCAGCGCCAGAGGCTGGGTGAAGTGCGCGCACTGCGCGGCGACAATGCCGACGCCGGCCATGATCAAAGCTTGTCCACTTGTTCGCTGATCCTGCTCGGCTCGTCGAGCTTCAAAATCTTCGCGACGCGAGCGGCAAGTTGTGCGGCGTCGGCCATCATGACCTGCTGCTTGACTTCCAGAAGCTGCGACGGATGCATGGAAAACTGGCGCAGGCCCATGCCGAGCAGTAATTTGGTCAGTTTCGGGTTGCCCGCCATTTCGCCGCAAACCGCGACCGGCATGTCCACTCGTCGTGCGCCTTGAATGGTCTGCGCGATCAGCTTGAGTACCGCCGGATGCATGGGCTCGTAGAGATGGGCAACCGAGTCGTCGGTGCGATCGATCGCCAGCGTGTACTGAATCAGGTCGTTGGTGCCGATGGACAAAAAATCCAGGCGGCGCAGGAAGGGCCCAAGCGTCAGGGCCGCTGCCGGGATTTCGATCATGCCGCCGACTTCCATGCGGTCATCGAACTTGTGCCGCGATTCGCGCAATTGCGTCTTGGCCAGTTCGATCAGTGCCAGGGTCTGTTCTATCTCATGGGCATGCGCCAGCATCGGAATCAGCAGACGAATCGCGCCGTAGTGGGAAGCGCGCAGAATCGCCCGCAACTGCACCAGAAACAACTGCGGCTCGACCAGGCAAAAGCGGATCGCGCGCAGGCCCAGCGCGGGATTGGGCGCGTTGCGATTGCCGGCGCGGTTGCGCAACGCCCGGGCATTCTTGTCGGCGCCGATATCCAGCGTGCGGATGGTGACCGGCTTGTCGCCGAGCGATTTGACGACGCTGCGATAGGCCTCGAACTGCTCGTCTTCGTCGGGCAGTTCATCGCGATTCATGAACAGGAATTCGGTGCGAAACAGGCCAACGCCGTCGGCGCCGACTTCCATCGCTCTTTCCGCGTCCTGCGGCAATTCGATGTTGGCGTGAAGCTCGACATCCTCGCCATCCAGTGTGCGCGAGCGGCTCGTTACCAGGCGCCTGAGCTTGGAGCGCTCCAACTCCAGCTCGGTTTTCCGCAGACGGTATTCAGCCAGCACGCCGGAATCCGGATCGACGATCAGCACGCCGCGCGTACCATCGACGATCAGCAGGTCGTCATCCTGGATCAGCGAGCGGGCATGCTGCATGCCGACCACGGCGGGGATGGCCAGACTGCGCGCCACGATGGCGGTATGCGAGGTGCTGCCGCCCAGATCGGTGACGAAGCCGCCGATTCTGAGGCTCTTGAACTGGATGGTATCGGCCGGCGAGAGGTCGTTGGCGACCACGATCAAATCGACATCCGCCGTGACCGCCTTGCGCCGCGAGAGCTTGCGCGCCTTGCCCTGCAAAACCTTGAGCACGCGTTCAACCACCTGCACGATGTCCTGCTTGCGCTCGCGCAGGTAGGCGTCCTCGAATTCGTCGAATTGGTCGACCACCAACTGCATCTGCTGCACCATGGCCCATTCGGCGTTGCAGCGGCGCTCGCGGATCAGCTCGCGCACGCCGTTGGTCAAGGCCGGATCGGCGAGGATCATGGCGTGTAAACCGACGAAAGCCGAAAGCTCCGCCGGGGCGCCCGGCACGCTGGCGTCAACGCGCAGCGCATCGAGTTCCGCGCTGGCGGTAGCCACGGCCTTGTCGAAGCGGATCAGTTCCCCCGCTACGTCGCGTTCGCGCAACTGGTACTGGGCGACTTCCAGCATCGCGTGCGAGACGAGATGCGCCCGCCCGATCGCGATGCCGCCGGAAACCGCCTGGCCGTGAAGGCTGAAGGTCATGGCTTCACTCTTCCTCGCCGAATTTGCCGGCGATGAGGTTCAGTATGGCCTGGGCGGCAGCGTCGGCGTCCTCGCCTTCGGTATCGATGATCACTGTCGTGCCCTTGCCGGCCGCCAGCATCATCACGCCCATGATGCTCTTGGCGTTGATGCGGCGACTGCCACGCTCCATCCAGACCTCGCAGGGAAACGAACCGGCCAGTTGTGTCAGCTTGGCCGAGGCGCGTGCGTGCAGGCCCAGCTTGCTGACGATTTCAGCCTCGACGCGCGGCATGTCGAACAGGTCTATTCATATCAGTGCTTCAGCATATTGACGACGCCGTCGCGACCGCCGGACACGGCACGGGTGAGCAGTGTCTCCAAGTCCTTGTCGCGATTGGCGAGGGCACGCAGCAGCATGGGCAGATTGACTCCCGCAATGCCTTCGATGTGTCCCGGCTCAAGCAGTTTCATGGCCAGATTGGAGGGTGAGGCGCCAAAAATATCGGTCAGTATCAGCACGCCGCGACCGCTATCGACCAGTTTCAGCATGTCGCGCGCCAGCGGCAAGGCATCCAGCGGATCATCCTGCGCGGCCACGCCAAGCTGGGCGATTTGCAGGGGCCGCTTGTTGAGCACATGGCAGGCGCACTGGATTAGCGCTTCGCCATAGGTGCTATGGGTAATGAGAAAAATACCGATCATGTCTTTATTCTATCGGATCACGATCCAGGTCACGACCATGGCCGCGGCAAGGATGAACAGGAGTGAAAGGCGCAGGGCCCAGCGGGCCTTTTTTGCTTCCAGCGCGTTGTCGGCATCGACCATGCGCCGCAAGCGTCGCAGCGCAGCGATACCTACGGTGCGTCGCACGGCATGCTGAATCTCGGGATCGTCGCTCATTGAATCACCTCCAGCTTCAGGTCGGGGACTTCGATTTTAAGGCGTGCCTGCATCGCGGGAGTCGCGCTCGCCGTACCGTCGGCGCCGACTCTCAGCACAGCATCGACGCCGAGTTTTTGCGCCATGTCGCGCCATTCCCGACCGGCGATGAAAATGGGCTTGGACAGCGCGTCGGAACGCATGCCGGCGGAGGGTCCCGGCGCCATCAGTACCGTCACCGCCTGCGTCTCCGTTGCGGGAAAGCCCGTGCGCGGATCGAGCAGGTGACAGTAGCGGCGGCCAGCGATCTCGAAATAGCGGTGGTAATCGCCCGAGGTGCCGATGGCTTCGCCGTCGCGCAAATCGAGCGAGGCCAGCGGTCCGCCGCCCGCCGTTTGCGGTCGAGGGTGCTGGATGCCGACCCGCCAGGATGCGCTGCGGCCGTCGCGCGTGCCCAGCGCCATGACATTGCCGCCGATGTTGATCAGGGCATTGGCGACGCCATCCTGCCTGAGCGAGGCCGCCGCGCGATCCAGCGCCACGCCTTTCAGATAGCCGCCGAAATCCAGGGCCACGCCCGGGTTGCGGCTGCTGACGCGATTGCCGTCGAGTTGCAGATCGGCGATCGAGGGATGCCGGGACAGCAGCGCTTTTACCGCAGCGGCATCCGGCAGGCGCGGCTGGATGTCGTCGCTGTGAAAGCCCCACAGGGCAATCAGCCGACCGATGCCGGGATCGAACAAATGGTTGCCGGCCGCCGCGACGATTTGCGCCTCGCGGATGAAGGCGGCGAACTCGGGCGTGACCTCGTGTGCGCGACCGGCGGCGATGGCCTCATTCAGGGCCGACAGCTCGGAAGGCTGCCAGGCGTGGTAGGTGCGATGCAGGCGGTCGAATTCCTGCAACACGCGATTGCCGGCGGCGCGGGCCTGCGCTTCGGGCACGCTGGCGATCAGCAGTTCGACGCGGGTGCCGAAAACATAGGATTCCTGCCGCCATGGCGCCGGCGGCCCGCACGCGGCGAGCAGCCAGGCGACGGCGAGCAGCGTCAGGAGCCGGAACACTCCCGCTCCAGCGCGTCCACCAGCATCGCGGCGACATCGAACTTCGTTTGCTGCGCGATCTCCACAAAACAGGTGGGGCTGGTGACATTGATCTCGGTCAGGCAGTCGCCGATCACGTCGAGGCCGACGATCAAGAGGCCGCGCGCCCAAAGAGTCGGCGCCAGTGACTCGGCGATGTCGCGGTCGCGACCGAGCAGCGGACGCGCCACGCCCTTGCCGCCGGCGGCAAGATTGCCGCGCGATTCGCCGGGTTTCGGGATGCGCGCCAGGCAATACGGCACCGGCTCGCCGGCGATCAGCAGGATGCGCTTGTCGCCCTGCGCGATGGCCGGCAGGTAGCGCTGCGCCATGATGCTGCGGGCGCCGAAGTTGGTCAGGGTCTCGACGATGACGTTGCGATTGGGGTCGTCGCGCGTGACGCGGAAAACGCCGCTGCCGCCCATGCCGTCGAGCGGCTTGAGGATCACGTCGCCGAGTTCGTCGATGAAGGCATGGATGTCGGCCGGGTCGCGGGCAATCAGCGTGGTCGGCGTGAATTGCGGGAACTCGGTGATTGCCACCTTCTCGGAATGGTCGCGGATGGCGCGCGGCTTGTTCCATATCCGTGCGCCTTCGGTTTCGGCGCGATCCAGCAGCCAGGTGGCGGCGATGTATTCGAAATCGAAGGGCGGATCCTGGCGCATCAGCACTGCGGCGTAGGCCGTCAGCGGCAGCACCGTTTCTTTGACAACAGCGAACCACGCCGTGTCGTCGGCGCCGACTTCCAGGCGCTGGGCGCGAGCGGAAACGCACCCATCGCGCCAGGTCAACGCCGCGCGCTGAATCACCCACACTTCGTGGCCGCGCTGCGCCGCCGAGCGCATCATGGCCACGCTCGAATCCTTGCAGGCCTTGAGGCTGTGCAGCGGGTCGAGAATGAACGCAAGCTTCATGCAGGTTCCTGCGGTGCGGCGCGTTCAAGCTCAAGCGAGGCCGCCAGCATCGCCAGCCGCGCAATCACGCCATAGGCATAGAAGCGATTGGGCGGCGCGTCAGGCCCGAGCTGGGCATCGGGTAGGGTGCAGCCGGTCTCGAAAGCCAGCGGCTTGAAGGTCATGCCGGGCGCGTTGAGGTTTTCGTCGATGCCGCGCTTGGTGTTGACGCGATAGAAGCCGCCGACCACATAGCGGTCGATCATGTACACCACCGGCTCGGCGGTGCCCTCATCGACCCGCTCGAAGGTCGGCACGCCTTCCTGGATGATGACCTCGGTCACCGCTACGCCTTCCTTGACCACCGCCATCTTGTTGCGTTGTTTGCGATTGAGGTTCTTCACCTCGCTCGCGTCCTTCACCGTCATGATGCCCATGCCATAGGTGCCGGCGTCGGCCTTGACGATGACGAATGGCTCGGACTCGATGCCGTATTCCTTGTACTTGGCGCGCATGCGATAGAGCAGCGTGTCGATGTTGGCGGCAAGACATTCTTCGCCGGCGCGTTCCTGAAAGTTGACCTTGCCGCAGACCTCGAACTCGGGATTGATCAGCCAGGGATCGATGTCCAGTTCGCCGGCGAAACTGATGGCCACGTCCTGATAGGCGGCGAAATGCACCGACTTGCGGCGCACATGCCAGCCGGCCCACGGCGGCGGAATCACGAACTGCTCGTTGAGGTTTTGCAGCAGCTCCGGTACGCCGCCCGAGAGGTCGTTGTTGAGCAGGACGGCGCAGGGGTCGAATCCTTCCAGGCCGAGCCGGCGGCCTTCGCTGCCGATGCGCTTGAGCGGTTCCAGCGTGAGCTTCTGGCCGTCGGGCAGATCGAGTGTGGTGGGCTGGGTGATCTCCGGCAGCAGACTGCCGATGCGCACGTTGAGTCCGGCGTGATGCAGGATCGAAGCGAGCTGCGCCACGTTCATCAGGTAGAACTGGTTGCGTGTGTGGTTCTCGGGTACCAGCAGAAGGTTGCGCGCCTCGGGGCAGATTTTCTCGATGGCGGACATCGCCGCCTGCACGCACAGCGGCATGAAGGCCGGATTCAGGTTGTTGAAGCCGCCGGGGAACAGGTTGGTGTCGACCGGAGCGAGCTTGAAGCCGGCATTGCGCAAATCGACCGAGGTATAAAACGGCGGCGTGTGCTCCAGCCACTGCGTGCGCAGCCAGCGCTCGACCGTGGTGTCGTGGTCGAGGATGCGCCGCTCAAGCTCAAGCAGCGGCCCGGTCAGCGCGGTGGTGAGGTGAGGAACCATGGCTCAGAGATCAAACCACCACCAGTTCAACGCGCTTGCCCAGCGCATGTAGAGCCCGCTCAAGGGCTGGCACCTTGGTTCCATGTTTTGGGTCAAGCATCCGTCTGGTCTCTTTCTCATCCAGGCCGAGTCGGCGCGCGAGCTCCGCCTTCGATACGTTCTGCTCCTGCATCGAGACGTGCAGCGCCGCTTTCATCGCGGTGCCGACCGGCAGGGCGGCAAGATGCTCGCCACGCTTCCTGGCGGACGGCACCGGGATGTCCATACCGTCCTCGATCCGCATCTCGATGGCTGCTTCCAGGGCGCCTTCGGCCTCGCTGATGGCGTCATCAATAGTCTCGCCCTGAGTCACAACCTCCGGAACATCGCGGCAGGTGACGACGAAGCCACCTTCCTTCTCGTCGGGTGTCAGGGTTACGGGATAGGTGAATCGCTGCATGATCCGCTCCTAGGTCAAGTCCTTGTCCGTCAGGCCCAATTGCTTGAGCATGCCGTGATACGTGCCGGTTTTGAGTTCGTCCTTAAGGTTGCGCACCGTGGTCCGCTTGTCGCCGAACTTCAGCACACCATGCGAACCTTTGCCCTTGTCCGGGTGCCAAGAGCAGGCGAGAGCTTTCTCCTTCGCCAGCTTCTGAATCCTCTTGAGAAACTCGCTACCTTTCATGGGCCACAGTATCGGACATTATTGTCCGCCTTGCAACTTGCTTGTGCTTCGCCAGCCCGTCATCCAGAAGCTTTCCGTAATCCAGCCGGACTTCATGGCGAATTGTTGAGCTACACTAGCCCCTTGACCGCAAATTCGGCGAACGCCTCCGGCAGCAGGGCTTGCTCCAGGCTGCGCTGCGAGAACAGGAAACGGCCGTCGCAGACGAAACCCAGTTCGTGCCAGTCCACGTCGTTGAGCATGGCGGTGAGGCGCTTCATGTCGGCGGCCTTGAGTTTCGTGCGGTAGGGGAACAGCGCCAGCACCGCGCCATCGTAGTCGTTGCACGGATGCAGAAAAAAGGGCGTGGCGTTGCGCGTGCGGCCATTGACGTAAATGCGCGGTGCGTCGGAAACGTAATGGCGGCGGCCCCATTTCCACCAGTTGGACTCGTCGAAGCGGGTCACGCGCCGCGCCAGCAGGCGCTGCTTGAACTGTTCGAGGTACGGCAGCGGGCCTTCGCGGTCGAGGTAGATCATGCGTTTTGTCGCGCCGGTCTGCGCGGTTTTGGACCAGACGAATTCCGTGTTGGCGAATTCCTGATTCCTGAAAATGTCATCGGCGCCGGAAACAGCGCCGACCTTGACGGCAAAAACGCTGGCCAGCGGCAGGCTGTAGATGCCACGGGTGAACATCAACTGGCCGCCGGACAGCGCCATGCGCCGCCCGTCTTTCAGGCGGTGGCTGGCATTGCCCTTTTCAAAGCGCCAGATGGCGCAGTTGGGGGCGGCGCCGGCGAATACTTTCGCGTCGCCGAGTTCCTCGAAATCGGTGATGGTGCCTTGGTCGAACAGCCAGGTGTTGAGCCGTCCCGCGCCGGTGGCCTTGAGGAAGTCGCGCGGCGTGATGAGGATGAGTTCGCCACCGGGAGCGAGATGCCGCACGCATTTTTCGATGAAATGCAGGCAAAGGTTGGCGTGGCCGTCGAGCAGACGGGAGCGCAGCTTTGCCGCCGTTTCCGGCTGAATGTCGCGCGCCTTGACGTAAGGCGGATTGCCGATGACGGTGGCGAACTGCTCGTGCAGCGGGTAGGCGAAGAAGTCGCTATTGAGCGCGCCTTTCGGGCAATGCGCCGCGTCGATTTCGATTGCCACGCAACCGGGGATGCGCGCCGAAAACGCGCCGTCGCCGCAGGCCGGATCGAGTACGCGCCCCTGGTTGCGGCGCAATGCCAGCATACGGTCGACGATGCCGGGCGGAGTGAACACCTGGCCGTAGCGCGCAACGTCAAGAGTCGGCGCTGGCGGTGCGGCAACCGCATTACGCCGCTCCTCCAAAAGAAATCCCGGCACGGGGCCGGGATTTCCGTCCTTGTGCCGAGGCTTCAAAACGTGCCGATCACCCACATCGGCACGCGCAGCCCGGAATCGCGCGAATCCTGGCGGCTCCAGGTGCCATCGCCGGCGTTGTCGATCAGATAGTAGGACACGCCGTGCGGCGGGGTGACCTTCATCATGTAGAGCTTGCCGCTGATGCGGAATTCCTCGACCTTGTCCTCGCCGCGCTTGGTGATGGTGACCTGCGGTTCAAGCGATTCGTTCAACGAGCCGGCCGGTGGCGGGGGCGGCTCGGGGATGGGTTCCAGCTTCGGCGTCTGGGTCTGCGCGGCAACATTCAGTGCCACGGCGAAAAGCAAAACAGGAATGAGGCGGCGCATGGGGTGTCCTTGAGGAATTCGTGTCAGTTTATCAAAGGTTAAGCAGCAATTCGTGCTCTTCGGGCAGCGGGCCGAAGCCGCGTGTCTCGTAGTGATCGAAGATCGCCGCGACCACCCTTTCCGGGTCGTCGATGATCTGGATCAGATTCATGTCTCCGGGATCGATCATGTGCTCGGCTACCAGCCGCTCGCGGAACCAGTCGAGCAGGCCGGCCCAGAACTCCGAGCCGACCAGGATCAGCGGGATGTGCGGGCTCTTGCCGGTCTGGATCAGGGTCAGCGCTTCGAGCAATTCGTCGAGCGTGCCGAAGCCACCTGGCATGACGACATAGGCGGCGGCCATCTTGACGAACATGTATTTGCGGGCGAAGAAGTGGCGGAAGCTTTGCGAAATGTCCTGATAGTGATTGGTCTGCTGTTCGTGGGGCAGCTGGATGTTGAGTCCGATGGACAGGCTCTTGCCTTCGAAGGCGCCCTTGTTGGCCGCCTCCATGACGCCGGGTCCGCCGCCGGAAATCACCGAAAATCCCGCGTTCGAAAGCTGTCGGGCGATAGTTTCAGTGAGTCCGTAATAACTCGAATCGCGGGCGATGCGCGCGCTGCCGAAGATCGACACTGCCGGGCGCACCGCCGTCAGGCGCTCGGTCGCCTCGACGAACTCTGACATAATGCCGAACACTCGCCAGGCTTCGCGCGCGCTGGTTGCGGCTTGTCCGCCAAGGGGCGTTTCCTTGGCGCCCCGCAACGGACTCTTGTGTACGCTTTTGGGTAACTTTTCCTTCTCGTTCATTTCCTGATTCTTCTCCATGCCCACGCTATTGCTGGTTGACGGCTCATCTTATCTGTATCGGGCGTTTCACGCCCTGCCCGATCTGCGCAATGCCGCCGGCGAGCCCACCGGCGCCGTGCGCGGCGTATTGTCGATGCTGCGCGTGCTCGAAGCCGACTATAAGTCAGATTATCGCGCCGTGGTGTTCGATGCCAAGGGCAAGACCTTTCGCGACGACTGGTATCCGCAATACAAGGCGCACCGCCCCTCGATGCCGGAAGATCTGGCGGCGCAGATCGAGCCGCTGCACCAGTGCATCCGCGCCGCCGGCTGGCCCTTGTTGATGATCGACGGCGTCGAGGCCGACGACGTGATCGGCACCTTGTCGCGGCAAGCCGCAGAGGCCGGCATCGACTGCGTGATTTCGACCGGCGACAAGGACTTGGCGCAACTGGTGAACAGCCGCGTCACGCTGATCAATACCATGAGCAACGAAGTGCTCGATCCGGCCGGCGTCAAAACCAAGTTCGGCGTGCCGCCCGAGCGCATCGTCGATTACCTGGCGCTGGTCGGCGACACCTCGGACGGCGTGCCCGGCGTGGCCAAGGTCGGGCCCAAGACTGCCGTCAAGTGGCTCGACGCCTGGGGCTCGCTCGACGCCATCGCCGCCCATGCCAACGAGATCGGCGGCGCGGTCGGCGAGAACCTGCGCAAGCATCTCGATTTCCTGCCGCTCGGCGTCAAGCTGGTCACCGTGGTCTGCGATGTGCCGCTGCCGCAGGCGGTGACCGATCTTGCGCCGGTGGCAGCGGACAAGGAAAAGCTGACCGAGCTTTACTCGCGGCTGGAATTCAAGGGCTGGCTGCGCGAGCTGAGTGGCGAGGCGCCTGCGCCCTCCACTCGCTCAAGAAACGCCGTATCGCCAGCGCCGACTTTTGCGGTGGCCGCCCTGCCCACGGAGGAACCCGACCGCAGCGGCTACGAGTGCATCCTGGATAGTGCGCATTTCGACGCCTGGCTGGCGCGGCTCGACGCCGCCGAACTGGTTTCGCTCGACACCGAAACCACTGGCCTCGATCCGATGCAGGCGCAACTGGTCGGCATGTCTTTCGCCATCGCCGAAGGAGACGCGATCCGCGCCGCCTACCTGCCGCTCGGCCACGGCTATGCCGGCGCGCCGACGCAACTGCCTTTCGCCGAGACTCTGGCCAAGCTCAAGCCCTGGCTGGAATCGGCGACGCGGCCCAAGCTCGGCCAACATCTCAAATACGACCGCCATGTCTTCGCCAATCACGGCGTGCGCTTGGCAGGCATCGTCGAGGACACGTTGCTGCAATCCTACGTGCTGGAATCCGACAAGCCGCACGACTTGGGCTCGTTGGCGGCGCGTCATTGCGGGCTGAAGACCATCAGCTACGACGCCGTCACCGGCAAGGGCGCTTCGCGGATTTCCTTCGCCCAGGTCGACGTCGCGCGTGCCGCCGAATATGCCGCCGAGGATGCCGATGTCACGCTGCGCGTGCACCGGGTGCTGCGACCGCAACTCGCCGTCGAACCGGCGTTGGAAAGCCTCTACCGCGATCTCGAACTGCCGGTAGCGGAAGTCCTGTTCCGCATCGAACGCCACGGCGTGCTGATCGATGCAGCGACGCTGGCGCAGCAAAGCGACGAACTCGGGCGCAAGATCATGGCGCTCGAAGCCGAGGCGCAACAACTCGCCGGCCAGCCCTTCAACCTGAATTCGCCGAAGCAGCTCGCCGAAATCCTGTTCAACCAGCAAGGCCTGCCGGTGGTGAAGAAGACGCCCTCGGGCGGACCGTCGACCGACGAGGAAGTGCTGGAAAAGCTCGCCGAGGATTACCCGCTGCCGAAGAAAATCCTCGAACACCGCAGTTTGGCCAAGCTGAAGAACACCTACACCGACAAGCTGCCGAAAATGATCAACCCGGCCACCGGTCGCGTCCACACCAGCTTCGCCCAGGCCGTGGCCGTGACCGGACGCCTGGCGTCCTCCGATCCGAATCTGCAAAACATCCCGATCCGCACCGCGGAGGGCCGCCGCATTCGTTCGGCATTTGTCGCGCCGGCCAACCGCCGTATCGTCAGCGCCGACTATTCGCAGATCGAGCTGCGCATCATGGCCCACCTCTCCGACGATCCGCGCCTGCTCGACGCCTTCGCCCAGGGCGAGGACGTGCATCGCGCCACGGCGGCGGAAATCTTCGGCCTGACGCCGATCGAGATCAGCAGCGAACAGCGCCGCGCCGCCAAGGTGATCAATTTCGGCCTGATCTACGGCATGAGCGCCTTCGGCCTGGCCAAGCAGATCGGCGTAGACCGCACGGCGGCTGCGGCTTACATGGACCGCTATTTCGCACGCTATCCGGGCGTCGCCCGCTACATGGAAGACACCCGGGCCGTCGCCCGCGACAAGGGCTATGTCGAGACCGTCTTCGGTCGCCGCCTGTGGCTGCCGGAAATAAAGTCGTCCAACGCCGGCCGCCGCCAAGGCGCCGAACGCGCCGCGATCAATGCCCCGATGCAGGGCACGGCCGCCGACCTCATCAAGCGCGCCATGCTGGCGGTGCAGGACTGGCTCGATGCCGAGAAACTGCAAACCCTGCTGGTGCTGCAAGTGCATGACGAACTGGTACTGGAAGTGCCGGACAGCGAGCTTGAAGCCGTCCGCGAGGCACTGCCGAAACTGATGGGCGGCGTGGCCAGACTCAAGGTGCCGCTGCTGGTGGAGGTGGGAGTGGGCGCCAACTGGGACGCGGCGCACTGAGCATCTTGGATAAGCGCCTGTATACTGCGCGGTTTCCCGTTTCCTGACTCCCAGTGCAAGACAGCCGCGACCTTTATCTGCGCCTTCTCGGCCACGTGCGTCCGCACTGGAAGGGCTTCGTCCTGACCCTGGCCGCGACGGCCCTGGCGGCGGCCACCGAACCGCTGTTTCCGGCGCTGATGAAACCACTGCTGGACAAGGGCTTCGGCCAGGGCGGCAACCAGTGGCTGGCTTGGCTACCGCTGGCCATCGTCGGCATTTTCGTCCTGCGCGGCGTCGCCGGATTCCTGTCTTCCTACGGCATGTCCTGGGTTTCCAACCGCGTTATCACCGATCTGCGGCAACTGATGTTCGAGCGCCTGATGCGCCTGCCGACCAGCTATTTCGACGCCCACGCCTCCTCGGTGCCGGCGACGCGCATCGCCTATGACGTGAACGGCGTGGCGGCGGCGGCGACATCGACGCTGACGGTGCTGGTCCGCGACACGCTGTCGGTGATGGGTCTGGTCGGCTGGCTGCTCTACCTCAACTGGAAGCTGACCCTGATCAGCCTTGCCGTGATTCCGCTGATTGCCCTCATCATTCGCGGTTTTTCGGCGCGCCTGCGGCGTCTGTCGCTGGCGGCGCAGGAAGGCATGGCGCAGATGAACCAGGTCTTGCAGGAATCGATCCGCGGCCAGAAGGTGGTCAAGATTTTCGGCGGCGAGGCGCATGCGACATCGCGTTTCTCGAAAGTGAATAAGGCACTGCGTGGCTATGGCATGCGCCAGGCGATCGCCGCCGCCGCCGTCGCGCCGATTACCCAGATATTTGCCTCGGTCGGTCTGGCCATCGTCGTCTACGTCGCCCTGCAGCAGTCCGCCGGCAGCGAAACCACGGTCGGTGGCTTCGTTTCCTTCGTCACCGCGATGCTCTTGCTGCTCGCCCCGCTCAAGCACCTGGCGGACATCAACGCGCCCTTGCAGCGCGGTCTGGCTGCCGCCGAAAGCGTGTTCCGCATGCTCGACGAAGCGACGGAAGTCGACATCGGTACCACCGACCTCGGTCGCGCCCGCGGCGAGATCGAATTCGCCGCCGTCGGCCTGCGCTATGCGGGCACCGAGCGCGACGCGCTGGCCGACATCGATCTCGTCGTCCGCCCCGGCGAGACGGTGGCGCTGGTCGGTCCCTCGGGCGGCGGCAAGTCCTCCTTCGTCAATCTGGTGCCGCGCTTCTATCACGCCGGCAGCGGCCAGATCCGCATCGACGGTCACGACATCGAAACCCTGACCTTGGCCTCGCTGCGCGCCAACATCGCGCATGTCAGCCAGGATGTTTTCCTCTTCGACGATACCGTCGCCGCCAACATCGCCTACGGCGGCAAGCGCGATGCGACGCGCAGCGAGATTGAAGCCGCCGCAAAAGCGGCACATGCCATCGAGTTCATCAAGGACCTGCCGCAAGGGCTGGATACCGTGATCGGCGAAAACGGCTCGCGCCTGTCCGGCGGCCAGCGCCAGCGCATCGCGATAGCCCGGGCCATCCTCAAGGACGCGCCGATCCTGATCCTCGACGAAGCCACTTCGGCGCTCGACAGCGAATCCGAGCGCGCCGTGCAGGAGGCTCTGGAAACCTTGATGCAGGGCCGCACCACGCTGGTCATCGCGCACCGCCTGTCGACCATCGAACGTGCCGACCGCATCGTCGTGCTGTCGCAGGGACGCATTGCCGAGATCGGCAGTCACGCCGAACTGCTGAGCCAGGGCGGCCTGTATTCCCATCTCTACAAGCTTCAGTTCGAGCAGGCCGACTGAAGCGCGATGACCTCGCTTGTGCTCGGATTCTCCAACCATGGCCACGACAGCGCCGCCGCCGTGTTCGGCGACGGCGTATTGCTTGCCGCCGTCGCCGAGGAACGCCTCGACCGCGTCAAATGCAGCGGCGGCGCGATCCCGCAACGGGCCATCGACGAAGCTTTGCACATCGCGGGCGCGACCCGTCGCGATGTCAATTGCATTGGCATGAGTCGCGCGCAACGCTTCCGCACCGAGGTGTTTCTCGGCGAGGAGGGCTTTCGCCCGGAAACGACAGTCCGCTGCCATGGCCACCACGATATGCACGCCGTGCTGGGAGGCTTCTACTCCGGCTTCGATGAATGCCTGGTGTTTACCGCCGACGGCCAAGGCGATGGCGACGAAGCGCATACCACCAGCATCTATCTCCATGGCATGTTGCGCACCCTCGCCGTCACCGAAGGCGAGGGCCGCTCGCCGGGCCTGTTCTACCAGACTATCACCGAACTGCTGGGCTTCCGCGCGTTGCGCCATGAAGGCAAGGTGCTCGGCCTGGCGGCGCTGGGCGATCCGGCGCCGCTGCTCGGCGAATTCCGCAAGGCGCTGCGCGCGACGCCTTGCCGGACGCGCTTCGATTCCGACTTCACCCATCCGCACAATGCGCAGCGGGACCGGCGCGCGTTTCTCGAAAACGCCATACGGGGTCATGATCGCGAAAACATCGCCGCCGCCGCCCAGCGGGCGCTGGAGGAGGCCTTCCTCGCCATCGTGCAGCAGCAGGTGACCACCACCGGGATTCGTCGCGTGGCGCTGAACGGTGGCGTCGCCGCCAACGTCAGGCTCAACCAGCGCATTGCGGCCCTGCCCGAGGTCGAGAGTCTGTTCGTCTTTCCCGCGATGAGCGATGCGGGCAACGCCGTCGGCGCCGCCCTGCTCGCCATCGAGGCCGGCAGCCCGGGTTTCCTCGGCGCGCAACAGCATGCCCTGGTCGATGTCTTTCTTGGCCCGGAATACGGCGACGCTGAAATCGAACAAGCGCTTGAGGCGCATGGTCTGCGCTACGCCAAGCTCGGTGAGGCCGTGTTGGTCGAGCGCGCCGCCCGTGCCATTCATGACGGCCTCGTGGTCGGCTGGTTCCAGGGACGCATGGAGTTCGGGCCGCGCGCGCTGGGCAATCGCAGCATCCTCGCCCGCGCCACCGCTACCGGCATCGGCAAGTTGCTCAACGAGCGGCTGGAACGCAACGACTTCATGCCTTTCGCGCCGGGCGTGCTGGCCGAGCGCGCCGACGACGTTTTCATCGGCGTCGGCAAGGCGGCGCATGCGGCCGAATTCATGACCGTCACCTTCGACGTGCGCGAGGAATGGAAGCCGCGCATTCCCGCCGTGGTCCATGTGGACGGCACCGCGCGGTCGCAACTGGTACGCGCCGAGCGCAATGCCCTGTATCACGCGCTGATCAGGCGCTACAGCGAAATGTCGGGCATCCCTCTGCTGCTCAATACCAGCTTCAACGCGCATGAAGAACCCATCGTCTGCACCCCGGCCGAAGCCATCCGCGCCTTGCGCGAGGACCGCATCGACGCGCTCGCCATCGGCCCCTTCTGGGTGGATCGCCCCTTGCGCAAGAGGGCGGCATGAAAATCCTTCACACCGAAGCCTCCTGTGGCTGGGGCGGTCAGGAAATCCGCATTCTCGAAGAATCGAGCGGCCTGATCGGTCGCAGTCACGAGGTCACGGTGGCCTGCCCGGCACATGCGCGAATGGCGGTCGAGGCGGCGCGCTTTGGCGTACCGGTCGTCGCACTGCCCATCGAGTTCAAGACCGTCGCCGGATTCATGGAACTGCGCCGCTACCTGGCAAGCCACGCGCCGGACGTGGTGAACACCCATAGCTCGGCCGATTCCTGGCTGACGGGCCTGGCTTGCGTCACGCTCGCCAGGCCGCCGGCCATTGTACGTACGCGGCATATTTCGGCGCCGGTGTCGAACAATTTCTTCAACCGTTGGCTCTACGCCAGGGCGAAAGCCGTGGTTACCACCGGCGAAAGCCTGCGCCGACATCTGCTGGAAACCCTCGACCTAGAACCACTGCGCGTAACGTCGGTGCCCACCGGCATCGACACCGAGCGCTTCAGTCCGGTCAAATGCGCGGCCGACAAGACCGCCGCCAAGCTCGCGCTGGGACTCGATCCGGCGCAACGGCATCTCGGCATTGTCGCCACGCTGCGCAGTTGGAAGGGGCACCTGTTCCTGCTCGATGCCTTCGCGCAACTGAACCGGCCCGAGCTGCATCTGCTGATTGTTGGCGAAGGCCCGATGCGCGAGCCGATCGAGGAAAAGATTGCGGCGCTTGGGCTAAGCAAGCGCGTTACCTTGCCCGGCCAGTGCGCCGACCCGGAGCGATGGATGCAGGCCATGGATGTCTTCTGCCTGCCGTCCTACGCCAACGAGGGCGTGCCGCAGGCGATCATCCAGGCCATGCTTTGCGCTCTGCCGATCGTCACCACGCCGGTCGGGGCGATCCTCGAAGCCGTCAGCGACGGCGATACGGCGCTGGTGGTGCCGCCGAAGGATGCCCGGGCGCTGGCGAACGCGGTTGGCCGCCTGCTCGACGACAAGGCTCTCGCTGCCCAGATCGGCGGCAACGCGCGCTGTGTCGCCAGCGCCGACTTTTCGCGGGAAATCATGCTGAATCGCATGGAAAGCATTTTTCGTCAGGCCAAAACCTCATGAGCAAGCCCCTCGACTGGACCACGGTATCCGATGATCCCAACAACCGCGAAGCCAAGGCCGCCGTGCGCGCCTGGCTCAAGTCGGCGCAGCGCGTCCATACCGACAACGATCTGCTCGGTCATATCGAAAGCCTGGTGCGTGGCAAGCGCGTGCTGGACATCGGCGTCGTCTCGCACAGCGCGCGCTACTTCGATCTGCCGGACTGGCGCCATGGCCGCATCCACAAGGCCGCCGCCTACTGCGTCGGCATCGACATCCTCGAACCGCTGGTGAATGAGCTCAACAGCCGCGGCTTCCACGTGCGCTGCGTCGACGCTACTTCCGAGGCCGATCTGGGAGAGCGCTTCGACGTGGTGTTCATCGGCGATGTGGTGGAACATGTGGACAATGCCTTGCTGCTGCTCAAGTTCGCCGCACGCCATCTTGCGCCCGGCGGACGGCTCTATGTCACCACGCCGAACCCATTCTCGCGCAAGTTTTTTCGCCAGTTCAAACGCGAGGGCGTGATGGTGGTGAACCTCGACCACGTCGCCTGGATCACGCCGACCCTGGCCATGGAACTGGCGCGCCGCGCCGGCATCGCGCTGGCCACTTACCACTTGGTCAAGCGCTTCTCGCCGCTGGCGCTGGCCGTCAAGCGGCTGATCGGTTGGCGCCTGGAACCCGTGGAGTTCTCCTTCCCGGACTACCTGTATGAGTTCGCCCGGCGCGACTGAGTTGGCGCTGCCCGAGCTGCGGGACATTCTCTACATCAATGTCTCGCGCATCGGCGACACCCTGCTGGTGACCCCGGCCGTGCGCGCCGTCGCTGCCCGTTGGCCGCAGGCGCGCATCCATCTGCTGGCGCATCCGAAGCGTGAGGAAGTGCTGCGCTTTTTGCCCTTCGTCCAGCGTACCGGCTGCATCGAGAAGCAGCGTGCGCGCTTCATGGGCCGATTGGCGGGCAAGCGCTACGACCTTGCTTTCGTCTGCAATTTCGATGCGCCGCTGATCGAATATGCCTTGCGCGCTGCCCGCCGCGTGGTGGCTTTTCGCCAGCCGGACGAAGCGCTGAATCGCCGGCTTTACCGCGTCGTCGAACATCCGGCCTTGCAGACCACACATGCCGTAGACATCCAGTTGCTGCTGCCGGCTGTCGTGGGCGCCGCGCCCGCTGGCAAGGCGCTGAGCTATCGCGTTACCGCCGAGGAGGCCAGTTGGGCGGCGGACTTTCTCGCCGCCCGGCGGGCGACCGAGCGCCACCCGCTGATCGGCCTGCAAGTGGCCAGCTTCCCGACCAAGGCCTACCGCGACTGGCCGCCCACTCATTTCAGCGAACTCTGCCGGCGCATCCGCTCGACCTGGCCGGGCGCTCACTTCCTGATCTTCGGCGGCGCGGAGGAAAAGACGCGCACCGAGGCGCTGGCGGCAGAGCTGGGCAATGCCGCCACGCTTTGCGCCGGCCGCCTGAGCCTGCGGCAAACTGCGGCGCTGATGAATCGGGTCGATCTCTACATCGGCGTCGACACTGGCCCAACGCATCTGATGGGTGCGCTGCAACGACCCATGGTGGCGCTCTACCACGGCTATTCGCCGAGCCGCGTGCTGGCCCCGCTCGATCATCCTTGTCTCTATGCCATCGACCACCCGCTGGCCAACCGCTGTGGGCCCGAAGCCGCCATGGCCGACATCAGCGTCGACCGCGTCTGGCAGTCGGTGCAACAGGCACTGACGGATCACTCATGGAAAACCCGTCCGCAATGAAGTTTGTCCTGTTCACCACCAACCTTGCCGGTGGCGGCGCCGAGAAGGCCCTGGCCAAGATCGCCGGTGGACTGGCGGAGCGCGGTCACGAGGTGGACTTCGTCGTTTGCGAAGATGCTGGCAACTACCCGCCGCCCGCCGGTTGCCGCTTTTACGCCCTGTCCGTGCGCGCCGGTCACGGCTGGCTGGGCAAGCGGCGGCTGGCCTGGCGCCTGCGGCGCCTGCTGGCAAACCGGCCGCACGACCTGCTGCTGTCGACCCTGCCTTTTGCCGACGAAGTGGTGGCGCTGTCCGGAGCCCTGCGCCATGTCTGCCGCATCGCCAATACGCTGTCGGCCGAGATCGCCCGGTTGCCGGCGGCTAAGGCGCAGCGGCGCACGGCGTGTTATCGTCAAATTTACGGCGCGCGCCGGCTGGTGGCCGTCTCGCAGGGCGTGGCCACCGACATGCAATCGCACTTCGGCATCGATCCGAAAAGCATCCAGGTCATCGCCAACCCCTTCGACTTCGCCGCTATTCGCGCCCTGGCTGCCGAGCCTTGTCCGGCGCGGCCGACCGGACCCTACATGCTCCATGTCGGTCGTTTTGCCGCGCAGAAACGCCACGACTTGCTGCTTGCTGCCTTCGCGCGCGCGGAACTGCTTCATCAGCTGGTACTGCTGACGCCGCCCGACGCGAAACTCGCCGCGCTGATCGCGCAACTAGATCTCACGCGCCGTGTCGTCATCGCCGACTTTCAGGCCAACCCCTATCCCTGGATGGCCGCAGCCGACCTGCTGGTGCTGTGCTCCGACCACGAAGGCCTGCCCAACGTTCTGATCGAGGCGCTGGCCTGCGGCAGCCGTGTCGTCAGCACGGACTGTCCCAGCGGCCCGCGCGAAATTCTGGGTGGCGAACTGGCGCAATGGCTGGTGCCCTGCAACGACGTCGCGGCATTGGCGCAGGCCATGCGCACCGCATTGGCGGCGCCGATGCCGGCCGATGCCGTGGTCGCCGCAGCGCTGGCGCCCTATGCCGCCGACCGGGCACTCGATGCCTGGGAAGCGCTGGCGCGGGAGAGCTTCTGATGTGCGGCTTCCTGCTCGCCGTCGGCGACCTGTTCCGCAGCGACTTCGGCGCGGCGCTGGAAACGCTGAAATCGCGCGGTCCCGATGCGCGCGAGGTGCTGGCCCACGGCGATGCTCTGCTCGGCCACGCGCGGCTGGCGGTGATCGATATCGCCGGTGGGCGCCAGCCGATGACCACGGACCACGGCCGGCTGGCGATGATCTATAACGGCGAGATCTACAACTTTGCCGCCCTGCGCCGCGAACTCGAGACGGCGGGTCACGCCTTCGCCACAAACTCCGACAGCGAGGTGCTGCTGACCGGCTACTCGTACTGGGGCGAAGCCGTGCTGGAAAAGCTCGATGGCATTTTCGCCTTCGCTATCCACGACGCAAGGGATGGCAGCGTTTTCCTCGCCCGCGACCGGCTCGGCGTCAAGCCGCTGTTCTGGGGCGAACATGCAAACGGCCTGGTGGCGGCGTCGACCCTGGCGCCCTTCTTCGTCCTCTCCAGCTTCCCGAAGAAGCTCGACCCGCAAGGCCTGCGCGACTACCTGGCGTTCCAGACGCCGCTGGCGCCGCGTACCCTGGTGCGGGACATTCACGTCCTGCCGCCGGGGGCTTGCCTGCGCTGGAAAGTCGGCGCTCACGCGACGGCGCGCCAGTGGTGGACCATTCCCGACGCGACGGAAAGCGCGCCCGACCAAGCGGCGCTGGTCGAGGAAACCGACCGCCTGCTGGCGCGGGCCGTCAAGGACCAGTTGGTGGCCGACGTGCCGCTCGGCGCCTTTCTCTCCGGCGGCATCGACAGCAGCCTCGTCGTGCATTACATGGCCCAAGCCGGCGCCCGCCCGCTGAAAACCTTCAGCGTGCGCTTTGCCGAGGCCGGCTTCGACGAGAGTCCGGCAGCCCGTGCCGTGGCCGAACTCTATGGCACCGAGCACCACGTCCTCGATGCCCCGCAACTCACTGCAGAAACGCTGGTTGCGGCGCTGGCCGACCTCGACCAGCCGCTCGCCGACCCGGCCTACATCCCTACCTGGGCGCTGTCGCGCCTGACGCGCCAGCATGTCACCGTAGCCTTGTCGGGCGACGGCGGCGACGAACTCTTCGGCGGCTATCCGCGCTTCCTCGATACCGCCGACCGCCACCCCGACGGCGCGGCCAAGCGCCTGCTGCGCGTCCTGCTGCGGCACGGCCTGGCGCCGGTCAGCCTGACCCGCCGCGCCTTGGCTGGCCCCGATCTGCTGCTCTATCGTCGCGTTGAACTGGGCGACTATCCCGGCAGCCGCAAGGACCTGAGCCGCTACCTGGCACCCGAAGTCGCCACGGCCTGCCGGTCGCAGGCCACGTTGGAGCTGTGGCGCGAGCTGGCCGAACGCCACGGCGGCTACGACCGAGGCGCCCTGCTGCGCGCCGACCTATGGACCTACCTTTCGGAGAACTGCCTGACCAAGACCGACCGCGCCAGCATGGCCCACGGCCTCGAAGTGCGCGTGCCGCTCTTGGCCAACGCCCTGCTGGACCGGGTGCTGCGCCTACCGGCCGGGGTGCATTTCGATGCGGGCGGCGGCAAGGCCCTGCTGCGCGCACTGGCCCGCCGGTATCTGCCGGAAGCCGTCTGGAACCGGGAGAAGCATGGATTCTCGGTGCCGCTTCGCGCCAACTTTGCCGGGCCGTGGCGCGACTGGTGCGAGGCGCAAGTCGTAGCGGCTAGAATACGTGCGCCTTGGCTCGATGCCGGCGCCATTGCGGCGCTGGGCAACGAAGCGCGACGCGGCCAGGGCAATGTGCGCCTGTTTTACACATTTGCGGTGCTATTGGCCTGGCTTGAAACGCATCCGCTGGAAATCTGACGTGAACCTCTTGAAGCATCTTCTCTTTATTGTGCAGCAGCGCCGCGCCGGCAACCGGGTGTCATTCTCTGCTTATATCAAGGGCCATGAGCGCATCCAGCTGGGACGCGGCTGCAAGATCCACGCCGATGCCTCGGTGGATGCGTCGCGCAGTCCCGGCGTGCGCTTCGGAGACAAGGTCACGCTGAACCGCTACGCCTACGTGCAGGGCGGCAACGGCGGCGTGCGGCTCGGCGACCGGGTCGAGATCAACAACTTCAGCATCGTCAATGGCACCGGCGGCGTTGATGTCGGCGACGACACCCTGATCGGACCAGGCGTGCGCATCATCTCCTACCAGCACCGCTTTGCCGTTGGAGCCACCATCCGTTCGCAAGCCGTGGATGCGCGGCCGATACGCATCGGCCGCGACGTCTGGCTCGGCGCAAACGCCATCATTCTGGCTGGCGTCACCATCGGCGACGGCGCCGTCGTCGCGGCCGGCGCCGTGGTGCGTGAGGATGTGCCGGAGTTCATGGTAGTGGCCGGGGTTCCGGCCACGGTACGCAAGGCGAGGACCTAAATGAAGCTCTGGTTCAACCTGCTGTGGTTCGCCCTGCTCGCCAAGCTGCGGGGGGATTCGACGGTATCGCTCGGCGCGCACATCAAGCACCCGCGCAATGTTCGCCTCGGCCGCGGCTGCAAGATACGGACCGGCTGCGTGATCGATGCTCCGGACGATGCTTGCGTCATCCTCGGTGACGCGGTGGACCTCAATCGCGGCGTCTATCTCGGCGCCTTCGGTCGGTTGGAAATCGGCGATCGCACCTCGATCAACCGCAACGCCGCGATCGATGCGCGCGGAATGGTCACCATCGGCAAGGATGTCCTGATCGGGCCGCGGGCCCACGTGATCGCCTACCGCCACGTGTTTGCCTCGCGCGAACGGCCGATCAACACGCAGGGCATGCAGCCCGGAAACGTCACCATCGAGGATGACGTATGGATCGGCGCGGGCGCTATCGTGCTCGAAGGCATCGTCATCGGCCACGGCTCGGTGGTCGGCGCCGGCGCCGTGGTGACTACCTCCTGCGCACCGTATTCCATCCTTGCCGGCGTCCCGGCGCGTGTCATCGGCTCGCGTGGCATGGACCCGGCTCCGCCACCGGTGGCGCCGTGACTGGCCCGTCGCGAAATGTCATCACCCATGACGGCGCAAAGACCTTCATCCCGCTCGCCACGCATTTTCGCGACCTCGGTTACGACGTGCGCTACATCGGTGGCGATGCGCCGCCCGCCGACCCGCGCAAAACATTTGCCCACTTCGCCTGTTTCTACGCCACGATCAAGTCGCCGCTGCGTTTGCTGCGTTGCTTTCGCGCGCTCGCGGCGCATGGCGTGCCGGTGCTGACCTGGAATCGCGACGCGCCGCATTACCTGAACCAGCCGCGCTGGCGCCTGAAGCTGCTGGAATACCTGCGCCCCTTCGACCTCTATGCCAGCCACAGCACCATCGACGGGCGGCGCTTCGGCGGGGAGAACTTCTATCTGGGCAACGCCGCCGACACGGACCGTTATTTTCTGGATGCCTCGGCGGCGACATGGCGGCAATTTCGGCAAACCGACTACTATCGGTACGACGTGTCCTTCTTCGGCGCGATGGACGGAACCCGTTACAAGGAGATGCGTTCGCGCCAAGCCTTCTTCGCTGCCCTTGGCGAACGCCTCGCCGCGCGCGGCATCCGCTTCCTGTTCCGCGAAGCTGCCGGCATGGGTGCGGACGAGCAAGTGGCTCTGATTCAGAAGAGCCGCATCAATCTCAATTTCGGCGCCTCCTGCGACTACGGCTCGTCTGTGGCTTCCGGCCTGCCCGAGCGTTGCTACGGCATCCCCGCCAGTGGCGGCTTCCTGCTTTGCGACAAGCGCACGCATGCGCGCGACGACTTCACGCCCAATGACAACTGGGCTGAGTTCGACGGGCTGGACGACGCTGTGACCCAAATCGAATTCTGGCTGGCGAACTTCGCCGCCGCGCGCGATCTGGCCGAGCGCTGCCACGCCCATGTCATGTCGCATCATACCTACGCCTTGCGCGCAAAGGTTCTGCATGACCGACTGCTGGATTGGCACGCCAGCAGACAGGAGCCGCGACGATGACCTGGTTCTGGCAAGCCTGGGTCGCCGCGCTCGTGTTTGTCTTCCCGATTCCGCACACCATCGCACTGAGCAATATGCTTTTGTTGCTGGGGATCGTCGCACTGCTGTGGGCTTGCCGCCAGACACTGCCCCGGCTGGTGGCATGGCTGAAACCTGCAGCGTGGTGGCTGCTGGCGCTCACGGCGTGGATCGTGTTCCACTCCGTCGCCGTCGCGTCAGCGCCGACTCTTGCGCTCGACCAGTTTCGCGCCAACTGGCTGATGCCGTTGCTGATCGGCGCCATCGGCGCCTGGGCGGCGATGCAGTTGCCGCGCGGACGCGCCGCGCAGGCCGTTGCCGTAGCGCTCGCGGTTCACATGCTTTGGTTGCTGGGATGGCAGTTGAAGCTATTTCTGGTCACGGGTGCCTGGCCATTCAAGGCGACGCCTTTCGCCGCCTATGATTACCAGGGCACGCTCAACAGTTTTCTGCTCGCCCTGCTGGTGGCGGACCGCCTGGCTTGGGCGCTTGAAAAATATTCTCCGCTGGCGCTCGGTTCGTGCGCTGGCTGGGCTCTGTTGTTTCTGTCTGCGGTTTCAGACCTGGCACTGCAATCGCGCAACAGCACCGCAGTTTCGATAATGCTGCTTGCGGCGGCAAGCCTCGTTCTGCTCAATGTCCGATCACGTCACTGGCCTGTCATCGTCGTCGCTACAGGCGTGGTTGCGCTGCTCGGCTTGAGCTCACTCAGCTTTGACGGTCGATGGCAGGGATTGCGCGAATCTTTAGTCGTCGGCTGGTCATCGCCCAGCACCTACTGGTTGACAGGCGATGCGACAACCCGTCCCGTCACACCTTCCGGTGCCGTGCTGGAAGAGTCCGCTTATGCGCGGGCGGCGTGGGCGCATCAGGCAATCGACTTGATCGCCGGGCATCCTCTCGGCATCGGCTTTGGGCATGATGCCTTCGGTCGCGCCGTGGCGCGGAAATACGGGAAAGCAGGATTTGGCAGCAGCCACAGCGGCTGGCTGGATTTCGCACTGGGCACCGGGCTGGCTGGATTGGGTCTGCTGTTGGCAACAGCGATTGTCATCCTCGGCAGTGCATGGAAACGATTCCGCCAGCGGCAGGACGCTGCGGCACTGGTGCTCGCGTTCTTCGTCGGCGGTTATACGCTACGCTGCCTGCTCGATGGTCATTTTTCCGGCTGGCGGCTGGGGCTGTTCGCCTTCATCTGCGGTGTGTTGATCGCCGGGATGCGGGAAGAACCAAAAGCAAGATGAAACTGATCCAGATCAACCTCCAGCCGCACTTCGGTGGTGGCGAGGTGTACACGGCGTTTTTGTGTCGCGCACTGTCACTGCTCGGCGTACCGACGCGCCTGCTGGTGCATCCGCAAGCCGCATTCTGGGACCGACTCGGGCTGCCCGCCGACACCGAGCGCACCACCGTCGCCGCAACCGCCGATTTGCCGCGTCACTTGCCAACAGGGCGGCTATGGCTGCTGTCGCATGGCCCGCTGCCCACCGAACTGCGCGCCGCAGTGCCGCGCCGACTGCGCACCGCCATCGCCCACATGCCGGTGCAGGGACGCAACTCCACTGCCTTCGCCGGTCATGACCGGATCTACGCCGTCTCCGGCTGGGTGCGCGACGGCCTCAAGGCGGTCGGTCGGCCGGTTTGGGAGGAGCCTTTGTATGGCGCCGCCGAACTCGGCGTGCGCGCCGGTGCCAGCGACATCCGCCGCGCCAGCCGCTACGACTGGGACCGGCGCAAGGGCCGCGACCGCCTGCTGGGCTGGCTGGAGCCGCTCGCCGAAGCGTTGCGGCCGCATCCGCCCTTCGTCCGCCGCGACGGCCTGACGCTGGGCATCGTTTCGCGGCTGACGCCGATCAAGCAGTTTCCCCTGCTGTTCTCGCTGCTGGCGCCGCTACTCGCACGCCATCGCGAAGTTCATCTCGAAATCTTCGGCAGCGGTGGTTATGCCTCGGTACGCGACCTTGACCGTGCGCTCGCCACTCTGCCGGTCGGGCAGGTGCGCTTCTGGGGCCAGCAGGGCAATGTCGCGGCGATTTACCGGCAACTCGACTATCTGCTCTCCGGCTTGCCGGAAAAGGAGGCGCTGGGTCTCAACATTATCGAGGCGCAGGCTTGCGGCACGCCGGTGATCGCGGTGAACGCGCCGCCCTTTAGCGAAACCGTGTTGGATGGCGAAACCGGCTTTCTCTATCGCGATCCGCGCGAGGACGGCGGCGCCGATTTCAGCCGGCTACTCGACGAATTGCTCGCGGGCCTGCCACGACCGCATCCCGAATTGGCGCAGGCGCATCTGGCGCGTTTTTCTTTCGACGCCTTCGTCGAACGTCTGCGGCCGGTGGTGGCCGACGCCGAGCGTCAACTCAACCGCGAATAGAGCGCCATCAATTGCGCCGCCATCGAGGTCAGATCGAGATGGGCGACGCTGGCGCGCGCCGCGCCGCGCATGGTCGGCGCCCTCGCGCATAGCGCATCCAGACTGGCCGCCAATGCGGTCACGTCCCCGGCGGCGATCACCGCGCCGTTGAACGGCGTAACCAGTTCCGCCGCGCCGCAAGTCGTGGTCGTGACTAACGGCAGGCCGCAGGCCAGCGCTTCCAGCGCGGCATTGGGGAAGGGATCGTAGAGCGTGGGCAGCGCGAACACATCCGCCGCGCCATAGAAGGGCCGCACGTCGGGCTGTGCGCCAAGGAACAGCACGCGATCATCGATACCGAGCGTCTGCGCCAGTTTGCGCATCCGCATCTCATCCTTGTCACGGCCGACCACCCAGAGTCGGGCATCGCGGCGCGTCATGCGCGACAGCGCATGCAGCAGCGTCGGCAGCCCTTTGCGTTCGTAACCGGAGCCGACGAACAGGATCACCGACGCCGTCTCGCCAACACCGACTTTCTCGCGCAAGCCCAGCCCACGCTCCTCACGCAGACGCGGATGGAAGACATCGAGATCGACACCGCTGTAGATGACGTTCAGCTTTTCGTCGGCGACGCCGAAGCGGCGCGCGATGTCGTCCTTCACCATGCGCGAATTGCAGATCACCGCGCGCAAGTCGGGATGGCGGAACATCGCCGCCTCCGCCGCCAGCGTGTAGCGGTGCCAGGGCGACCACGCATCCGCCGGCTGGTTGCGCAGCTCCAGCCAGGTGGCATGGACGCCGTCGCCGGCGCGGTAGATGTCGCAGCCGGGGATGCGCTCATGGCTTTGCACCAGATCGAAACGCTTCTGCGCGATCAGGCGCTGCACGCCGCGCGCAAATCCCGCGTCGCGCCAGGTGCGACCGAGGTAGAAAGGATTGACACGGACACCTTGCATGTCGCCCTGCCATTCGCGGGCGACGATGGAAGCGTCGATCCCTTTAGCCCTGAGCGCCGCCAGTGCGCGCTCGACAAAGCGCTCTGCACCGCCGAATGGAGTGTACTTCTGACGAACAATGGCGAGCTTCACGCGAGAAGTTCCGCGCAAGCGGTCAGCACCTGCGCCACTGGCAGCGTGGCCAAACATTCGCTGACCTTGCTGTCGTTGCAGCCGGCCATGCCGCAGGGACGGCAGGGGTGAGTGTTCGAGGCGACAACGCGATGGCGATTTTCCCCCGTTTCGTCCCATGGTCCCCACTCGCGGTCGCCCGAGGGACCGAAGATGGCCACCACCGGCGTGCCCATCGCGGCGGCCATGTGCATGGGCGCCGAATCGACGCCGACGAAGAGCCTGGCCTGCGCCGTTAATGCCGCAAGTTCCTTGAGCGAAAGCTGACCGGACAAATCAAGAGTCGGCGCTGGTGAAGCGGCGTTTCGCTCGCGTGTGGCAAGCACATCGGCAATCAACGCCTGCTCCTTCGCCTCCGGCGCCGAAGTCAGCACGATCGGCCAGCCCTTCGTCGCCAGCGCATCGCACAAGGCGGCCACGCGTTCCGCCGGCCAGCACTTGAAGGCCCAGCGCGAGGCGGGATGGACATGCACGAAGCCGCCCGCCGGCAAGCCGTGCTGCGCCAGCAACTCCGCGATGCGCGCCTCCGCCTTGGCGCCAGGCGCCAGCGTCACGCGCATATCGGCAGGCGTCGGCGCCAGCCCCAGCACCCGCAAGCTGTCGAGATTGGTGTCCACCGTGTGGCGCAGCGGGTCAGACTGCGCCGGATAGAGATGAGTGAAGCTGTTCATCCAGAAGCCGGTGCGGGACCTGGGCGCCACCGACCAGCGGGGTCGCAGCAGACGCACCAGCCAGGCGCCGCGCGTATGCACCGACAGATGCACGACAAGATCATAGTGCCGCGCCCCCAGTTCGGAGGTCAGCCGCCATTCGGCCACGGCCTGCCGCCATAAGCCCTGCCGCTTCCAGTTGCGGTCGATCAAATGCAATTGCGCCAGCGCCGGGTGACCTTCCAGCATCGGCGCGGTATCGGCGTAAACCAGCGCATCCACCTCGCACTGCGGCGCCACGCGCTTCAGCATCGAGATCACCGGCGCGGCAAGCAGGACATCGCCATGATGACGCAGCTTGATCACCAGCGCGCGGCGCAGGCTGGCCGGAGAAAAGGCGTGAGTGGGCATGCCGCATTTTGCCAGACAGGGGTTAATTCGCGACGGCGCCTGTTAAAACACATTCAGTTCGCCCCCTTGTTGCTTGACCTGATTACGGTTTTCCCGGAAACTTGCCGGCATGAGCGTTTCCCTCGATCACCTTGAGCAGAAGGTCGAACAGATAGTGGCCGTCTGCGCCAGTCTGCGCGGCGAGAATCAGGCTCTGCGCGCACATGTCGCGGGTCTGGAAGCCGACAAGGCGGCGCTGGCGCAGAAGATCGACATCACGCGCGAACGTCTCGAAACGCTGATGACGCAATTGCCCGACGAATGAGCGCTACCCTTGAAGTCAAGCTGCTGGGCAAGGACTATCGTGTCGCCTGCGAACCCGCCGAGCGTGAATCGCTGCTTGCCGCCGTGGCCTTTTTGGATGGCAGGCTGAAGGAAGCAGGCGAGAAGACAAAGGGCAGCGGCGAACGCCTCGCTGTCATGGCAGCTCTGAATCTGGCGCATGAATTGCTCACCGAGAAGAACACTCCGGCAGATCTTGCGGCGGTACTTGAAAGCGAATCGATTCAGCGTAGAATCGATCTCATCGAAGCCAAGCTCGACGAATCGCTGGCGCAGCAAGAGCAGTTGTTCTGACCGCTGTTCGACCGGTTTCCGCCCCTGATTCGCGAATGAGTTGCCTGGTTTCCCAGGGTTTCCCCTGCGGTGTTCGCCAAGGCCATACATTCCTTGAACCAATACCGATTGGCATCGGCCGCAGCCCAAAGACGCCGCTGTTGTGATCGCTCTCCTCCCCGGAAGCGAACCTGATGCGGCAGGAACGTGGCCCCTCTGAACCATGGTTCAGGATGCCGGCCAAAACGGCACTCGCGGGGGATTCTGTCAGTTGGGCGCGGAACATTCCGCGCCCTCTTTTTTTCGTCCTGAACCGATGAGCGATCAAGTCACCCAGACGCGGGATCAATTGCGCGAAGTGTTTATCGGTCGTCAACCGATCCTCGACAAGGATCAGGGGCTGGCCGGTTACGAACTGCTGTTTCGCGCCACGGCGGAAAACTCGGCTCATGTCGATAGCGCCGCGACGGCCAAGGCGGCTACCGCCGATGTCGTCTGCAAGGCCTTCGCGGAACTTGGCCTGGCCAATATCTTTGGTCAGGTGCGCGCCTTCATCAATGTCGACGCCACGTTTCTCGAAAGCGATGTGGTCGAGTTGCTGCCAAAGGACAGCGTGGTGCTCGAAATCAGTGTCGCGGCCTTTGCCGACCAGACATTGCTGCCGCGCTGTCAGGAACTCAAGGCCAAGGGCTACGCCTTCTCGCTTACCGGTGTCGCCGATGTCGGCGACCACCTGTGGCCGCTGGTCGATCTTGCCACCTGGCTCAAGATCAATGTGGACGGCCTGGCGGGAGATCAACTGCAAACTGCGGCACGGGCGCTCGGCACCACGCGCCGCACGCTGATAGCGGCCCATGTCGAATCGCAGGGACAGATGGAGCTGTGCCGCCTGCTGGGATTTCACCTGTTTCAGGGCTACTACTTCGCCAAGCCGGTGATTGTCGAAGGCCGCAAACTGGATACCTCGACCCAGGGGCTGCTGCGCCTGATCAAGCTGGTGGCGGAAGACGCCGACCAGGCGCGGCTCGATGCCGCCTTTCGCACCGAACCGGCGCTGATAATCAATCTGCTGCGCCTGACCAATTCAGTCGGCGTCGGTGCGCGGACGCGCATCACCTCGGTGCGCCAGGCCATCGCGGTGCTTGGCCGGCGCCAGTTGCAACGCTGGCTGCAATTGCTGCTCTTCAGCCGCGGCGCGAATGTCGATCTCGGCCACAACCCGCTGCTCCAGTTGGCGGCCCTGCGCGGGCGTTTCATGGAACTGCTGGTGGAGAGGCTGCTCCCAGGGCAAAGGGAGCTGCGCGACCCAGCCTTCATTACCGGCCTGATGTCGGTGGTGCCCGCCGCACTGGGCATGTCGATGACCGACGTGCTGGCGCAGATTTCGGTCGGCAACGAGGTGCGGCTGGCGCTGACGCACCGGGAAGGAACGCTCGGTCGGCTATTTGCGCTGATCGAGCGCTACGATGACAACGACATCGCCGGCACCCAGGCGCTGCTCATCCCTTACGGAGCGGCGGGCACAATGGGCCTGCTCGGCGAAATCCTCGCCGAAACGCTGGCCTGGGTGCAGCAACTCGGCGTGGATGCAGACTGATGGCGCGCTACTGGCTGATGAAAACCGAGCCCGCGGTGGTGGGCATCGACGACGTGCTGGCGATGCCGCAGCAGATCGTCGACTGGTGGGGCGTGCGCAACTACCAGGCGCGCAATTTCATGCGTGACCAGATGAAAATCGGCGACCAGGTGCTCTTCTATCACTCGAACTGCAAGCAGCCGGGCATCGCCGGACTGGCCGAAGTGGCGCAACTCGCCTATCCGGATCGCACCCAGTTCGATCCAAAAAGCCATTACTTCGACCCGAAATCGACGCCGGAGAATCCGCGCTGGCTGAATGTCGATGTGCGCGTCGTGAAGAAGACGCGGCTGGTCGGTCTCGATGAGCTGCGGGCGCATCCCGAGCTGGCCCACATGCGCGTCCTGCAACGCGGCAACCGGCTGTCGATCACCCCGGTCGACCCGGCGGAATGGAAATTCATTGTGACCAGGCTGATGAAATGACGGCGTGGATGATGGGTTATCTGGCGCTGGGCGCCGTTGCGGGCTTTTTCGCCGGGCTGCTCGGCGTGGGCGGCGGCGCAATCATGGTGCCCGTTCTGGCGCTGATGTTCGCCGCGCAGGGCTTTCCGCAGGAACACCTGATGCACCTGGCGCTCGGCACCTCGCTGGCGGCCATCGTGTTCACGTCGATTTCAAGCCTGCGCGCGCACCACGCCCACGGCGCCGTGATCTGGCCCATTGTGCGCGCCATCGCGCCGGGCATCGTTGTCGGCACGCTGGCCGGCGCGCAGGTGGCGAGCCGCGTGCCGACGCGACCGCTGGCGATCTTCTTCGCCGCGTTCATCGCCTGGGTCGCGGTGCAGATGATCCTGAACGTGAAGCCCAAACCTTCGCGGCAGTTGCCGGGCGCGACCGGCATGTTTGGTGTCGGCGCTTTCATCGGCGGCATTTCGGCCCTGGTGGCGATCGGTGGCGGCTCCCTGTCGGTGCCGTTCATGACCTGGTGCAACGTGAAGATGCACAACGCGATCGGCACTTCGGCGGCGATCGGACTGCCGATCGCGCTGGCCGGCACCGCCGGCTACATGGTGAGCGGCTACGCGGCGAGCGGGCTGCCGCAGGGCAGCTTCGGCTTCATCTACCTGCCGGCGGTGGCGGCCTGCGTCGTCACCAGCATGCTGGTGGCTCCCTTCGGCGCGAGGGCGGCGCACCGGCTGCCGGTGCCGACGCTGAAGAAGGTCTTCGCCGGCGTGCTGATCCTGCTATTGGCGAAGATGCTCCACGGCTTGTTCGGCTGACCGCCGGATCGTCGAGCAGCGGGCCGCGCGTCAACATGCCGCGTGAGACTTCGGTGAATCAACAGCTTTGCGCGCGGCGGTCCGACCGATCCTGGGTGTGGCCATCATTCCGCTCCCGCGAGGAATGCACCTCGCCGGGAGCGAATCGATGTTTGTCACGCTTACCGGGCGCCCTGCGAATCGGACGATTTGCGCGTATCGGGCTCTTGTTTCGGCGCGACGCCGGGCTCGGGTTTCTTCGGTTCGGCGGCTTGCTTCGATCTGGCATCGGGCTCGGCGTTCTTCCGTTCAGCGGAATGTTTCCGCGAGTCTTTCGACTCGACCTTGGAGTCGGCCTTGGCGTCGCGCTTGGGCTCGGTTTTCGACCCAGCATTCCGGGATTCAACGGCCCGCTTCGATGCGGCATCCCGCTCGGCTTTCCACCGCTGATCGGTGGCGTGGTTCGGAACAGCCTTTTGCTCCATTTTCCGGGGCTGATCTGCTTCACGCCGGACCTCCGGAGCCGGAACATGCCGGTGGTCATCACGATGCTCGACTTGACGGGCAGGAGGCGGCACCGGTGTCGGCGCCGACGGATGCCGCGTCTCGCGCTCCCATGTGCCGCCGCGTTGCCGCCACTGGTTTCCATCCCGCTCCCAGCGATGCGGTACCCACGAATAGCCATGGCGCGGAGCCTCCCATCGGCCCGACACCCAAGCGTAGCGGACGCCGCTCCAGTTCCAGTAACCGGAAATCCAGACGAATCCCGCAGCAGGCGGATGCCCCGGATTCTCATGAAGGTGCGGGGGCGGCGCCAGGGTAATCACCTGGACATGATCGTGATGAGATTCCTGCACGGGTACAGCGACGCAACCACTCATGACTGCCGATGTCGCTACCAGTGCGGTGATTACCAGCCGGCTCTTCATTTGAATGCTCCTGTTTCAAAATTGTCAGGATTCGATCTTAGCAGGGCGCTGAAAAACCCGACCGCGCCACTATTCCTATGGGATACCTTGGTTCAAGGCCGGTTGTGCGTGCCAGTGCGCACCGCCAGATAGACTTCGCGCAGGAACAGGCCGAGCGCCGCGATCATGGCCAGCATGGCGGCGATGAACAGCGTCGCCACGGGGCGGGAGAGATCGGCCCCCAGCAGCGCGCCAAGAAAAGCGCCGGCCACCACCATGCACACCAGCAGCGCCGAGAGCACGGCGCAGAAGATCGCGAAGTAGACCAAGCGAGTGCGCCGCGTCAGGTAGCTGATTTCCGCCTCCGCCGTTGCGGTTTCGCCAGCCGTTTGGGTATGCAGGCGTTCCTGTACCACGCGCCGGCGATCGACCGCCCGCCCCAGCCGCGCATTCAGGGCATTGATCAGCGTGGCTATCGCTGTCAGCAGGAAGACGGGCGCCACCGCCAACTGTATGACGCGACTGATATCGGTGAGATGGGGTTCCATGGCGTCCTCGGTGACAGTTACCAAAAATCAGGAATCGCTGATCCGGCCGCGCAGCGCCTTGACCTTTCCGCGCAGCACCTTGCTGTCGACGCGGCGCTTTTGCGAACTGCGTGTCGGCTTGGTGGCGCGGCGCGGGCGCGGAATGTGCGCGGCCTGGACAATCATGGCGCGCAGCCGCTCCAGCGCGGCGAAGGTGTTGCGTTCGAGGCTGCGGAATTGCTGCGCCTTGATGATCACCACACCATCGTCGCTGATGCGCTGGTCGCCCAGTTGCAGCAGGCGGGCCTTGATCTCCTCGGGCAGCGAGGAAGCATTGATGTCGAAACGCAGATGCACCGCGTTGGAAACCTTGTTGACGTTCTGCCCGCCCGCGCCCTGGGCGCGAATCGCCGTGATCTCGACTTCGTCTTCGCGCAACAGGGATTCGGCTTTGGAGTTTGGCATGGCTATAAGAGTCGGCGCTGGCGGTACGGCGATCAACCCGCCAGATACAGTTGCCGCCGCTCCTCGTCCAGCAGCGCTTCCTTGACCACTTCCAGCACGGCGTCGACGTCGGCGATGCGCTGGTCGATTTCGATGCGGCCCGTCAGTTCGCTCTCGGGCGTCAGGCTGCCGGCCTGATACAGCCGCCAGATTTCCTTGCCGTAGTCGCTGCCGGCCAGCTCGGGCGCAAAACGGCCGAAGTAGCTCGCCAGGTTGGCCACGTCGCGCTCCAGCATGGCGCCGGCGTTGCTGTTGCCGGCGGCATCGACGGCTTGCGGCAGGTCGATGATGACCGGGCCGTCGCCGCCGACCAGAATGTTGTACTCGGACAAGTCGCCGTGGATGATCCCGGCGCACAGCATGCGCACCACCTGATTGAGCAGTCCGGCGTGGAATTGCAGCGCCTGTTCTGCCGATAGTTCGATGTCATTGAGGCGTGGCGCCGGCTGGCCGTCGGCATCGGTCACCAGGTCCATCAGCAGCACGCCCTCGGTGCAAATGTAAGGCTGCGGCACGCGCACCCCGGCGGCGGCGAGGCGATACAGTGCATCGACCTCGGCGCTTTGCCAGGCCTCTTCCTGCATCTGGCGGCCGTAGCGCGTGCCCTTCTCCATGGCCCGCACCTGCCGGCTGTTCTTGGTCTTGCGGCCCTCCTGATACGACACGCTCTTGCGAAAGCTGCGCTGATTGGCGTCCTTGTACACCTTGGCGCAACGGACATTCTCGCCGCAGCGCACGATATACACGGTCGCCTCCTTGCCGCTCATCAACTGGCGCAGCACCTCGTCGACCAGGCCTTCGGCCACCAGCGGCTGGAGTCGTTTCGGCGTTTTCATTGGGTCTCAGCCGGCCTTGTCCGACAGCAGATGCACTTTCACCTTCTTGCCCTTGACCGTGCCGGCCGACAGTTTGCGCAGCGCTTCCTTGGCAATGCCGCGCGCCACGGCGACATAGGTGCTGGTTTCGGTGACATTGATCTTGCCGATCTGCTCCTTGCTGAAACCGGCCTCGCCGGTCAGCGCGCCGAGCACGTCGCCGGGGCGGATTTTTTCCTTGCGCCCGCCGAGGATCAGCAAAGTCACCATCGGCGGCAACAACGGTTTGCCGGGCGCGGCCTGCAATTCGCTCAGGGAATGCCATTCGATTTCGTGGCCGAGTTGCTTCTCGATGTTGTCGACGCGCGCCATCTGGTTGCCGCTGACCAGGCTGAACGCCCATCCGGCCTGATCGACGCGCCCGGTGCGACCGATGCGATGGACATGCACCTCCGTGTCCGGCGTCACATCGACATTGATCACCGCTTCCAGTTGTTCGATGTCGAGGCCGCGCGCGGCGACATCGGTGGCGACCAGCACCGAGCAACTGCGGTTGGCGAATTGCACCAGCACCTGGTCGCGCTCGCGCTGTTCCAGTTCGCCGTGCAGGGCCAGTGCGACGAAGCCTTCGGCGCGCAACACCTGCAACAAGTCGCGGCACTGCTGCCGCGTGTTGCAAAACGCCAGCGTGCTGACCGGGCGGTAATGCTTGAGCAACAGCGCAACGGCGGCCAGCCGCTGGTCGGGCGCTACCTCGTAAAAGCGCTGGCGTATCTTGCCGGCCTCGTGCTGTTCCAGCAGCGTGATCTGCTGCGGCTGGCGCAGGAACTGCCGGCTCAGACTGGCAATGCCTTCGGGATAGGTGGCGGAGAACAGCAGGGTCTGCCGCTCTTTGGGGCAAGCCTTGGCGACGACCACGATATCGTCGAAGAAGCCCATGTCGAGCATGCGATCGGCTTCGTCCAGCACCAGCGTATTGAGCGCGGCCAGATCGAGGCTGGCGCGTTGCAGGTGATCCATGATGCGTCCCGGCGTGCCGACCACGACATGGGCGCCGTGTTCCAGGCTGGACATCTGCGGTCGCATGGTGCTGCCGCCGCACAGCGTCAGCACCTTGATGTTATCCGCGCCGCGCGCCAGCCGGCGAATTTCCTGCGCCACCTGGTCCGCCAGTTCCCGCGTCGGACATAGCACCAGCGCCTGCACTGCAAAGCGGCGCGGGTTCAGCTTGGCCAGCAAAGTCAGGGCGAATGCCGCCGTCTTGCCGCTGCCGGTCTTGGCCTGCGCGATCAGGTCGCGCCCGGCCAGCGCCAGCGGCAGGCTGGCGGCCTGGATCGGCGTCATCTGCCGATAGCCCAGTTGTTGCAGGTTCGCCAGCGTGGCGGGCGCCAGCGGCAGTTGGTCGAACGAGAGGTTGGCGGCCGGATTGGCGTCCGCTGGCGAGAGGGCGGGTTCAGCGGTGACGGTGGCTGGTAGGGCAGGATTCATACGCCATTATAGAGGGCTGCGCGTCGGGTGCCCCCGCCCAATGTATGCAGGAATATCCGTCGTCGGAGAAAGTCGGCGCTGGCGGGACGGCGAGGACAGCTATTCCGACGACGCTTGCAGCGACGTGGCTTCCGCAATTAGCCGTTTCAACTGTGTTACTTGACGACGCAAGCCGAGCGGAGTCAAAGATGACAAGGAATGTGGAATGCGGAAGCCGAGATCAATCCACTTGTGCGGTTCTCGCGTGACCAGATAGCAAATACGGTCTATATACCGAATGCCCGGCGCTATCCATTGGCCGCTTCCACACTCGCCATCGACTACTGTCCATACGTACTCTGGATTCATTTGCCTGACGATTTCCAAGTCCTCGTCGAAAGTCTCAAGACCGATGCCGCCCCAAATGTCGAAATGCGCTTCGGGATGACGATAGGGTTCGAAGTATTCGTAAAAGGTGTCTTCGTGAAAAGTGTGGGGGCCTACCAAGATGCGTTCCCCCAACATGGCGACAACTGTTCTTTCCATAGAGCAACTTTTGTGACCGCGTTGAACAGGTCATTCGCAGTACCCCAAGGCGTTCCCATGGCAAAGTCATCTGCCTCTGCTGGACGTAGCGCAAAGAATTCATGCCACGGGTGATCGCTTTCCGTGAGACCGCCGGAATAGGCCCAAAGCTCCTGATAAAGCGGCGGTACACCGATTTGTTCGGCGATGAAAAATTCTTCGCTTTCAAATTTGGATCGCATCTCCGCGACTTGCGCATCAGTCAGTGTTCCCTTCAACAGGAGCGCTCCCCATGCCTTGAAATTGTCCGCGTCGCGATAGAGATATTCAAAGACGCAAAAGCGTGTTGTGCCCATCCTTCATCTTCCCGATTTGCCATCGACAAACTCTTCCATACGATGCCGAGCGATAAAGTTGGCGTTTGGAACAAAGCGTTCTGGCAATTCAATGGGGCGACCGTCCAATGGAAGTAATACGTTTTTGATGAAAGCATCCTCGCTGCGTTTCAGTTCGGTCGAAACAAGTACCCGAAAATCGTCGGTCAAGGCAATCAGTCCTTTGTCGAAAGCCTTGTCATGGATCGCCGATAGGCACAAGCCGTTGCTGGGATTCAGCCGATTCGCTTTGTCCTTGCTCCACGGTACGATGTGGCTGGCGATTAGTAGGCGCGGTTCCGCCAACCCGGACATGCAGCAGCGCCCGCGATAGCTGCTCAACACAGCACGGCGAAAGAAGTGTTGCTTGATTCGCTGCTCGGTGAAGATGCGGCGAGTTTCGCCGGTGAAGTCGTCAAGACCCGCGCTTTCGGCGGTATCCAGTTCAGTACTCGTCGGTTTGCCGTCGGCCTTGGTCAGCGCGGTTCGAAGCTGGATGCATTCGACAGCGAGTCCTTCCCAATCGGCGTGGAACTCGTCCCAAATCTCGCGATCCAGCGCGGAGGCGTTACCCAATCCCGTGCGGCCCGTCGTCGTGATTGCTGGGTCGAGACTAGCGAAATTAACCAACTTCATCGCCACGGCTCCCGACGTGCGCCCGATAAGTTGTGCCAGTTCCATGATTTCCGGATTGCGGCTGTGCAACTTGCCGAACGGCAACTGGCAATACAAGTGAAACGCGAGCTTGAGTTGTTCCCGCGTCCAGCGGCCATTTGTCATCTTGTTCTCCTTATCACCAACAGGTTCTACGCTGATAGCGTTTTCTTCAAGTTCCAATTCAATTCTGTCATATCGAGTCTAGCCGGTTCTGCCGTTCCCGGAAGGAAGATATTTCGAACACAGCCTAAGTATCACCGGTCAATGGCTCATCAGACGAGCCTGCCTCTTGGCAAAGCATGTTCCCCGTTCTTCTCCTCAAATTTGCCGTGTCCGCTAAGATTCGGCGATGAATCTGCCTTTCTCTCTCCGTAACTTGCTTCCAAGAAAACCCTGGAAACGCTGGCTGCTCGAGGCCACACTGCTCGTCGCCGTCATTGCCGGCATCCAGCTCTATCAGGCGCGCGGTCTGCCCGAGGGTGCGGCGCCACCGCTGGCGGGCGTGCGCACCGACGGCAGCACGGCAAGAGTCGGCGCTGACGGTACGGCGACGCTGGTGGCTTTCTGGGCGACGTGGTGTCCGGTGTGCTCGGTGGAGGAGGGCAACATCGTCTCCGTGGCGCAGGATCACCGCGTCATCTCGGTGGCGATGCAATCGGGCGATGCAACGGCGGTGACGAAGCATCTGAAGCAGCGCGGCATCGCGCTGCCTGCACTGGTCGATGACGATGGTCGCATGTCCGACAACTGGCATGTGCGCGGGGTACCGACGCATTTCGTCGTCGATGGCGCCGGCATCGTGCGCTTCCGCGTGGTTGGCTATGCGACGACGTGGGGTTTGAAGGCACGGCTGTGGTGGGCCGAGAATTTCCCCGCATGATCGAAGCGAAGTTTCACCCGCCTGCGGTCCTTGCCTGGTCGGTTTTCTCAAAAGTCGGCGCTGGCGACACGGTGATAATTCTGAATAATTGCATCCCCCGTCGCTCCAAGCGACGTTGCGCGATATAGCGACGCCACTCCCATATAACCGTATGGCCTTTTGTATTGCCTAATGGTAGGCTTTGCCCATGGCACACACTCGCTTTGACTGGGATCCCGACAAGGACGCCGAGAACCAGGGAAAGCAGGGGTTTCCTTCTCCCGCGCCCAATATGCCTTTGCCGACCCACGGCGTGTGATTGCCAGGGACGAGACTCACAGCCAGACCGAAGAGCGGTTCTATTGCTTCGGCGAAGTTGATGGTGGTGTGCTCACGGTGCGGTTTACCTACCGCGCCTCCGTTATTCGAATCATCGGCGCCGGTTATTGGCGCAAAGGAAAGGCTATCCATGAGCGCGAAAACACGTAATGCCGAAACCAAAATCAAATACACCGATGAACCCCTTGGCAAGGTTCAGGTGGTTTCCGACTTCCTCCCCTCGCCGGCAGAATTAGCCTTTCGCGAAGAAGGCGTGAAAGTGACTCTGGCTCTGAGCAAGAAGAGTATCGAGTTCTTCAAGTCGGAGGCCGCGAGGCATCACACTCAATACCAGCGCATGATCCGTCGGCTGATCGACGCGTATGTCGATGCCCGGGCATCCCGTTAAAGGGGCCGACACGGTTTTCCTGCCCGTCTACTCAACGGATCGGCCAACATTAACGACGGCCCAATCTATTCGGTTGCCGTAAACGCCGCCTGAATATCGCGCGTTTTTGCGCCGCTCGCGATGAGCAACCAATTGACTAATGGAAACCATTTCTATAGTGTAGCGAAATGACGGCGAAGCAGCGATTTCGCAACAACAAGTACCGGTTGGAAGTTCGCGAACGTGATCACGGTCCCGCGCATGTTCATCTGACTGGGGGCGGCTTTGACGTCATTGTTGATCTGACTACACTGGTTACACATGGCGAGTGGCCACGCGGACTTCGTGAGGAGGTGCTGGCTTGGGTGTCCGCGCACCGCAACGCGTTGATGGAGGAATGGCAAAAATGGCATCCATGAAACGACCCCGTCTTGGTGCGGTAAGGGCTTTGGCAAAATCCCGTTTGAAGCTGACCTTTACTGACGGCAGCGTTTTCACTGTTGATTTCAAGCCACTCTTCGAGGAGTCGCCTGGGCTGGCTCCACTGCGCAATGCCAAGGCTTTTGCCGGCGTCACATTGACCGATGGGGAGGGTTGGGCTGTGGAGTGGCCTGCCCTCGACATCCAGATCGGCGCCGATACGCTTTGGCTCGATGCCCAGGCGCAAAATGCTCCCGATGAAAACACGCGCATCTTTGCCCAGTGGCGTGCCCGCTATGGACTGACGCTGAGTCAGGCAGCCGAAGCATTAGGCATGACGATCCGAACCATGAGTGCCTATGGCACCGGCGCACGACCGGTGCCGCGCTACATTGCTCTTGCCTGCAAAGGATGGGAAGCCGAGCACGGGCGCGCGTCATAGGTTTGCAGCGGGTACGGTCCAGGCTGGCCTTTTCAAGAAGTCGGCGCTGGCGAGACGGCGATTGAAGGGCTGGGCATCACTACTTTGAGGAAGTGAAAAGCGATCCCCCTTAATTGCGGCGGGCTGCTCCAGGCGCAGCCGCAAATCAGGCAAATCGAGTCGCCTGCCCCAGGTTCATATATGCCGGCCTCAGCTGATTGCACCGTCCTTGCGGCGCGGTGCCTGTTCGAGGCGGAGTTTCTCGGCGAGCACCTTGTTGGCGTAGGCCCGCTCATCGTCGTCCAGCGCGCCGGCGTAATACTGGAGGCCTTCGACCAGTCCGCCCTGTCGTTGAATGGATTCTTGCAGGATATGGGCGCCAATCGTGACGTTGGTTACGGGGTCCAGAAATGGCTGTTCGGCCGCTGCGTCCGGCACCTTGTCCTGGTGGTAGCGGGGGATGATCTGCATCAGGCCCTGGGCGCCCATGGGGCTCTGCGAGAAAGGATTGAATCTGGATTCGACGCTGATCACGGCAATGAGCAGGAGGGGGTCCAGATGCCGCTTGGGGCCAACTGACTGGGCGGCTTCAAAAATCGGCAGGAGTGCTTCGGCTGACACGCGGTAGCGCTGGACGACGTAATCGAGCGCCGCCCTCATGGCCGGCGTGAGGGGGGCTTGGGCGGCTGGTTCTGCGTCCCGCGCAATTGCTCGCGTTACGGCGGATACCGAGAGACTCGGAACGGACGAGCCCATCGATCGAAGGGCGCCGAGGTTGTTGGCCACGCCGGCGGCGATGAAGAAAACCAGCGCCAAGCCGGCCACTGCGGCATCGAGGTGCAGGTAGTTGAGGAAGGCACTGATGCGACGCGCCACCAAATATCGTTGAGAGAGTGTTGTCGGCAAAATTTCTCCTTTGCTGTTGGCAGTACGACATCAGTACTGCGATGAACGCGGCAAACGGGCCTGCATATGAAATTGATGAGGAGGGCGAAGGCGGCCGCCATTGGGCGCAATCGCTGTGCGGTGTCAAAGGTACCGAAGGGCACCACCGGTTTCTGACGAAGTGCTCAAGCCGAAGAATAGTACACTGCAACAGTGGGGCATTCTAGGGCGTGGAAACGATTTGTCAAGAAGAAATGTTGCGTCGCAGCAGCAATTTGAGGTGGCCAGGCTCGGCTTTTCCAAGAGTCTGCGCTGGCGACACGGCGATGACAACCCTGCCCATCATTCAACCTGACCTGCGCGAAAAGCCGCGCAGACGGGTGAATTAAAATCTTGGGCATCGAACAGGCATGGAGGAAATATGACCGCGAGCTGTACGTTATGTGGAAAACCAGTCGTGCCGAACACGAAGGCAGCGCACAGGAGTATCAGCTTCGATGTTTGTGACAGTTGCGTCTCCCGGGTATCCGGAGCGTCCGGCTACGCGGCGTTGCTCGATGCCATCGATGCGCCGGTGCTGTTGATGCAGGGAAACCCACGGCAGGTCGTTACCGCAAATCGAATGGCTTTGGAACTGTTCGGCAAGAAGCCGGAACAGGTCGAGGCCCACAGAGGCGGCGAGGTGTTCGATTGTGTTCATTCATTCACGGAAGCCGGGTGCGGCAAGGATGCAAATTGCGAGCATTGCAAGATCAGGATTGCGATTGTCGATACCTTCACTTCGGCCAATTCGCACCAAGGCGTCTCGACCGAACTTTCGATCAAGAAAGCCGATGGCACAAGAACCTATGCTTTGCAGGTATCGACCGAGAAGCTTGGCGACCTGGCGCTGGTAAGAATTGAACGCTACGAGTAAAAGCGGCCCGCTCTACCCGACCGGCGGTGGCGCGGGCTTCGGGTCGTTGCCGGAACCCGTCCCCGCATCGTCCAGCAGCCGCGAGGCGATGAGACCGAGCAGTGGCGCCGGCAGGTAGTTCAGCACGTTGGCGCTACTTCGGGCGCATCGGGGAATAGTGCTGCCGCAGGATGTTCTTCTGCACCTTGCCGATGGCGTTGCGCGGCAACTCATCGACCAGATACACCCACTTCGGCACCTTGAAGTTGGCCAGATCGCCCGTAATCGCGGCAATGATGGATGCCTCGGTCAGGGCGGCGCCCCACGGGCTTTTCTGGCGCATCACCACGGCGCTGACGGCTTCGCCGAAATCGGGATGCGGCAGCCCGATGACCGCAGATTCCACCACGCCCGGCAGGGCATCGATCAGATCCTCGATTTCCTTCGGGTAGACATTGAGGCCGCCGGTAATCACCAGATCCGTGGAGCGTTCGCTGATCATCACGTAGCCGTCGGCGCGGCTGGCGGCATCAACTGCGAAAAATCGTCGATGGCCGAATAGTCGGCGGTGCGCTTTTCCGGCTGCTTCGTGTCCGGCCGCTTCACCGCCACCAGCTGTGCAATGCCATGGCGGCGCGCGCTGTCCAGCACCGGCAGGCTGTCGTCGACCAGCACGGTACGCGCCGGGTCGAAGGGCTCGATGGCGGCGAGGCGCTGCCAGAATGCCTGTTCCTCCTTCGCCGCGCCCAGCTCGTGCGAAGTGACAATGGCATCGAAGCGCGGCGAAAGCCCGGTGCGGGCCATTTTCAGCGTTACGCTCTTGTGATGGGCGTTGGTCGCCAGCACCACGCGCCGACCGCTGGCGCGCACGGCGTCGAGGAAGGCCGGCACATGCGGGTGGATATCGATCAGGTGCGCGACTTCTTCCTTGAAGCGCATGATGTCCAGTTCCAGCTCGGTCTCCCAGAAATCCACCGAATACCATTCCAGCGTTCCGGCGCGACCGTGGTAGCGCGCCATCAGTTCCTCGCGCCCTGCCTCGGGCGACAGGCCGCGCACCTCGGCGTAGCGCTTCGGCAGATGGACCTGCCAGAAATGGTTGTCGAAATTCAGGTCGAGCAGCGTGCCGTCCATGTCCAGCAGGACGGTGTCGATCCGCGACCAGTCAAGCATGGGCGGCGCCGGCTGCGGTGGCAACGAGTCTGTGGCAAATGGCAATCACGGGGTATATCTCCGGTCGTGGTATTGGAACGTTGCGTCTGCGGCGCAGTTCGCCAAGCATAGCAGCCCGTTGTCGATCACCGGGCTCCGGTCGGTTATCCTTGGCGGCAAAGCTTCCGCGCTTACTCTGCCACAAGTTGCTCATGGAAAAAATCGATTGCGCCGTCATCGGCGCCGGCGTCATCGGCCTGGCCGTGGCGCGAAAACTGGCCGCCCAGAGCCGCGAAGTGCTGATTCTCGAAGCCGAAGGCGCTTTCGGCACGGGCATCAGTGCGCGCAACAGCGAGGTGATCCATGCCGGCATTTACTATGCTGTCGGCTCGCTCAAGGCCAGGCTCTGTGTTGCCGGCCGCGCCATGCTGTATGCCTACTGCGCCGAGCGCGGGATTGCTCACCAGCGCTGCGGCAAGCTGATTGTCGCCGGCAACGAAGCGCAACGGGCACAGCTTGACCGCATCGCCGCCGCTGCCGCCGCCAACGGCGTCGACGACCTCCAGCTTTTGTCGCGCGATGAAGCCCGCCGCCTCGAACCCGCGCTCGAATGCCGTGCCGCGCTGCTGTCGCCCTCGACCGGCATTGTCGATGGTCATGCCCTGATGCTGTCGCTGCTCGGCGACGCGGAGCGCGCCGGCGCCATGCTGGCCTTGCAGAGTCCGGTGCTGGGAGGCGAGATCGTCGACGGCGGCATCGTTCTCGATGTCGGCCTTGGTCCCGACCAATCGATGCGGATTCGCGCCGGCACCGTGGTGAATTGCGCCGGGCTCGGCGCGCAGGGATTCGCCCGCCGCCTGCGCGGCCTGCCCGCGACCGCCGTGCCGCCGCTCCACTATGCCAAGGGCAACTACTACGCCCTGGCCGGTCGCGCGCCCTTTTCGCGGCTGATCTATCCGGTGCCGGAAGCCGCTGGACTCGGCGTGCATCTCACGCTCGATCTCGGCGGGCAGGCGCGCTTCGGTCCCGATGTGGAATGGATCGACGACATCGACTACACGGTCGCCCCCGAGCGCGCCGAGGCTTTCTACGCCGAGGTGCGCCGCTACTGGCCGGCGCTGGCCGACGGCGCGCTGCTCCCGGCCTACGCCGGCATCCGACCGAAACTACATGGGCCGGGCGAAGCCGCTCGCGATTTCATCGTCTCCGGCCCGACCGAACACGGCGTCAATGGACTGGTCTGCCTGTATGGCATCGAATCGCCGGGGCTGACCGCCAGTCTGGCGCTGGCCGATCATGCGGCGGAGATCGTTACCGCGATTGCCTGAGCCGTGTGAGAATTGTCGCCTGTCAAGAAAGGCGAGGCATGGCAATACTGATTCCCGGCATAGGCAGTTGTACCTTCGACACCGGTGGCGAACGGCGTTTCGCCGAGCGCCTCGAAGCCAAGCTGGAAGACGATTACCTGTGCTGGTACAACGTCCCGGTCGGGTCCAGCACGCGGCATCCGGACTTCATCGTCCTGCATCCGCACCGGGGATTGTTGGTGCTGGAAGTCAAGGACTGGCGGCGCGATACCGTCATTACGATCAACCCCGACAACGCCGTGATCCACGCCGACGGCAAGTCCAAGACCGTACTCAACCCGCTGGAGCAGGCCCGGCATTACGCCCAGGCGCTTGCCGGCGCGTTGGAGAAGGATCCGCAACTGGTTTTCTCCTCCGGGCGCGAAGCCGGCAGGCTGCGCTTCCCCTGGAGTTACGGCGTGGTGTTGACCAACATCACGCGCAAGGCCTTCGACGAAGGCGGGCTGGGCGATGTCATGCCGCCGCAGCGGGTGATCTGTCGGGACGAAATGCTGGAGAGCGTAGACGCCGAGGTCTTCCAGCGCCGCCTGTGGGAGATGTTCAGCGTGCGCTTCCGGAGCGCGTTGAGCCTGCCGCAGATCGACCGTCTGCGCTGGCACCTGTTCCCCGAAGTGCGCATCCCGCCGCGCCAGGGAACGCTGTTCGCGGCGGACGGCGAAGCCGATGGCATGGACCTGATGCAAGTCATGGATCTGCATCAGGAGCAGCTTGCCCGCAGCCTGGGCGAAGGCCATCGCGTGATTCATGGCGTCGCCGGTTCGGGCAAGACGCTGATCCTCGGCTATCGCGCTGAATACCTGGCGCGGGCCTCCAGCAAACCCATCCTGGTGCTCTGCTACAACAAGTCCCTGGCCCGGCGGCTGGCGCGCAGCATGGCCGACAAGGGGCTGGACGCAAAGGTGCACACTTACCATTTCCATCAATGGTGCCGCGCCCAGCTCGTCGCCTACAACGCCGGTCTTCCCGCCGCCAGCGATGATAAAGACGCCTTCTCCGACGACATGGTGGAGCGCGTGATCCGCAGTGTCGAGAGCGGCATCATCCCCGCCGCCCAATACGATGCCCTTTTGATCGACGAAGGCCACGACTTCAAGCCCGAGTGGTTCAAGCTCGTGGTGCAGATGGTGGACCCGAAAACCAACAGCCTGCTGGTGCTCTACGACGATGCGCAATCAATATATGGCGATGCCGAACGCAAGAAGTTCAGCTTCAAGCGCGTCGGCATCCAGGCTCAGGGGCGCACCACGATACTCAAGGTGAATTACCGCAACACCGACGAAATCCTGCGCTTCGCCCGCGACGTTGCGCAAGGCATCCTCAAGGCGCAGGACGCCGACGACGACGGCGTGCCGCTGATCCGCCCCCAATCCGCCGGTCGCGCCGGCCCACCGCCGCAGGTGGTCAAGCTGCCGACGCTGCGAGACGAAGCCGAGTTCATTGTCCGGCGCCTGAAGGATGCCCATCGCGACGGCACGCCCTGGCGCGACATGGCGGTGATCTACCGTCACTACAACCCGGTGGGCAAGGCGGTGCTGGCGACGCTGCGCGGCTTCGGCGTGCCGGTGACCTACTTCAAGGATGCGACCTTCGCGCCTGACGAGGATGCGGTGCTGGCCGTTACCATGCACTCCTGCAAGGGCCTGGAGTTCCCGCTGGTCGCCGTGGCGGGCGTGGAGCAGTTGGCGGAGGGAAGCGAGCGTACGCCTGAGGAAGCGAAGCTGCTCTACGTGGCGATGACGCGGGCGACGCGGGAGTTAGTGGTGAGCGGAGTTGCCGACAGCATGGCGGCGGCGTGAGAATGCGGGCATGAGTAAGTACCGTTACGCAGAACAACTCGAATTGATGGCGCCGAATATTGATCAAGGGAATCAACATGACTGAAGCGATATCACCGATTGACCAGTTAGACGAGGAAATGCGTAGGCGGAAACTCCACCTCAAGACGCAGTCGGTGTACCGCATGTGGATCAAGAGACTGGATGAGTTCGCACCAGGGAAACTCGACTCCATGAATGTAGAGGTGGTGCAGGAATTCTTGGGGCATTTGACGAAACGGGAAAGGCTTGCCCGTCAAACCGTACATCAAGCAACCCATGCGGCGGTTTTTTTTCTTAAGCGCATCCGTAAGCTGGACGTATCGAGAGCCGATTTCAACTTGCCAAATCGTTCCGAAGCGGTTAATCCAATCCTGGTACATAGTCCCGAGGACGTGCGGAAGTTACTGGCGGCCATCAAGTCGCCAAAGCATCATCTCCTGCTTGCACTGACCTATGGTGCCGGGTTGGAGCTGAAGGAACTCCTCGACCTAAGAATTCGTGACATAGATTTCCAGAACCGTCGGATTGAGCTTAGGCGAAAGAGCCACCGGGTTAGTCGTACGGCCATTCTCCCCGAGTACATTGCCGCGACTTTACCCGGATACATTGAGCAAGCGCGGCCTAGTACTTGGCTTTTCGAGCAGAAGCCGGGTGTCCCGATTACCGCGCAGGTCGCGCAACGGGCTTTCCATCGGGCTGCCGCGCTAGCTGGAATCGACAAAAGCCAAAGTCTTAGAAGCCTGAGATATGCATATGTGGTTCACATGCAGATGTACGGTGTCCCGTTGGGTGTTATCGGAAAGTATCTTGGTCTAAGTGCTTCGACAATTCAAAAATGGCTGAGGATTGGGAAGTCACAGCTTGACGTAGATTTCAGCCCTTTGGATAGACTCTTAGCCAGCCAGGGGGAAGAGGAAGTCGATACGACTGCATTGGCGAATATTGTGGGCGAACTGACTGATTCCGACGAGCGAGAATATTTTTTGGAGGCAATTAGTTGCTACCGCATTAAGGCGTTCCGAGCGGCAGTTGTTTTGGCGTGGCAGGCGGCGGTCAGAAGAATTCACTTGGAATGTTTTTCTCACAGCCTGAATGTGCTGAATACTGCACTGCAAAAGCATGATCAAAACGCTCGCGAGATAAAGTCCATAGACGATCTTGGGGTGATCAAGGAAACAACTCTGCTCAATATTGCACGGGACTTGGGTATCTTCGACAAGAATGTGAAAGGGATTTTGGTCGAGTGTCTGGGATTGCGAAATAAGTGCGGTCATCCGGGTAAGTATTCGCCGGGACCGAGCAAGATCGCTGCGTATTTGGAGGACCTCATCACCTATGTGATGCAGCGTCAGCCGGTTGTTGGATAGCTCGATGCATACACTTCGATTTCTCTCGTCCGCCGCCTCCATCCACCCCGCCGCCGCCTGGTATCTCGCCGACCTCGGCGAATTTCGCGGCAAGCAGGAGCTTTACACGCGGCAGTCGCCGCAGCGGCTCAAGGTGTTGCGCGAACACGCGCTGATCGAGAGCGCGGTTTCGTCGAACCGCATCGAGGGCGTGGCGCTCGATGCGTCCCGCGTGCGCGATGTGCTGGTGGTGCCCAAGCCTTTGTTCCGTGATCGGGACGAGGAAGAAGTGCGCGGCTATCGCGATGCGCTGGACTGGCTGCATCGCGAGGCGGCGGGCATCGCCGTCAGTGAGGACACCATTCGCCGCCTGCATGCCATGGCGCGTGGGCAGATTTGGGATGCGGGGCAGTACAAGGAAAAGGACGGCGACATCATCGAGCGTTACGCGGATGGCCGCGAGCGGGTGCGCTTCCGACCAGTTGCTGCCGCGCGCACGGGCGAGGGCATGGCGGCGCTGGTGGCCGACTGGCAGCGTTGCCTGGACGAGGCCTGGGTACATCCGCTGATTGCGCTGGCGGCCTTCAATCTCGATTTCCTTTGCATCCATCCCTTCCGCGACGGCAACGGCCGCGTCTCGCGCTTGTTGTGGTTGCTCCAGTGTCATCGGCTGGGCTACGAGGTGGGGCGGTACATCAGCCTGGAACGTCTGGTGGAGGAGAACAAGGCGCGCTACTACGAGACGCTGGAACTCAGTTCCCAAGGCTGGCACGAGGGCAAGCACGATCCCTGGCCCTATATCAATTTCGTGCTCTACATCCTCAAGACCGCCTACAAGGAGTTCGCCGAGCGGGTCGGCGAGGTTGCTGCGCCGCGCGGCTCCAAGCGCGAACTGGTGTTGGCGGCGCTGATTCGCGTGCCTTCCGAGTTCACCATCGCGGAGCTTGAACGGGCCTGCCCCGGCGTGAGCCGGGACATGATCCGCCGCGTGCTGCGCGAGCAGCAGGGGGCCGATGAGGTGGAGTGCCTGGGTTTGGGGCCAGGCACGCGCTGGCGGAAAAGAGGGTAATTACCCTCAAATGAGGGTAATAAAGAGGGTAATGTCTTTCGCCGCTGCTACCGCCAGCGGTTGATCGCGTCGCGCGTTTGCAGCGCCACTTGTCTCGCGACTGCGGCGTAGTCTTCGCCCTTGCCGGCATAGAGGATGGCGCGCGAGGAGTTGATCATCAGGCCGGTTCCGGCGGCGGTCTTGCCCGCCGTTACGGTGGCTTCGATGTCGCCGCCCTGGGCGCCGATGCCGGGCACCAGCAGCGGCATGTCGCCGACGATCTCGCGCACACGGGCGATCTCGCCGGGGAAGGTGGCGCCGACGACGAGGGCGCATTGGCCCGGGGTTGCCCCCATGGTGTTCCACTCGGTGGCGACGAGACGGGCGACGTGCTCGAAAACCGCCGTATCACCAGCGCCGACTCTCAGGAATTGCAGATCGCTGCCGCCGGGATTCGAGGTGCGGCAGAGCAGGATTACGCCCTTGTCCTTGTATGCCAGCCAGGGCTCGACCGAGTCGCGGCCCATGTAGGGGTTCACCGTCACGGCGTCGGCCTTGTAGCGCTCGAAGGCTTCGATCGCGTACTGCTCGGCGGTGCTGCCGATGTCGCCACGCTTGGCGTCGAGGATCACGGGCACGCCCGGATGCTTGTCGTGGATGTGGGCGATCAGCGCTTCGAGCTGGTCTTCGGCGCGGCGCGCGGCGAAGTAGGCGATCTGCGGCTTGAAGGCGCAGGCGAGGTCGGCCGTGGCATCGGCGATCTCGGCGCAGAAGCGGAAGATGCCGTCGGGTTTGTCTTGCAGATGAACGGGGAATTTCGCCGGGTCGGGGTCGAGGCCGACGCAGAGCAGGGAGTTGTTGTCTTGCCAGGCCGCAGCGAGCTGTTCCGTGAACTTCACTTCTTGCTCCAGGAGTCCCTCAGCGTCACGGCGCGGTTGAACACCGGCGCGCCGGGGCGCGAATCGACGCGGTCGGCGACGAAATAGCCGTGGCGTTCGAACTGGAAGCGGTCATCGGCGCTGGCGCCCTTCACGGCGGGTTCCAGTTGGGCGAGGATGACCCGCAGCGAGTTCGGGTTGATGTCGGTGGTGAAGTCGCGACCGCCCTCGCCCGGCGCTTCGACGGCGAACAGGCGGTCGTACAGGCGTACTTCGCCGGCATAGGCGTGGCGCGCCGAGACCCAGTGGATGTTGCCCTTGACCTTGTAAGCGTCCGCGCCCGGCGTGCCGGATTTCGAGTCGGCCATGTACTCGCAATGCACGGTCGTGATGTTGCCGTCGGCGTCCTTGTCGCAGCCGACGCACTTGACGACGAAGCCGTAGCGCAGGCGCACGGTGTTGCCGGGGAAGAGGCGGAAATAGCCCTTGGACGGCGCTTCCATGAAGTCCTCGCGCTCGATCCACAGCTCCCGTGAAAACGGCACCGGACGCTTGCCCCACTCGGGTTTCTGCGGGTGATTGGGGGCGAGGCATTCCTCTTCCTGCCCTTCCGGGTAGTTGTCGATGACCAGCCTGACCGGGTCGAGCACGGCGATGCGGCGCGGCGCGGTTTCGTTCATGTGTTCGCGCTGGCAGTCTTCCAGCACGCTGATGTCGATCCAGGAATCCGATTTAGTGACGCCGATCATTTCGGCGAAATGGCGGAAGCCTTCCGGCGTGTAGCCGCGACGGCGCGCGCCGACCAGCGTCGGCAGGCGCGGATCGTCCCAGCCGCTGACGTGTCCTTCCTCGACCAGCTGGATCAGCTTGCGCTTGGAGAGCACGACATAGGAAAGATTGAGCCGGGCGAATTCGATCTGCTGCGGCACGGGGGTATTGACGCAGCCGAGCTCAGCCAGCCGCGCCAGCAGCCAGTCGTAGAACGGTCGCTGGTCCTCGAATTCGAGGGTGCAGATGGAATGAGTGATGTTCTCCAGCGCGTCCTCGATGGGATGGGCGTAGGTGTACATCGGGTAGATGCACCAGGCATCGCCGGTGTTGTGATGCGTGACGTGGCGGATGCGGTAGATCGCCGGGTCGCGCAGGTTGATGTTGCCCGAGGACATGTCGATTTTCGCCCGCAGGATGTGCGTGCCATCGGCGAATTCGCCGGCCTTCATGCGGCGGAACAGGTCGAGATTCTCGGCAGGCAGGCGCGAGCGAAACGGCGAGTTGCGTCCCGCCTCGGTCAGCGTGCCACGGCTGGCGCGCATCTCGTCGGGAGTTTGCGAATCGACATAGGCGTGGCCGGCCTCGATCAGCCTTTCGGCGAAGTCGTACATCCACTGGAAGTAGTTGGAGGCCAGATACTGGTTGTCCCCCCAGTCGAAGCCCAGCCAGCGCACCGCGTCGATGATCGAATCGACATATTCCTGCTCTTCCTTCTCCGGATTGGTGTCGTCGAAGCGCAAGTGGCAGACACCCTGATAATCCAGCGCCAGGCCGAAATTCAGGCAGATCGACTTGGCATGGCCGAAGTGCAGGTAGCCGTTCGGCTCCGGCGGGAAGCGAGTTCTTATTTTCGCCCCATCCACCGTTGTGCCAGCGCCGACTTTCTGCTGCGCCGCCGGGCCGGGCCGTCCGCTCCAGTGGCGCGACGAATATTTTCCGGCTTTGAGGTCGGCGTCGATGATGTGGCGGATGAAGTTATGTACCCGTGCGCTTGCGCCGGGTACGGTATCCACGCGGATGGACGGCTTTTCGGTGTCGGCCATGATGGCTGGGCTTTGGTGATTGGGCGTTGCGGCGAAGCTGCGATTCTACCGGCTGGCGTAAAATTGCAGCAATGAAGTTCGATCCCGAAGCGCGGCGGGCGGCGCGACCGGCGCTGCTCTACGACGATGCGCTGCCCATCAGTGCGCGTCGTGGCGAGATCGCCGAGGCGATTCTCCGCCACCAGGTGGTGGTGATCTGCGGCGAGACCGGCTCGGGCAAGACCACGCAACTGCCGAAGATCTGCCTCGAAATCGGTCGCGGCCTCAACGGCCTGATCGGCCACACCCAGCCCCGTCGCATCGCCGCTCGCGCCACCGCGACGCGCATCGCGCAGGAGTTGAAGTCGGAACTTGGTCGCCATGTCGGCTTCAAGATTCGCTTTACCGACAAGGTCACGTCGAATTCCTACATCAAGCTGATGACCGATGGCATCCTGCTGGCGGAGACGCAGACCGATCCCCTGCTGCGCCAGTACGACACGATTTTGATCGACGAGGCGCACGAGCGCAGCCTGAACATCGACTTCCTGCTCGGCTATCTAAAGTCGGTGCTGGCGAGACGGCGTGATCTCAAAGTCATAGTGACCTCAGCCACGCTCGATGCCGAGCGTTTCAGCAAACACTTTAACGGCGCGCCGGTGATCGAAGTTTCGGGCCGGCTCTACCCCATCGAGACGCGCTACCGTCCCTGGCAGGAAAAGAAGGACGGCGATCTCAACGAGGCGATCGTCGATGCCGTGTCCGAGGCGCATCGCGAAGGGGCGGGCGACGTGCTGGTGTTCCTGCCCGGCGAGCGCGAGATACGCGAGGCCGCCGAGGCGCTGCGCAAACACCACCCTCCTGGTCTCGAAGTGCTGTCGCTGTTCGCCCGCCAGTCGGCGGTGGAGCAGGCGCGGGTGTTTTCCGGCCATCAGGGCCGTCGCGTGGTGCTGGCGACCAATGTCGCCGAGACCTCGCTGACCGTGCCCGGCATCCGCTATGTGATCGACTCGGGGCTGGCCCGCGTCAAGCGCTACTCGCATCGCAACAAGGTCGAACAGTTGCAGGTCGAGCCGATTTCGCGCGCGGCGGCCAGCCAGCGCGCCGGGCGCTGCGGGCGGGTGTCGGCGGGCATCTGTTTCCGGCTCTATGACGAAGAGGATTTCAGCAAGCGCGACGCCTACACCGAACCCGAAATCCTGCGCTCCAGCCTGGCCGGCGTGATCCTGCGCATGAAATCGCTGCACCTGGGTGATGTCGAGGACTTTCCCTTTCTCGAAGCGCCGGCGCCGCGCATGATTGCCGACGGCTATAACCTGCTCGCCGAACTGGGTGCGCTGGACGAGACGAGCAAGGCGCTGACCAGGGTCGGTGTCGAGCTGGCGAAACTGCCACTCGATCCGAAGATCGGCCGCATGATCCTCGCCGCGCGCGAGCACGGCTGCCTCAGGGAAATGCTGGTCATCGCCGCCGCGCTGGGCACCCAGGATCCTCGTGATCGGCCGCAGGAGCATGCGGCGACCGCCGATCAGGCCCATGCCAAATGGAAGGACGAGAAGTCGGAGTTTCTGTCCTACCTCAAGCTCTGGCACGCCGCCGACGAGGTATGGAAGCACGAGACGACGAACAAGCAGCGCCAGTGGTGCCGGCAAAATTTCCTGTCGTGGCTGCGCGTGCGCGAGTGGCGCGACGTGCATGGTCAGTTGATGACGGTGTGCCACGAACACGGCTGGAAGGAGAATCAGCTTGCCGCCTCGTATGAAGCCATCCACAAGGCGCTGCTGACCGGCCTGCTCGGCCACATCGGCCTCATCAGCGAGGAAGACAAAAACTATCTCGGTGCGCGCGGCATTCGCTTTTTCATCCACCCCGGATCGTCGCTGCTGAAAAAGGCCGGGCGCTGGATCGTCGCCGCCGAACTGGTGGAAACCTCGCGCCTGTTCGCCCGCTGCATCGCGAAGATCGAGCCGGAATGGCTGGAGCAGGTCGGCGGCCACCTGATTCGCCGCCATGTCTATGAGCCGCACTGGGAGAAGGGGCCGGGGCAGGTCGTGGCCTGGGAGCGCGTCACCCTGCACGGTCTGATGCTGCACGCCAAGCGACGCGTGCATTACGGGCCGAGCGATCCGAAACTCGCTCGCGAAATCCTGATTCGCGAGGCGCTGGTCGAAGGCCAGGTGGGCGAGGACTGGGTGCGCAAGTGGCGCTTCTTCCAGCATAATGCCAAACTCATGAAGGAAATCGAGGCGCTGGAACACAAGTCGCGGCGGCCCGACGTGCTGGTCGATGACGAGCTGATTTACGCCTTCTACGACGCCAAGCTGCCCGAGGGCATCATCACGCTGGCGGCCTTCGACCACTGGCGGCGCGAGGCCGAAGCGGCGAACCCGAAGCTGCTCTGCCTGGAGAAGGAACAGTTGATGCGCCACGAGGCGGCGGGCATCACCACCGATGCCTTCCCGCCGGCGCTGACGCATCGCGGCCAGAGCTTCAAGCTGAGCTACCACCACGATCCCGGCGCGGCGGACGACGGCGTGACGCTGATTCTGCCGCTGCCCGCGCTCAACCAGTTGCCGGCCAATCGTTGCGAATGGCTGGTGCCGGGGCTGCTCAAGGAGAAAATCCTGGCGCTGCTGAAGACCCTGCAACAGAAGTACCGCCATCGCCTGCAACCGCTCGATGAGTTCGCCAGCGACTTCTGCGAATCAGAACATGATTTCGACGAGCCGCTGGTGCGCGCCCTGACGCGCGCCGCCGAGGAACGTCTGGCGATGAAGCTGCCGCTCGACGCCTTCCGCAGCGGCGAACTGCGACCGCACTTGTTCATGAACTTTCGCCTCACCGACGAACACGGCGGCACCCTGGCGATTTCGCGCAACCTTGCCGAATTGCGCGCCGAGTATCGCGACCGCGTCGAGCAGGTTTATGCCGCAGCCGAAGTGCAGCACGAGGCCGCCGCCGGCGAATTGTCCGGCCTGACGGCATGGACCTTCGGCGCCTTGCCCGAACTGATGGAAGTGAAAGTCGGCGCTGGCACTACGGTGGGTTTCCCGGCTTTGGTCGATATGGGCGAGAGCGTGCGCCTGACCGCCTTCGATACCGAGGACAAGGCCCGCGCCGAGCATCGGCGCGGCATGGCGCGGCTGTTTGCGCTGCAACTTGCGGCGCAGGTCAAGGCCATCGAAAAGCTGCCGGGCCTGCGCGAACTCGCCATGCAGTTCATAGCACTGGGCACGGAGAAGGAACTGCGCGAGCAGTTGATCGCCGTGACGCTGGAGCGCACTTGCCTGATGGACCCGCTGCCCACGGAAGAGTCGGCGTTCGCGACACGGCGCGACGCGGCGCGCGGCCGGGTTCTGCTGGTGGCGCAGGAAATCCTGCGCCTGCTCGGCACGCTCCTGTCCGAACATGCGGTGCTGGCGAAGAAGCTCGTCTCAATGCAGAAGGCATTTCCGCAGGCTTGCGCCGACATCGGCGCGCAGCTTGCCGAACTGATGCCGAAAAGGTTCATCGCCACCACGCCCTTCGAGCGGCTGCAACACTATCCGCGTTACCTCAAGGCCATCGGCCTGCGCTTGGAAAAATCGCGCAGCGATCCGGCGCGCGACGCCCGCCTGATGGCGGACTGGCAGGCGCTGGGCAAGCCGTGGGAGCGCGAACGCAATGCCATGCTTAAATCCGGCCAGCAGGGCGATGCGTTTCTCGACGAATTCCGCTGGCTGCTCGAAGAGCTGCGCGTCGCGCTGTTCGCGCAGGAACTGAAAACCTCGTCGCCGGTTTCGGTGAAGCGACTGCAGAAGATGTGGGATACGAGGTTACATAAATGAGGCACACAAATGACGGATAGCGATGCTTGAGGTATTTGCCGCCTTCACCAAGTCGCTGCGCGACCTGACGCGGGCCGACGTGCTGTGGCAGGCGCTGTGGCCGCCGCTGGTGGCGCTGGTGTTATGGACCGCCGTGGCGGTGGCGGTGTGGGCGCAGGGCGTGGCGCTGATGGCGCGCGTGGTGAGCATGTTGCCGGGACTGCCGTGGTCGGGCTGGGAATGGGTGGGACACTGGGCTGCGGTGTTTCTGTTGCTGGCGGCCTTCGCCTCGCTGGTGTATTTCACCGCGATTGTTCTGGTGGCGGTGTTTGCCCTGCCGAATCTGGTCAATCTGGTGGCGGCGCGCGACTACCCGGATCTGGGGCGTCATGGCGAGAACGCATTCTGGGGCAGTCTGGGCAATACGCTGGGATCGGGCGCGATCTTTGTCGTCGGCTGTTTCTTCATGCTGCCGCTGCTGCTGATACCGGGCGCGCTGCTGGTGTTGCCCTTGTTGTGGGGCGCCTGGTTCAATCAGCGCACCTTCCGTTTCGACGCCCTCGCCGAGCACGCGACGCGCAACGAGATGCAGAGTCTGCTGCGCGAAAACCGTGGCCGCTTCCATTTTGCCGGCCTCGGCGCGGCGGCGGCGGCGCATGTGCCGCTGGTCAATCTGCTGGCGCCAGCACTCACCGCGCTGGTCTTCGTCCATCTCGGTCTGGCAGCGTTGCGGCGGCAGCGGCGGCAAGGAGGGATAGAGCTATGAACGAAACGCGGGCGGGCATCGGCGCCATCATCATCGGCGACGAAATCACGCTGGGCAAGCGTTCCGACAAGCATTTCCCCAGATTGCTGGAGATTCTCGCGGCGCGCGGCCTGGTGCTGGCTTGGGCGCTGTACATCGGCGACGATCGGCAACGTCTGACGGAAACACTAAGGCGCACTCTGGCCAGCGATGACATCGTCTTCAGCTTCGGCGGCATCGGCAATACGCCGGACGATCACACGCGACAGGCCGCAGCGGCAGCCGCCGGCGTCGAGCTGTTGCTGCACCCCGACGCCGAACGCGAGATCCGGGCGCGCTTCGCCGAAAGCGGGTTCGAGCTGACCGATCTGCAACTGGCCATGGGCAACTTGCCAGCGGGCAGCCGCATCATTCCAAATCCATACAATCGCATTCCCGGATTTTCGCTGGGCCACCATCATTTCGTGCCGGGCTTTCCGCAAATGGCCTGGCCGATGGTGGAGTGGGTGCTCGACCACTACTACCGCGAACGCTTCAACGCGGACACCAGCGCCGAAGCGGCCATCCTGGTGTGGAAGGGCGTCGAGGGCGCGCTGATCGGCGTCATGCGGGGTGTCGAAGCGGATTTCCCCGGCGTCAAGGTGTTCAGCCTGCCCTTCCTCGGCTCGGCGGAAGTCCAGCGCCACATCGAACTCGGCGTGCGCGGCGCGCCGGAACAAGTGCCGCAAGCCATGGCGGCGATCCGGCGCGGCGTGGCGGAACTGGGTTACAGCTTCGATGAGAAGTGATCCCTCCCGCGCCTCGTTTTACTTTATGCTGTCCTTATCGAAGACCGAGGAAGTCGGGTGCCACCATGATTAAAAGCGAAGACCGTCAGCAGCTTGCACAAGCCAAGCTGTTCGCCAACGTCAGCCTCGAAAGCGTGGAGCACCTGTTCGAGAGTTGTCATCGCCTGGATTTGGCGCGCGGCGAGCACCTGCTGGAACCCGGCGCGCCCAACAGCCACCTGTACCTGATTCTCGACGGCGAGCTGCGCGTCTATCTGACGGATCGCGACTTGCCCGAACATGCGGTTTTCACCAGCGGAGACTGCGTCGGCGAAATGTCGCTGCTCGACGGCAAGGTGGCCTCGGCGCTGGTGTTGGCGGCACGGGATACGCGCCTCGTGGCCATGCCGCACGACGTGCTTTGGTCGCTGGTGGATTGTTCGCACGGCGTGGCGCGCAACCTGTTGGCCATCCTGGCCGGCCGCATGCGCAACGACAACCTGGCGCTGGTCAATTCGCAGGCTCTGAGTCTCGAATTCGAACAGGCGGCGAGCGTCGACGCGCTGACCGGCATCCACAACCGGCGTTGGCTGCTGGAAGCCTATCCGCGCGCCATCGCACGCTGCGACCATGATGGCAAGCCGCTTTGTCTGCTGATGGCCGATATCGATTTGTTCAAGCATTTCAATGATCGCTTCGGCCACCTTGCCGGCGATGCGGTGTTGCGCCGCGTGGCGCGCCAGTTGGCCGACGGTCTGCGCGCGCAGGATCTGATTGCCCGCTACGGCGGCGAGGAATTCCTGATTCTGCTGCCGCATTCCGAGCTTGACGAAGCCTTGCTGATCGCCGAACGCCTGCGCGACCTGGTGGCTGCCGGCTGCGGGTTGGAGACCGATGAAGGCGTGCAGAGCGTGACGCTTAGTTGCGGCGTGGCCCAGATGCGGCGTGGCGAACTGCTTGAAGGACTGATTTCCCGCGCCGACGCGGCGCTGCGCCGCGCCAAGGAAAACGGCCGCGACCGCGTGGAGATGGCGGATTAGGAAAGAGAGCCTTCTTCGACGCGATACGTGGTGGCGAACAAAGCAGGCTATTCCTTGATGGTGCAAGTCTCTCCCTTGCAGGAAACCTCGGCGTCGAGGTAGCGGATGTTGGCGTATCCCTTGCGGCCCAGGATATCAAAGGTCTTCTGGCTCTTGGCGCCGCTGGCGCAATTCACGAATACCGGCTGCTCTTTGGGAATCCTCGCGTATTCCTTCTCCATGTCTTCTACGGGAATGTTGATCGCGCCCTTGAAATGCCCTCGCGCGTAGTCGGCCACCGGACGGACGTCCAGTATGTACTGCCCGGAAGCGACGGCATTTTCAAAGACCTTGGGTGCGATCTGGCCGGGGCCGTAGACGGGTGCCCACGCCACTGTTTCCGGCGGTGTTACCAGCGCCAGTTTGTCTTTCCACGCCTTGATGGGGAAATAGGCCAGGCGGCGGAAGTCCAGTTCCCGGAGCTCCTCGAGTACGGCATTGACGCCGTCCATTCCGTTGCGCTCAACGACGACGAGAGGGGCATTGCGCGATAGTCCGGCGAAGACCGCTTTTCCCTTGCCGCCCTTGATATCCGGCAGGGAAAGCTGGACGGTCTGGTTTGACGCGGTGACTATGGTTTCCTGGCCAACCGCAGTGTCGATGAGTATGACGTTCCCTTTCCTGATGAAGGACTCCTCTGCCAGGAGCGGCTGCATTTTCTGGTTCCAGCCGGGAACACCGTTGCGATACACGGCAGCGTTGGAGTAGCCGAGCTTGCGGAATATTTCGGCGGAATCCACGGAGAGGGTGCACTCCCGTCCCGCGCAGTAGAAAACCACTTTGCCGGACTTGGGAATCGCCAGTTTCTCCGTGCCCGCAGTGTCCCGCTTGAGAACGTCGAGCGGAAGTCCGATGGCTCCGGGGATGTGGCCGGCAACGTATTTCCCAGCCGGACGGCTGTCGATGACCCAGACTTCCTTGCCGATCTGACCTCGTTCGTAGTAGCTGACCATTTGTTCATTGGTGACTTCCCCGGGTTCAACTTGCGGCGCCGCCGCTTGCGCATGAGCGGCGCGTTCAATCCCCGGCAGGAGGAAAAGTCCGACTAGAGCTGTATTCAGAATCCAGTGTTTCATAGCCATCTCCATTGACAGGTTGAATGCCTCGACTCCGTATCGCGGTTGCCAATGCGCGCAATTCACGCATATAGATACGAATTAGAGTATCAGAATATACTTATCATTTGCGGCGCAATTTGAGGCATGTCAACCCGAATCGACTTGCTTTCAGGGCTTCGTGTCGAGGTTTTGCCGCTTACCCCGTGCCGCCGACTGTCAAGCCGTCGATGCGCACCGTCGGCTGGCCGACGCCGACCGGCACGCTCTGGCCTTCCTTGCCGCAGGTGCCGACGCCCGAATCGAGCGCCATGTCGTTGCCGATCATGGAGACGCGCATCATCGCCTCCGGGCCGCTGCCGATCAGCGTGGCGCCCTTGACCGGGGTGGTGATCCTGCCGTTCTCGATCAGATACGCCTCGGCGGTTGAAAAGACGAACTTGCCGCTGGTGATATCTACCTGACCGCCGCCGAAGTTGGCGGCGTACAGGCCCTTCTTCACCGACTTGATGATTTCGTCGGGATCGTGGCTGCCGTTCTGCATGGTGGTGTTGGTCATGCGCGGGATCGGCAGGTGGGCGAAGGATTCGCGGCGACCGTTGCCGGTGATGGCGACACCCATCAGGCGCGCGTTCAGCGTGTCCTGCAGGTAGCCGACGAGGATGCCGTCCTCGATCAGCACCGTGCGCTGCGTCGGGTTGCCCTCGTCGTCGATGGTCAGCGAGCCGCGCCGGTCGGCAATGGTGCCGTCATCGACGACGGTGACGCCTTTCGCCGCCACGCGCTGGCCGACGCGCCCGGCGAAGGTCGAGCTGCCCTTGCGGTTGAAGTCGCCTTCGAGGCCGTGGCCGACCGCTTCGTGGAGCAGGATGCCGGGCCAGCCGGGGCCCAGCACCACAGTCATTTCGCCGGCCGGGGCGGGTTTGGCGGCGAGATTGACGCTGGCCTGATGCACGGCGCGTTTGGCATAGTCGTGCAGCACCGCATCGGTGAAATAGGCGTAATCGAAGCGCCCGCCGCCGCCGGCGGAACCCTGTTCGCGTCGGCCTTGTTCTTCCATGATGACGGAAATCGAAACGCGCACCAGCGGTCGCACATCGGCCGCCATGTGGCCATCGGAGCGGGCCACCAGCACGACTTCCCAGGTGCCGCCGATGCTGGCCATGACTTCCTTGACGCGCGGATCGGCGGCGCGGGCCATGGCTTCGAGGCGTTCCAGCAGCGTGACCTTGGCGGCGTCGCCGAGCGAAGCAATGGGATCGTTGCCGGCATACAGCGCGACTGGTTGATTACTCCGGCGCAGTATTGGCGCCTGACGCTGGGCGCCTGACGCGGCAATTGCGCGGGTGGTGCCGGCGGCGGCTTGCAGCGCCGCCAGGCTGATGTCGTCGGAATAGGCAAAAGCGGTCTTTTCACCGGATATGGCGCGCACGCCGACGCCCTGCTCGATGTTGAAACTGCCGGACTTGACGATGCCTTCCTCCAGGCTCCAGGCTTCGCTGCGGGCGTACTGAAAATACAGGTCGGCGTAATCGACGCGATTGCCGAATAACTGTCCGAAGACGCCCTCAAGCTGGCGAGGCGCCAGCCCGTTGGGTTTGAGCAGAACTTGTTCGGCGGTGTTGAAGTGGTTCATCGTGGTCCTTAAAGAATGCGGTGTTTCAAGGCAGGCAGGGTGGTTCTGGTATCGACCAGCCGTTGCCGATCCAGTTCCGCCATGACCACGCCTTCGCCTTTGTCCATGCGCGCCAGCACCTCGCCCCAAGGGTCGATGATCATGCTGTTGCCATGGGTCATGCGCCCGGTCGGATGCCGACCGCCCTGCGCCGCAGCCAGAACATAACACTGGTTCTCGACGGCGCGGGCGCGCAGCAACAATTCCCAGTGGGCGCGACCGGTGGTTTCGGTGAAGGCGGCGGGCAACACCAGCAGATCCACCGGGTTTTGCAACTGCGCCATGGCGCGGAAAAGTTCCGGAAAGCGCAGGTCGTAGCAGATGGCGATGCCGATCCTGCCGAGTGGCGAGTCGAAGGCCACGACTTGATCGCCGCGCTCGATGGTGGCGCCTTCGTCGTAGGCTTCCTCGCCCTTGTTGAAGCCGAACAGGTGGATCTTGTCGTAACGCGCCACACGCCTGCCCTGCGGGTCGAACACCAGGCAGGTGTTGCGCAGTTTGGCCGGGTCGTTCGCCACCAGCGGAATCGAGCCGCCAACCAGCCACAGATTGTGCTGGCGGGCCGCGTCGGCGAGAAAGTCCTGGATCGGGCCGCTGCCATCGGTCTCGCGCGCCGCGAGGCGGTCGGCATCCGTGGCGCCGATCAGCGGGAAATACTCGGGCAGGGCGACCAGTTGCGCACCGCCCGCCGCCGCCTCGGCTATCAGCCGACCGGCGGTAGCCAGATTGGGCGCCACGTCCGGCCCCGAAATCATCTGTATGGCGGCGAGCTTCACTTGGTTTCCTCCGCCTTCTTCTCTTGCCCGAGCTTTTCTACCTTCGGGTCGGCCCAGCTTCCGGTGACGCCGTATTCGAAGGCGAAGGCGTGATCGAGGGGGTCCTTGAATATTTTTTGCGCGGCCCAGACTACCGCGCCGGCCACCGGATTGGCGATCATGGTGCCGACCGCAATCGACTCGCCCACGGCGGGCTGCACGCGTACCTTGAGGTTCTGGGTTTCGGCGCCGAGATCGACCGTGCCGCTCATCAGCACTTTCGCCGACGGCCCGTCGATCTGGAGGCCCTGGGTCTCCATTACGCCGCGCGCGACGGCAAACTGGCCGCCGATCTTGTCGAAGGCAAAGCCTTCGCTGAAGATGTCGCGAAAATCCAGCGTAATGCGGCGCGGCAGGGATTGCAGACTAAGAATCCCGAGCAGGCGACCGACGCCGGGTTCGAGCTTGACGAACTGGCCGCCGGAGGCATCGAGCTTGAGGTTGCCGCCGAGAGTCGGGTAGTCGATGGTGAAGGGCGAGCCGCGCCAGGAAAGATTGCCGGAAAGCTTGGCGCTGCCGCGCCGTACCGTATCCGGATAGCCGATGCGCGCCAGCAGTTTATCGATGCTGTTGGCGCCGAGATTGAATTCGATGCGGGTATCGGGCTGGGTCGGGCTGGGCCGCCAGCGACCGGTGGCTTCCAGCGTCCCATCCTCGTTCTTCGCGTCGACTTTGGTGTTCCAGTAGCCATTGCGATTCTCCGCCGCGATGCGCACGGCGCCGAGCGGGCGGTCCTTGAACGACAGCTTGTCGATCGTGATGTCCAGCGCCGGCAGCCGGTCGACCACTTCACTGACCTTCGCCTCCAGCTCTTTCGGCTTGGTGATGGTTTCCGGAATTGAATACTGCGCGATGCGCCCGGACAGCTTGCCGGCGCCGGTGCTGTGCCATTCGAAGTTGCCGGCCAGTTCGCGGCTCTTCAGATCGAAGCGCGTGCTGTCGGCAGCCGCTGCCCGGCTGCCGCTGATGCGGACATCATGGAAGCTCCTGTCCTGCACGATCAGGTCGGCGGTGCGCAAATCGAATTGCACGGCGGGCAGCGGCGGCAGTGCCGCTTCGCCCTGATCGCCGTCCTTCGCCTGATTCGCCAGCAGCTTGCCCCAGAAATCGGCGTTGATGCGCGGCAGGTTCGCCGCCACCGTCAGATTGCGTTCCGGCAGGCTGGCGCTGACATCGCCGACGGCAATCAGGCCGCGAGCGATGACCGGCGGCCTGACATCGTGGCGGCGCACCAATTGAATACGCAAGACGTGGCCGAGGCCGATGTCGAGCATGTCCTGTGCCGCGCCAGGTTTTGCAAGAGTCGGCGTTCGCGGCACGGTGGTCGTGCGTGCCGCATCGGTTGGCGGCTTGCGCTCCAGGCTGAAGGCCAGCGCCTCCGTGGCCGGTTTGTTGAAGGGCTCCGGCAGGCTCGATGAAAGTCCGATCAGGTTCGAGCCCAGCTTCACTTCCGCCGACTTCTTCTTGACGCGCACGCTGCCCGTCCATTTCGCGCCGCCCGCCAGATGATCGAACACGGGATGCGGAAACTGGCGTCGCAGCGTGGCGACGTTGATTTCGCCGGCGGCGTTGATCTGGACACCGCCGTCGCCGACCGTCTTCACGTCGACGGCGAGCGGCATGCCCAGCAGCGTGCCGCGAATGCCGTGCGCTTCGAGGTGATCGGCGGAAAAGCGCAAGGCGCCGCGCACCTCGGCCAGCGCCGGCAGATCCTCGTCCACCGTCAGGCGGTTGCCGTCGAAGCGATAGCCGCCGTCGATCTTTGAATTCGCCAGCCGGCGCAGCGGCAGGCTGAGTTTGAGGTCGAGTTCGCCGCTGCCTTCCGCTTTCAGGTCCTCGGTGAAGTGGTCGATACGCTCGCCGACCGGGCTGGCCTCGACGAAACGCAGGAAATCGGTCGTCGGGCCGGCGGCTTTGCCGCTTACGGTGAGCAGTTCTTCCATTTGCTCGATATCGGCAATTTCCGCGCGTACCTCGCGCAGACCGACGCCGAAAATCCTGCCGCTCCTGCCGGTGATCAGCATGCGCTGGCCGGCAAACAGCAGCTCGCCCTCGATATCGTTGATTTCCGGCCAAAGTCCGGCGTAGCGCAGGCTGGCGTTGTTGAATTTGCCGCGCACCTCGAAGATGCCGCCCTTGCCGTCGCGAAAAGGAAATTGGCGCAAATCGCCGCGCAACTTCAGCGTGACTTCGCTGGCCTTGCCGCCAATAATGGCGACGCGCAGCCAGTCGCGCACGCCTTTACCCACAACCAGCGGCATGTAGCGCCAGACGGCGTCGCCCTTGCCGCGCGTGAGGCGGGCGTCGAGATCGATCTCGCCCGGCCCCTCGGCGAGCGCGTGCCAGTTGCCGCTGGCTTCGCCGGCCGCATCCTGATTGTGGAAGCTGGCCTTTTTCAGGCTTACGCGCAAGCCGCCGGTGGCGATTTGCCAGTTGAGATCGGCGGCGAAGGCGTCCAGTTCCAGTTTCGGGTCGGCGAAGATGTTTGGCAGTTCAAGGGCCGTGTGCTGACCATCGAGCCGCAAGCTGCCGCTTTTCTGGTTGCCCTCGATGTGGCCGCTGATGCCGGAAACGCCCGGCACCGGGCCCAGGGCCGTGAGCCCAAGGTTTTCAAAGCGGCCCTTGATGCTCCACGAGTCGGGCAACCCGGCGTTTTCGGGACTGGCAAAGCGACCCTTCCAGTCGAGTTTCAGATCGAAGACACGGCCATGCGGCGCGTGTCGGGCCAGGTGGTCGCGGGTCGTCTCGTCCAGCGGCAAGTAAGCGGCGAGACGCGCGAGGGCATCGAGATCGAGACCGTTGGCGCTGGCCGAGCCCTGCGGCGGGCGGTTGGCGGCGGCCTCCTGCCAGACCAGTTTCAGGTCGGTCGGTTGCAGCGCAAGACCGTCGCGGGTTGCCAGCGTCAGATGTTTCAGTTCGGCTTCAAAGCCGCCGCCATCGAGGCGGCGGCCCGCCAGCCGACCTTCAAGCCGGAGCAGGTCCAGTTCGGGCAGCTTGGGGCGCAGTTGCAAGCGCAGGTCGGCCAGCCGCACATCGGCGGTGGCCGAGATCAGTTGTCTGTTGGCGAATCCCAGCCACAGTCGCAGCGCGCCGCTGCCTTGCGGCAAGGCCACCGGATAATCGACCCAGGCGCGCCAGACGGCGAGGTCGGCGTAGTCCAGCTCGGTGTAGACCTCGCCTTTCCAGGCGTCGAGTTGATCCAGGTCGTGTCCCTTGAACTCGCCGCGAATATCGATGCGCGCCGCCAACTGGCGCGGCGGTTCGGCGGTAAAGCCGAAGCGATGGCGGTCGCCGCTGTTGTCGAGCTGAAAATTCAGGTGCTGCAATTCCAGTGGCGGCGCGCCGCGCAACTCGTCGTGCCAGGCGATGCGGGCATCGCGAATGATGACGCTATCCTGCGCCAGCAACCAGTCGGTAAAGTCGTCCTCGGCGCTCGACTGCGGGGTGATTTCCAGCCCGGCGGCGAACAGGCGGCCCTGGTTGTCGCGGCGCAACAGCAGCGTCGGCGCGTTCAGTTCCAGCCGCGCCAGCCGCAACTGAAAATGCCACAGCGAGCTCCACGCCAGTTCGGCTTCGACTTGATCGAAACCCAGTGCGGGACGGCCCTGGGTGTCGTGAATCGCGAAGCCCTTCAGATTCAGCGCGGGGCGCAGCCCGGCCCAGTGCGCCTCTATCTTGCGGATGGCGACCGGGCGATTGATGGATGCACTGATCATTCGCTCGACATCGCCCCGATAGTTCTCGATCTGCGGCAGGATGGCGTAGCGCAAGGCCAGCAGCAGCAGGGCAAAGGCGAAGTAGCCCAGCGTCACGGCCCATATGAACACGCGCAGCAGAACTCGCAGCCGGGAATCGGCTCGCGGTAGCAGGCGCAGACGGGAAAGCAGGCGGGAAATAATGGGCTTGGCGGCGCTGGGCGCGGAGATGAAGGGGATGCGCCTTTGGCCACGTTAAAATGGGCTGTCAAAGCGCTTGTGCAAATTCTAACCGATGCCCTTCCTCCCTGATATTGCGGAATCATCGCCTTACCTTGGCCGCCTGCTGGCGGCCAGGCCGGTGCTGGCAGCTGAAATCGCGTCCGCCCGGCATCAGCCGGTGAGCGCCGAAGAGCTATCGATGTGGCTCGCCGCTCAGCCCGTCACCGAAGACAATCTCAAGCAGGTGCTGCGACAACTCAAGCAGCGCGCCTACGCCCGCATCGCCGCGCGCGATCTGGCGGGCTTGGCGCCGTTGTCCGAAGTGACGGAATGCATGACCCTGATCGCCGAGCTGGCGGTGACCAAGGCGGCGGCGGTGCTCGGCGCCGGCCTGATTGAACGCTACGGCACGCCGCGCGGCGCCGATGGCCGGGCGCAGCAACTGATCGTCCTGGGCATGGGCAAGCTCGGCGGGCGCGAGCTGAACGTGTCTTCCGACATCGACCTGATCTTCGTCTATGCCGAGGATGGCGAGACGGACGCGGCGGGCGCCGCTTCGCGCCCGATTTCCAACTTCGAGTTTTTTACCCGCCTCGGTCGCGGCCTGATCGGCGCCATCGCCGAGGGGACCGCGGACGGTTATGTCTTTCGCGTCGATATGCGCTTGCGGCCCAATGGCGATTCCGGGCCGCTGGCGTGTTCCTTCGACATGCTGGAAAACTATTTCATGACCCAGGGCCGCGAATGGGAGCGTTACGCCTGGATCAAGGCGCGCCCCCTGACGGGTGACCGCCACGACGAGCTGGAGAAAATCCGGCAGCCTTTCGTCTTCCGCAAGTATTTCGATTTCGGCGCCATCAACGCCATGCGCGAGCTGCACGCCCAGATTCGCCGCGAGGTGGCGAAGAAGGATATGGCCGATAACGTCAAGCTCGGTCCCGGCGGCATTCGCGAAATCGAATTCATCGCCCAGGTGTTCCAGTTGATTCGCGGCGGGCGCGACACGCCCTTGCAGATCAAGCCGACGCTGATGGTGCTGAAACTCCTGGCCGAGCGGAACATCCTGAATCAGGACGCGGCAGCGGAACTGGAATCCGCCTATATTTTCCTGCGTCGCCTTGAGCATCGCCTGCAATACCTCGACGATGCCCAGACCCACAGCCTGCCGGTGAACGCCGAGGATCGCCGGCGCGTGACCGGGGCCATGGGTTTCGCCAGCTTCGAGGCGCTGCTGGAAGAACTGGACGACCATCGCGCCACGGTGTCGCGCCACTTCGAGCAGGTATTCGCCGACCCCAATCACGGCGAGCATGTACTGGCTGAACTTTGGCACGATGCTGGCGGCGAAGCGCAGGACGAGCGCTTCGAGCGCCTGGGTTACCGCAATCCGCCGGCCGCCGCGCAGCGCATGGCGGCGCTGCGTTCGGGGCTGCTCTACCAGCAGATGTCGCAGGACATCCGCAGCCGCTTCGATGTGCTCGTGCCGCGCCTGATCGAGGCTGCCGCCGCGCTGCCGAATCCCGATGAAACATTGTCGCGCGGGGTCGATCTGCTCGAATCCATTTCTCGGCGCGCGGCCTACCTGGCCCTGTTGCAGCAGTACCCGCAGACGCTGCAAAAGGTGGCGCAACTGGTCAGCAGTTCGAGCTGGGCCGCAAGCTACCTGCAACGCCATCCGCTTCTGCTCGACGAACTGCTCGACCCGCGCCTGCTCGATGCCGTGTCCGACTGGGCGGCCTTCCGCGCCCAGTTGTCGGCGCACCTGGAGCAACTGGAGCCCGACACCGAGCGGCAGATGGACCACTTGCGCGAAGCGCACCACGCGCAGATTTTTCGTTTACTGACGCAGGACATCGCCGGCCTGTTGACGGTCGAGAAACTCGCCGATCACCTGTCCGAACTCGCCGACATCCTGCTCGATGCCGCGATCCAGGGGGCATGGAAGAAACTGCCGAAACGCCACATCGAGACGCCGAAGTTCGCCGTCATCAGCTACGGTAAGCTGGGCGGCAAGGAACTGGGCTACGCCTCCGATCTCGACCTGGTGTTCCTCTTCGACGATCCGGCGCCGGAGGCGGGCGAAAACTACGGACGGCTGGGGACCCGGCTCAATACCTGGCTTTCGGCGCAGACCTCGGCCGGCCAGTTGTTCGAGACCGACCTGCGACTGCGGCCCAACGGCGACTCCGGCCTGGTGGTGAGTTCCATCGAGGCCTTCCGCAAGTATCAGCTCGAATCGGCCTGGGTCTGGGAACACCAGGCCCTGACCCGCGCCCGCTTCTCGGCCGGCGACCGCGCCGTGGGCGAGGCCTTCGAGCGTATCCGCATCGAAGTTCTGCGCCAGGTGCGCGACCTTGCCGCCCTGCGCAGCGAAGTGCTGGCCATGCGGCAGAAGATGGTCGATGCCCACGGCACCAAGGGCGACCAGCGCGACCGGACCTTCGATCTCAAGCACGATCCCGGCGGCCTGGTCGATGTCGAATTCATGGTTCAGTATCTGGTGCTCGGCTATTCGCATCGACACGCCGAACTCACCGGCAACCTCGGCAACATCGCGCTGCTGAAAATCGCCGCCGGTCTGGGCCTGATCCCGGTCGATCTCGCCGAGGAAGTGCGCAACGCCTATCGCGACTACCGCCGCATGCAGCACGCGCTGCGCCTCAACGGCGCCCGCCCGCGCGTGGCTCCCGAACTGGTGCAGCGGCGCGTCGATGCGGTGCGCGAGTTGTGGCGGATCGTCTTCGATGCCGGGCAGCGAGTCGAGGCATGAAACCGCACCATTGGCCCTGGACCTTCGTCGTCTTCACCGCGCTCGGCTTCATTTGTCTGCTGGCTGGCGCCGCCGCGCTGGCGGGAATGCTGAAGCGCGTCCATCCGCTGTTCAACGACGACATGGCCGGCTGGGCGCTGATCGTGTCGGCCATCGCCTGCTTCCTGACCGGCGCATTTCCCCTCGTCCTGCGCCGCCTCGCCGAACGCGAGGGCGCCTGAGGTTCGGCGAACGAGCCTGGAACCTTTATTGGATTTATTGCTCTTATGGACACCGATGGCGGTGTGTTTGCGCGTACAAACGGACTGGTGCTCGCCGTCGAGCTTGCAGCGCAAGGAGGGTAAATATGATCGGCTTCGATTCCGGGTGGACGGGCGGCGGCTTTGTTCTGGTGGTTCTGGCGGCGTTCTTTCTGTTCAACTCCGTTCGCATTTTCCGCGAGTACGAGCGCGGCGTGGTGTTCACCCTCGGGCGCTTCGAGCAGGTCAAGGGGCCGGGGCTGGTCATCATCATCCCGATCATCCAGCAGGTGGTACGCGTGGATTTGCGCACGGTGGTGCTCGAGGTGCCGACTCAGGACGTGATCTCGCGCGACAACGTGTCGGTGAAAGTCAGCGCCGTGGTCTATCTGCGCGTCATCGATCCGCAAAAGGCCATCATTCAGGTGGTTGATTATTTAAACGCCACCAGCCAGCTGGCGCAGACCATGCTGCGCTCGGTGCTGGGCAAGCACCAGCTCGACGACATGCTCGCCGAGCGCGAGAAGCTGAACACGGACATCCAGTTGGCGCTCGATGCGCAGACCGACTCGTGGGGAATCAAGGTCGCCAACGTCGAAATCAAGCAGGTCGACCTGACCGAATCCATGATTCGGGCGATCGCCCGCCAGGCCGAAGCGGAACGCGAGCGGCGGGCCAAGGTGATCCACGCCGAGGGCGAATTGCAGGCCGCCGAAAAGCTGTTCCAGGCGGCGAAGATTCTCGCCCAGGAGCCGCAGGCGATCCAGTTGCGCTATCTGGAAACACTGACGGTGATCGGCGCCGACAAGAATACGACCGTGATCTTTCCGCTGCCCATGGATCTGCTGATGCCTTTCCTGGAAAAACAGAAGTAGCCGCAGCCGGGGCTTGCCCCCTTCAAATTCGGCAGCATCGCGACCACTAGTTGAACGCAGTTGAACGACGGCGGCAATCGGCCTACACTGGCGCCATTCGAACGTCAGGAGGCAGCCATGAGCACCATGATTCTTTCAGGCAAGCGGCAAGTGGTGTTGCCCGCCGAGCTTTGCCGGCAGGTCTCGCTGGCGCCGGGCGCCCGCGTTCGCGTCGAGCTGGCGCCGAATGGCGACGGCATTCTGGTGCGCGCCGCCGGTGGCGGGGAAAAGAAGCCGGCCTCGGTTCTGTTCGACCGCGTCGCCCGTCGCGGCAAGCCGCTGTCGGTTGAAGACTTGCAGGGGCTGGCGGTGGCGAAGAAGCAAGGCAGGCCATGATCGCGCTCGACACCAATGTCCTTGCCCGCGCCATTGCGGTCGAAACCGATGCCGACGCCGCGACCAAGGCGCAGAGAAAGCGCGCCCAGACCCTGCTGTCCTCGGGCGACCAACTCTTCGTGCCGGTGACCGTGATCGAGGAACTCGAATGGGTGCTGCGCGGCGCCTATGGCATGCCGGCGGAAGACATTGCCGCCGTATTCGAAGACATGCTCGCCGTCGAAAACCTGACCGTCGACCGCGCCGCCGCAGTCAGTCAGGCGCTGGCTTGGTATCGCCAGGGACTGGACTTCTCCGACGCCCTGCACCTGGCGCAGTCCGGCCTGTGCAGCGGCCTCGCCACTTTCGATACCCGCTTCGCCAAGACCGCCCGCCGTCTTGGGCTGGAACCTGCGGTATCGGCGCCGGGCTGAGGTTATTACCGAGACTCGCAAGAGTCGGTGCGTGTTTGTGGCGCGCCGTGTTTTGTGTCGAGTAGCCAGCGTGGTAACATTGTGCTTACAAGAGTTTCGGAGGTAAATTGGCATGCAGGTATCGATAAGGAAAATGGGGAATTCCCAGGGGGTGCTGATCCCCAAGCCGATCATGGCGCAGGTCGGGCTGGAAGAGGTTGCCGACCTGCAAGTGAATAATGGCGTGATCGAAATTCGGCCGTTCAAGCGCAATCCTCGTGAAGACTGGGCCAGGGACAGCCAGCGCATTGCCGAGGCCGGCGATGACGTGCTGGTGTGGCCGGAATTCGGCAACGAAGGCGATGCGGAGCTGGTCTGGTGAATCCGCCGAAGGTCAAGGCCGGAGAGGTATGGCTTGCCTGCCTCGATCCCACCGTCGGCAGTGAGATCCAGAAGACCCGCCCCTGCGTGCTCATATCGCCGGCCGAAATGCATGATTACCTGCGCACGGTGATCGTCGCCCCGATGACCACCGGCTCGCGCGCCGCCGGGTTTCGCATCCCGCTCACCTTCCAGGGGAAATCCGGCTTGATCCTGCTGGATCAAATCCGGACGCTGGACAAGTCGCGATTGGTGAAGCGGGTGGGGGCGGTTCATCCCGTGACTCTGGAGAAGACCTTGCGCACTTTGCAGGCCGTATTCGAACCGGCTTGACACGGCGGCCTCATGAAGCGCCGTGCCGTCGGCGCCGACTTTTGGCAGTCCGTCATTCCCGCGAAGGCGGGAATCCAGTAGTAGTTGCGAGAATGCCGGGACTCGCCCCGGCGCGGCGACCTACTTTCTTGTTCGCGCAAGAAAGTAGGCAAAGAAACGGTCCCCGCCGCCCCGGCCCTGCGGGCTACCCTCACGGAGCAAGGCCCGCCGGGCCGGTCGCTAAACTCGCTGCGCTCAGACAACGCGACCGGAATTCCCCGGCGAACCTTCCTCCACTCGGCGGGACAGAGGGGAAGGCAAACCGTCGCGCGTGTCGGGCTGTACCGAAAATGGATATGGATCTAATGCTTTACGTTGCGTACCAACACGGAGACAATATCCGCATTGCTTGCCGACGGAACCCCGACTTGGCAGCGAAAGGAACGCCGTGACTCCTCGCAATCGCAATCCGAAATCAGAAAGCAACATTAAGCGAATAGATGCCTCTGGCAGAAATGGGCATGGGGGAACGCACGGATTTCAGGTCTACTTCAAACGTAAGGGTGTGGAGTTCACCCGGCAGTTTGCGGACAAGAAATTTGGCGGAGAGGAAGGCGCGCTCAAGGCCGCTAGAGAGTTTCGCGATAAGGCGCAGGAAGCTCTTCCGTCTGTGTCCAATGGGAAAGGAGCGTTTCCCGCCGCAAACTCACGCAACAAGGCCAATAAGACAGGACATATCGGCCTGCATTTTCGGACCAAGCGGTTAGCAAATGGCGCGACTACTCGAATTGTCGTGGCAGTGGCAGCCCCGGAACCGTTGAAGCAAATCAAGAAGGAGTTTCGAGTCAATGATAGATCTCTTGCTGAAGTATTCGATGAGGCCCTCGCTTGGCGAAGAGACATCATTGAAGCGCGACGATCCCGCGAATCGAGAGACAAGGAAGTGTGGGACGAAGCACTCGCAGGACTGCTTGCGAAAGGACAAAAAAACTTGAACAGTGCTCGGAGGTTGAGGGTGTTCCTTTGCCATTCCAAGGACGACAAAGAGCGTGTTAGGAAACTCTATTTACGACTGCTCTCGCTTGGCTGCCAACCATGGCTTGATGATGAATCCTTGCTACCCGGTCAAGACTGGGATAGCGAGATTCGGAAGGCCATTCGATCGTCGCATGTTTTCGTCGCGTGCTTGTCCAGTGGCTCAGTGACGAAGCGCGGCTACGTCCAGAAAGAAATTCGCTTTGCACTCGATGTCGCGGGCGAAATTCCGGAGGATGACATTTTTATCATTCCGATAAAGCTCGACCCGTGCGATGCTCCTGAGTCACTATCAAAGTGGCAATGGCTGGAGGCCTACAAGGATGGCTATGGACGACTGATTACAAGCCTTGCGCAGCAGACGGCCAAACTTGGTCTTGAACCGTTGCGTAGTGACATAGCGTTTGCCTAGCGAAGAAGAGGGAACAACTGTCGGTGCTTGTTTGCGCTGCGGACTAACGAGCGGTAGGGTTTGCCTTCCCCTCTGTCCCGCCGAGTGGAGGAAGGTTCGCCGGGGAATTCCGGTTGCGTTGTCCGACGACGACCGCGTAGCGGGCGGCTAGTTTAGCGACCGGCCCGGCGGGCCTTTCGCAGCGAGGGTAGCCCGCAGGGCCGGGGCGGCGGGGAGCGCTTCTTTGCCGACTTTCTTGCGCGAACAAGAAAGTAGGTCGCCCGCCGGGGCGAGTCCCGGCATCTCCACAATTACTACTGGATTCCCGCCTTCACGGGAATGACGAAATCTCAAAAGTCGGCGTTGGCGACACGGCGGGTCGAGGCTTTGGCGGATAAAATTCAGCTCATTCTCTGAAGCCTCATTCCCGCCAAGGAAAATCATGCCCGTCAATTACGCCACCCCCGCCCCTGAAGCCCTGTTTCCCGTTGCCGGTGTTCGCCTTGGCACGGCGGAGGCGGGCATACGCAAGCTGGACCGGCGCGATCTGACGCTGATCGAATTCGCGCCGGGCAGCCGCGCCGCCGGGGTGTTTACCCAGAATCGCTGCTGCGCGGCCCCCGTTACCGTGTGCCGCGAGCATCTGGCGGCGGACGGCAGCATCCGCGCGCTGGTGATCAACACCGGTATTGCCAACGCCGCCACTGGCGAACAGGGCATGCGCGCGGCGCGCGACACCTGCGCTGCGGTGGCGCGGCTGCTGGGCTGCGCGGCACATGAGGTGTTGCCGTTTTCGACCGGCGTCATCCTCGAACACCTGCCGGTGGAACGCCTGATCGCCGGCCTGCCGGCGGCGCGGGCTGATCTGGCGGCCGACCATTGGCATGCGGCGGCGCACGCCATCATGACCACGGACACGGTGGCCAAGGCGGCCAGCCGCCGTGTCGTCAGCGCCGACTATTCCATCGCCGTCACCGGCATCAGCAAGGGCGCCGGCATGATCCGGCCGAACATGGCGACCATGCTCGGCTTCGTCGCCACCGATGCCGGCCTCGCTCCGGCCCTGTTGCAAAAGCTGGCGAAAGACGCCGCCGATGTTTCCTTCAACTGCATCACCGTCGATGGTGACACTTCGACCAACGATTCCTTTGTCATCATCGCCAGCGGCGCCTCGGGCTGCATGATCGACAGCGAAGCGTCGCCGCACTGGCCCGCCGTGCGCGACGCAGTGATCGGCGTCGCGCAGGAACTGGCGCAGGCCATCATCCGCGACGGCGAAGGCGCCACCAAGTTCATCACCGTGAAAGTTGGCGCTGGCGGCACGGCGGCGGAATGCCGTCTGGTGGCTTACGCCATCGCCCACTCGCCGCTGGTGAAGACGGCTTTCTTCGCCTCCGATCCGAATCTAGGGCGCATTCTGGCGGCCATCGGTTACGCCGGCATTGCCGATCTGGATGCGGCCGGCGTGCGCGTCTGGCTGGGTACGGGCGTCGAGGAAGTGCTGGTTTCGGAACACGGCGGTCGCGCCGCCAGCTACCGCGAGGAGGATGGCGCGCGCATCATGCAGGCCGCCGAGATCACCGTGCGCGTCGATCTCGGTCGGGCGCTTGATGGCAAAGGCGCGCAGGCCACGGTGTGGACCTGCGATTTGTCCTACGATTACGTCAAGATCAACGCCGATTACCGCAGCTGATGGATCAACTCCCGCTGGCCCTGGCATGGTTCGCCTACGCGGCGCTGCACTCGCTGCTGGCCAGCCTCGCGGTGAAGGCGGCGGTGACGCGCCGCTGGCCCGGATTCGCGCCCTGGTACCGACTCAGCTACAACGTCTTTGCCGGGATAGCGGCACTGCCCCTGGCCTGGCTGCTCTACACGGTACCCGGCGACAGTCTGTGGGCCTGGCGTGGCGCTTGGGCGTGGCTGGCCAACGGCCTGGCAGCAGCAGCGGTAGCCTGTCTTTTCATCGCCTCGCGCGGCTACGACATGGACGAGTTTCTCGGCCTGCGGCAACTTCGCGGCGGCAGGGGCGAGCCGGTCGACCACGGCAGTTTCCGGATATCCCTCTTTCACCGTTTCGTGCGCCATCCCTGGTACAGCTTCAGCCTGGTCATTGTCTGGACTCGCGACATGAACGAAGCCATGCTGGTATCGGCGATCGCCATCACGGCCTACTTCGTGATCGGTTCCCGTTACGAGGAGCGGAAGCTGATCGCGTTATACGGAGAGACCTACCGCCGCTATCGGCAACGGGTCCCGGCGCTGTTGCCGCTGCCCTGGAAGTATCTCGGTGGCGACGAGACAGACGGCTTTCGCTAACGCGATCGACCTGCCAGCGGTTACCATGGCGGCTTTGCCCGACACACTCCAAGGAGGACTGACTTCATGATTGCCAATCAGGCACGTTTTGACAAAGCCATCGCCCTGTTCGATGCCGCTAACGCCGCAGACCCGAACCAGGACGAGGGCCAGCCGAAGGAACTGCTTTACGCCAAACGCATGACCGAGATGATCGGTCGCTATGCGCCGGACGCCAGCGAGGCTGCCCAGCTCGCCGTGCGCGCCCAGCACATCAAGCGCTGGACGGTGCCGCGCAGCAACTACCCGATGACCAAGGAAGGCTATTTCGCCTGGCGCACGGGGCTGTACAAGTTCCACGCCGATACCGCCGGCGAACTGATGAAGCAGGCCGGCTACGATGACGACACCATCGACAAGGTGAAGATGGCAGTGGGCAAGCGCCAGCTCAAGGTCAACGCCGATACGCAGATGATGGAGGACGTGACCGACCTCGTCTTCATCGAGTACTACATGCTGGCTTTCGCCGGCCAGCATGGCGACTACTCGGAGGAGAAGTGGCTGGACATCATCCGCAAGACCTGGAAGAAGATGTCGGATCGCGCCCACGCTTTCGCCACCGGCGGCGGCATCAAGCTGCCCGAAGCGCTGGTGCCGCTGATCCTCAAGGCCATCGGCTGAGACGCAACACACCGAGCGAGGCGGAGGCGGTTTCATGGATGTCGGATTCATAGGACTTGGCCTCATGGGCCACCCCATGGCCCTGCATCTGGAACAGGCCGGCCACACGCTGCACTTGTGGGCGCGGCGACCGGAATCGCTGGCGCCATTCATTGACAAGTCGGTCGCGGCTAACGCCAGGATCTGGTCCAGCCCCGCCGAGGTGGCGCAGCATGCGGCGGTGGTGATCCTCATGGTGGCCGATGCGCCTGATGTCGAGGCCGTCTGTCTCGGCGAGCAGGGGTTGGCGGCAGGTGCGGTGTTGAAAAATGAGCCGGGCCTGATCGTGGTCGACATGAGCACCATCGCGCCCGATGCGGCGCGGCGCATCGGGTTGCGGCTGGCGGAACATGACATCGAGTTCCTCGACGCGCCGGTGTCGGGCGGCGAGACGGGCGCCATCAACGCCGCGTTGACCATCATGGTCGGCGGCAAGCCGGAAGTGTTCGACAAGGTCAAGCCGCTGTTCGACAAAATGGGCAAGTCGGCGACCCTGATCGGCGGCAGCGGCGCCGGCCAGGTGGCCAAGGCCTGCAACCAGATCCTCACCGGGGTCGGCGTCATGGCGCTGGCCGAGGCCTTCAATTTCGCGGCCAAAAGCGGCGTCGATCCAGCGCGGGTGAGGGAAGCGCTGCTAGGCGGTTTTGCGTATTCGAAGATTCTGGAAAACCACGGCCAGCGCATGCTGGATCGAGATTTCAAGCCCGGTTTCAAGGCATGGATGCACCAGAAGGATTTGCGCATCGTGATGGAAGAGGCGCACCGCCTCGGCCTGATGCTGCCCTCCGCGGCGGCCACCGCGCAGATGTTCAATGCGATGGCCGGCGGCGGCATGGGCGAAAGCGATTCGATTGCCGTATTGACGCTGCTCGAAAAGATGAGCAGTCCGGAGTAGGCGCCATGAGCGGCAGTCCGATTGTCTTGCCGCCGAAGAAGGCGGTGCTCGAACTCAATGCGATTTTCGAGAATGCCACGGTCGGCATTCTGTTCAGCCATCATCGCCGGCTGATCCAGGCCAACCGGCTGTGCGCCGAGATGTTCGGCTATTCGCTGGACGAGTTCATCGACCAGCCGGCGCTGATTCTCTATGCCGACCAAGAGGCCTATTCGGCGCTGGGGCGCGAGGCGGGGCCGGTGCTGGCGGCCGGCAGCTCTTTCCGCACCGAGACGCAACTCAGGCGCAAGGATGGCAGCCTGTTCTGGTGCCGCGTTTCGGCCAAGGCGGTCGATCCGGAGCATCCCCGGGACGGCACCTTGTGGATCATCGAGGACATCAGCGAAGACCGCATGATGATCGCCGCGCTCGAAAGCAGCACGCGCGAACTGGCGACCATCTTCGATACCGCTTCGCTGGGAATCGCGGTCGTGCGCAACCGCACTTTCATGCGCTGCAACCGGCGCCTGGAAGAAATGCTCGATGCGCCGGAGGGGTCGCTGGTGAGTCAGTCTACGCGGCGGCTGTTCGGCAGCGACGAGGAATTTCTGCGCGTTGGCGAGCAGATCCAGGCCGAGTTCGCCGCAGGGGCGGCGCATCGTCGCGAGCAGTTATGTCTGCGCCGCGACGGCATGCCGGTCTGGTTGCGCATCAGCGGCAGCGCCTTTGACCAGACGAATCCGCAGGCGGGATCGGTCTGGCTGGTCGAAGACATTACCGCCACGCGCGCGACCGAAGAGCGCGCCCGGCAAGCCTTCGACGAACAGCAACTGATTTTCGACAATGCCGCAGTAGGCATCCTGTTTGTGCGGGACCAGATGGTACAGCGCTGCAACCGCAGGCTGGCCGAGATTTTCGGCTACCAGGCGGAGGAACTGGCGGGTCGTTCGACGCGGGTGTTCTATCTCAACCAGGAGGACTACCGGCGTTTCGGCGCCGAGGCGCTTGCGGTGGTCATGGCTGGCGGCACGCATATCGGCGAGAGCCGGGTGCGCCACAGGGACGGCCATGCCTTCTGGGTGCGCGTCACCGGCCATCGGGTCGACAGCGACAGCGGCAGCGTCGACCTGATCTGGATTTTCGAGGATGTTACCGAACGCCATCAGGCGGAGGAGGCGCTGCTGCGCGCGCGCGACGAACTGGAGCAGCGCGTGGTCGAGCGCACCGCCGAACTGGCCAGCGCCAACTCGCAGTTGCAGGGAGAGGTGTTCGAGCGGATGCAGGCCGAGCAGCGCATCTGGGATATCGCACACCATGACAGCCTGACCGGTCTGCCCAATCGCACCCTGCTGCACGACCGGCTGGAGCAGGCGCTGGCGCAGGCGCAGCGCGGGAGGTACCGCGTCGCGGTGATGTTTCTCGATCTTGATCGATTCAAGATCGTGAACGATACCCTGGGTCACGCCATCGGCGATGAGTTGCTGAAACACGTCGCGGCACGCCTGACGAGTGCTGTGCGCGCGGTCGATACCGTCTCGCGCCTGGGCGGCGATGAGTTTGTCGTCGTGTTGCACGAGATAGCTTCGCCCGACGATGCAGTCCAGGTGGCGGAAAAGATTCGGGGCGCGCTGGCATCGGCGGTGACCATCGACAATCACTTGTTGCATGTCACGCCGTCCATCGGCATCAGCATTTTTCCCGACGACGGCGATGAGGTCTTCGGCCTCATGAAGAGTGCCGACACGGCGATGTATCACGCCAAGGCTGCCGGACGGAACAACTTCCAGTTCTTCGCGCGGGCGATGAACGAGCAGGCCGAGCACTTCTTTACGCTGGAGAACAGGCTGCGTCAGGCCATCGAGAAGGGGGAGTTGCTGCTGCATTACCAGCCCCTGATCGATTGGCCGCGTCGTGCCGTTTGCGGCATGGAAGCATTGGTACGCTGGAACGACCCGGAGCATGGAATCATCGCGCCGCACGAGTTCATTTCCATCGCGGAAGAAACCGGGCTTATCGTGCCGATCGGTGAATGGGTGCTGGCCGAGGCGCTACGGCAGAATCGCGCCTGGCAGCAGGAAGGGAGGCCGCTGCTGCCGGTCTCGGTTAACCTCTCGCCGCGCCAGTTCGGGCAGAAGGATCTGGTCGAGACCCTGCGCCGTATCCTCGCCGACACGGGACAGTCGGCGCGGCTGCTGGAACTCGAAATTACCGAGTCGACCCTGATGCGCGACATCGACGAAACCACGGCCAAGCTTCAGGAGATTGCCGCCATGGGGGTGCGGTTGGCGATTGATGATTTCGGCACCGGATATTCCAGCCTGAGCTACCTCAAGCGTTTTCCGGTGCACAAGCTGAAAATCGACCAGAGCTTTGTCCGCGACCTGACCTTTGACCCCGACGACGCGGCCATCGTCACGGCCATTATTGGCCTGGCAAAGAGTCTGGGGCTCGACATGCTCGCGGAAGGCGTGGAAACGCGCGAGCAACTCGATGTTCTGCTCGGGCTCGGCTGTGAGAAATTTCAGGGTTATCTGTTCGCTCGTCCGCTTCCACCGGCCAACGCCGACGGGATCTTTCGTCCGCCGTTGCAGCAGGGCGCTCAGGCATAATGGAGGCATTCATCAATCAACATTCCGGAGCAATGCAATGAGTCAGATCACCACGGCCAGCGGCCTTGTCATTGAAGAACTGGTCGTCGGCGACGGTGCCGAAGCCTGTGCCGGGCAGACGGTTTCCGTGCATTACACGGGCTGGCTCACAGACGGTTCCAAGTTCGATTCGAGCAAGGATCGCGACGAGCCCTTTGAGTTTCCGCTCGGCGGTCGCCGCGTGATTGCCGGCTGGGACGAGGGCGTGCAGGGCATGAAAATCGGCGGCACGCGCAAACTGACCATTCCGCCGGCCCTCGGTTACGGCGCTCGCGGCGCGGGCGGCGTGATTCCGCCCAATGCGACACTGGTGTTCGAGGTGGAACTGCTCGGACTGGATTGACCTCGCGGCGCCGGGGGTTGAACCTCAGTCCGCGCGATTCGATTGGCGGCGCAACTGGACGACGGCGTTCTCGTAGTCGAAGGCCTCGATGAGGGCGAGTAGCGGCTTGGCGGCTTCGCCGAAGGCGGCGCGCAGAGGTTCAGCTTCGTCCCTGGCAAGATCGCTGGCGGCCATGTCGCCATGTTCCAGAAGCTTCTCCAGACGCGCCAGTACGTCGGCAAGATGTGTTGCGTCCGCTTTCGCGTGATCGCCTTCAACACGCCGGGGCGTTGCCCGGCGAATACCGCCGACCAGGCCTGACAACTCTTCGATCAGAACAGCGCAGAGCCGGTCGACCTCGTTCGTCTCGGCGCCATTGGACAGTGCCGACGAGACGGCGCCAGCGGCTTTCGACAGATTGAACGCGCCCAGCATGCCGGCGGAACCTTTCAAACCATGCGCGACAGGTTCGATCGCGGCCAACTCGCCCCTGGCCAGCATCCCGGAGATTTGATCTACCTGCTGCTCGTAGCCATCGGCGAACAGGACCAGCAGCCGGATAAGCTTCTTCGCGTCGCCGCGCAGCATCGCCAGGCCGTGGTCAAGGTCCAGGCCGGGAATGCCGGCAAGGCGCCGTCGTTCGTCGTCGCTCGGCGTTTCAGCCGCTTTCGGCACGGCGGCCGAAGATTCCGGCGCCGTTTCCGGCCCAGTTGTCGGCAACCACTTCAGCAAGGCGGCATAGAACTGCGGCGGATTCACCGGTTTGGCGACGAAATCGTTCATGCCCGCGTCCAGGCAGGCCTTGCGGTCTTCATCGAAGACATTGGCCGTCATGGCCAGAATCGGCGTTGCCGCGCCGTTGCGCTTTTGGCCATGGGCACGAATGGCCCGGGTGGCGTCGAGGCCATTCATGCGCGGCATCTGCACATCCATCAGGATCAGGTCGTAGGCGGTGGCCGAGCTCATGGCCACCGCTTCGACGCCGTCTTGCGCCGTGTCGGCGTTGAGCCCGGCGGCGTGAATCAGTTCGAGGGCCACCTCCCGGTTCACCGCGTTGTCTTCGGTCAGCAGCAGCCGGGCGCCGCTGTGATGCCGGCGCAGCTGCGTTTCGGCGTCCGTGGCGGCGGTGGGCGTCGATGCGTCGGGCATGATGCCGTGGCCGCGTTGCAGGCGGGCGGTAAACCAGAAGGTGCTGCCCCGGCCCGGCGTACTGTCGGCGCCGACTTCTCCACCCATCATTTCCGCCAGGCGGCGGGTGATGACCAGCCCGAGGCCGGTGCCGCCGTATTTGCGCGTGGTCGAGGCGTCGGCCTGGACGAACGTCTGGAACAGGTTGGGCAACTGTGCGGCGGGGATGCCGATGCCGGTGTCCTCGACCTCAAGGCGAACGCGCAGTTCATCGTCGCTGTCTTTCAGCAGGTGGGCACGCAGGGTGATGGCGCCCTGTTCGGTAAATTTCACGGCGTTGGCGGCGAAATTCAGCAGCGCCTGACTCAGGCGGGTTGGGTCGCCCCGCAACCACATCGGCATGACGTCGGCCTCCACCCACAGGGCAAGTCCCTTGGCTTTGGCCTGCTCGGCGACCAGGGAACGGGTGTGATCGAGAATGGCCGTCAGCGAAAAGTCGGTCTGTTCCAGCGCCAGCTTGCCGGCCTCTATCTTGGACAAGTCGAGTATGTCGTTGATGATTGACAGCAGATGGTCGGCGGCGGTGGCGATCTTATCCAGTTTGTCGGCCTGTTCGGGTATGGGCTGGCCGCGGCGCAGGAGGTGGGTGAGACCGACGATGGCGTTCATCGGAGTGCGGATTTCGTGACTCATGTTGGCCAGGAAGCTGCTCTTGGCGGCATTGGCGACCTCGGCCCGTTGTCGCGCTTCGTCCAGTTCGGTGGTGCGGTTGGCCACCAGTTCCTCCAGATGATGGCGGTGCCGATCCAGTTCGTGGCCGACGCGCTTCTTCTCGGTGATGTCTTCCTTCACCGCAACGTAATGGGTGATGCGCCCGTCGGGTTGGCGGATGGGCGTGATGATGGCGAACTCGATGTATTCCGAGCCATCCTTGCGCCGGTTGTAGAACTCACCCTTCCACGGCTGGCCGTCGGCGAGTGCGCTCCACATCGTCGCGTAGGTTTCGGGCGGCGCCTTGCCCGAGTTCAGGATTCTGGGGTTCTGGCCGATCACCTCGTCCTGGCTGTAGCCGGAGGTGCGGATGAAGGCTTCGTTTACATATTCGATCCGGCCTTCGACGTTGGTGATGACAATGCTTTCCGGACTTTGTTCAACTGCCAGGGAGAGCATGCGCAGCATCTCCTCGCTGCGCTTGAGCTGGGTGATGTCGCGGGAAATGCCGAAGAGGCCGATCACCTTGCCGTCGGTGTCGTGCAGCGGCCCCCGGGTGATATGCATGACCCTGGGTCCCTCCACGGTGGTGAGGGTTTCCTCGTGGCTGATGGCACGGTTTTCCGCCATCACCTGGCGTTCGTTGGCCGCCAGCCTTGCTGCCTCCTCGGGTGGAAAGAAGGCCGAACAGTCTCGCCCCAGCACCTCCTCGGGCGTCTTGCCAAACCTGCGGCAGCAGGCACGGTTGAACAGCAGATAACGGCCGTCCATGTCCTTGACGAAGATGCCGTCCTCCGCACTTTCGACCAGCGCATCGAGGAGTTCCATGGCGCGCAGCTTCTCGGCCTGATCCTCGTGCTTGCGTTTGGATTCCGCCAGATCCAGGCGCTGGCGCCAGACGACGGCGATGGCGATGGCCACAATCAGGCTCAGCAGCGCCCCCAGGGCGATCCAGGCGCTATCGCGCCAGGCTTCCTGGAAAAGTTCCTTTCGGTCCAGCTTGGCGATCAGGAACCAGTCGGTGCCAGGTACGGCGCGTGCCACGCCGAGCACGGACACGCCGCGGTAATCCTCTCCCGAGATCTGGTCGCCCTGCTCAAATTCGCCGCGCAGTACTCGGGCGGTCATCAGCTTCCCGGTGGCGAGCGGCACGCGCAAGCTTGCCGCTGAATCCGGGTGATGGCGCAAATCGTTGAGATACAGCACCTGATCGCCATCACGGCGGAACAGCAGGGTTTCGGCGCTGGCGCTGGGCACTGGCCAGGTTTGTAACATAGGGAATAGATGGGCCGTCGGGTCGACGTGGAAGATAACGAGCGGGTTGGGCCGGTTGCCGCGCACCGCGAGGGTGGCGACAAAATCGAGGTGCAGGCGATCGTTGGCATCGCGGTAGAGGACAGGCTGGCCCGTCCGCTTGGCGGCGACGGCGTGGCGTGCCGCGGTGCGCAGTTTCGGGTCGACGGCGTATGTCCCGCCGGTCGAATCCCACAGCAGTTCATCCTGTGCGTCATAGAGCAGCGTGCTTTCGTAGTGCTTGCTGACGCGGAACTGCTCGAGGCGGTCGAGCAGTTGATTGCGGCTGGCGCGATCGCCGCGCTCGCGCCAGCCGGAATAGTTTTCGGCCATAACTTCGCTGGTCCGCAAGAACTCGGCATCACCCTGTCTTTCCTTGAGCCAGTCGCCGATCTGCCGGGTCTTGAGGTCGGCGATGGTTTGCAGGCGGGCGGTTTCCCTTTCCCGGTAATGGCCGATGACAAAGAAAATGGCGGTGATCGTCACGGCGACGATGACTGTGGTGGCCAGCGTCAGCGGCAGGAGGGCGCGGCGGTCCCGGATTGCATGGAGCAGTCTGTGCTTCATGGGCGAGTTGGAGCGCCGGCTATTTATCGGCCGGCGTCTCGCCGACGCTTCTGGGGCCGTCGCGATGATGCGCGGCAATTGCGGTGAATTCACCGAAGCCGTACAGGAATATGTCGGTGATGTCGGGATCGAACTGGCGCCCGCGTTCGGCGGCAATGACCTCGCGAGCCTCGCCGAAGGGCATCGCATCCTTGTAGACCCGCTTCGAGATCAGTGCATCGAAGACATCGGCCAGGGCCATGAGCCTGGCCGAAAGGGGGATCGCCTCTTCCATCAGGCCGTCCGGGTAGCCCTTGCCATCCCAGCGCTCGTGGTGCCAGCGGGCGACCTCCTTGGCCAGCGCGAGGAATTCCACCGGTTTGGCGATGTCCCGCTCGGCCGACGCGATCGCATCGCTGCCGAGCCGGGCATGCGTCTTCATGATCGCCCACTCGTCCGCGGTGAGTTTGCCGGGCTTTAGCAGCACGGAGTCGGGAATGCCCACCTTGCCGATGTCGTGCAGGGGCGCCGAGTGGGCCAGCCTTTTGATGTAGGCATCGTCGAGCGTGGCGGCGAAACGGGGATGATCCTTCAGCCGGGTAGCCAGCAGGCGCACATAGCTCTGGGTGCGCAGGATGTGGTTGCCGGTTTCGGGGTCGCGGGTTTCGGCCAGACTCGCCAGAGCGCGAATGCTGACGGTCTGGATCAGTTCGGTCTCTTCCATGCGCCGGGCCACCTCCGCCTCCAGTGCCGCCTCCAGTGCCGCATTCTGATCGCGCAGCCAGTTCTGTGCCATTCGCGCCAGCAATTGGCTACGCACCCTGGCGAGGACCACATCCGGCTTGATCGGCTTGGTGATGTAGTCGACTGCGCCGCACTGGAAGCCCCGTTCCTCGTCCTTTGCGTTGTCCAGCGCGGTGAGAAAGATCACCGGGATGTCGTGTGTGGCCGGGTCTTTCCTCAGCGCAGCGAGGGTTTGATAGCCATCCATGTCCGGCATCATCACATCCAGCAGGATCAGCGCGGGTTGCGGCTCCTGGGCGGCATAACGCAGCGCGGTCCGCCCGGAATTGGCCGCCTTCACCTGATAGCCGGCGACGCGCAGCAGATTGCCGAGCATGCTCAGGTTTGTCGGCACGTCGTCCACAATCAGCAGCAACGCGCCTTTTATGGCATGGTCAGAGAGGCCTACGTCACTCATTTTTCACCGCAGCGTCGGCGCTCCCGGCGATGTCAAAACGCGATCTCGACGCGGGCGCCGACGATGTTGGCCGCCGCAGTCGAGGCGCCGCCGCCGGGATGGTTGATGCGCTGGATGACCGGCTGCACCGCCAGCCATTTGCCGGCCTGGATGCGATACGTGATTTCCCAGGCATCTTCCGCCGCGCTCGTATCGGTGCCCTGCGCGCTGCGCCACTTGTCGCTCAGGCTCGCCCTGGTGTAGGCCAGGCCGAACGCATCTTCGTCGCGACCGGGCAACGGCGCCTTGAGGCGAAATCCGACATTAACCGCCTGCTTGATGGCCGTGGAATCGCCGTCGGTGCCGCTGATGCGGACGAAGCCGGCCAGATCGCTGCCGCCCTTGCCCTGGTACAGGGTTTTTTCCGCCAGCGCGTACCAGCCCCAGCTGCGGCGCTGGACTGGAGTCACGCCGTCCGCCTCGAAATCCAGTTGATCATCGACGCGGGACGAATAGCGCCACAGGCCGGCTGCGTATTTCTCGGTGCGCTCGTCAGCTTCTGTCTTGGCGGCTGGTGCGTCCTTGCCTGCGGCTGCCACAGGGCGGGCCTCGCCCGGCTTGAGCCCGATCTCGACAATCGACATGATGCCGTCGCCCTTGTCAAAGCGGACATGGGTGCCGCGCGGATTGTTCGGGTCGCCGGGGATGCCGTCGAGTACGGCGCCCATCACGTAGGCGCTGCGATCGGCGGAGAACCACTTGCCGCGAAAACCGAAGGCCGAGGTATTGAAAATCGACGGGCCACGGCTCAGCGCAATATCCGCGCTGGCGCCGTAGGGCGGCTGCACGAACAGCCCCGCCGAATCGACCACCTGGAATTCCGAATCGATCGGGTAGAGGCCCATCAGCACCGCGCCGCGACCATCGGCGAATTCCTGCTGTAGCCAGGCGTGCAGCAGACGGTTGGTGTTGGTTCCCACCTCGATATTGGAAACGCCGGTCAAACTGCCCACCTGGTTCGCGTTGAGCCTGCCGCCGTGGTTCTGGATGAAATTCAGGTAACCGCTGCCGCCCGACCAGCCGACCAGCTTGTCGAAATCGGCCGCCAGCTTGATATCCACATGCGATATCGGGCGGCCACCCTTCTCGATACCGCCGCTCATGTTGCGCAGCAGATCGACCTTGTAGCCGACATCCAGCGCCAAGCCCTTCTTGGCCATCGCGCTGCGAGCGCCTCCCCAGTCGCCGCTGAGGGTATCCTCGGCGTAGTTCGGCGCCTCGTCGGCCGCCAGCGAAGACAAGGGCAGGACACCGGCAAGCAGCGACAGGAACAATACTTTTTTCATCATTTGTCAGTCTCCAATTCGACTCGGTTGCGACCGTTTTCCTTGGCGCGATAGAGCGCTTCGTCGGCACGAATCAGGGCCGTGTCTGCGTTGGCGTCGGTTGCCCGCATCGCGGCAATACCGATGCTCACAGTGATTGAAATAACCTGGCCATCCAGCGTCAGCGGAGTTGTCGCCACCTTCTGGCGGAGACGTTCAGCGAAGACGCCGGCTTCATCCAGATTGGCGCCGGGCAGGATGATGGCAAACTCCTCGCCGCCGATGCGGCCCACGCTGTCGATCTTGCGCAATTCGTCGCGCATGAGCGCCGCAAAATGCTTGAGCATGGCATCCCCGGCGGCATGGCCATGGGCGTCATTGACGTGCTTGAAGTGGTCCAGATCAAGCATCAATACGGCGGCATGCGGGTTGTCGAGACGCTGCAAGCGCGCCATCTCCCCGGTCATTCTGGCCATGAAATGCCGCCGGTTGGCCAGTCCCGTCAGGAAATCGGTGGTGGCCATCTCGCGCAATTCGGCCTCCGCGCGCTTGCGCTCGGTGATGTCCCGGATAAAAGCGCTGAACTCGGGTTTTCCTTCCGTCATGACGGCGGCTATGGCCAGTTCCACGGGAAATTCGTGGCCCTCGCGATGCAGTGCGGCTGTCTCGACCATCTTGTTGATGAATGGCCCCTCGCCCGAAGCCAGAAAGTGATTCATGCCGTGAGCATGAGAATCGCGGTAGCGGGGAGGGATGATCGTGGTCGCGATCGGCTGGCCCATGATTTTCTCGCGGGACCAGCCGAACATTCGGCTTGCCTGGGGGTTCCAGTCGGTAATAATTCCGTCAGCATCGATCATCACCACGGCATCGAGTGCCGTATCGACCAGCGTTTGCAGTTTTTTCTTGCTTTCCTTCAGGGCGAACATCAAGTCGATTTGATGTTCCGCCGCAGCCCAGCAGTTCTGCGGACTAAGCGCGAACCCCGAACGCTCGGCAATATGATAAGCGGCCACTTCGATCATGTCGTTGCGTTCTTCCTTGTCGGGAATCCATGCCGCAAAAGACGTTGCGGCATCGGTGTCCGGCCCGGGATTCGCGGCATTTTTGCAAGCGTCATTCATTGGGGCGCAATGGCTCTGTTTCTCGCCATGTTTACGCCGTGCCGCCAGCCTCCGCGCCGTGCTCTGCCACCGTAGCCAGGGTAGCGATTTCCTCGACCGAAAGCACCTTCTGGATGTCGAGGATGATGACGAACTTGCCGGCGATCTTGCCCATGCCCTCGATGAAATCGGCGCGGATCTTGGCGCCGAAGGCGGGCGGCGGCTCGATGTCGGCGGAGGAGACTTCGAGCACCTCGGACACCGCATCGACCACGATGCCGATGTCGTGACGTTCGTCGGCGGTGGTCAGTTCGATGATGACGATGCAGGTGCGGCGCGAGGTTTCCGTCTGGTGGCCGCCGAAGCGGGCGGCCAGATCGATCACCGGCACCACCGAACCGCGCAGGTTGATCACGCCGCGAATGAAGGCCGGCATCATGGGAATCTCGGTGAGGCTGCCGTACTCGATGATCTCCTTGACGTTGAGGATGCCCACCGCGTACATCTCGCCGGAAAGCTGGAAGGTAAGGTACTGGGCGATCTCGGCGGCGCTGGCCGCGATCACCGCATTCCTTCCGGCGGCTCTCTCGGCGGCTGCCGTGGTTTGTTGAACGACTTGTCCCATGACGATCTCCTTGAATGGGTCCCTGGGTCAGAAGCGTTCGAAATCGCCTTCGGGAGCGGCCACCGCTGCCTGTCGCGCGGCATGCGGCGTCGGCGCGGCTGTCGCAGCCGGACGCGCCTTCTTTGCCGTGCCGCCAGCGCCGACTCTTGCTTGCTCCTCGATCTTGAAGAACTCCATCAACTCCTGCAACTGCGCGGCCTGGCCGCCCATTTCCTCGGCGGTGGCAGCCAGTTCCTCGGAAGCCGAGGCATTCTGCTGCGTGGCCTTGTTCAGTTGCCCCATGGCGCCGTTGATCTGGCCGACGCCGGCGCTTTGTTCCTGGCTGGCGGCGGCGATTTCCTGCACCAGGTCGGAGGTCTTCTTGATGCTCGGCACCATCTCGTCGAGCAGCTTGCCGGCCTGCTCGGCCATCTTGACGCTGGACCCGGCCAGCTCCCCGATTTCCTGCGCGGCAACTTGTGAGCGTTCGGCCAGCTTGCGCACTTCGGCGGCGACCACCGCGAAGCCCTTGCCGTGTTCGCCGGCACGGGCCGCTTCGATGGCGGCATTCAGCGCCAGCAGGTTGGTCTGGTAGGCGATGTCGTCGATGATGCCGATCTTGCCGGCGATGGACTTCATGGCTTCCACCGTTTCCTTGACCGCCGTGCCGCCCTGCATGGCTTCGCCGGAGGACTTGGTCGCCATGTTGTCGGTGACCTTGGCGTTCTCGGTGTTCTGCGTGATCGAGGCCGTCATCTGCTCGATGCTGGCGGTGGTCTCCTCGACCGAGGCGGCCTGTTCGGATGAGGACTGCGACAAGCTTTGCGCCGTCGCCGAAACCTGGCCGGCGGCGTTGTTCAGGGCCTCGGAGGCGGTGTTGACCTCGCTAATGATCTGCGAGAGCTTGGCCACCATGCCCTTGACGGCCGCCAGCATGCTCGTGGTGTCTCCGGAAACGGTGTCGATCCTGACGGCCAGGTTGCCTTCGGCGACTTCCTGAACGATTCCCGATACGTAGGCCGGGTCGCCACCGAGCTGCCGGAGGATGCTGCGGATGATGAAAATGCCAAGCACGATCACCACAACCGCAGCGATCAGGGAAACCAGCATGCTGTTCCGGTTCGACGCCGCCATCTTCTCATCGATGGCCTTGCTCAGCTCCTCATCGAGTTTCTGGACCAATTCGTCGGTACTGTGCACCGCTTTCCGCATCACGCCCTGCGTGCCTTCCGAGGGGGTCAGCCCGACCGTCTTGTAGCCTTCGACCAGCGCCAGGAAGTCCGTCTTGTACTGGTTCATCTTGGGCGCCACGCCGCCTTCCGACCCTTTCAGGTCGGCCATGAAGGAGGCGAAGTTCTTGTTGAAGCTCTCGACGTATTTCATGTCGAGCCTCATGAGAAAATCTTTCTCGTCCCGCCGCAACATGAGCAGATCCTTGAGCAACAAATTGTTCCTGCCCTCTTCCAGCGCTGCTTGCGCCTCATGGACGGCTTTGCGCAGGCGGCCTTGCAACCCGGAGTTGGGGTCCAGCCCGACCGACTTCATGGCGGTCACGGTGCCCTTGAAAGCGTCGCCATAGGTTTTCAGCACCTGGCGGAATGCATCAACGCGGTTGGCATCCATTCCCGCCGCCCGCATCTCCTCGCCCAGGCGGTCGAGGTTTTTCCCGATCTGTTCCATGGTCTTGGAAAATTCGGCCTCGTACTTGAGGTCGCTCCTCATCAGGAAATCCTTCTCGTGCTTGCGCAATTCGAGAACCATCGAGGTACTTTCGTCCAGGGTCTCCATCGTTCCAGCCAGGGCGTGCTGGGTGCGCGCACCGCTCCACTGCATGAGCGCAAGCACCGCCATGGCGATGATGGCGGCCGCAAGAAGCAACGAGAGTTTCATTTTCAGGGTCATGATTTTTCTCCTCCTTGATGTTCCAGCAAAGGGTCTATCGGAGTTTCCACGCTGTTATTGCTACTTTTATGCCATTGCCTCACGCCTCGCTGGCGCCGTGCTCGGCGACGGTAGCCAGGGTGGCGATCTCCTCGACCGAAAGCACCTTCTGGATGTCGAGGATGATGACGAACTTGCCGGCGATCTTGCCCATGCCCTCGATGAAATCGGCGCGGATCTTGGCGCCGAAGGCGGGCGGCGGCTCGATGTCGGCGG
>JALNZB010000043.1 GCA_023229545.1 Sulfuritalea sp. | reverse complement strand
AACCAGGCGCTTCAGGCGGAGAACCTCGCCGAGGTTGAGAAGGAAGCGGAGGCTGACTATGCCAAGGCACGCACCCTGATGCTCGTCCTGACCGGAATAGCCGTCATCCTGGGCGCGGGCATCGCCTTCTGGGTGACGCGCTCGATCACGCGGCCACTGAACGTCGCCATGGATACCGCCAGGAAGATTGCCGGGGGCGACCTGAGTTCCAACATTCAGGTCACCAGCACGGATGAAACCGGCCAGTTGTTGAGCGCCATGAAACTGATGCAGGACAACCTCACCGGGATCGTCGGCGAAATTCGCCAGATTGTCGCCGCTGCGAACAAAGGCGACTTCAGCAGCAAGATGGACATGAACGGCAAGGCCGGTTACACGAAGGAACTGTCCGAACTGCTCAACCAGTTGTCGGACACCGTCGACACCGCCTTCGAGGACACCGTCCGCGTCGCGCAAGCGCTGGCGCAAGGCGACCTCTCGCAGAAAGTCACGCGCGACTATCAGGGCGCCTTCAACGACGTCAAGCAGGCGGTCAACACCACGGCCGACTCGCTGACCGGCATCGTCGGCGAAATCCGCGACATCGTTGCCGCCGCCAACAAGGGCGACTTCAGCAGCAAGATGGACCTTGCCGGCAAGGCCGGCTACACCAAGGAACTGTCCGAACTGCTCAACCAGTTGTCGGACACCGTCGACACCGCCTTCAGGGACACCATCGAAGTGGCCGGCGCGCTGGAACAGGGCGACCTGACGCGCAAGGTTACCCGCGACTACCAGGGCGCCTTCGACCAGGTCAAGCAAAGCCTCAACAACACGGTGGGCAAGCTCGCCCAGATCATCGGCGAAGTGAACGTCACCACCAATACCATCGCCAACGCGACGCAACAAGTCTCCGCCACCGCGCAAAGTCTGAGTCAGGCATCGAGCGAACAAGCCGCAAGCGTCGAAGAGACGACGGCCTCGGTCGAACAGATGTCGGCCTCGATCCAGCAGAACACCGAGAACGCCAAGGTGACGGACGGCATGGCGGGCAAGGCGGCGACGGACGGCGCTGAGGGCGGCAAGGCGGTGAAGGAAACCGTAGCGGCGATGAAGAGCATCGCGCGCAAGATATCCATCATCGACGACATCGCCTACCAGACCAACCTGCTGGCGCTCAACGCGGCGATTGAAGCGGCACGGGCGGGCGAGCACGGCAAAGGCTTTGCGGTCGTGGCGGCCGAAGTCAGGAAGCTGGCCGAACGCAGCCAGAAGGCGGCGCAGGAAATCGGGCAGGTCGCGCAAGGCAGCGTCGAGCTGGCGGAGAAAGCCGGCAAGCTGCTCGATGAAATCGTGCCGAGCATCAAGAAGACCTCGGACCTGGTGCAAGAGATCACGGCGGCCTCGGAAGAGCAGACCAGCGGCGTCGCGCAAGTGAACACCGCGATGGGCCAGCTCAACTCCATCACCCAGCAAAACGCTTCATCCTCGGAAGAACTTGCTGCGACGGCCGAAGAAATGAGCGGCCAGGCCGAGCAGTTGCAGCAGCTCATGGGCTTCTTCACGATCGATGACAACAGCGGCGCGCGACGCCCGGCGCAAGTGGCGGCGCAGCCTCGAACCGTAGCCAAACCCAACAAGGGCAACGGCAAGGGAGGCCCGATTCATATTGCCCATGGCGCGTCCGATCGTGACGACTTCGTGAGCTTTTAGGAAAGAGGGATAAATCATGGGAGCCATGGTCAAGAGGGAGGGTGCCGCGCTGGCGGAAATCGCCCGGCAGGAGGCGCAGCAGTACCTGACGTTCATGCTGGGCGGCGAGATATTCGCCGTCGGCATATTGCATATCAAGGAGATCATCGAGTACGGCGAGATGACGGCGGTGCCGACGATGCCGAGCTTCATCCGCGGCGTGATCAACCTGCGCGGCGCGGTGGTGCCGGTGATCGACCTGTCGTCGCGCTTCGGCGGCAAGGCGGGGGAAGTGACGCGGCGCAGCTGCATCGTCATCGTCGAGGTGACGCACGAGGCGGGGAACGAAACCGAGCAGCAGGTGATGGGCATCATGGTCGATGCGGTGAATGAAGTGCTGGAGATTCCGCCCGAGCAGATCGAGCCGGCGCCGGCCTTCGGCGCGCGCATCCGCGCCGACTTCATCGCCGGCATGGGCAAGGTAGACGGGCATTTCGTCATCCTCCTCGATGCCAATCGCGTGCTCTCGCTCGACGAGATCGCGCAGTTGACCGGAACGGCCCACGGCGTGGGCGGTGGGGCCGGGCCGGCGCTCGGCCTGCCCGCCCCGCAGGCCGCATAGGGCCGCCTGAATAAGTCGGCGCTGGCGGGACGGCGAGGCTGCGGGAATACTGTGGTGTCCCCAATTTGTATTGGGCCGCCCAGGCGGTTTTCTCTTTCGGGGAAGTAGGGACTCATGTTCAAGAATATGAAAATCGGTATGAAACTCGGCCTCGGCTTCGGCCTGGTTGTTCTCGTGTTCGCGACAGTGCTGGCCCTGGTCTCCAATACGCTGCATCACGTCAAGGAAAACGTGCAGCAGATCAAGGAGGAAACCCTCCCGTTCGTCATCCTGGCGAACGAGATGGACACCGCGAAGACCCATGTCCAGCAATCGCTGACCGACGTGTCCGCGACCCACAACGCCGACGGCATCAAGGAGGCCGACCGGTCTGCAAAGACCTTCCTCGAAGGCCTCGCAAAATTCCGCGAGATGTTCAGGCGCGAGAATGACAAGCAGGGGCTGGCTCAGGTCGACGCACTGGAAATGGAATTCAGCAAGTACGCCGCCATGGGCCGCGACATGGCGGAAACCTACGTCAAGCAAGGCATGCAGGCCGGCAACGTCAAGATGGAAGGATTCGACGTCCAGGCCACCAAGGTCGGCAAGATGGTCGACGAGTTCCGCGCAAGCCAGGTGACCGAAGCCAATCAGGCGACCGCCGAAACCCTGCACCGCACCGAGGCCACCGTCACCAACATCCTTGTCGGCACTGCCGTTGCCATCCTGCTGGCGGCCATCATCGCCTATGTGATCGGCCGCACCATTTCCCGCACGGTTGCGGCGGCGGTCTCGATCGCCAACGCCATCGCGGCGGGCGACCTGACGTCAACCATTCAGGTCACCAGCACGGATGAAGCTGGCCAGTTGTTGGCCGCCATGAAGTCGATGCAGGACAGCCTCACGAAGATCGTCGGCGAAATTGCCGCGGTCAATTTGAAGATGATGACGGGCAGCCTGCACGCCCGCGCCGAGATCGACCAGCATCGGGGCGAATACCGCAACATCCTCGTCGGTATGAACGGCTCGCTGGGCCATCTGGTGGGCTTCCTCGACAACATCCCATTGCCGGTGATGGTGATCGATCACGAATTCGGCATCCGCTACATCAATGCCGTCGGTGCCGGTGCTGGCGGCAAGACGCCGCAGCAGTTGTCGAATACCAAGTGCTACGACCATTTCCGCACCACCGACTGCCATACGGAGCGCTGCGCCTGCGCCCGCGCCATGAAGGGTGGCGAGCAATGCAGCAGCGAAGCCCGCGCCTGTCCCGGCAACAACACGCTGGACATTTCCTATTCCGGCATTCCGTTGCGCGATGCCGAGGGCCGGGTCATCGGCGCGATGGAACTGGTGATGGACCGCACGGCGGACAGAAAGGCCGCGCGCGTCTCCAGCAAGATCGCCGGCTACCAGGATGCGGAAGTCGCCAAGCTCGTCGAGTGCCTGGACAGGCTGGCTGGTGGCGACCTTACCGTAGCCATCGCCGCCGCCCCGGCCGACGACGATACCGCCGAGGTTAAGCGTGCCTATGACAAAGTCACATCGGCAGTCAGTGCTACCGTGACCAAGCTGGCGCAGATCATCGGCGAAGTGAACGTCACGACCAATACCATCGCCAACGCGACACAACAAGTTTCCGCCACCGCACAAAGCCTGAGTCAGGCATCGAGCGAGCAGGCCGCCAGCGTCGAAGAAACCACCGCCTCGGTCGAACAGATGTCGGCCTCGATCCAGCAGAACACCGAGAACGCCAAGGTGACGGACGGCATGGCGGGCAAGGCGGCGACGGACGGCGCTGAGGGCGGCAAGGCGGTGAAGGAAACCGTCACGGCGATGAAGAGTATCGCCAGGAAGATATCGATCATCGACGACATTGCCTACCAGACCAACCTGCTGGCGCTCAACGCGGCGATTGAAGCCGCGCGGGCGGGCGAGCACGGCAAAGGCTTCGCCGTGGTGGCGGCCGAAGTCAGGAAGCTGGCCGAACGCAGCCAGAAGGCGGCGCAGGAAATCGGGCAGGTGGCACAAGGCAGCGTCGAGCTGGCGGAGAAAGCCGGCAAGCTGCTCGATGAAATCGTGCCGAGCATCAAGAAGACCTCGGACCTGGTGCAGGAGATCACGGCGGCATCGGAAGAGCAGACCGTCGGCGTCGCGCAAGTCAATACCGCGATGGGCCAGTTGAACAGCATTACGCAACAGAACGCCAGTGCGTCGGAAGAACTCGCGGCGACGGCCGAGGAGATGAGCGGCCAGGCAGCGAACCTACAGAACCTGATGGCCTTCTTCAAGGTGGCGGGACACGACGCGATTCGTCAGGCCGTTGCGTCGCATCGGGCCTCGGTGGCGCACCCGCATGCGGTCGCCCAGACCGCCAACAAGGGCAACGGCAAGGGAGGCCCGATCCATATTGCCCATGGCGCGTCCGGTCATGACGACTTCGTGAGCTTTTAGGAAAGAGGGATAAATCATGGGAGCCACGCTCAAGGCCGAGGGCGCCGTGCTGGCGGAAATCGCCCGGCAGGAAGCGCAGCAGCGTCTGACGTTCAAGCTCGGCGAAAATATCTTCGCGCTCGGCATCCTGCGTATCAAGGCGATTGTGGATTTCCGGGCGTTAACGACGGTGCCAGGAATGCCGAGCTTCGTCCTTGGCGTGGTCGAACTGCACGGGGCGATGGTGCCAGTGGTGGATATGGGCGCACGCATTGATCACAAGCCGGGCACCGCGTCGGCGGACACCCGCATCGTGATCATCGAGGTGGACGGCGGCGACAGAATCCACGAGATGGGTATCGTCGTCGATGCCATTGTCAGGACGCAAGACGCGGCACGGGCAGCCGCATGAATCAAGACAAGCCGCACAACGCCATCGAGATATTCCTCCAGCCGGGGGATCTGTATTTCGGCGACCGCGAGACGCGCATCCGCACCGTCCTCGGTTCTTGCGTGTCGCTGGTGTTCTGGCATCCGCTCCGACATGTCGGCGGTATGTGCCACTACATGCTGCCACGCCGCACCCAGCGGCGGGGCTGGGAACTGGACGGGCGCTACGCCGACGAGGCGGTGGCGCTGATGTTCGGCGAAATGAGCAAGGTCGGCACGCAACCCGTCGACTACCAGGTCAAGATGTTCGGCGGCGCCAACATGTTTCCCGATCAGTTCGACCACAACCGCAACCTCGTCGGCGCGCGCAACGTCGACATGGCGCGCGAGATCGTCAGGGCGCACGGTCTGGCTTGCGTCTGCGAGCACCTTGCCGGCGCGGGCCACCGCAATGTGGTTTTCGATGTCTGGAGCGGTCGCGTCTGGGTGAAGCACGAGCCGGTGATGCGGCCGGTCGAGATGGCCGCAGGCAACGAAAGAATCGCATGCGCGGCATGAATCCCTCGCGCGAGGTGGAGCGAAAGAGCCGTAGGTCAGGCTTCAGCCCGACCTACGGCTGGGAACAGGTCGCCTTGGGGAACGCCGAAAGTCGGCGCTGGCGATACGGCGGGGGAGGTCCGCTGATAGTTCCCAATCCATTCAACCAACCGCATGTTGATCAGGAGACCGTAGTGGCAGCGAAAAATGACTCAAGGAAACAGTCCAAGGGCAATAACCCGGCGCGCCGGGCACGGACATCGAGCAGCGCTGATTCATCGCCGTCGGGCGATGCCTCCCGACGCGAGCAAATGATTGCGGATGCCGCCTATTTTCGCGCCGAGCAACGCGGCTTTGCGCCCGGAGACGAGATGTCCGACTGGTTCCAGGCCGAAGCCGATGTGGATGCCATGCTCGCGAGTGGCGAGTAGTTTTCTACTGGTCCACCGCTATTCCATCAGTCACGTGCAGCCTGGTCCGCCCGTGTTGCGGTGAATGCCTTGATCTTCTCGAAGCGGAGTCTGAGGAAAGTGAAAATTGGTCGCCGGAACACCAATGTCCAGTGCGAAGTTGTCCGCGTCGATTGCCCGCATTTTCTGGCGAGTTCGAGCCGGCATGCGTGTCGCTATGAAACACCCGATGGCGCCGCGCTGGCAACGGGGTATTACCTGGCTGGTGATTGTCGGCTACGAAATTCTGGTCGAGTTGCGGGTGAGCCGATGGGGAGGCAAACCACGATGGCCTTTTGGCGGGAATAGGGGCCACGGCATGACGGACAAGAATGCAAATCCCATAATCGGGGAGGCCATCCTCGACGGTCTGGCGGCGCCCATCGTTGATTGGGCGGCGGATGGCACGGTGCTCTATGCCAACGCAGCGTTTTGCGCCCTCACCGGTCGCACCCGGGCGGAATTGATCGGCGCGTATTTCTACAGCATTGTCTTTCCCAGCGATCTGGCCGACCAGTGGGATCAGCCACGCCTGGAGTTCTTCCGGCGCGAGGCCGTGTCCGGCCATGTGGTGGAAATGCGCACAAAGCAGGGCGACACCCTGGGGACCGCCGTGCTGCGCTTTTCGTCGTCGGGACGACTGCACAGCATCCTCGTCATAGGACTGGATGTCGCGGTGTTCACCTTCGCCCAGCGGGAGATACGCAATCTGGCGACGGACCTGGCGAAAATCCATGAGCTGGGCGACGCCTCGGTCGTCACCTCGTGATGCCATGAGCACCCCGCCTGTTCGTCCCAATGAATTTCGTGCCCTGGCCGACAATCCGCCGGACGTCGCCGCGCGCTTAGGGCGCGAGATGGAATCACCGGTGGAACGCCTGAAACAGTGGCTGCGCGATGTGGAAATGCGTTTCCAAACTATCGGGCAGCCTGGAGGAGACCGCAGTACGACTGGAGCGAGTTTCGGAATGAATCGCAACGCCGTCCTGACGCGGAAGGTCGAACTTATCTATCGGCAGTTTCCGTTACTGATGGTGATTAGCATGACGACAGCGATGCTGTTTGCCGTCGTCATCGCGCATGAAGTGGGGCAGACGGTCGCGGTGTTGTGGTTTGGGCTGGCCACTGCGGCGATGGTGCTACGCGTGGTTCTCTACGGGCAGTTCAAAGCGTCACCCGCGCGGGAGGACGAGGCGCTGCGGTGGACTTTGCACCTGTTCATCGGAGCGGCGACGAGCGGCTTGGTCTGGGGTGCGGCGGCATTGTTCTATTTGATGATCGAAGATGCCCCCGACCGGATTCTTATTATCGCGGCGGTGTTGGGCGCAGCGATGACGGGGGCGAACTGGTATGCCGCGATTCCCCGGGCGAGCACCGCTTATGTGCTGTCGGCTTTGGCGCCCTTTGCGTTGGCGATGTTTGCCGAGCCGGGTCGGGGCCATGTGGCGTTGGGGGTGATTGCCATCCTGCTGATGGCAACTCTCGTCGCTATCTCCCTCAGTTTGGGAAAACTCATCCATGAATGGTGCGTCCAGACCGCGCGTAGCAGCAACTTGGCCAAGGGCCTGGAGGCGGCCTACTCGCAGTTGATGAGCGAGATGCAGCAGCGGCAGCAGGCGGACGAACATAGCGGCGAAACCAGTCGCAAGCTGGAACTCCTGATGCGCCAGACGCCCTTGGCCACCATCGAGTGGAACCAGGAGAATCAGGTGACGCAATGGAATCCGGCGGCCGAAAGCATGTTTGGTTATAGCGGCGCCGAGGTGATTGGGCGGAGTACCGTGATCGACCTCATCTTCGCGGAGGCTCGTCGCGAACAGGCGGCGGAACAGTGGCAGCGCGTGATGGCAAAACGCGAGGGTTTCCAGGTCGTGACCGAGAATATCGCGCGGGGAGGGCTGGAGTTGACCTGTTCCTGGGCTGTGACGCCGCTATTGGACGCGGAGGGCAAGTGGATCGGCACCATTGCCCAGGCACGGGACATCACGGCCAATAGCGCGGAGTTCAAGGCGCTGAAGGAAAGTCAGCGTCAGTTGGAGGAAGCCCAGCAACTGGCGCACGTCGGTCATTGGGAATGGGATTGCGCCAGCCGGCGGGCCAGTTTTTCCCGCGAGGCTCTGCGCATCTTCGGCAAGCCGGAAGGCTGGAATCCGACGCCCGAAGAGCTTGCCGATCTCGTGACCGACGCCAACGGGAATGGCATTCTGGAGCGGGTACGGCGGGCCGGGGCCAACCAGTTGGATGAGTTTTCCATCGAGCACTGCGTCGACGACGGTAAGGGATGTCGCCAGGTGCATAGTCGCGTGCGCGTCGAGTACGGCGCGGACGGCGCCGTGTTGCGCTTCATCGCCGCGACCCAGGACGTGACCGAACTGCGCAGCTACCAGCAGCAGCTTCATTCGCTGGCCTTCTTCGACACCCTGACCGGGCTACCGAACCGTGCGCTGTTCAGCGACCGTATCGGTCAGACCATTACGGAATCCTTGTGGCACAAGGATTTGATGGGCCTCATGGTGCTCGATCTCGATCACTTCCAAGCGATCAACGATACGCTCGGCCACGCTCTCGGCGACCACTTGCTGCGCGAGGCGGCGACGCGCCTGACCGAGTGCGTGCGTGCCTATGACACCGTGGCGCGGCTGGGCGGCGACGAGTTCGCCATCCTGCTGCCGGACATTCGCGAGGGTGCCGACCTCGGCAACATCGCGCGCAAGATCATTGAGGCTTTTGCCTCGCCGTACCACCTGGAGGAGCGGGAACTTTTCGTCACTTGCAGCATCGGCATCGTGCTCTACCCGAGCGACGGCAGCGATGCGAACGAACTTTTGCGTTTCGCGGATTCGGCGATGTATCACGCCAAGAGCCTGGGGCGGAACAACTTCCAGTTCTATTCGGCGGAGCTGACCGAGCGCTCATCCGCGCGACTCTCGCTCGATGCGCATTTGCGTCAGGCCGAAAAGAACGGCGAGCTGGAACTCTACTACCAGCCGCAGATCGACCTGGCGACGGGCAGGCTGATTGGCGCCGAGGCCTTGCTGCGCTGGAATCATCCCGAGCGCGGCCTGGTGATGCCGGACAAGTTCATCGGCATCGCCGAGGATACCGGCCTGATCGTACCCATCGGCGAATGGGTACTGCGCACGGGCTGCCAGACGGCCCGCCGCTGGAACGAGCACCGCGTGGACGGTATCGTCCGGGTGGCGGTTAACTTGTCGCCGCGGCAGTTCCGCATGAACGACCTGGTAGGGACGATCCGCAGTATGCTGAATGAAACAGGTTGCCGGCCCGAGTGGATCGAGTGTGAGATCACCGAGAGCTTGCTGCTGGACGACAGCGATGGCATCCACGGCATGCTCTTGGAGATTGCCGCAATGGGAGTAGCCCTGTCGATCGACGATTTCGGCACCGGCTACTCTTCGCTCGGCTACCTCAACCGCTACCCGGTGGAGTCGATCAAGATCGACCGCTCCTTCGTGTGCAACATTATGACCGAGCAGGATGCGGCGGAACTGGTGAAGGCGATCATTTCGATGGCGTGCAGCCTGCACCTGAAGCTGGTGGCCGAGGGCGTGGAAACCGCCGACCAGGAGAAATTCCTCAAGAGCCACCGTTGTCATATCGGGCAGGGCTGGTTGTACGGCAAGGCCATGCCGCAAGCGCAGTTCGAGGCGCTGTTGCCACTCGCAAAACTGCCGCAGAACGAACTGTTTTCTCCATTGATGTATGTGGATGAGCCGCGACTCGCCGATGTGGGCGCGTAGCGTAGCGGAGATTCCAATCGAAATTGACAACAATCCCAGGATGCCCATAAGGAGTAACTAGCGATGATGACCATCAGATTTCTGCTATCCATCTTACTTGCCGCGTCGTGGTTGCCGGCGAACGCGGCCGGTTTCGACTACGACGTTTTCATCATGGCGTGCAAGCGGCACTCGTGCACGCAAGTCGTCGAGCGGATGATCGAAAATATCGACTACAGCCAGAATGGATTGCAACTCCACATCGATACTCTGTCCAGCCGGTCGAACGAAGTCGATGCGCGTGTATCCATGAAGTTTCAGCCAGGCGACGATCTCTCTTCAAGTCCCCAACTCGGTGTGACGAAGCTTGTGCCGGAGTACAAAGTTTCCATTGTGTCCCGCACCCTGAAACGAGACGTATTTACTTCGATCTCAGCGTTCGCCAGCGGCGACGCCGTCTACCAAGTATGGGCTCGCCTAACGGCACCCAAATAGTCCGCAATGCGGCATGGGCGAATAACGCAGCTTGTCGCTCCCCCGGTATTTCATTGAAAGTTGTCCATGACCTGTCGTTTGTATTTGTTAGCGGTAGTGGTATTGGCGGCTCTTGCCGCGCTGCAAGACACATCGGAAGCCCTTGCCGCCGATAACGCGGTGCAGCGCGTTGTCTATATCAACTCGTACCACCGTGGCTACTCCTGGAGCGACGGCATCGAACAAGGATTGCGGGAAGGCCTGGAGGCATCCGGCAAGAATCTTGAGTTGTCAATCGAATATCTCGACAGTCGCCGCTTCGCCTATGGTTCCCAGATTGAGCCGCTCGCGCAGTCGATGGCCGCCAAATACGCCAACTACCGCCCCGATGTGGTGGTGGTGTCCGACAATGCGGCGTTTGATTTCGCGATCAAGTATCGGGAGCGCCTGTTTCCCGGTCTGCCCATTGTATTTTCCGGGTACAACAACTTCCGGCCCGATGTCCTGAAGGGACACAAAAACATCACCGGCATTAACGAGGAAACCGCGATTGAGGACGCAGTCGCCATGGCGCTGCATGTCCATCCCGACACCCGTACCTTGGTATTTGTCATTTCCACCGGCGAAGCCAGCAGCAAGCGTATCGGTGAAGTGGCCGAGCACTCGGTGTTTCCCCGGCTGCGGGAGCGTTTCGACGTTGTTGTTATGAAAGATGCCTCGGTCGAGGAGATTCGCCAGCGCCTCCGCCAATTTCCGAGCAACACCCTGCTGTTTCTCAGTGGCCAAGCGCGCGACCAAGGCGCCGGTCGTGCGTTAACACCGTCCGAAAACGGTCGCCTGATCACCACAGCGAGCCCTTTTCCTGTCTATACCTTCTGGGATTTTCACCTGAACCGTGGCGTTATCGGCGGACACATCATTACCGGCCTGGAACAGGGGCGGGCCGCCGCCGGGATTGCCGTGCGCATACTAGACGGCACGTCGGCGGATGCGATTCCCGTCATCATGACGACGCCGACCTCCGACATTTTCGATTACGCAGTCATGCAGCGATTCGGCATCAAAGCAAGCCAGTTGCCGGTCAATGCAAACATCATCAATCGCCCGTTTTCTCTCTGGGATGCCTATCGTTGGCAAATCATCGGCGTGACTGCTTTGCTGATCGTCGAAACCCTGCTGATTGCCTTGTTGCTCCATATTGCGCGTGGGCGCCGTCGTGCGCTGGACGAACTGTCTGTGGAACGCGAAAAGCTGGAACATCGAGTGGCGGAACGGACCTTTGAACTTAAAGCCGTCAACGACCGTTTGGCCGTGCTCAGCTTGCAGGATGGGCTGACGGGTTTGGCCAATCGGCGCCACTTCGACGACGTGTTGAATGCCGAGTTTCTTCGCCTGCGCAGATCGGGCGCACCGCTCTCGTTAATTATGCTGGACGTCGATTATTTCAAAAAGTTTAACGACACCTATGGTCACCCAGGCGGCGATGAGTGCCTGCGCCGGGTCGGCGAGTTGCTCGCCGGATTGATTAACCGTACTCCCGATTTGGTGGCCCGATATGGCGGTGAAGAGTTTTGCATCGTCCTTCCCGAAACAGACGCTCAGGGCGCAGAACTGATCGCCGAACGTATCCGGGCAGGAATCGAGGCACTGGCGATTCCCCACCGCACTTCGTCGGTTGCCGACCATGTGACCGCCAGTCTTGGCGTGGTGACAACGACTGTCTCTGAAATGCTGACCGCCCAGGAAGTGATAAGTCAGGCTGACAAACAACTTTACGCGGCAAAGACGGGTGGCCGCAACCGAGTGATTGTCATGGATGGATTAGCTGGAATAGCTAGCGATGATGAACATCAGAGTTAACGCAATGGGTGATCCGTGTTTTCTGTCAAAGAGGATTTCAGTATGGTGAGCAAGAGCGATAAGTCGCGCCGCGCCAAGTCGGTGGCGGCCAAGATCATCGCTTTCAGCGCCGCGATCTTCGTGGTCACGCTTGGGGCGAGCCTGTTCTATACCCATATCTCGACGCGCCACATGGGCGAGGCGTTCGTCTCCGAACACGTGAGGGATTTGGCCGATACCTACTTCGACGGTGCCAACAAACTGATGCTGACCGGCCGCATGGAGGCGCGCGAGGAGTTGCGCAAATCGACGCTGGACCAGGCGAACGTGCTGGAGGCGCGCATCGTGCGCAGTCCCGCCGTGCGCGCACTCTTCGGTGACGGCTTGCCCGCCGATCAGCCGACCGACGACATGGACAAGCAGGCTCTCGAAGGTAATGAAATCGCCAGGATCGACGAAGATGGCGGGAAGCGCCGGCTGACCGTAATTCGCCCTTTCAAGGCATCCACGAACACTCGCGGCGTCAATTGCATGACCTGCCACATCAACGCGCCCGTCGGTACCGTCCTCGGCGTGGTACGCATCAGCTACGACCTCGGCCCGATGGATGCGCGCATCCGTCACGACGACATCATCAGCACGGGCATGCACATTGCGTTGTTCCTGCTGGGCATGGGTGCGCTGGTGTTCTGGTTGCGTCGCGTGGTGTCCCGTCCGCTCAACCAGTTGTCCGCCACCATGACTCGTGTGCGCGAAGATTCCAACCTCTCCTTGCGCGTGCATTGCGACCTTGACGACGAAATTGGCGATGCCGCACGCGCCTTCGACGACATGATGGATCGCTTCGCCAGATCCATCCATCAGGTGCATAGGGCCACCGAGCAACTCGCCACGCTGGCGATTCAGATGGTGGGCGTCACCGCCCGCACCCAGCAGGGCGTCGATCAGCAGCTCGGCGATACCGAGCGCCTTGGCACCACGCTCCAGCAACTGACGACGGCGATCCAGGGCGTGGCGCGCTTGACTCAGGATGCCGCGACGACGGCCCGTGAAGCCGACGGCATGGCCAGGGAAAGCGCGGGCACCGCCGCCGAGTCGCGCATTACGATCAGCGCCATGTCGGACCAGTTGGAGAATGCGGCCCAGGTCATCCGTCGTCTCGATACCGAAAGCCGGGAGATCGGGAGTGTCATCGGACTGATCCGCGAAATTGCGGAGCAGACCAACCTGCTGGCGCTGAATGCCGCCATCGAGGCAGCCCGCGCCGGCGAGCAAGGCCGCGGTTTTGCCGTGGTGGCCGACGAAGTCCGCGAGCTGGCGCAACGCACCCAGAAGGCAACGGCGGAAATCGAGAAAATCATCGCCAAGGTTCAGGAGAGCGCCCAGCAGGCTTCGGTCGCGATTCTCGACGCCGAGAAGAAGACGCATGACAGCGTCGGTCGTGTCGAGGACAACGTCGGCGCACTGACCTCGATATCGGCGTCGGTGGCGACGATCGCCGACATGAGCACCCAGATTGCCGCCAGTACCAGCGAGCAGAGCCAGGCGGCCGATAACATCTCCGCCAGCGTCGGCAATATCGGCGAGTTTGCTCAACAGACTTCCGCAGGCGCTCGTGAGACACAGAACGTCAGCACCCAGTTGGCAAGTTTGGCTCAAGAGTTGAAGTCATTGGCTAACGAATTTCGTTCATGACAGGCGGCAGCCTGGCAATGCTCAGGTCCTTGGGGTTCCCGGCGCGACGATTACGGCAAGGCGGTCGGCATGACAACGAGCGCTGAGCCGATGCTTGCGAAAGTCGAGTTGTTCTAGAGGACTCCTGAACATGGCAAACACGGCATTCAAACGAATCGTCAAGGTGCTGCTCGAGTCGCCGGGATTGACCAGGAGCCAGATCGCCGAGCGCGCATTCGTCGGCAAGACGACGCTTTCCGGCGGCGGCTACCTGAAAACCATGAAGGAGTCTGGTTTGATCCATATCTCAGGTTGGTTGAGGAATCCCTCGGGTAGGTTTTCGACGCCGCTTTACAGCGCCGGTGGCGGCGAAGATTGCGTGCGCCCCAAGGCCACGGTACAGAATCGTGAGGCGCCGGGAATGGTGCGCCTGCTGGATGCAATCAGGGATTACGGCCCGATCGATTACCGGCAGGCCGCAATGATCGCGGAGCTTTCTCTGAACACGGTCAAGAACGCTGGATACCTTGAGTCCCTCGTTTCGCAACGGAAAATCCATATTGCCGAGTGGCGCAGAAGCCGCAACGGTCCCATGCGTCCTGTATATGAAGTCGGCAGGGGAAAGGAAGCACCGCGACCTCACGTACTTACCGGCGCCGAAAGATCGAGAAGGCATCGCATGCACGCAATGTACTCAACGGGCGGCCTGGTCTTGCAAATCAAAGCAGTGATAATGTCATATCCTGAACTCGGCACGACAGATGGCCGAGATCGACACCGCCAGCATCCAATTGCCGATGCTGACTAAACAAGAAGGCATGAAACAAGGCACGGAACTGCGAATCGTCGCCCCCAGCCCGGCGGTGAGTGATCTGATGGAGTTCTACAGCATCGCCCGTTCTTTCGGCGACCCTCTGGCGATCCCCGCGCGGGATGCCGCTTGAGTTCCCGTCTTGTCGCCGATGGGCAATACAAAGTTACTAGCTATCGCATTGACATACTCGGTCTGGCGAGTGCCAAAACAGGGCATAGCTATACACGATGGTTGTGGCAATCGCGACCGCCTGAACGCTGCTGACCACGTAGATTAACGTTATCCAGTCCATATGCGCTCCCTTGCTTCTGCGTTACGTGCATGTGAGGAACAGTTCCTCGCTAAGTCACAAGCAGCCTCGATGACGGCTTGCGAGTGTGGCTCTTGATTGGCATTAAATCTTCGGAGCGCGTAGGTTGCCCAAATCGACGCCGCCAAACAATCAGGCGAGGATGAATTATGCGTAAGGCAGGATGGCAAAGTGGTAGGGATATCCCTACTGCATTCAATGCGGATTGCGAGCGACTGAATGGCCGGGTAAGTTCTCAATTTTGAGCGGCAGACGCTCAACCATTGATCTGATTGCCAGCGCCAACAGCCATTCATGCCGATTAGAAGGGTACAACGGGGGCAATACGGGGACAATTATTGTCCCCGTGGCGAGAATAGTCAGGAACTCTGCGTTACCTTGGATTGGTATGGTATAAAAGTAAAAAACCCGCACAGCCTTGCGGTGTGCGGGTTTTAACGTTCTGGCGGAGACGCAGGGATTCGAACCCTGGATCCAGGTTTTGCCCAGATGCGCCCTTAGCAGGGGCGTGCCTTCGACCACTCGGCCACGTCTCCGAAAACGGCGATGGGTTTGTGGCCCGCTGCCGTTTGCAGGGGGCGGAGTATACCCGAATCGATCCCCGCTGTTGATATGCCATGCGTGCGGCGGAAGTCGGCGCGCGCGGGAGTCCTGCTAGTCGCGCAGGCTGATTCGCGGCCAGCCGCGCTGGGTGGCGATTTGCGTCAGCGTGGCGTCGGCGTCGACTGCTACCGGATGCGTGACTTTTTCCAGCAAGGGCAGGTCGTTGTGCGAGTCGCTGTAGAACCAGCTCTGCTCGAAGCCGCCGAGCCACAGGCCGAGCGATTCGAGCCAGGCCTCGACGCGCGCGATCTTGCCTTCGCGAAAGGATGGCAGGCCGCGCGGCTGGCCGGTGAAGCGACCGTTCTCCTGGGCGGGTATGGTGGCGATCAGGTGCGGGATGCCGAACTCGCGCGCGATGGGTCCGGTGACGAAGCTGTTGGTGGCGGTGACGATGGCGAGCAGGTCGCCCCGCCTGGCGTGCTTCGCCACCAGCTCGCGAGAAGCGGCGCCGATGAGGGGCCGGATGCGCGTGGTAATGAACTGCAAATGCCAGGCCTCGAGTTCGGCGCGCGAATGGCGCGACAGCGGCGCGAGCTGGAAATCGAGAAAGGCATGAATGTCCAGTGTGCCGGCCTTGTATTGCTCATAGAACTCGACGTTCTTCGCTTCATGCACTTCGCGGTCGAGCACGCCTTTGCCGATGAGGAATTGCGCCCACTCGAAATCCGAATCGCCGGAGATGAGCGTGTTGTCGAGATCGAAGAGGGCGAGGTTCATGACGGATCGGATTCCTTGTCAAGGTCGAGCGAGGTCTGCATCAGTTCGCGCAGCAGGGGCAGGGTGGGCGGGCGTTTTTGTTCCAGCGAGGCGCGGTCGAGGGCGTTGAGCATGGCCATCAGCGAGGGTAGGTCGCGGCGGCCGTGGCGCAGCAGGTAGTGCACCACGCCGGCATCCATCAGCATGCCGCGCTCGATGGCGTGGCGGCGCAGGGCGGCGGCTTTCTCTTCGTCGGACAGCGCCTGGATTTCGTAGATCAGGGTCTGGCCGATGCGGGTCCGCAGATCTTCGCGCAGTTCCAGTCGCAGCGGCGGCTCGTTGCCGGCGAGGAGGAGGGCGAGGCCGAGGAAGTGCGCGGCATTGAAGGCGCGAAACAGGGCGATCTGGGCGTCGGCGCCGAGCTGCTGCACGTCGTCGATCACCAGCAGGCTGCCGGTAGCGAGCGCCAGTTCGGCGCCGGCTTCAGCGCCTTGCAGAAACATGACGGGTCGCCGCGCACGCGCGGCCTCGGCGGTGGCCTCAAGCAGGTGACTCCTGCCACAGCCCTGCGGCCCCCAGATGTACATGGCCTCGAAGCTGCCGGTGTCGCTCAGTCCGCGCAGGCGCGCCACCAGTTCACGGTTGGCGCCGACGACGAAGTTGTCGAGCGTGGGTGGTTGCTCGGGTTTCAGATCGAGCAGCAACTGTCGTTGCGGTGTAGCCATTTAGCGTGAAATAACTCGTTCGGAGCGACGGGTGATAGTCGAGCGAAGCGAGCCGATCAGTAGCCCCCCGGGAGGGGGGATGGGGGGGCGGGTCTTCAATTTGCCCTTCGCGTGTTTCATCATCGGTGGGTGGAGCTTGCTGTCATGAGCGTTAGCGGCCCTGATAAAACCGGCTGGCGAGATACAGCGCGCGAACCTCGCGCAGGCCAACCAGCAACGCGGCCGAAGCCGGCAAGGCGGCGAGGATGCCGAAGAAGCCGAAGATCTGGCCGAAGGCCATCAAGGCGAAGATCACCGCCAGCGGGTGCAGGCCGATACGCTCGCCGACGAGAAATGGCGTGAGCAGAAAGCCTTCCAGCACCTGGCCGATGCCATACACGATCAGCACGGCGACGATGGGTCCCCAGCCGGCAAACTGGAGCGTGGCGACCAGCAGCGCCAGGATCAAACCCGTCGCATATCCCAGGTAGGGTATGAAGATCAGCAGGCCGGTGACGATGCCGATGGACAGCGCAGAGGGAATGCCGGCCAGCCATAGCGCCACGCAGTAATAGGCGGCGAGGATCGCCATGACCAGGATCTGGCCGCGCAGATATTGCGAAAGCACGACATCGATGTCGTTCGCCATGCGCATCAGCTTGCCATGCCAGGGGCGCGGAATGATGCCGCTCATGCGTGCCCTCATGCTGTGCCAGTCGAGCAGCAGGTAGAACATCACTACCGGCGCCAGCATCAGGTTGATGGCGAGGCCGACCAGGGCCACGCCGCCAATCTTCAGCGAACTGTAGATTCGCTCAAGAATGACTTGCACGGTTTCCCAGTTGCCGGCGGCGAGGCTCTGCAGCGAGGCGGAATCAAAGTGCACTCGAACTCCGAAATGGTCCAGCAGCCAGGGCGCCAGTTTTTCGTTGGCCAGGGTCAGCGCCTCCGGCGCTCGCGCGGCGAGTACGGTGGCTTCCTCATACAGCAGCGGCAGGATGATGAGGACCAGGCCGGCGCTCAACGCAGCCAGTCCAAGCATGACGAGGACTACGGCCAGAATGCGCGGCAAGCCCCAGCGCGCGATGCGGTCGGTTACCGGGTTGCAGATATAGGCGAGGATGGCCGCCAGCAGAAAAGGCGTGAGAATCGGCGAGAGCGCATACAACAGGACGAGAATCCCCAGCCCGGTCGCTATCCACAGGCTGGCTTGCAAACGATCACTGCGGTTGGCTTCGAGGGGCGAGGTCATTTCCGGTAAAATTCGCGGCTTAGCTGTGGTTGGCAGCGAGGATTATCGCCCATTCGGCGGCAAACCGCGCTGCCGTCGTTCATTCCGCCCGCGTCTTCAAGGACTTTATCTTGACTGCCTTCACCTCTTCCTCATCCCCGCTCACCTACCGCGATGCCGGAGTGGATATCGATGCCGGCGATGCGCTGGTCGAACGCATCAAGCCGGCGGCGAAACGCACCATGCGACCGGAAGTGCTGGCCGGTATCGGCGGCTTCGGCGCGCTGTTCGAGATATCGAAGAAGTTTCGCGAGCCGGTGCTGGTGTCCGGCACCGATGGCGTCGGCACCAAGCTCAAGCTGGCGTTCCAGTGGAACCGCCACGATACCGTCGGCCAGGACCTGGTGGCGATGAGCGTCAATGACATTCTGGTGCAGGGCGCCGAACCCTTGTTTTTTCTCGATTACTTCGCTTGCGGTCGGCTGGATGTCAACACGGCGGCCACGGTGGTCGAAGGCATCGCCAGGGGTTGCGAAATCGCGGGTTGCGCGCTGATCGGCGGCGAGACGGCGGAAATGCCCAGCATGTATCCAGATGGCGAATACGATCTCGCCGGCTTCGCCGTCGGCGCGGTGGAAAAGTCCAGGATCATCGATGGCAAATCGATCCGGCCGGGCGATGTGGTGCTGGGTCTGGCATCCTCCGGCGCGCACTCGAATGGTTATTCGCTGATCCGCAAGATCCTTGAGCGGGCGCAGCCCAATCTGGCGCTGGACCTGGGCGGCGTGCCGCTGGCCGCCGCCGTGATGGCGCCGACGCGGATTTACGTCAAGTCCCTGCTGGCGCTGATGCAGGGGGTTAATGTCAAAGGCATGGCGCATATCACCGGCGGCGGGCTGACCGAGAACATTCCGCGGGTGCTGGGCGATCATCTGACGGCGATCATCGACAGGCAGCACTGGCCGCTGCCGCCGCTGTTTCAGTGGCTGCAAAGGGAAGGCCGGGTGGCCGACGCCGAAATGCATCGCGTCTTCAACTGCGGTATCGGCATGGTGGTGATTGTCGCCGAGGCCGATGCCGGCAGCGCCATGCAACTGCTTGGCGCGGCGGGCGAAAAGGTCTACCAGATCGGGCGCATCGAGGCGCGCGGCGAGGGACAGGCGCAGACCATCGTCGTTTGAAGCCAGTCGGCGCGCAACCGCCGTACCGCCAGCGCCGACTACTACTAAATGGAGCCCAATTGGGTCCCCCATAATTCTGAAATGTGGCTTCGTTGCGACTACAATGATGGTTTAGGAGGAACCGCCCCATGACCACGGCAGACACCTACGTTAGGGCCAGAATCGACACGGCCACCAAGGAACGGGCCGCCGCCGCTCTGGAAGCGATGGGCCTTTCCATTTCCGACGCCATCCGCCTGCTTATGCTGCGTATAGCCGACGAGCACCGCCTGCCCTTCGAGGTGAAGGTGCCAAGCAAGAGCAGCCGCAAAGCCCTGGCGGAGATTGCGGCGGGGAAGGTCAAGAACTTCGCGACGGTCGACGCCCTGATGGCCGACCTGCATGCGGACGATTGATAGGCCAGGCTCGTTTCGGCGCGACTACAAGCGCGAGGCCAAGGCCGGGCGCCAGGCAGCCCTTGACGACGCTCTAAGGCCCGTTCTCGTCGCTCTGGCTACCGACCAGCTCCTGGACGCCCGCCATCGTGACCACAGCCTGACCGGCGAATGGGCGGGCTGTCGGGAGTGCCACGTAAAGCCCGACTTGCTTCTGGTTTACAGGAAAGACGGCGACGACCGGCTGATTCTGGCCCGGCTCGGCTCCCATAGCGAACTTTTCGGCTAACCCAAAAACAACACAGAATGGTCGACGTTCGAATCGGCGTTACCTGCCCGCGAAGCGGAATCTCAGGTACGCAGAGCGCATCAGCGACGACTTTAACGGCTATGCAAATTCAATTCGAGCCTGGCCCCTTTTCACACGACGTTTGATGTCGCAATTTACGACATCATATCGGCATATTGTCCTGTTTCCGAACTCGATATCATCCCGCTCGCCGTGCCGCCAGCGCCGACTCTTGCAGGTGTCCCTCGACTGCCGCCAGCGCCCTTGCTGTCGAATCCGGGATTAGCGGATCGACGATCTGCAAGTCGTCCATGCTCTTCAGCCAGGTCAGTTGCCGCTTGGCGAACTGGCGGGTGGCGAAGACGCCGCGATTGCGCAACTCGGCTTGTGGCATGTTCCCTTCGAGCATGTCCCACACCTGGCGATAACCGACACAACGCATCGAGGGCAGGCAGGCGTCGAGCCGGTATTTCTCGCGCAGCATCGCCACTTCGTCGACCAGACCCGCCGCCAGCATGGCGTCGAAGCGCTGTTCGATGCGCCGATGCAACTCGCCGCGATCCGCCGGCACCAGTGCCAGCGTCAGGAGGCGGAAGGGCAGGATGCTGTCCTTCTGTTCGGCGAAGAAGCTGCCCAGCGTGCGCCCCGTCAGGCGCAGCACTTCGACGGCGCGCTGGATGCGCTGGGCGTCGGTCGGCTTTAGGCGCGCGGCGGTGTCCGGATCGAGCCGCGCCAGTTCGGCATGCAGCGCCGGCCAGCCGCGCGCCTCGGCTTCCGCATCGATCTGGCCGCGCAGCGCGGCGTCGGCCTGCGGCAGGTCGGCCAGTCCGTCGCGCAACGCTTTGACATACAGCATGGTGCCGCCCACCAGCAGCGGAATGCGGCCCGCCGCCGTGATCGCGGCCATTTCGCGCAGGGCGTCGGCGCGAAACTGCGCCGCCGAATAACGCTCCTCCGGCGTGATCAGGTCGATCAGCCGGTGCGGAAAGCGCGCCAGCGTCTCGGCGTCGGGTTTGGCGGTGCCGATGTTCATGTCGCAAAATACTTGCGCCGAATCGACGCTGACGATGTCGCAGGGGAATCGCGTCGCCAGTTCGAACGCCAGCGCGGTCTTGCCGCTGGCTGTCGGCCCGATGAGAATTATCGCCGGGGGTTGTGGCATTACCTGCCGCGCATGAACAGCTTGTCCAGTTCCGCCATCGACAGCT
>JALNZB010000042.1 GCA_023229545.1 Sulfuritalea sp. | reverse complement strand
AGAACGTGGGTACCGGCAAGACAGTGACGGCGGCACTCAGCCTCAGCGGCACGGACGCCGGCAACTACACGCTGCTCGGCCAGCCCAGCGGCCTCAGTGCCGACATCACCCAACTGGCCTCCGTCGCATGGACCGGCGCCGGCGGCAATACGCTATGGTCAACTGCCGCCAACTGGGTTGGCGGCGCGCTCCCCGACCGTGCCAATGTGGCTGCGGTTACGCTCGGCAGCGGTACGGTCACCTATGACTACAGCGCCACCACAGCCGATGCCCCGATTCTCAACAGCCTGACCCTGTCTGGCGGTACCTTGACCGTGAACAACGGGACGCTGACCGTGCCGACTTGGCTGCAAAGTGCTGGGGACTTGCGCGGCACGGGTGGCCTGACGGTCTCGCAGTCGATGACTATGAACGGCGCCGGCACCATTGATGTCGGCGGCCCGGTTAGCATCAACCATACCGGCAACCTGCAACTGGGTCGCATTGCCACTGCCGGCGCATTGTCGGTCACCGCCACAGGCTCGCTGTCCGGTACCACTGCGGGCGGAACTTGGGTGCAGACCGCCAACAGCATAGCGCTTGACGCCAACGGCATAGGTGCGGTTGGCGACATGCTACAGACTGCAACCAATAACTTAAGCATTACCAATCGGGCCGGTGACGCCTGGATCTACAACACCGGGCTGGTCAACGTGACGGGTTCGAGTGCGGGTCGATTGCACTTGGAAAGCTTCGGCGGCATCACTACCGCCGCTACTCAACTCAGCGCAGGAACGCAACTTACCCTGAATGCCCACAGTCCCATCACCATCGGTAGCGGCGGGGTTCAAGGAGGTACCGGCGTGTCGTTACAGGCCAACACGGTCGATGCAGGCAACAGCTCAATTTTCATTCAGGGTCCCGTCAGCGCGCCAAGCGGTGCGGTGTTGGTTTCTGCTTACAACAACGTGATGCAATCGGCCAATATTTCGGGCACCAACGTCGAGGTGGGGGCAACTCAAGGGAGCATCCTGATGACGGCGGCAGCTCAAACCCTGTCAAGCGCTGGCGGTATTGTTTACGCCGCGCCGGCAGGGAATCTGACGCTCGCCCGCCTCAATGCGGGAATCGGAAGCATCACCCTCGATGCGGGAGGATCAATAGCGCCAACAGTCGGCTTTGTCGGTGTTAACCTGATGGGTTCGAGCGCGTTCATCAATGCGGGTGGCAACCTTCAATTGACCACTAATGTCACCCTGCTGGATGTTAATGTGGGTGGCAACTTTAGCGTAACCAATGGCTCAACGGTAGTCACCAATTCAACGCCAACAACCGAGACGCAAGCGGCGGTAAACCAAACAATTACTGCGATTGACAACGCCTCGACAACCACGACACCAACCAACAGCAGCAACCCCCCTCCACCGCCTCCCCCGACGGACACGACCAGCACCGGCACGCCGGTAACGCTGACCAGCATTGGGACAAGCACAACAGGCGGCACCGAAGGCACCTTCGGCGCTGAGTCGGGAAGTGGCACGACAGGCACAACGGGCACGACGGGCGCTACGACTGGCGGTTCGTCCGGCACCACTACCACCACCACTACTACCAATGGCGACCAGCCTGCGGCCGAGACCAAGCCGGAGGAGAAGAGCACCACCACCGCGTCGGCGAAGAAGGACGAGAAGAAGGACGAGAAGGACAAGAAAGACAAGAAGTCGGACGAAGCCAAGGAAGAGAAGAAAGATGAAAAGCCAGCCCAGAAGAAAGTCGCCCAGTGCACGTAAGCCGGTAGGCGCGAGGATGCAGGCGGCGGTTGCCGTGCTGGCTCTCGGCTTGCTTTGGGTTCCCGTCGCGCAGTCCGCTACGGCGGGGCAGGTTACGCACCTTTCGGGAACGCTCTCGGCCAAGCGGGCCGACGGCACCAGAAAGCTGCTTTCGGTGAAGTCCGAGGTGGCCGAGGGCGATACGCTGAGCACGGAAGCCGAAACCTACGCACGGGTCAAGTTCGCCGATGGCGGCGAAGTGGTGTTGCGCCCAGGTACGCAGTTGAAGATCGAGACCTACGCCTACAACGCCGCCAAGCCCGAAAGTGACAACATCGTCATGAACATGTTCAAGGGCGGTCTGCGGGCGGTGACCGGCCTGATCGGCAAACGCAACCGCGAGAAGGTCAGTTTTCAGACCGAAACCGCGACCATCGGCATTCGCGGCACCCATTTCGGCGCCCTGCTATGCCAGAACGACTGTGGTGGCGTGCCTACCACCGGCGGTAGCCCGCCGCCTAACGGGCTGCATGTCGATGTCACGAATGGCGCCATCACCATGAGCAATAGCGCCGGCACGGTGCAGATCAACGCCGGGCAGTTCGGCTTTGTCGCGAACCCCAGCACGCCACCGGCAGTCGTGCCGCCGCAACAGGGCATCCAGGTCACGATGCCGACGTCGATCTCGCAGAACAAGGGCGGCGGCAAGGGCATCGGCAAGGGCGACAGTTCCGAATGCAAGATGTGACCTGCCTGCGAAGCGGCGTTCCAAGTCCGCAAAGCGGGTTGTCGTAGCGCTGGCGCCGACTTTATAGGTGCAGGGTCTTCATGCTATTCCGGGTTTGCCCTGCTCGGGCTCGACCTTTATTTGCCTGGCCACCCAGCCAATTTTGGTGCAGACGGTTGTCAACGCGCGCCCAGCGGCAAGTTCGAAGACTTCGTCTGCGAAATTCCGGTCTTATCAGATCGAGGTCGCCAGCCGTGCCAGCGCGGCGCGCCCGGAAAGCAGATGATCGTGCATGCGCTGCCCGGCCAGGGCCGCATCTTTCAGGCGCAACGCTTCGAGAATTTCGCGATGCTCCGCCAGCGACTGCCTGAGGCGACCCTCCAGCCGCAGCGAATCGCGGCGGGTGAGCTTGATGACCTTGCGCGCATCGTCGATCAACTGCGCCAGGTAGCGGTTGCCGGCGATTTCCTGCAAGGCGGCGTGAAAGCGCTGGTTGGTCTCGAAGAAGCGGTCGGTGTCGTTGACCGCGGCATGCCGTTCGAGTTCCTCGTGGATCGCCGCCAGGCGAGAAAAGTCGGTGCTGGTGGCACGGCGCGCCGCCTCTTCGGCGACCCGGCCTTCGAGCAAGGCCATGACCGGGAAGACCTCGTCGATGTCCTGTTCCGACAACTGGGTGACATAACAGCCGCGACGCGGCTTGAGCACGACCAAGCCTTCGGCGGCGAGCACTTTCAGCGCTTCGCGCATCGGCGTGCGGCTGATGCCGTATTCGAGTGCGAGCGCTTGCTCGTCTATCCAGCTGCCGGGCGGCAGCTCGTGTGCGAAGATCCGGCTGCGCAGACGCTCGGCCACCTGTTCATACAAGGCGGGTGTGGCGAGAATAGGCGACGATGGACTTGCATTCATAATTATGAATGCAGTATCATGGCTCCTCGTCAGGAAGTCAAGCGTCTTGGAAGGAAGAGACATGAGCAAGGCACCCGCAGTCGGCATTCCATCGATCGAGGTCTGGGCCAAGGCGGCGTCGGCGTCGGCTCCCGACGGTGACATCACGCGCCTGAACTGGGTGACGCCGGAAGGCCTGACCGTCAAGCCGCTCTACACCAAGGCCGATGTCGAGGGCTTGCCCTACGCCGACACGCTGCCCGGTTTCGCGCCCTTCCTGCGCGGTCCGCAGGCGACCATGTACGCGGCGCGACCGTGGACCATCCGCCAATACGCCGGCTTCTCCACCGCCGGGGAATCGAACGCCTTCTACCGCCAGGCGCTGGCCGGCGGCGCACAGGGCGTCTCGGTGGCCTTCGACCTCGCCACGCATCGCGGCTATGACTCGGACCACCCGCGCGTCACCGGCGATGTCGGCAAGGCCGGCGTGGCGATAGATTCCGTGGAGGACATGAAGATACTGTTCGACGGCATTCCGCTCGACAAGGTTTCCGTGTCGATGACCATGAACGGCGCCGTGCTGCCGATCCTCGCCGGCTACGTGGTGGCGGCCGAGGAACAGGGGGTTTCACAGGCGCAGTTGAGCGGCACCATCCAGAACGACATCCTCAAGGAGTTCATGGTCCGCAACACCTACATCTATCCGCCCGAGCCGTCGATGCGCATCGTCGCCGACATCATCGGCTACACGGCGCAGCACATGCCGAAGTTCAATTCGATTTCGATTTCCGGCTATCACATGCAGGAAGCCGGCGCGACGCAGGCGCTGGAACTCGCCCTCACCCTGGCCGACGGTCGCGAGTACGTCAAGACGGCGATTGCCAGCGGCATGGATGTGGACGCCTTCGCCGGACGCCTGTCCTTCTTCTGGGCCATCGGCATGAACTTCTATCTGGAGATCGCCAAGATGCGCGCCGCGCGCCTGCTGTGGTGGCGCATCATGGACGAGTTCAAGCCGCAGAATGCCAAGTCGCTGATGCTGCGCACGCACTGCCAGACTTCGGGCTGGTCGCTGACCGAGCAGGACCCGTACAACAACGTGGTGCGCACCACCATCGAAGCCATGGCGGCGGTGTTCGGCGGCACGCAAAGCCTGCACACCAATTCGCTCGACGAGGCCATTGCGCTGCCGACCGAGTTTTCGGCGCGGATTGCGCGCAATACCCAGCTCATCATTCAGGAAGAAACCCACATCACCAGCGTGATCGACCCTTGGGCGGGCAGCTACATGATGGAAAAACTTACCCAGGACATCGCCGACGAGGCCTGGCGCATCATCGAGGACGTGGACAAAATGGGCGGCATGACCCAGGCCGTGCAGAGCGGCTGGGCCAAGTTGCAGATCGAAACCTGTGCCGCGCAAAAACAGGCGCGCATCGATTCCGGCAAGGACGTGATCGTCGGCGTCAACAAGTACCAGCTCAAGGAAGAGGCGCCAATCGACACCCGTGACGTGGATAACCATGCGGTGCGCGATAGCCAGATTGCGCGACTGAAAACAATTCGCGAAACGCGCGACGGTGCGGCGGTGCAGGCCGCGCTCGCCGCCCTCACCGCAGCCGCGAGCGGCAAGACAGGCAACCTGCTCGACCTCGCCATCAAGGCAATCCGCGTGCGCGCCACGGTGGGCGAAGTCTCCGACGCGCTGGAGAAAATCTACGGTCGCCACCGCGCCACCAACCAGATGGTGTCGGGCGTTTATAGTGCAGCTTTCGGCGAGGACGGCACGATGAAGGAAATCCGCGATTTGATCGAGAACTTTGCTGCGGCGGAAGGGCGCCGCCCGCGCATCATGATCGCCAAGCTGGGGCAGGACGGCCACGACCGCGGCGCCAAGGTCGTCGCCTCGGCCTTCGCCGACCTCGGCTTTGATGTCGACGTCGGTCCGCTGTTCCAGACGCCGAAAGAGGCGGCGCGGCAAGCCATCGAAAACGATGTCCATGCCATCGGCGTTTCCACGCTGGCGGCCGGCCACAAGACGCTGGTGCCGGCGCTGGTCACGGCCCTGCGCGCGCAGGGCGCCCGCGATATCGTGGTCTTTGTCGGCGGCGTGATTCCGGCGCAGGACTACGATCAACTCTACAAGGACGGCGTCGCGGGGATTTTCGGACCGGGCACGCCGATTCCGCAATGCGCCCATGACGTGTTGCGCGCCATCCGCGCCGCGCATATGCCGGGCAGCGTATGACCTTTCCATGCAGTCCATGCCCGAAGTGGGTCACGTCAGCGTGAGTGCCCAGGACGCGTCGCTGATCGACGGTTTACTTGCCGGCAACCGGCGCGACCTGGCCAAGGCGATCACCCTAGTGGAATCGACGCGTGCCGAGCATCGCCAGCGCGCCCGGAAACTGCTCGAAGCAGTGTTGCCGCATGCCGGTTGCTCGCTGCGTATCGGCATTTCGGGCGTGCCGGGGGTGGGGAAGTCGACCTTCATCGAGGCGCTGGGCATGTTCCTGATCGAAGGCGGCCATCGCGTCGCCGTGCTCGCGGTCGATCCTTCCTCAAGCGTCACCGGCGGCTCAATTCTTGGCGACAAGACCCGCATGGGATTGCTCTGGCAGCGCCCGGAGGCCTTCATCCGGCCGTCGCCCGCGTCCGGCAGCCTCGGCGGCGTGGCCGAACATACGCGTGAAGCCATTTTGCTGTGCGAGGCCGCTGGTTACGACATCATCATTGTCGAGACGGTCGGCGTCGGCCAGTCGGAAACGGCTGTCGCGGGCATGACCGATGCATTCGTCCTGTTGATGCTGCCGAATGCCGGCGACGAGTTGCAGGCGATCAAGAAAGGCATCATGGAGCTCGCCGACTTGGTGGTTTTCAACAAGGCCGACATCGACCCGACGGCGGCGCAGCTTGCCGCAACGCAAATGCGTTCGGCCTTGTCCATGCTGCGTCCGGCCTCCGCCCACTGGCAACCGCCGGTGCTGACCCTGTCGGCAACAAAGAAGGACGGCCTCGCCGAATTCTGGCAGGTCATCGAAACATTCAGGTGTGCGCTGACGACCAGCGGCGAATTCGAGGCGCGGCGACGACGCCAGGCGCTGGAGTGGATGTGGCAGCAAATCGATTCCGGCTTGCGCAGCCATTTTCGCGGGCACCCCGGCGTGAAGTCCGCCCTGGCCAAACTATCGGTTGCCGTCGAAGCCGGCACGACCACGCCGGCGGCGGCGGCGCGGCATCTGCTTGATCTGGCGAACCGCGAGTCCTAGTTCTGCCCCATTGGAGGTTATTTTCATGCACGACATCATTCGCCAACTGGATGAAAAGCGCGACCGCGCTGCGCTGGGCGGCGGACAGAAGCGCATCGATGCCCAGCACGGCAAAGGCAAGCTGACCGCGCGCGAACGCATCGAGATGCTGCTCGACGACGGCACCTTCGAAGAATGGGACATGTTCAAGGAGCATCGCTGCGTCGATTTCGGCATGAGCGACGACCACATTCCCGGCGACGGCGTGGTGACCGGTTACGGCACCATCAACGGTCGCATGGTGTTCGTCTTTTCGCAGGACTTCACGGTGTTCGGTGGCGCCCTGTCGGAAGCGCATGCGGAAAAGATATGCAAGATCATGGATCATGCGTTGAAGGTCGGCGCACCGGTGATCGGCCTCAACGACTCCGGCGGCGCGCGGATCCAGGAAGGCGTCGCCGCGCTCGGCGGCTATGCCGACGTATTTCAGCGCAACGTCATGGCGTCCGGCGTGATCCCGCAGATTTCGATGATCATGGGCCCCTGCGCCGGCGGCGCGGTGTACAGCCCGGCGATGACCGACTTCATTTTCATGGTCAAGGACTCTTCCTACATGTTCGTCACCGGCCCCGAAGTGGTGAAGACGGTGACGCACGAGGAGGTTACCGCCGAGGAGCTGGGCGGCGCGATGACGCACTCCAGCAAATCCGGCGTTGCCGATCTGGCCTTCGACAACGACGTCGACGCGCTGCAACTGCTGCGGCGTTTCTTCAACTACCTGCCGCTCAACAACAAGGAAAAGCCGCCTGTAAGAGAGACCGGCGATGCGGCGGATCGCCTCGATTTCTCGCTCGACACGCTGGTGCCGGACAACGCCAACAAGGCGTACGACATGAAGGAACTGATTTTCAAGATGGTCGATGACACCGACTTCTTCGAGCTTCAGCCCGATCATGCAAAGAACATCGTGATCGGCTTCGCCCGCATGGAAGGCCGCACGGTGGGCATTGTTGCCAATCAGCCGATGGTAATGGCCGGCTGCCTCGACATCCGGTCCTCGATCAAGGCCGGACGTTTCGTGCGTTTTTGCGATGCGTTCAACATTCCGATCATCACCCTGGTCGATGTGCCCGGCTTCATGCCGGGCACCGCGCAGGAATACGGCGGCATCATCAAGCACGGCGCCAAGCTGTTGTATGCCTATGCCGAATGCACCGTGCCGAAAGTGACGCTGATCACCCGCAAGGCCTACGGCGGCGCCTACGACGTGATGGCCTCCAAGCATCTGCGCGGCGACGTCAACTTCGCCTGGCCCTCGGCCGAAATCGCCGTGATGGGGCCGAAGGGCGCCGTCGAAATCATTTTCCGCGAAGAGAAGGGCGATCCGCTCAAGGTCGCCGCGCGCGAGGCGGAGTACAAGGCCAAGTTCGCCAATCCCTTCGTCGCTGGCGCGCGCGGCTTTATCGATGACGTGATCATGCCCAACGAAACCCGCAAGCGCATCTGCCGCAGCCTGGCCATGCTGCGCAACAAGGACATCACGAATCCGTGGCGCAAGCACGGCAACATTCCGCTGTAAGCGCCGGAGAGCAAACATGTTCAAGAAGATACTGATCGCGAATCGGGGAGAGATTGCCTGCCGCGTCATCAAGACGGCGCGCCGGATGGGCATTGCCACCGTTGCGGTGTATTCCGAGGCCGACCGCGATGCGCGGCATGTCGAGATGGCCGACGAGGCGGTGTGCGTCGGTCCGCCGCCGTCGAAGGAATCCTATCTGGCGATCGACAAGATCATCGCTGCCTGCAAAGAGACCGGCGCCGAGGCCGTGCATCCTGGCTACGGCTTTCTTTCGGAGAATCCGGAGTTTTCGCGCCGGCTGGAAGAGAACGGCATCATATTCATCGGCCCCAAGCACACTTCGATGTCCGCGATGGGCGACAAGATCGCCTCGAAGAAGCTGGCCATCGAAGCCAAGGTCAATACGATTCCCGGCCACAACGCGGCCATCGACACGCCCGAGCGGGCGGTGGAAATCGCCAGGGGCATCGGCTATCCGGTGATGATCAAGGCCTCCGCCGGCGGCGGCGGCAAGGGTCTGCGCATCGCCTTCAACGACAAGGAGGCTCACGAGGGCTTTGCCGCCTGCAAGACCGAGGCGCAGAACGCTTTCGGCGACGACCGGATTTTCGTCGAGAAGTTTGTCGAGGAGCCACGGCACATCGAGATTCAACTGATCGGCGATGCCCACGGCAACATGGTTTATCTGTGGGAGCGCGAATGTTCATTGCAGCGCCGCCACCAGAAGGTCGTCGAAGAGGCGCCGTCCTCCTTCATCGACCCGGCAACGCGCCGCGCCATGGGCGAGCAGGCTGTGGCGCTGGCCAAGGCGGTGAACTACCAGAGCGCGGGCACCGTCGAATTCGTCGTCGGCAAGGACAAGAGCTTCTATTTTCTGGAAATGAACACGCGCTTGCAGGTCGAGCATCCGGTGACCGAACTGATCACGGGCGTCGATCTGGTGGAGTTGATGATCCGCGTCGCCGCCGGCAAGAAACTGCCCTTCACCCAGGATCAGGTCAGGCTCGACGGCTGGGCGATGGAATGCCGGATCAACGCCGAAGATCCATTCCGCGGCTTTCTGCCGTCCACCGGGCGTCTGGTGAAGTACCTGCCGCCGCCCGAAGTGCATGGCGTGCGCGTCGATACCGGCGTCTATGAAGGCGGCGAGATTTCGATGTTCTACGATTCGATGATCGCCAAGCTGATCGTCCATGCGGCGACGCGCGATCAGGCGATTACCCGCATGCGCGACGCGCTCAACCAGTTCGTCATACGCGGCGTGTCCTCGAATATCGCCTTTCAGGCGGCGCTGATGCAGAACCCGCGCTTTCTTTCGGGCGACTTCGACACCGGCCTGATCGCCGAACAGTATCCCAAGGGCTTCAACGCGGCGGACGTGCCGCACGACGATCCGGCGATGCTGGTGGTTGTCGCGGCGGCGATTCATCGCCAGTACCTGGCGCGCAATGCCAGCATTTCCGGCCAGATGCCGGGACATGAATTCGTGCCGGGCGCGGATTTTGTCGTGCTGCTGGGCGCCGACAAGTATCAGGTCACGGTGGTCGAAGCGGAAGGCGGTTGGGATGTCGCCTTTGGCGGCGAGAACTTCGAGTTGCGCTCCAACTGGCAGTTCGGCAATCCGCTGTATGTCGGTACCCTCAACAGCCAGCCAATATGCATGCAGATCGAACGCTGCGGACTGGTCTATCGGCTGTTCCACTGGGGCGTACAGGCCGACATGCAGGTGATGTCGGCGCGCACGGCCGAGTTGAAGATGTTGATGCCGGTCAAGGCCGCGCCGGACATGTCGAAGTTTCTGCTCTCGCCCATGCCGGGGCTGCTGACGCAGATCGCCGTCACCGCAGGGCAGGAGGTCAAGGCCGGCGAAATCCTGGCCAAGATCGAAGCCATGAAAATGGAAAACGTGCTCAAGGCCGAACGCGATTGCGTGGTGGAGAAATTGCTGGCCAAGCCGGGCGAAAGCCTGGCGGTGGATCAGGTCATCATTGCCTTCAAGTAGGCACGGCTCGCCGTTGCGTCAGCGCCGACTTTCTGGGTGCGTACCCGCAATGGGAATGCTGGGACTCACCCGCCAGGCGAACCTTTATCCACTCGGTGGATCATGGGGAAGACAAGCCGTCGCGCGTGTCGAGCCGAGACAAAAAAATCGTAACTACTCAGGTAGGCCTGAATAGCATGGCTACTCCGGGTTTGAGGAACGGCAGTGGAAGCCGATAAGAGAGGGCATGGATGAACTGCCCGATCTTGATCGACTCAGCGTTGCCGAGAAAGACGGACTGATTTGCGAGCTGTGGTCGTTGCGAGCGCTGGTTTGGCAATTGTCGGAGCAAGTTGCCGCACTGACGTCCAAGGTTGCCGAACTGGAAGGGCGCTTGGCGCAGAACAGCCGCAACTCCAGCAAGCCGTCGTCCTCGGACGGACTGAACAGGCCCAAGCCGAAGTCGCAACGCAAGGCGGGACAGAAGCCCACGGGCGGCCAGAAAGGTCACCCCGGTCACACCCTGAGGAAGGTAGCGCACCCCGATCAAATTGAAGCTCATGGTCCGCCGAGATACTGTGACGCCTGTGACCGCCCCTTGATCGATGCAGTAGTGGTCGAGACTCGCCAAGTGTTCGATATTTCAGCTCAGCATCACGTGGTGACCGAACATCAGGTTTTCGAAGCACGTTGCAGTTGTGGCAAGGTGCATAGTCTTACTGTGTCAAATTAACTGAAACCCTGCCGATAAGTATTCATTCCATGTCGGCGGGAGGTTGTGATGAGAAATCTGGGGGAATTTGAGCGTTATCTTGAACATTTGTGCGAAGTGTTGGGGCATGTGGATCGGAGCACTGGCTTGAAGGACTACTGCCGGGGCTTGATGCTGCCGATCGCGCGCAAGAGCGTTGAACCGCTGGCGGCCTGTTCTGACCCGCTTCATGTCGCGGCCAAGCACCAGTCGCTGCATCACTTTGTGGCTAATTCCGAGTGGTCTGACACTGCGGCCCTGCAGACTTCAGCGGTGTCCTTGCTGCGGCGCGAGTAGATATGATTAATGACGCAGTAAGACTAGCAGTCTGCCCGACATCATTCGGCATGGTGAACCGCTATCGCCAGGCGCGCTGGACTATGTCGCGGATCAGATGCAGGCGGCGGTGGAAGAAGTGGTCGGCGCCGGGCACGACGACGACCGGCAACTCCAGCGGCTCGGCCCACGCCAGAACATTTTCGAGGCGCACGGTTTCGTCCGCAGCGCCATGGATTACCAGCGTGTCGGGCGCCACCGCTCCGGTGTCATAGCGGCGCGCGCCTTCGACAAAGCCGGCTGCGGTGCCGATCAGAACCAGCCAGCGAGCGGGATCGCCGGCGGCGGCGAGACGCTGCGCCAGACGCGCGATGACATAGGCGCCAAAGGAAAAACCAGCCAGATAGATTGGCAGCGCCGCGTACCTTGCCCTCGCCCAGGCATGCAGCGCCAGCAGATCTTCGGTCTCGGCATTGCCGTGGTCATGCTCGCCTTCGGAGCCGCCGACGCCGCGAAAATTCGGTCGCAGGGTAATGCAGCCGCGCTCGCGAAAAACGCGCGCCAGCGTGGTCACCACCTTGTTGTCCGCCGTGCCGCCGAACAGCGGATGCGGATGGGCGATCAGCGCGATGCCTTGCGGCTTGTCGTGTTCCTCGACGAACACCTCGATCTTGCCGCCCGGCCCGTCGACCAGGAGTCGCTCATGTCGCGACACGACTCAGTCGATCTTCAGTCGTTCGACGATGCGACCGTGAACCAGGTGTTCATCGATGATCTCGTCAATGTCCTGCTTATCGACGTAGGTGTACCAGACCGCCTCGGGATAGATCACGATGACCGGCCCCTGTTCGCAGTGATCCATGCAGCCGGCGGTATTGATGCGCACATTGCCCGGCACCTTCTTGCCCAGCGCCTTGAGCCGGTCCTTGGCGTAGGCGCGCATGTCGGTGGCGCCGTGATTGTTGCAGCAGGCTTCGCCCGCCTCGCGCTGGTTGGTGCAGAAAAACACGTGATGCTGGAAATGGCTCATGGCATGGGCTTTCGGTCGCTGGCGGGTGCCGGAATTATAGAGGGGGCGGATATTTGACCGCGTTCTTGACTATCTTCTCGCGCGCTGCCGCAATCGGATCGATGCCCAGCACGTCGGCCAGTTCGGTGAGATAGATCAGCACGTCGGCGATTTCGTCGGCGACCTCGGCGCGTTTTTCGGCAGGCAGGTTCTGGCTTTCCTCGGGCGTCGCCCACTGGAAGTGTTCGACCAGTTCGGCGGCTTCGACGGAGAGCGCCATGACGAGGTTCTTCGGCGTGTGATAGCGATGCCAGTCGCGTTCGGCGCAGAAGTCCCGCAGCGCATCGCGCAGGGTGGTGAGGTCAGTAATCGAGCGCATCGTATTGTTCCGGACGGTAGATCATCAGCCAGGGCAGGGCGAGGAAAGGCCACAGCGAACAGATCAGTCGCGTCAGGCCGTTGAAGTTGAGGAATTGCCCCGAATTCCAGACTTGCAGCATATTGAGCAGATAAGGATTCTCCGGCGCGACATTGACCATGACGGTGGCAAACAGCAGCGCCAGCGCGGCCACGGCGCGTTGCAGCGAAAACACCAGGAAGGAGGCGCTCCACCACAACGCCAGGCCGATCGCGATGCCGGTGGCGTTGCCCGGCGTGATCCACGCCACAGCCGACGCCGGTCCCATCAGCAGCGCATGCGCCAGTGTCTTGATCAGCAGTGCGGTGAGCAGCAGGCCGCCGGTGAGCAGACGGGCATTCCGGCGCAGCAGCAGCGTGACGATCAGGCCCGCCGCCAGCAGGCCGGCGGCGGCAATGACAGTTTCGAGGCTGACGAAGCGCTCGGCCAGAAAGGGCTGGACTGGCGGCAAATCGAGCATCTGGCGCAGGTTGCCGCTGCCGAACAGCAGGGTTTCGGGCGACAACTGGGTCATCAACCAGGCGGCGATCAACAGCACGCCGACGTCGACGCCATAGGTGTGCATCATCATCCGCTGCCGCCAGCGCGCGAGACGTCCGTCATCCAGCGCGCGGACGCCCCAGCGGGCGCCGATCAGGCCGCCGAGCAGGGCGCCGGCGGCATTGCAGGCCAGGTCGAGGTTGGTGGACACCCGGCTCGGCAGATAGTTCTGCACCAGTTCCAGGACAAAGCTGATGCCGGCGCCAAGCAAAGTCGCCACCAGCCACGCCGAGAGCGGAGTCAGGCGGCGGCGCAGTGCCGCAGTCCAGAAGAAGCCGAAGGGCAGGTAGGCGATGACGTTGATCGCCAGATCGAAGGCGGTCCAGTAGCGCGGCCACGCCGCGCCGAGAAATGCCAACGGATTGCCGCCGCTGTCGTGCCAGCCGGCCAGGGGATACAAACTCGCATAGATGATCAGCAGTACATAACCGCTGGTCAGGTAAAGAGTCAGATGGGTGCGTGCGCCGTGTGTCACTTTGCCGATTCTGCCGACTTCGCTGCGCCGGGACAAGGGCTAGCCCGGAAGCTACCAGCGCCGCGCCAGATTGCTCATGTAGTTGGGAGGAAAGGCGTCGATCACGATCAGGGTTTGCGTCAGCACCGTGCGCGCCGTTTCTGCCGTAAGCGAAAGGCAGACGCTGCGGTCGGCCGGGCCGCCGGAAGTCAGCCCCACCAGACGCCCTTCTTCATCGACCAGCGGCCCGCCTGAAACACCGTGATCGCAGTAGTTCGACGAGACCAGGTAGTTCTGCCCGCTGCGGTTGATGATTCCCAGCAGCGCGCCCGCCGAGGCCATCAGGCGACCATTGGCGAAGCCGATGTTGAAAATGCGCGCGCCGCGCGCCAGTTGCCCCGCATCGCCGATGGCAATCGGCTTGCCGTTGAGGCCGGGCGCATGCACGACGCAGGCATCTTCCCGGACCAGGAACGCCGCCGCAACGATTCGCGTCTTCTCCCCCGTCGCCGGATTGACCGCCAGAATCGGACCCTTGAGTACATTCGGGGCGATGACGTGGCAGTTGGTCAGCAATTTGTCGTGGTCGATCACCACGCCGGTGCCGAGGCCCGCCGCGCCAATGATGAGATAGGTCGAGTCGGAGAACTTCGCCAGGGTGGCGGCATCAGGCCCGGCGAAAACCAGCTTTTGCGGGCCAGGTTTGGGCGCAGCAGTGGACTTCGGCGCTGCGCCGGGCGGGGCGATATCGTCGGGCGTCGAGGGCAGCAGCGCCGCAATTTCCTCTTCCAGCGGCGGCTCGTCCTTTATCCCGGCTGGCGGAGCGACGGAAGTTTGCGCCTGCGCTCGCGGTGCGGGTTTGTCCGCAGCCAGGTAGCGCCAGGCCGGGTAGGCCGCGCCTGCCAGCAGAATCATTGCGAGTACAGGCCAGAGCGATCGCGCCGGTCGGGGTGTCTTCGCCACCGCAGTCCGCCTCTCGCTGATGCGTAGGTCATATACCGCGCGCTGGCGTCGATCGATCAATACGTCGCGGGCATGTTGCAGGAAGGCAAGGCGGTTGCGCCGTTCCTCGCCATCCGGCTCGCGTTCCGCCTCCTGCCGACGCGCTTCAAAAGCGTTTTGAATATCCTCGGGCGCGGCCTTGCTGGTGAGTCCGAGAAGTTCGTAGAGGGATTGCTTTTCAGCCGCGCCGGGCGGCGCATGCCGTCGTTCAGTGCTTGTGTTCGGGCTCGGCATGATGGGTTTGCGCGGCGGCATGGTGATGCAGGATCGCGTGCGGGTCGTGGCCCGGCAGCGGGTGGCCGACCCATTGCGGCAGCAGCGAGCCTGCCAGCATGCCGGCGAAAGAGACAACGAAGCCGATCAGTTGCGGCGGCACCGGGCTCGCCTCGCCGATCAACACTTCGACCAGCATCCACGACACCAGGCCGCCGAAAATCGCCGCCAGCGCGCCCTGCGTGGTCGCCTTTCGCCACAGGATGCCGAACACCAGCGGCACGAAAGCGCCGGCCAGGGTGATCTTGTAGGCGTTCTCCACCATCTTGAAAATCGAGGCGTTGCTGTACAGCGCAAATGCCAGCACCATGCCGGCGAAAATCACCAGCGAGACGCGCATCACCCGCAGGAACTGGTGGTCGCCCATGTTCGGGTAGAAGCCGCGCACCACGTTTTCGGAGAAGGTGACGGAAGGCGCCAGCAGCGTCGCCGAGGCAGTGCTCATGATGGCCGACAGCACGGCGCCGTAAAACAGCACCTGAGCGAACAGCGGCGTGTAATTTTTTACCAGCGTCGGGATGATGAGTTCGGCGTTCTTGTCCACCATGGCGCCAAAGGCGGTCGGGTCGATCAGTGTCGCCGAGTAGGCAATGAACATCGGCACGAAGGTGAAGCAGAAATACAGCGAGGCGCCGGCCACCGAGCCCCACAGGGCGATCTTCGCGCTCTTCGCCGAGGTCACGCGCTGGAACACGTCCTGTTGCGGGATCGAGCCGAACATCATGGTCATCCCGGTGCCGAGGAAAGTCAGCCAGAGCCAGGGATCGGCCTCCGGAAAGAACTTCAGCTTGCCGGCGGCGCTGGCGTGATCGAAAACCGCCGTGGCGCCACCGCCGACTTTGCCGCTGACCAGCCAGGCGACGAACAGCAGGCCGCCGAGCATGACGATCATTTGCACGAAATCGAGAATCGCCACCGAGAACATGCCGCCGAACACGGTGTAGGTCAGCACCAGAACGGTACCCAGCACCATCCCCGTTTCGACATCGACGGCGCCGTCGGTGACGGCGAAAAACAGCAGCCCGAGCGCCTTGATCTGCGCCGCCACCCAGCCGAGATAGGACACCACGATGCACAGCGTGGTCAGCACTTCGACCGTGCGGTTGTAGCGCATGCGGTAGAAGTCGCCGAGGGTGATGATGTTGAGCTTGTAGAGATAACGCGAAAACAGGATGCCGGCCAGCACCAGGCATATCGAGGAGCCGAAGGGGTCGGCCACCACGCCGCCGAGGCCGTCCTTGAGAAAGGTGCCGGAAATGCCGAAGATCGATTCGGCGCCGAACCAAGTGGCGAACACCGTCGCCATCACCACCGGCCACGGCAGGCTGCGTCCGGCGACGGCGAAATCCTTGGCGTTATGCACGCGGGTGGCGGCAAGCAGGCCGATGCCGACCGACACCATCAGATAGAGCACGACAAACCACAGCAGCATCGAAACTCCCTTATCGCAGAATGACGAAGCCCAGCGCAAAAACAGCGACCGCCAGCGCAACCCATAGCAAATGACGCAGGCCGCGCACTTCGGCGGCCAGATTTTCCAGTTCGAGCTTGGGCGCCGGCGTCGCGGTGGCGGTCAGCGCCTGATGCACCAGGCGCGGCAAGGTCGGCAGCAGCTTGGCCCAGCTTGCGGCTTCGCGCTTGAGGTTGCTCGCCAATGCCCGCCAGCCGAGTTGTTCGCTCATCCAGCGGTCCAGATAGGGCAGCGCGGTGTTCCACAGGTCGAGCTCGGGATCGAGGTCGCGGCCGAGGCCCTCGATGTTGAGCAGGGTCTTTTGCAGCAGCACCAGTTGCGGCTGGATTTCCACGTTGAACTGGCGCGAGGTCTGGAACAGGCGCAGCAGCACGCGGCCGAGCGAAATTTCCTTCAGCGGCCGGTCGAAGAAAGGTTCGCAGACGGAACGGATCGCCGCCTCGAATTCATCGACACGGGTATCTTTCGGCGCCCAGCCGGATTCGATATGCACCTCGGCGACGCGCTTGTAGTCGCGCTTGAAGAAGGCCAGAAAATTCTGCGCCAGATAATTCTTGTCGACATCCGACAAGGTGCCGACGATGCCGAAATCGAGCGCGATGTAGCAGCCCTCGCGCGGGCCCTCGGTGACGACGGAGATATTGCCGGGATGCATGTCGGCGTGAAAGAAGCCGTCGCGAAAGACCTGGGTGAAGAAAATCTCGACCCCGGCGCGGGCCAGGCGCGGAATGTCCACGCCTTTCTCGCGCAGCGCATCGACTTGGGAAATCGTTGTGCCGTGCATGCGCTCCATCACCATCACGCTGGTGGTGCACCAGTCCCAATGCACCTCAGGCAGGATCAGCAGATCGGAACCCTCGAAATTGCGCCGCAGTTGCGAGCAGTTGGCCGCCTCGCGCATCAGGTCCAGTTCGTAGTGCAGGTACTTGTCGAACTCGGCCACCACCTCGCGCGGCTTGAGCCGGCGGCCATCGGCCCAGACGGTTTCGAGCAGGCTGGCGGCGACCTGCAACAGGGCGATGTCATGCTCGATCACCGGCAGGATGCCGGGGCGCAGGATTTTAACCGCGACCTCGCGACCGTCCGGCAGCACCGCGAAGTGCACCTGCGCCACCGAGGCCGAAGCCACCGGCTCGCGCTCGAATTCGGCGAAGACCTGGTGCACCGGTTTGCCGTAGGCTTTTTCCAGTTCGGCGATGGCCAGCTCCGAGGCAAACGGCGGCACGCGATCCTGCAACTTCGCCAGTTCGTCGGCGATATCCAGCGGCATCAGGTCGCGTCGGGTCGACAGCAACTGGCCGAACTTGACGAAAATCGGCCCCAGGTCTTCCAGCGCCAGCCGCAGGCGCACGGCGCGCGGGGCAGACAGATCGCGCCAGAACATCAATCCCTGCGTCGCCTTGATGACGCGCGCCCAGAAGCCGAGATCGAGATCGTGGTCGAGGATCAGATTGTCAAGCCCGTAGCGGTAGGCGACGCGGGCGATACGGATCAGGCGGAAGATGCGCACGGGGGGCTGGGGCGGACAAGAAACGGGAAGTATAATTCACGGCTCATTGGAAAGCCCCGGAAAGCCCCGGAAAGATACCGTCTACTCTTGATATGACCGCATCCAGCGCACCCACCCGCATTGCATTTGACGCCCGCCAGCACCTCACCGGACTGCTGCGCGCCGCGCTGGACAGCGTGGCGCCGGAACAGGGCCACGCCGAAATCCTTCTCGAACGTCCCAAGCAGGCCAGCCATGGCGATTTCGCCAGCAATCTGGCGATGCAACTGGCACGTGAGCTGAAAACCAATCCGCGCCAGATTGCCGAACGGCTGGTGCGCGCATTGCCGGCGTCAGACGCCGTGGCCAAAGTGGACATCGCCGGCGCCGGCTTCATCAACTTCACGCTGACGCCCACCGCCAGGACCGCCGTGGTTGCTGCCGTGCTCGGCGCCGGGCCTGCTTTCGGTCGCGGCCCGGCCAGCCGGCTCAAGCTGCAAGTCGAGTTCGTTTCCGCCAACCCTACCGGCCCGCTGCATGTCGGCCACGGGCGCGGCGCGGCGTATGGCGCCAGTCTGGCCTCGCTGCTGGCGTTCGCCGGCTTCGACGTGACGCGCGAGTACTACGTCAATGACGCCGGTCGGCAGATGGACATCCTCGCCGTTTCCGCCTGGTTGCGCTATCTCGAATTGTTCGGCGAGGCCGTGCCCTTCCCGCCCAACGCCTATCAGGGCGACTACGTGCGCGACATGGCCGAACAGGTGAAGCTGGCGCATGGCGACCGCTACCTGCATCCGGTCGAGGCGGTTCTCGCCTGCATGTGCGAAACCGATGACGCCGATGCCCGGCTCGACTGCCTGATCCTCGCCGGCAAGGATCTGCTGGGCGAAGACTGGGCCTACATTCACGGTCACGTGTTGAACGAGCAGTTGACCGACTGCCGCGCCGATCTCGAAGAATTCGGCGTGCATTTCGATGTCTGGTTCTCCGAGCGCAGCCTGTTCGAGACCGGCATGGTGGCGCGCGCCGTGGCGGCGCTGGAAAAATCGGGCCACATCTACATTCAGGATGGCGCCAGGTGGTTCAGGTCGACGTCCTTCGGCGACGAAAAGGACCGCGTGGTCCAGCGCGACAACGGCCTCTATACCTATTTCGCATCGGACATCGCCTATCACCTGAACAAGTTCGAGCGCGGCTTCGACAAGGTCGTCGACGTTTGGGGCGCCGACCATCACGGTTACGTTTCGCGCGTCAAGGGCGCCCTCAGTGCTTCCGGGGCCGATGCCAGCCGGCTGGAGGTGACGCTGGTGCAGTTTGTCAGCCTGTTCCGCGACGGCCAGAAAGCCTCGATGTCCACCCGCTCCGGCGAGTATGTGACGCTGCGCCAGTTGCGCGCCGAAGTTGGCAACGACGCCTGCCGCTTCTTCTATATGCTGCGCAAATGCGATCAGGCGCTGGATTTCGATCTCGATCTGGCGAAGTCGGAGAGCAACGACAACCCGGTGTATTACGTCCAGTACGCCCACGCCCGCATTTGCTCGGTGCTGGCGCAGTGGGATGGCGACCAGGCCGCGCTGGCTGCGACCGACCTGACACCTTTGCAGCATGAGCGCGAATACGCGCTGTGCGCGCGGCTGGCCGAGTTTCCCGAACTGATCCAGCAGGCCGCGCGCGACTATGCGCCGCACGCGCTGGCTTTCTACCTCAAGGACCTGGCCGGCGATTTCCACAGTTGGTACAACGCCGAGCGTGTCCTGGTCGACGATCAGCCGACCCGGCAAGCGCGTCTGGCGCTGGCGCTGGCGACGCGGCAGGTGCTGCAAAACGGCCTTTCCCTGCTGGGAGTTTCGCAACCGGTGAGCATGTGACATGAGTAAATTCGACAGGGCCAATTACAAGACTTCGGACAAGGCTTCGCGCGCGGCGTCGACCGCGCGGGCGCTGCGGAAGAGCGGCGGCGGCACGCTGCTTGGTATTTTCATCGGCCTCGTCGTCGGCGTTTCGATCGCCTTCGGCGTGGTCTGGGTTCTCAACAAGTCGCCGCTGCCTTTCCAGAACAAGTATGAAGGTGCACCCAAGGCCGAGCGACCGGCGAACGGCGCGAATGGAGCGCAGACGCCCGCACTGCTGCCCGGCAAGCCAGGCGACAAGCCGGTGGACCGCCAGCGTTTCGACTTTTACAACATCCTCGAAGGCAAGCAGCCGGCCACGCCCGGTACTGCCGCGCCGGCTGAAACTACGCCTGCGGTGTCGATTGCGCCCGCCGTCGAAGTCAAGCCGGCGCTCACGGAAATCTTCTTTCTCCAGGTCGGCGCCTTCCAGAAGGCGGCGGATGCCGACAACCTCAAGGCCAGGCTCGCGCTCACCGGGCTGGAAGCCGGCGTGCAGGAAGTCAGCATTCCCGAAAAGGGCACCATGCACCGGGTGCGCGTCGGCCCCTTCCGCAGTCCCGATGAAATGAACCGGGCGCGCACTTTGCTGTCGCAAAACGGAGTGCAAGGCAGCGTTATCAGGCAGAAGGAATAGGAAGCGGCAATGAGAACTTGGCGCTGGATTCTGGCAACGGTTCTGGCGACGCTTGGCCTGTGTCTTGCGCTCGGCGCGGGAGCCGCCGAACCGAAGGAGGGCCTCGATTTTCAGCGGATCAATCCGCCGCTGGCGACCGACAAGGACAAGATCGAAGTCGTCGAATTCTTCCGCTACGGGTGCCCGCACTGTTTTGATTTCGAGCCGGTACTGGACGCGTGGCTGAAGAAACTGCCCGCCGACGTGCGCTTTCGTCGTGTGCCGCAAATATTCCTCCCCGGCCCCAAGTGGCCACCGGCCGCCCAGCTCTACTACACGCTGGAGGCCATGAATCTGGTGGGCAAGCTGCACGGCGAAGTATTTGACGCGATACACGTCGACCGTCAGCGCCTCCTTGACGAAAAGCGCATGTTCGAATGGGCCGCAAAGAAAGGGATTGATCCAAAGAAATTCCGCGAAGCATGGTCTTCCGCCGCCGTGCAACGCCGCATGCAGAGCGCGCGCGACCTGGCCCATGCGGCGAGTTTGATGGCCGTCCCGTCGATGATGGTGGACGGTCGCTATCTGGTGCTGGGAATGGGCGACTACGTGGCACTGGTGGCGATCACCGAGCATTTGATCGCGCGCGTTCGCGCCGAGCGTTCCGCCGGGGTTGGCCGCAAGTAGTATGTGATCTGGTTAGGCGCCGAAGCTCAATGGCGCCGTATCGCCAGCACCGACTATTGGGTTTGTTGGCCTCAACGGAGATGCCGTTCTGGCCACCACCCTGCTGACCCGGATCGGTTGCCATCCGAACCGGGGCAGAAAGGCGTTCGATGCCTTTGGAGTTCTGACCGAGTTCGTGGGAACCTTGATTCACGATGGATGGAAGCCCTATCGCGATCTCGCCTGTAGTCACGCCCTGTGCAATGAGCACCACTTGCGCGAACTGACCTATGTCTTCGAGGAAATGGGGGCTGGCTTGGGCCAGTCGCCTGATCGATCTGCTGGTCGCAGCTTGCCATGAGGTCGCGGCAGCGGGCGGGCCTCTGAATGCTGACCGCATCACGCACTACCGTGCTTCCTATGCCCGGATTCTGGCCGACGGAGAAGCCGCCAATCCGCGCGCTCCGCCTTCCGGCAAACGCGGACGGACCAAGCAGAGCAAGGCTCTCAATCTCCTCGACCGCTTGCGCACCTACGCCGATGATGCCTGGCGTTTCATGACCGATCACAACGTCCCCTGTATGTTCTGCTTTTAAGGAATATGAAAAAATGATGATGAGGCTGTGGAGTTTGTGGGCAAAGGGGTGCGCGGTGGATAAGTCGCGGCTTTTTGCGACTTATCCA
>JALNZB010000067.1 GCA_023229545.1 Sulfuritalea sp. | reverse complement strand
GTAACCCCTCTCCCGCACGTAACGGAACATGGCCAGAAACTCCGGAGGCTCGAGCAGTCCGGGCATGCGGACGACCTCTCGCGCCTGCCCGCGCAAAGCTGAAAGACCGGTCGGCTTCTCAGGAAAAAACTGGATCGTCGGCGTGAAGCGAATTCCATAGGCTTCACCGAGCGCTTTTTCGCCCAGCTTGCGGCCATCGAAGTCCGTAACGGCGCGCGATCCGATGTGGTTGAGATGCAGAATCTCGAAATTGTCGCGGATATAGCTTTCGATCTTCGGATCAGCCAGATGGACCTCGTGCATCTTCCTGCAGGAAGGGCACCCCTTGAGACCCCACATGATTGCGAAGCGTTTGCCCTTTTCCGTGGCGCCGGCGAGATCTTCGGAAAGATCAAGGAAACTCTCCAGATACCAATCCATCTGATAGAGTCCGTCATCGCCCAGCCTCGCTTTCGCATGACCCGGCGTGGCACCCAGGCCGAGCATCCCAAAGCCAAAAGCTGCGATGGCGTGCCTTCGCGTAAGAACGCCTTTTTGCGTCAACAATGAAGCCTCCCCTTCACAATCCGTTTCAACCGATCGATCCGAAGGCAGGGAATGTCTGCAACAGCCAGCCCGCGATGCGCGGCATTGCTCCAGTCAAAAACAGAACACCGGTGAGCACAAGAGCTGAGCCGATCACCTTCTCGACAATGTTCATATGGTCGCGCATTCGCGACATCAATCGAATGAACCGGCCGGCAAACAGCGCCGCAAGCACAAAGGGAATTCCGATTCCCAGCGCATAGAAGCCGAGCAATGTCGCTCCGCGCGCCGCCGATCCCTCGACGCCGGCGACGATAAGGATTGCTGCGAGCACCGGCCCGACGCACGGGGTCCAGCCAAAGGCAAAAGCGAGTCCCACGACGTACGCACCGAGATAGCCGCCCCCTCTGCGCGAAGTCTGAAAGCGGGCTTCACGAAACAGCAGGCCGATCCTGAACACGCCAAGAAAATGCAGGCCAAGGATGAGGATGACCAAACCGGCGATCATTCCGAGCGTTTCGAAATGCGCGGTGACGGTTTTTCCAATCAGCGAGGCGGAAGCGCCGAGCGCGACAAATACGGTGGCAAAGCCGAGCACGAAGGCAACGGACAAAGCCACCACGCGCCAATTCTGCCGCGCGACCTGTCCTTGCTCGGTTTGCGTCAGGTCATCGAGGCTGATCCCTGCAAGAAAGCAAAGGTAGGGCGGCACCAGGGGCAGGATGCAGGGCGAGAGAAACGACAGCAGGCCCGCCCCCAACGCGCCGACCAGGGAAATATTTGAAATCACAGCGTTACCGGCTCTGGCAGATACATGCGAATTCGTCTATATGTAACATATGATTGCGAAAGCGCTCCTGAAATTTTCCCCCCTTCGCCTGTTCCTGCTCGCGGCAGTGCTTTGGCCGGTGACGTCGGATGCGGCCGAACTCCTGATGTTCGAGCGCGATGGCTGCGTCTGGTGTCAAAGGTGGGATCGAGACGTCGGATCCAGCTATGGCAAGACCGCCGAAGCCAAGGTGCTTCCGTTGCGTCACGTCCACATCGACAGGCAGGCGACATCCAGTGTCGCGCTCGTTTCGCCAGTACGCTACACACCAACTTTCGTGGTGGTGGACAACGGTCGCGAGATCGGACGCATCACCGGCTACGTCAACGACGACGCATTCTGGGGGTTGCTGGGCACGTTCGTGAGCCGGATCGAGACGCCTCTGCTCGAGAACAATCCGAGCTAGGCAATATATCTTTTGACAAGTTGAAGGTACGCCGACGCCATGACCTCGATCCTTTCAAGCGACCTGGAAACTGAATTTCGCGACGGCGCGGAATATTCGCCCGAGCTCGATCAGCTGATGCGCAAGGCGAGAAAAGCCAGTAATTTTCTCAAAGCCCTCTCGCACGAGAATCGGCTTCTGCTGCTTTGCCTGCTGGCGGAGCGTGAACGGTCGGTGACGGAGCTCGAGAACATTCTTTCATTGCGCCAATCCGCCGTTTCGCAGCAACTGGCGCGCCTGCGCTACGACGGCATGGTCGACACACGACGCGACGGCAAGACGATTTATTACAGTCTTGCCAACGAGGATGTGCGTCGCGTGATTTCGGTCGTTTACGATATCTTTTGCTCAACGGCGGTTGCTGACGCCAGGAAATAGACTGCCGCGCGGCAGGCGGGTGACCTGGCAGCGCGGCAAATGCCGAGCGAGCCACGCGCCGGATCCGGGAGAGACGCCATGCAGAATCTGTCTGGCTGGATGCTCGCGCTGGCTGGCTTTGCCATCGGCGGGGCTGCAGGATTTGCCGTACGCCACGCCAGGCTGTGCTCGTTTGGAGCCATCGAGGATGCGCTGATGGGCGGCGACAGCCGTCGCCTGCGAATTTTCGGGCTCGCGCTCGGGGTCGCAATCCTCGGAACGCAGGCGCTGATCATCGGCGGCCTTCTCGACCCGGAACAAACAAGCTACACGCCCGCGGCCCTTCCCCTGGTCGCAATCCTGATCGGCAGTGTGATGTTCGGGACCGGAATGGCAATGGTCGGAACCTGCGGTTTCGGTTCGCTGGTGCGACTGGGGACAGGTGACCTGCGCAGCCTGATCGTGATCCTCATCCTCGGCGTGTTGGCCTATGCGACGCTGCGCGGCGCGCTGGCCAGCTTTCGCATTACGGTTCTGGAAGGTTTTTCCATTGCCATGCCGGACGGCGTGCGGTCCGACATGGCATCGCTTTCAATGCATGCCCTGGGCCTGGATGTGCGCAGCGCGATCGCCGCGACCGCAGGAGGCGCCCTTTGCTGGCTCGCACTGGGCGACCAGAGGCTCAGGCGTACGCCACGCCTGCTGTCGGCCGGAATCGTACTTGGCCTTCTGACCATTGCAGGATGGGTCGTGACGTCGTCGTTCGCAGACGATTTCGCCGGCCCGGTCCGCCCGCAAAGCCTGACGTTCGTGTCGACGGTCGGAAAGGCGATCTACGCGGGACTTCTGAACGTCGCGAATTTCGCGGATTTCGGGGTCGGCAGCGTGTTCGGTGTCGTCGCTGGCTCCTGGCTCGCGGCGTGGCGCGCGGACGAATTGCGATGGGAGGCATTCGACGACGACCACGAAATGCGGCGCCACCTTGGCGGCGCCGCCCTGATGGGAATTGGTGGAATCCTTGCCGGAGGCTGCACCATCGGTCAAGGCATCACGGCCGGATCGATGCTGTCGCTGTCCTGGCCGTTTGCCGTGGGCGGCATGGTCCTCGGCGCACGGCTGGGAATCGCCACGCTGGTCGACAGCACGCCGAAAGAAATGATCCGACGCGGCTGGGCTCATTTGCGCAGCAGAAACTATTTGCCAAAATAGGAGCTGCGTATAGGCGCAGCCGCAATACGCCGCCTGCGACCAGGGTGCCGGAGATGGTCGGGCATTGGACCGTCGGACACGCGGGCACGCAGAGTGCCCGCGTTATCCGACGATGGCTTACTCTTTCGCCTCGATGATCGAGCCGAACGGCTGCCAACGCTCGCCATCGAACCGCACCATCTGCAGTTGCTTGTTGACGCGATAGTCTGTCGGCGACGTCGTGACGGAGATCCCCGGCAGCAGCAAATCGAGTTCCACGTTCTTGAGATGAGTGGCCTGCTTCAATACGTTCGCGCGAGTGAGGTCATCACCGCATTGTTGCAGGACCTGGATCAGAAGCTGCGTGGTGATGTAGCCGTAAACGTTGAGGCTCGAATACTTGTCGCCCTCGGGATAATACTTCTGCATGAAGGCGAGGTAGCGCTGCATCCCCGGATCGTCCTTCAAGGAGGTATCCGACGGATCCTTGACGTACCCGACACTGATGATGCCCCTGGACGCTTCAAGGCCCGCCGGTTTCAACACAGCGCCGACCGAGTTCGCGTTGATGTCCACGATATGCACCGGATGCCAGTCGAGCTCGGCGATCTTCTGATCGCTTGAGCGGCC
>JALNZB010000066.1 GCA_023229545.1 Sulfuritalea sp. | reverse complement strand
GAATTTTTCTCCTACGGTTGTCCGCATTGCAGCGATTTTCATCCCTTTGTCAGCCAATGGGTGGCCAAGCTGCCGAAGGACGTGAGCTTCCGGCGCGTCCCGGTCAGTTTCAATCGCCCCGAGTGGGCACGTCTTGCCCGGATCTACTACGCGCTGGAAGCCACTGGCGATCTGGCAAAACTCGATGCCGCCGTTTTCATCGCCATCCATGAACAGCGCGTCGCGTTCAGGACCGACGAAGCCGCGATTAGCTGGGCGGCCAGCAAGGGCGCTGACGGCAAGAAGTTCGGCGATGCACTTGCCTCGTTTTCGATGCAGAGCAAGGTGCAGCGCGGCGATCAGGAAGCCACCGCCGCCCGTATTTCAGGCGTTCCCGCGCTGGTAGTGGATGGCAAGTTCCTGGTCAACAACGAGGCGGCGAGCAACTTCGAGGAACTGTTGAAGCTCACCGACAGCGTCATTGCCAAAGCCCGTCAGGAAAGGTCAGGCAAATAGTCCATGCAGTTGCTGCGCCTGCTATTCACGCCGCGCGGCCTGTTTGCTGCAACAGGCCTTGCCGCGCTTGGTCTGGTTGCCGGCGGCGTGTACCTGCAGCAAACCATGAATCTGGCCGCCTGCCCGCTGTGCATCCTGCAGCGCATGCTATACCTGCTGCTGGCGCTCGAAGCCATTGCAGCATGGCTGCTGGCCCCGAAAACGCTGCCAAGGCGTGCAGCGGCGCTCGTCATGGCTGCAACAACCCTGACCGGCGCCTGGATTGCGGCCTATCAGACCTGGCTGCAACGCTTCGCCAAAGGCGTCAGCTGCACGGCAGATCAGCCATGGTGGGAGCAACTGGTGAATTGGGCCGCCAGCCAGTGGCCGCTGATGTTCGAAGCCAGCGGCCTGTGCTCGGAGGCCGGCTGGAAATTCCTCGGCCTGTCGATCGCCGAATGGTCGCTGATTGCCTTCACCTCGATGGCGATAGCGATGCTGATCGCGCTGGCGCGCAGGAATTAGCCAAGCGCGCCCTGCGCCACCGGCAAAGCAGCAGTCTTGCAGCGTCAAGGCGACTCGGGGCGCTGCATCAGGGCGGCAGCCTCGCCGGCAGTCAGGTACTTCCAGGGCAGCGGGATCAGCCCGGGCACCTTTGCCATGTACCTGCGATAGTTCTCTCCGTAACTGGCAATCAGCTTGCCTTCCTCCAGCTTCGAGCCGATGACAAAGTAGGCGGTGATCATCAGGGCCGAGACCAGTAGCGGCCCGTTCATGTCGCGGGTCCAGATCAGGATCAGGCCGATGCAATACCATGGATGCCGAACAAAACGATGCAGGGTTGAGAGAGTGAAGCTCTCCGGCTGATCGTCGCATTGCGCCATGAGTTGGCGCAGTCCGAAAAACTCGCCCATGTCATAGCTGCGGCCCGATACAAGAAGGCACAGGATTGCCGTCAGTGCAATACCATTGGTCAACCAGGCCCAGGCGCCCCGCCATTGCCAGAGCCAGTTGCTCTCGACGCCATAGACTAGCCAGAGTACCGGGATCAGCGTCAGCGTGGCCAGCACATTGAACAATATCCGGTAACCGCGCATGAATTGCGGCCAGCGGCCGGCAACCCAGGCCTTGACGCTCGACGCGGCCAGCACGGAATGCAGCAGGAAATAGCCTAGCCAGGCCAGGGCGATTGCAGACAGCCTCATGACAATGTCAGAGAAAATCAGCTGATCAGCGCATGCTGGATGGCGTACTGCGTAAGACCGGCATTCGTGCCGATGCCCATCTTGCGCAAAATGCGGGCACGGTAGGTGCTGATCGTGTTTGGGCTCCGCGACAGCGCTTCCGCAATCTCGGACACGGACTTGCCTGCGGACAGCAGACACAGCACCTGGTATTCACGATCGGAAAGCCGCTCGTGCGGCAGACCCTGGCGGTGGCCGCTGACATCGAGCGCCAGCCACTCGGCCAGTGCCGGGCTGATGTACTTCTTTCCGCGTTGCAGCGTGCAGACGGCCTTGAGCAATTCCTCGGGAGCGGCTTCCTTGCTCAGGTACCCGTGGGCTCCCAGCTTCAGGGCGCGTACCGCCATGTGTTCCTCGGGCTGGATGCTCATGATCAGCACCGCTATCTCCGGCCGGAGGCGAATCGACTCCTGCAGCACGACAAATCCGTTTTGATCCGGAAGATTCAGGTCAAGAATCATCAGATCGATCGCCAGTTCCTTCTTGCGCAGGATATCGATCGCAGCTGCAGCATTGATCGCTTCGGCGCACACCTCGAGGCCAGGATCAGCGGCCAGCATGAGACGGATTCCCTGACGCACTACAGGATGGTCATCGACCAGCAAAATCTTCATTGTGTCTGCTCCGAAGAAATCGGCACGACGCTGCGGCCGAGGGGAATCATGATATGAACGCGTGTACCGCTCCGGACCGGTTCGGCATTGGCCCGTCCGATGTCGAGGCTCCCGCCCCAGCGTTCCAGCCGCTCCCTGATGCCCAGGAGACCGAGCGCCGGCTGGTTCTGGTCGCGTGCCCGCATTCCGCAGCCATTGTCCTTGACTTCCAGATGGATGGCCTCGTCCGTTACCTCGAGAATGATGTCGACGCGGCTCGCCTGAGCGTGGCGCGAAACATTGGTCAGCAATTCCTGGCAAATGCGAAACAAGTCCGTCGCCATCTCCGGCGCGATGTTGACCGCCTCTTCCGGCAGATCGACGCTGCAACGCACCCCGAGGCGGCGGGCAAAATCCTGGGCCTGCCATTCGATCGCCGCGACCAGCCCGAGCGAGTCGAGCACGCTGGGGCGCAACTCCCATGAAATGACGCGCACCGTTCTGATCAGTTCGTCGATCTGGGTCGCGATATGGCTTTCGGTTTCCCCATTGCCGAGTCTGGCGATCTCGAATTTCAGCGCGGTCAGACGCTGGCCGAGTTCATCGTGAATCTCGTGCGATATCCGCGTGCGCTCCTCCTCACGCACGGCCCGCATGCGTGCCGAGAGCGAGCGCAGGTTTTCAATCGATTGTTCGAGCTGGGTGGTCTGATCGCGCATCTGGCGATCACGGTGAACGATCGAATCGAGCATGAGATTGAACGCTCTGGCAAGTTGTCCAACTTCATCGACGTATTCGGACCGCGATCGCGGAATTTCTTCCAGCATGGCTTCGCTCTCGGCGTGCTGCGCAACCGATGTGGTCGCCCTGATCAGTTCGTCAAGCGGCGCCACGATCGACTGCACGATAAGGCGGAACAAGTGTTGCCCAAGCAGGAAGGAAGCCAGCAACAGCAGCAGGGTAGCGACCACGACGTTGAAAAACTCGATCACTTCGAAACGCAGGTCGATGGACATCAGCAACTGGCCACGATCGATGTGCCCGTGCGAGATAGGCTCGCGCACCGTCAGATTGAAGAGATCCAGGCGTTCCCGGCGGTCGCCGAGACCTTCAAGAACAAGTGCCAGGTCTGCAGGCGCTTCACCAAAGCGAATCACGGGCAGCGGTACCTCGACAGCAGTCGGCACGATGGCAGCCCATTGCAGCCCCCTCAGACCCTTCAGCGAAGCCAGATTCTCCTGCAGCACCTGACTGTCGCCAAACATCAGCGCTGCCGAACTCTGTATCGCCAGGATGGTGGCAGCAGTATGGGTCGTCTCGCGAATTTCCTCGCGCTCCGACGCAAAGAAGTAGATCAATCCGGTGAGCCCGACGATCAGCAGCAGGCTGCCGAGCAGAATCGTGTACGCCATCATCAGGCGGCTGTGCAGCGTATGGCGTCGGCTGAACATCAGTACACTCGCCGCGCCAACTGCAACAGGCGCGCATTCAGGGAAAGCCCGGCGGCACGCGCCGCGGTCAGATTGGCGTCGAAGCCCAGGCGGTCGCCGCCAACCGTTACCAGGCTGAGCATGGCGCCCAGCGGCGCCCCGCCGTCAAGGTCGGCGATGATCAGGACCGGTCGATCTGCGGTAACCACAACCACGGCCGGCAACAAGCCACCCTG
>JALNZB010000065.1:3211-3990 GCA_023229545.1 Sulfuritalea sp. | reverse complement strand
AAAACGACAAGATCGGCTCGCGCCTGTGGTTACTGGCGCGCTCGAAGCTGACCAACGACACCGCCAACCGTGCGCGCGAGTACGCGCAGGAAGCCCTGCAGTGGATGATCGATGACGGCGTAGTGCTGCGCATCGATGTTGTCGCTGATCGCTATAGCGCCACCGGACTGGAGATGTCTCTGATGATTTACCGCAATGACGGCAGCGCGCTGCCGGTGCGTTTCGACAACCTGTGGGGAGCCATGAATGTTTAGCCGTCCGACGCTGCAAACTCTGATCAATCGCGCTCGTGCTGATGTGCAGTCTCGCCTCTCGGTGGAAGAACTGCTGCGCCGCAACGATCCGGATGTGCTGGCCGTGGTGCTGGCTGGTACCGCGCATGGGCTGTATGGCTATCTCGACTGGCAGTCTCGCCAGTTCCTGCCCGACACGGCAGACAGCGAGATGCTGGACCGCATCGCCTCGCTCTGGCTGGATCAGCCGCGCAAGCCTGCAGCGGCCGCAACCGGCAACATCACACTCACCGGTACGTCTGGCAGTGTGGTTCCGAGCGGCACATCCCTGGTGCGCTCTAATGGCTTAGCCTATGTCACTACCGCAGAAGCCACGCTCGCAGCCGGCACAGCGACCGTCGCCGTACAAGCCAGCACCACCGGCGCCGATACGGTGGCGCCAGAGGGCGAGACGCTGAACTTTGTGTCGCCGGTCGTGGGGGTCAATTCGACGGCGACCGTCGCGGTCGGCGGGCTGGTTGGTGCTGCCGATATCGAATCCGATTC
>JALNZB010000065.1:0-3201 GCA_023229545.1 Sulfuritalea sp. | reverse complement strand
GCTTTACGCGCCCGCGTCCTCGCGCGCATCAAAGAGCCGCCGCACGGCGGTGCAGCATTCGATTACGAGACTTGGGCACTGGAAGTCGCCGGCGTCACACGCGCCTGGGTGTACCCGCTGGAGCTTGGCCCCGGTACCGTCACCGTGCGCTTCGTGCGAGATGACGACGCAAGCATCATCCCGGATGCGGGCGAGGTGGCTGCAGTACAAGCGCACATCGACGCGCTGCGCCCGGTCACTGCGCAAGTGACCGTGGTTGCGCCCGTCGCCGTTCCGCTTAACTTCACCTTGCTGGTGGTGCCCAATACGGCAGCGGTCAAGACTGCGGTCGAGGCCGAATTGCGCGCCTTGCTGCAGCGCGAAGCCGAACCGGGCGGAACCATCCTGATCTCGCATATCCGCGAGGCGATCAGCATCGCCACCGGCGAGACCAACTACACACTGACCACGCCCGCCGCTGACGTAACGCATACCACCGGCCAGATGGCCACGATGGGAACTATCACATGGGCGTGAGCCGCGATGCCTACCTGAGCCAGCTGCAGGCGCTGCTGCCACTAGGCCCGGCTTGGTCGAAAGAGCCGCAGGCGATGTGTATCCGCCTGCTCGATAGTCTGGCAGAGGAGCTGGCGCGCGTTGATGTCCGCGCCGACCAGCTGCTCGAAGAGGCCGATCCGCGTACCACCTCCGAGATGCTGGCTGACTGGGAGCGTGTGGCGGGGCTGTCGGCATTCTCTTCGGTCGATGGCAGCCCGCTCTCTATCGACCAGCGCCGCGCCAACCTCGTCTCGCGCATCACCGAGCGTGGCGGGCAGTCTCCGGCTTATTTCATCGCGCTCGCTGCCCGGCTCGGCTTCACCGTCACCATCACAGAGTTCCGCGAATGGAGCGTTGTGGACGATGTGGAAGCATTGCTGTGCGGGGCGGACTGGAACTTCGCCTGGCGCATCAACGCGCCGCTGGTCACAGCCAGCGAATGGACAGTCGAGAGCGATGTCGAGACGTCGTTCTCGGTGATCTGGCTCAACGCCCTGATGGAATCTGTACTGCACGAAGACAAACCGGCACACACCGTGCTGCTTTTCAATTATTCATAGAGGAGACATAAAGATGGACAATCGAATCTGGTCATCCGGCGCATCCGGAACGCCGCCTGCTGCACCTGCATCGCCTTCGGCAGGTTACCCGACCCCCGGCGACCCATCTTTGGGAGTGCCGGCTACCAAAGGCGGTGCATGGTGGTTCCACCAGATCGGCGAGGAAATACGCCATGTCATTGCTCAGGCTGGGCTGACGCCAAGCGGCGCTGATCTGACTCAGCTTTTCCAAGCGATCCAGCAACTAATCCTTAATGGTGGCGGGTCAAAAGCGCCAGTTCGTGCAGCGACGACAGCGAACATCGCCACGCTGGCCGGTGGTGCACCAAGCACGCTGGATGGTGTGACGCTGGCCGCTAACGATCGCATCTTGGTCAAGGATCAATCGACGGGCAGCCAGAACGGTATCTACATCGTCACGACGCTCGGCTCTGGCGCCAATGGCACGTGGACGCGCGCCACTGATGCGGACGGGGTGGGCGAGATCTTCGCTGGCATGATGGTTGTGGTGACCGAAGGTACAGTCAATGCCGATACCGAGTGGGAGCTGACAACTAATGGGGCGATCACCATTGGGACCACGGCGCTGGCATTTGTGCGCTTTGTCAGCACGGCGGATTTTGTAGCATCACTCGCGACCAGCGGGTATCAAAAACTACCAGGCGGTTTAATTATTCAGTGGGCAACGTGCTCAGCAACATCTGGCGGAACCGCAGTTAACTTCCCAATAGCATTCCCAACAGCAACATACAACATAGCGCTCACTTCAAGAGCTGGTGGCGACTCTCGCGGTTGGACAAATGCTGCGGACGGGTCGCTAACCGGTTTCACTGCGTTCTGCGCATCGGGTTCACAGGCGTTTAATTACATCGCAATCGGCAAATAAGGGGGGGGGACCATGCGATTTTCAAAAACCACACAAAGCTTTTATCCGAACGACATCATTTACCCTTCGCTTCCGGCTGATATTGCTAATGTCACGCAAGCCGATTTTGACCTTGCTATGTCTCGTCCATTAGGAGCAATGCTGGACTTGGTTAATGGTAGGGTTGTCATCGTTCCTGTGCCCGCATTGACGCTTGTGCAGGCACAGGCGGAGCAGACCGCCATTATCAATACAGCATGTCAGACCGCGCTTGCGGCCATCGTCGCATCTTATCCCGCACTAGAAGTCGCCACGTTCCCGAATCAGTATGCCGAAGCGCAGGCATATACGGCAAATAACGCCGCTCCAACGCCGACGCTTTCGGCGATTGCAACGGCATCGGGTCAGGATGTGGCCGCCGTGGCGGTATCGGTTCTGGCCAAGGCGGCTGCTTACACGGTCGCGTCTGGAGCCGCTGTAGGGCGGCGTCAGGCGTTGACGGCGCAGATCAGCGCGGCTACTACTGTGGCGGCGGTGCAGGCAATTGCATGGTGATGCTGCGCAACTTCTGGCTCTACCACCTACGTCGCCGGCTGCTGCTGTTGGTCTTTCTGCTTGCAGGGCTGGTCGGCTTTCTATTGGCGGCGGTGTGGATGCTGGCGTGTATCTTGTTCGCGCCATACGGTCCTCGCCCGATGCACATCGCCATCGGCTTCGACCAGCTGGTGAACGCAGCGACCGGCGGCAGTGAGGACGAGACGATCAGCAGCCGGGCAGGGCGGCTGCGCAGGGAAGGGCGCGGCTGGGCATGCGTGCTGTGCTGGGTGCTGGATAAATTGGAGACTGGGCACTGCGAGCGGAGTATTGGGAGCTAGTCCTAGATCGGCATCCAGTCGCCGCAGTTCTCTTTGGCGGTGCCTTTGATGCGCGAGCAGGTGCGCTCTTCCTCGATGCCGGTCTTGCTGTAGCGGCGGATCTTGATCCAGGTGCCGCCATCGGCGAGGAAGTTGTGGATGGTGACGCCGACCAGGTAGTCGGCGCGATCGCGCAGCGCCTTGGGTGCGGTGTGCTTGGCGTGGATGAAGATCAGCAGCGTCTCGCCGTAGCTCTCGCCCAAGTCCTTGACGGCGCACTTGATGCCGTCGCGCACCGGCTTCATCTGGGCACATTCGTAGTCGGTAGTTTTGAACGAGCTGGCAGGCGTCTGCAGCGGGGCGAGCAATAGCAGGAAGAGGGCGG
>JALNZB010000064.1 GCA_023229545.1 Sulfuritalea sp. | reverse complement strand
GATCCCGGTGCCATCGCGATCCACGGCCTGACCAACGAATTCCTCGCCGACAAGCCGAAGTTCGCCGAGATCGCCGCAGACTTCATGGAGTTCGTCCGCGGCGCCGAACTGGTGATTCACAACGCGGCCTTCGACGTCGGCTTTCTCAACAACGAACTGGGCTTTCTGCAGCAGGAGAGCATCGAGCAGATCTGCGGCGAGGTGATCGATACCTTGCGCATGGCGCGCGAGATGCGGCCGGGCAAGAAGAACAACCTCAATGCCCTGTGCTCCGAATTCGGCGTGGACAATTCCGGCCGCCAGCTGCACGGCGCACTGCTCGATGCCGAATTGCTGGCCGAGGTCTACCTGGCCATGACGCGCGGCCAGAACTCGCTCGAAATCGAGTTCGACAGTCCTGCCGTAGATTATTCGATGGGCGGCACGCGCCAGCGACCGTCGCTGGTGGTGCTTGCGGCCAGCGAAGCAGAACTCGCCGACCATGCCCGCGTGCTGGCCGAAATCGCCAGGGAGAGCAAGGGGCATTGCCTTTGGAGCGGCCTGGAGAGCGCGCAGCAGGCGTAAGTCGAATCGGACGCCGTCAGGGAAAGGCGGATTCCGAACGGCCGTTCCCGCTTGAAGGAAGGCCGTCGATAGCCAATCCGATCGAGTCCGCCAGGGCAAATATCGCGCAACTTGCACGCCTGTAATTCCTCGAGTAGTATTCAAACGAATATTTGAATAAGGCTGGATCATGACTGGCTCACCCAAGCTCAAGCTTCTGTCGCATTTCGCGGAAGTGGCGAAGGCGCTGGCGCACCCGGTGCGGCTTGAATTGCTGGAAGCACTCAGCCAGGGCGAGCGCGGTGTCGATGCACTGGCGCAAGCATGTGCTCAATCCATCGCCAATACCTCGCACCACCTCAAGGTTCTGCGTCTGAGCGGGCTCGCGGCTTCGCGCAAGGAAGGTCTGCAAGTGATCTATTCGCTGACCGACGATGCCATCCCCGGCGTCATTGCCGCAATTCGTGGTGTGGCAGCACGGCAAAGAGCCGAAGTGGACCGCATCGTGCACGACAGTTTCGAGCGCCGCGACGCACTCGATCCGGTTGGACGCGACGAACTGCTGAAGCGCGTCAAGCGTGGCGAGGTGATCGTGCTCGACGTGCGTCCGCCGCAGGAGTATGCCGCCGGCCACATATCCGGCGCCGTCAATATCCCTCTCGACGAATTGTCCCTGCGCCTGGCCAGTCTGTCCAAAAGCCGGGAAATTGTTGCCTACTGTCGCGGCCCTTACTGTCTCCTGGCCTTCGATGCCGTGGCCCAATTGCGAAAGTCCGGCTTCCGGGCCCGTCGCCTGCAGGATGGCTTTCCGGAATGGAAAGCCGAACAACGACCCGTGGCCAGGGAAAAAAACACTTGAAACAAGGAGAGAATGATGAATACTCTGTTGATACTCAATGGTGCCCCCTATGGCTCCGAACTCACCTACAACGGTCTGCGTCTTGCTCGAACACTCTTGAAGACAGGAAAAACGAACGTGCGCGTGTTTCTGATGGGCGACGCCGCAGCGGGGGCCCATAGCGGCCAGAAGGTGCCGCAAGGCTATTACAACATCGCCGATATGCTGACCATGCTTGCTTCGCATAGCGGCGAAGTGGCCGTCTGCGGAACCTGCATGGATGCGCGGGGGATCACGGATGCCGAACTGATCGTCGGCGCCAGGCGCGGCACGATGGATCAACTCGCCGAATGGACGCTGGCGGCCGACAAGGTGCTGACCTTTTGACGGACGGAGTGGTTGTTGCTCCAGCCTCTGTCGGCTCATCGCCACCACCGTCCGCGAACGCATGAACGCACCTTGAACCAGGAGGAAGAATGAAATCTGCCACCGGCCTGTCCACTCAGTGCATACATGGCGGCGAGCTCGACGATGCCCACGGATCGCCGCATACTCCGCCGTACCAGACCACCACTTTCAAGTTCGCCACGACCGCCGACCTGCTCGATGTAGTCGATGGCAGGAAGCCCGGCAGCCTCTACACGCGCTATGGACTGAATCCGACGATTTTCAGCGTCGAGCAGAAACTCGCGGGGCTGGAAGCTGCGGAGATGGCATGGGCGTTCTGCTCCGGCATGGCGGCAGAGTCGGCGCTGTTCATGGCCCACGGCCGCAAGGGCATCGTCTGCCTGGGCGATGCCTACGGCGGCACCTTGGAGCTGCTGGCCTCGCAATTGCCGCAACTGGGCATGCCGACCCACCTGATGCTGGGCAGCGACATGGGGCAACTGGACGAAATACTCGCCAAGGGTGTCGGGCTGGTGTTCTTCGAAACGCCGACGAATCCGACCCTGGAAATCTTCGATGTTCATGCAATTGCCCGCATGGCCCATGCACACGGCGCGCTGGTGGCTGTCGACAATACGTTTGCCTCGCCCGTCAACCAGCGGCCGCTGGAACTGGGCGCCGACTTTGCCGTGCATTCCTGCACCAAGTACCTGGGCGGACATAGCGACCTCACTGCCGGGGCCATCATGGGCAGCAAGGAACTCCTGATGCCGATCTGGAACTGGCGCAAGAACCTCGGCACGACCATCGCTCCGGAAGTGGCTTCGTTGCTGGCGCGCAGTCTGCGCTCGCTGGTGGTCCGGGTGCGCCAGCAGAATGCCAGCGCACAAGCCGTGGCCGAAGCGATGACAAGGCATCCGCGCATTGCGCGTGTGCTGTACCCCGGCCTGCCGGATTTCCCGGGGCATGCGCTTGCCGCGAAACAGATGAGCGGCTTTGGCGGCATGGTGACCATCGAGGTCAAGGGTGGCGGCGAGGAGGCCACCCGGGTGGCAGACCGGCTCAAGCTCTTTGCCCTCGCGCCCAGCCTGGGCGGAGTCGAGAGCCTCGTTACTCAGCCGTGCACCACTACCCATCACGGCCTGACACCCGAGGAACGTGCTCGGCGCGGCATTTCCGATGCGATGCTGCGACTTTCGATCGGGCTGGAGGATGCCGACGATCTGCTGGCGGACCTGAACCGAGCATTGGGCTGACCGTGGCAAGCGAATTCATTCTGTTCGATGCCGAGTTGCGCGACCGCTTCGTGCAATTCGCCAGGCAGCAAAACATTCCCGTCACGGTGCGGCCGGATGAGATGGAGGGTGACGTCGTCGAGGTGCCGGACGATCTCGGCGACGAGATCGAAGAGGCGCTCGAGGGCGAGTACGAAAAGTTGATGGACGAACAGAGAGCCCTGCTGGCAGCGCGCGAGGGCGAAAGCGAGCGCAATGTGTTGGGCGTCACGGTGACACGGTCGGACGGACAATCCTGCCTCGTACGGCTCCCGGGCCCCATTGCCCGTCGTCTGTCGCAGCATTTCTCGACGCAGGAAATCCATGAGCTCGTTTCCTCGATTGCCGAATCCATCGAAGATCCGGTCGGTGGGCCTCTTTGCCGCCGCAAGAGCTGACCATCTGACAAAATAGAGGAATTTCGCCGAACCATGAACTCACCTTCGCCTCCGAATGCGCCATCCGACGCCACTCCCATCGGGTGGACACTGACCTTCGTCGCCTGGCTGGTCGCCACGGTGTCGACGCTCGGCGCGCTGTTTCTCGGCGAAGTGATGGGCTATGTGCCCTGCATCCTCTGCTGGTATCAGCGCATCGCCATGTTCCCGCTGGTCCTGGTGCTCGCTGCCGGGCTGTTTCCGTTCGATCCGCGCGTTGCGCGCTACGGCTTGCCGCTTGCGCTGGCGGGCCTGGGGCTGGCGCTGTTCCATCTGGCGCTGATCGCCGGATGGATACCGGAGAACATCCGGCCCTGCCAGCAGGGCGTGTCGTGTTCCGACCTGCAAGTGATCTGGTTCGGCTTCGTCAGCATTCCGCTCTTGTCCGTGCTTGCGTTTTCACTCGTCGCCGGCCTGCTCGTGGCGACACATCTCAAAGGTTCCAAATGAAACAGAAAACAGTCTTCATCGCTTCCGCAATCGTTCTGCTGCTGGCCTTCGTCGCTGGCGCGCTGTTTTATACCGGGCAACGGGAAAAGGCGGCCAGCCAGCTTGCCGAAGCCAATCGCGCATCACTGATCCGCATGCATTCGCCGACCCTGGGCAAGGCTGACGCGCCGGTCGTGATCGTCGAATTCATCGATCCGGCCTGCGAGACCTGCGCGGCGTTCTATCCGATGGTCAAGAAGATGATGGCGGCCAACCCCGACAAGATTCGTCTTGTGCTGCGCTACGCCCCGTTCCACAACGGTTCGGACAAGGTGGTCGCCATGCTCGAAGCGGCCCGTCTCCAGGGCAAGTTCTGGCCCGCGCTCGAGGCGCTGCTGGCAAACCAGGCGGCCTGGACGGCGAACCACAGGGCCAACCCGGAGATGGCATGGAAGCAGGTCGAGGGTCTCGGCCTGAACATGGAGCAGATGGTCCTGGACTTGATGTCACCCT
>JALNZB010000063.1 GCA_023229545.1 Sulfuritalea sp. | reverse complement strand
GGTGGCAAGCGCTGCGTCGTGTTCGGTGACGATGTCGGTCAGAACGGGTAAATCGTCCTCGGGCAGCTTTGCTTCAGGTTTAGGCGCCGGCGAGCCTGCAACAAATATCCTGGTGCGTCGAATCAGCGCATCGGCTTTGCGCAGCACATCCGATGTATCGTCATCTGCCATTTCTCAGGTACCTGCCGAGATATCGCGGGCATCCAGCGGATAGCCTCGTTCGCGATAAAAGCGGAAACGCTCACGGCCAGGCAGCCGGTCGTCATCTTCGACGCTGAGGATTTCGATCAACTGCTGAAAGCGGCTGAAACCGGGCGGGATCTCGTCCGACAGGTTCAACAGACAGCCATCGTGTGGTGGATTGTCGAGCTCGGACGCAATGAGGATCGGAGTTTCCGCGGCCAGTTTGTCCCCAGTCCGGCAGTGGGGCGTAAAGCCCGTAGCCGGGTGTGTCCACAGCAAGCGGTCCAGCTGTTCACTGCGCTCGCCAGTCGGCGCATATACCAGCACCCGTGCGCCTTCGCTGCTGGCGTTCCCGAGCCATGCGGCGATCGCCCGCAGTCGATCGCGCGCACTATGGAGAAAGGTGATTTGCGTCATCCCCGTTTGCGCTTGCCGGCGGGTTTCGGGGCGCGACTTGCGCGCTCCATCAGAAAATGGGTAAGCAAGGGCACCGGTCGACCGGTTGCACCCTTCTCCTTGCCGGAACGCCAGGCGGTGCCGGCGATGTCGAGATGCGCCCAGCGATACTTATCGGCGAAGCGGGAGAGGAAGCATGCAGCCGTGATTGTGCCAGCCGGGCGGCCGCCAATATTTGCCATGTCTGCAAAGTTGCTTTTCAGCTGTTCCTGATAGTCATCCCACAGCGGCATTTGCCAGGCGCGGTCATAGGAGTCGTGGCCGGCATCAGTCAATTCCTTTGCCAGTCCTTCATTATTGGCGAGCAGGCCGGTGGCTACATGTCCGAGTGCGATAACGCAGGCGCCCGTCAGGGTGGCGATGTCAACTACGCACTCCGGCTCGAAACGCTCGACATAAGTCAGCGCATCGCAAAGTATCAGTCGGCCTTCGGCATCGGTGTTGAGAATCTCAACAGTCTGTCCCGACATCGAAGCGATCACGTCACCGGGCTTTGTAGCCCCACCACCCGGCATGTTTTCCGTGGATGGAATGACGCCGATTACGTTGAGTGGCAGTTTCATCAAGGCGGTAGCCTTGAGGGTTCCCAATACGCTGGCGGCACCGCACATGTCGTATTTCATTTCATCCATTTCCGCTCCGGGCTTGAGCGAAATGCCACCGGAATCGAAAGTGATGCCCTTGCCGACCAGTACCACCGGTTTTGCTCCGGCAACACCGCCAGCATGGCGCAGGACAATGAACTTGGGTGGCTCATGTGATCCGCGGGCGACTGAGAGCAGGGTGTTCATGCCGAGCTTTTCCATGTCGGCGCGGTCCAGGATATCGACGCCAAGGCCGTGTGATTTTGCGAGTTGTTTTGCCTGGTCAGCGAGATAGGTCGGTGTGCAGATGTTCCCTGGCAGATTGCCAAGGTCCTTCGCGAGCGCCATCCCTGAAGCAATCGCCAATCCTTGAGCCAGAGCCGTTTCGGCGGTCGCGAGTTCATTGCGACGGGTGACGCAGAATGTCAGTTTCCGTAACGGGCGGCGGACTTCGTCCTTCTTCGACTTGAGGCGATCGAAGCGATAGAGTGTTTCCTGTACTATGAGCGCGGCCTGTCGAATCTTCCAGGCAACATCCCGTTTCTTTACGGCGAGTTCCGTCAAATAGACCGTGCCGTCGAAGCCACCGGTTTCATTGAGTTGACGAACGGCCGTTGCCATCGCCGCGCGGTATTCTTGTTCCCGGAATTCCCTTTCCTTGCCAAGCCCTACGAGCAGGATGCGATCGGCTTCGACACCGGGAACGCCATGCAGTAACAGACTGGTCCCGGCCTTGCCCTCCATGTCGCCGCGGCGCAGGATGTCGCTAAGAAACTGGTCGGCGGCGTCGTCGATGACCTCCGCGGCTGCCGACAGCTTTCTCGGTTCGAAGATGCCGACCACGACACAAGCGCTGCGTTGCTTTTCCGGGCTTCCGCTTTTTATGCTAAATTCCAAAATACGCTCCTCGGTGGCTACGGGAATTCGGAGAAATTGTTCTGTTTCGAGTGATTTCGACTGATAGTACGATTATTCCCCAAGTTTTCACCAAAAGTCAAAGCAGATACCCTCTTACACCATGATTTTTCAACGCGCCGCAATTCGGGAGTTCACCCATACGGCTGCGGGGGTTTTTGTCGCGCTCTTCGCGATTTTGATGACCACTCAGTTGATTCGTCTGCTCGGTGACGCGGCGGGGGGGAAGCTGGCGTCTGAAGCCGTGTTTGCGCTCTTGGGCTTTCGTGCCATCAGTTACCTGCCGGTATTGCTTTCCTTGACTCTCTTTGTCGCTGTGCTGATGACCATGTCGCGCTGGTATCGCGACTCCGAAATGGTTGTTTGGCTGGCATCAGGCATTTCCTTGACCGCGTGGGTCAAGCCGGTGTTGAAGTTTGTTGGGGCCCCCGTGGTGGTGATAGCGTTGCTGTCGCTGTTGTTGGCCCCCTGGGCAACGCAAAAGAGCGAGGCTTACCGCCAGAGCATGGATCAGCGTGACGACGTGGCTCGTGTGTCGCCCGGCGCATTCAATGAGTCGAGCGGGGCCGATCGCGTATTCTTCGTCGAGAGCATGGCTGGCGAGGATGGCAGGGTAAAGAACGTCTTCATCAGTTCCATTCAGCAGGGCCGGCTGGGGGTGATGGCGACGGCGCAAGGTCATACGGAAACAGCACCCAATGGCGATCGTTTTCTTGTTCTCGATCAGGGGCGTCGCTACGAAGGCACCGCGGGAACGGCAGAGTATCGCGTGATGGAGTTTGATCGTTATGCCTTGCGCATCGAAACCAAGGAAGCTCGCGGGTTTGAGGACTCGCCGCGCACCAAGCCGGTATGGGAGCTTGTGCGCGATCCACAGCCGGCAAATCTGGCTGAACTCCTGTGGCGTCTCGGACTGCCGCTTGCGGCGCTGAATCTGGCTGTGCTGGCAATACCCCTGGCGTTCGTCAATCCGCGTGCGGGGCGTACCAACAACCTTGTTTTTGCTCTGCTCACCTACATGATTTACAGCAACCTGCTCAGCGTCAGCCAGGCATGGGTCGCGCAAGGGAAACTGCGCTTCGAGGTCGGAGTCTGGGCCGTGCACGTCGGCATGTTCCTGCTTCTCATCGTTCTCTTCTACCGACGGCAGAATCCCCTGGCGTGGGGAAAACTGCGGTGGCGCTGAAACTGTACGAGCGCCACCTGGCGCGTGAGATCTATGCGTCCACGGGTCTGGTGCTCCTGGCGTTTCTGATGCTTTTTGCTTTCTTTGATCTGATCCATCAGCTTGAAAGCATAGGGAAGGGCGGTTATCAGCTTCAGCATGCGCTGGGCTATGTGGCACTGACCTTGCCCGGGCGGCTGTATGAGCTATTCCCGATCGGGGTTTTGATCGGCACTCTTTATGCGCTGACACTCCTCGCTCGTCACTCCGAGATCACGGTTTTGCGCGCGGCGGGTCTCTCCACGAGAGATCTGCTGTTCACTTTGGCCAAGATCGGGCTGATGTTTGCTCTTTTGACCTTGCTGGTAGGCGAACTTCTTGCCCCGCCCGCTGAGCGGGCAGCCCAGCAACTGAGACTCAAGGCCATGGGCTCACTGGTTGCACAGGAGTTTCGTTCCGGCCTCTGGGTTAGAGACGAGCACTCATTCGTGAATGTTCGCGAGGTACTTCCTGATGCTTCTCTTCAGAGCGTCCGCGTGTTTGAGTTCGATGAGCGGTTTCAATTGCTGTCGATCAGTCAAGCCGAACGCGGCCGCTACCTCAACGCCGGCACCTGGTCGCTGGAAGGAGTGGGCCGTACCGTGTTTTCGGGCGATAAGGCGCACGTGGAGCGCTACGGCGAACTCACATGGAAGTCGGCGCTCAGCCCGGATCTGCTGGCAGTGCTTCTGGTGGTGCCGGAGCGCATGTCACTGGTCAATCTTTACCTGTTTATTCGCCACTTGAGCGGAAACCAGCAGAAGACCGATCGCTACGAGATAGCGATGTGGAAGAAACTGATTTATCCATTGGCAACGCTGGTGATGATGGCGCTGGCGCTGCCATTTGCCTACATGCAGGATCGGATGGGGGCGGTCAGCATTCGGGTATTTGCCGGCATCATGCTCGGCATCGGTTTCCACATGCTGAACGGACTGTTTTCCAGTCTTGGCGCCATCAACAGCTGGCCACCCTTCTTTTCTGCCATTACTCCCAGCGTGCTGTTCTTGATGACTGCCTCCGGGATGCTCTGGTGGGTCGAGCGGCGCTAGGTGTGATGTTTCAATAGGTTGTTCACCCGGAAGGTTCTGGGAAACTGGAGTTCTCGACGCTTCAGTCACCCAGGAGGACCAACCGGATGAACAGCCATAAGAATGCCAGAACGACATTTGCGG
>JALNZB010000041.1 GCA_023229545.1 Sulfuritalea sp. | reverse complement strand
TGGCGCGGTCAACGCGGGCAACTACGCCATCACCCCGAGCGGACTGACTTCGCTTTCAGGCAATTACGTGATCAACCCCGTCAGCGGTGTGCTGGATATCTGGCAGAAAGAACTCACCGTCGGCGGCAACTTCACGGTGGCCAACAAGGTCTACGACGGCACCACCGCCGCCACCATCACGAGCAACGGGCTCACGCTGTCCGGCCTCGTCGGCACCGACTCGGTGACACCTAACTGGATCGCAGACTTTTGGGGCTCCACGGTCGGCAACACCAAGTGGGTCGTGCTGAACAACTCAACCATCGGCGGGCCGTCCGGCGGCAATTACTTCTTCATACAAAGCAACCTTCCGCTGACCCAGGCGGACATCACGCGGGCACCACTCACCGTCACGGCCAATGCCGCCAGCAAGACCTACGACGGCCTGGCTTACAACGGCGGCAACGGCGTCGCTTATACCGGCCTGGTCAACGGCCAAACTTCCGCGGTGCTGGGCGGCACATTGGCCTACGCGGGCACTTCGCAAGGCGCGAAGAAGGCAGGCAATTACGTCATCACGCCGAGCGGGCTGACTTCCTCCAACTACACCATCGGCTACGCCGACGGCGCACTGACGGTGGACAGGGCACCGCTCACCGTCAGCGGCAACTTCACGGCGGCCAACAAGACCTACGACGGCACCACCGCCGCCACCATCGCCAGCAGCACACTCGGCTTCTCCGGCCGCCTCGGTGCCGACTTGGTGACACCCAACTGGGCCGCCGCTTTCTCCGACCAAAACGCCGGCAATGGCAAGACCGTCGACCTGTCCGCCACCACCTTGAGCGGCGCATCCAGTGGCAACTACACCGTCAATCTGGCCAGTGCCCCGTCGACCACGGCGAACATCGCACCGGCACCGCTCACCGTCAGCGGCAGCTTCACGGCAGCCAGCAAGGTCTACGACGGCACCTCCGCCGCCACCATCACCAGCAACAATCTCAGCCTGTCCGGCGTCATCCGTGGCGAATCGGTGAGCTCGGTGACTCCCAACTGGGTCGCAGCCTTCGTCGCGCCCAGTGCAGGCGGCCCTCTTACCACCGTTAGCCAGCGCGGCAATAATTTTCCTGTCGCGCTGGTCGGCACCACCTTCGGCGGAGCGTCCGGCGGTAATTACTTCATCAGTCCGGAGACGGCTCCGATGGCCCATGCGGACATCACGCCTGCGCCGCTCACCATCACCGCCAATGCCGCCAGCAAGACCTACAACGGTCTGGCCTGGAGCGGCAACAACGGCGTGAGCTACACGGGACTGGTCAACGGCGAAACGCCCACGACCGCCGTGTTGACCGGCACGCTGGCCTACGGCGGCAATTCGCAAGGCGCGGTGAACGCGGGCAGCTACGCCATCACGCCATCGAGCCTGACTGCCGTTCACAGCAACTACACCATCAGCTACGTCAACGGTGTGCTGACGGTGAATACCGCGCCGCTCACCGTCACCGCCAACGCCGCCGCCAAGACCTACGACGGCCTCGGCTATAGCGGCGGCAACGGCGTCGGCTACAGCGGCTTCGTCAATGGCGAAACAACCGCCGTGCTGGGCGGCACATTGGTCTACGGCGGCACATCGCAAGGGGCGACCAATGCGGGCAACTACCTTATTACACCAAGCGGACTGACTTCCGGAAACTACGCCATCAGTTATGCGGATAGCGCACTGACGGTAAACAAGGCAGCGCTGACCGTCACCGGCAGTTTCACGGCAGCCAACAAGAGCTACGACGGCACCAGTACCACGGCCATTGCGAGCAATGCACTGAGCGTCACCGGCGGCCTCGCCGGCGCCGACTCGGTGACGCCCAACTGGATCGCCGCTTTCAATGACCAGAACGCAGGCAACGGCAAGACCGTCAACCTGTCCGCCACCACCTTCGGCGGCCCGTCCGTCGGCAACTACACCATTAGTCTCGCCGGCGCCCCGACGACCACGGCGAACATCTCGCCGGCACCGCTCACCGTCACCGCCAATGCCGCGAGCAAGACCTACAACGGGCTGGCATACAGCGGCGGCAATGGCGTCGGCTACAGCGGCTTGGTCAACGGTGAAACTTCTGCGGTGCTGGGCGGCGCGCTGGCCTACGGCGGCTCAAGCCAAGGCGCGAAGAACGCCGGCAGCTACACCATCACGCCGTCGGGTCTGACTTCCGGCAACTACACCCTCAGCTTCAATAACGGCAGTCTCACCATCAGCAAGGCCAACGCCACGATAACGGCCAGCAGCGGTACGAGCACTTACAACGGGCAGCAGCAGAGCGTTTCCGGCTTCGCCGCCACGGGCCTTGTCAACGGTGAAACCGGAAGCATCCTCACCGGCATCACCACCAGCGGCGGTTCCGGCACCAATGCGGGCAGCTACGCCACCATCGCCTCCGGCACGGATGGCAACTACAACTTGAGCTTCGTCAACGGTAGCCTCGTCATCACCCCTGCTGCCCTCACCGTCACCGCCAACAATGTGGGCAAGACCTATGACGGTCTGACCTACTCCGGCGGCAACGGTGTCAGCTACAGCGGCTTGGTGGGCGGCGATACCAGTTCCGCATTGGGCGGCGCCCTTGCCTACGGCGGCTCAAGCCAAGGCGCGAAGAACACCGGCAGCTACCTCATCACGCCGTCGGGTCTGACCTCCGGCAACTACACCATCAGCTTCAATAACGGCAGTCTCACCATCAGCAAGGCTAATGCTACGGTAACGGCCAGCAGCGGCACCAGCGTCTATAGTGGCCAATCGCAGAGCATCAGCGGTTTCAGCGCAAGCGGTCTGGTCAACGGTGAAACTGCCGGTGTTCTCACCGGTGTAAGCTCCGGCGGGTCCGGCACCAACGCCGGAACCTATGCCACCGTCGCCTCCGGCACCGACGGCAACTACAACCTGAGTTTCGTCAACGGCAGCCTGGCCATCACCCCAGCGCCGCTGACGGTTACCGCCAACGCCGCATCCAAGACCTATGACGGGCTGGCGTATAGCGGCGGCAACGGGGTCGGCTACAGCGGTTTCGCCAATAACGAAACCGGCGCCGTTCTGGGCGGCAGCCTGAGCTACGGTGGCGGTTCACAAGGCGCGAAGAACGCGGGCAGCTACGCCATCACGCCATCGGGTCTGACCTCCGGCAACTACACGATCACGTTCAACAACGGCAGTCTGACCGTGACCCCGGCTCCGCTTACTGTCAGCACTGGCGATGTTATCAAGACCTATGACGGCACAACTGGCGCAGCCGGTTTAGCCACCGTTTCCGGTGGCGCGCTCTACGGCACCGACAGTCTAAACGGCGGCAGCTTCGCCTTCACGGACAAGAACGCGGGCATCGGCAACAAGAGCGTTACCGTCTCCGGTGTTACGGTGAATGACGGCAACGGCGGCAACAACTACACGGTCAGCTATGCCAGCAACACCAGCAGCACCATCAACAAGGCGCCGCTGACCATTAGCGCGAATGGCGATGCGCGGGTGTACGACGGCAACGCTTACAGCGGCGGCAACGGAGTCAGCTACAGCAGCTTTGTATCCGGTGAGAACAGCAGCGTGCTCGGTGGCGGCCCGGTCTACGGCGGCACTGCCCAGGGAGCGGTGAATGCCGGCGCTTACGCCATCACCCCATCCGGCATCACCTCCGGCAATTACGCGATCACGTTCGCCGACGGCGCGCTGACGATTTCACCGGCCGGTCTGACGCTGCTCGGTGTCGGTGCCGACAACAAGACAAAGATCTATGGGAATGACGATCCGGCACTGACGTGGCAACTGGCTTCGGGCGCTCTTGTCCCCGGCGACAGCATCACCGGCAACCTGACCCGTGACACGGGTGAGAACGCCGGCGACTACGCGATCCGTCAGGGCTCGCTCACAGGCGGTTCCAATTATGTCATCAGCTTTGCCAACGGCATGCTTACCATCACCCCGCGCAACCTTACCGTCAGCACGGCCAACGTCACCAAGACCTACGACGGCACGACGGCGGCCAACGGGTCGGTGATCACCACGGCAGGCTCGCTCGTCGGCAGCGACAGCCTCTCCGGTGGCGCCTTCGTTTTTGCCGGCCCCGGCGCCGGCAGCAACAAGACCGTCACCGTCTCCGGGGTTACGGTCAATGACGGCAACCACGGCGCCAACTATGCCCTTACCTATGCCGCCAATACCGCCAGCACCATCACCACGGCACCGCTGACCGTCACCGCCAACGCCGCATCCAAAAACTATGACGGACTAGCTTGGGCCAGCGGCAACGGCGTCGGCTACAGCGGTTTCGTCAATGGCGAAACGTCCGCCGTACTCGGCGGCGCACTGGCCTACGGCGGCTCAAGTCAAGGCGCGAAGAACGCAGGCAGCTACACCATCACGCCATCGGGGCTGACCTCCGGCAACTACACCATCAGCTTCAATAACGGCAGTCTGACCATAAGCAAGGCCAACGCCACAGTAACGGCCAACAGCGGAACAAGTGTCTATAGCGGCCAATCGCAGGGCATCAGCGGCTTCACCGCCACGGGCCTTGTCAATGGTGAAACCGGAAACATTCTCACCGGCGTGACGGCTGGCGGTTCCGGCACCAATGCTGGCAACTACGCCACCATCGTTGGCGGCACGGACGGCAACTACAACCTCAGCTTCGTCAACGGCAGCCTGACTATCAGCAAGGCCAACGCCACGGTTACGGCCAACAGCGGAACAAGCACTTACAACGGGCAGCAGCAGAGCATCTCCGGCTTCAGCACCACGGGCCTTGTCAACGGCGAAACCGGAAATGTTCTCACAGGCATCACCACTGGCGGCGGTTCCGGCACCAATGCGGGCAGCTACGCCACCATCGCCTCTGGCACGGACGGCAACTACAACCTCAGCTTCGTCAACGGCAGCCTGACTATCAGCAAGGCCAACGCCACAGTTACGGCCAACAGCGGAACAAGCACTTACAACAGCCAGCAGCAGAGCATCTCCGGCTTCAGCGCCACGGGCCTTGTCAGCGGCGAAACCGGAAACGTTCTCACCGGCGTGACGGCGGGCGGTTCCGGCACCAATGCGGGCAGCTACGCCACCATCGCCTCCGGCACCGACGGCAACTACAACCTCAGCTTCGTCAACGGCGCGCTGACGGTGAACAAGGCGCCGCTCAGCGTCACCGGCAGTTTCACGGCGGCCAACAAGACCTACGACGGCACCATCGCCGCCGCCATCGCGAACAACGCGCTCACTATCTCCGGCGGACTCGTCGGAACCGACTCGGTGACGGCTAACTGGAACGCAGCCTTCTCCGACCCGAACGCCGGTAACGGCAAGACCGTCAACCTCGCCGCCACCACCTTCGGCGGCACGGCCAGCGGCAACTACACCATCAACCTGGCCGGAGCCCCGACGACGACGGCGAACATCTCGTCGGCAGCGCTGACTGTTACCGCCAACGCCGCCAGCAAAGCCTATAACGGCCTGACTTACAGCGGCGGCAACGGGGTGAGTTACAGCGGTTTGGTCAACGGTGAAACCAGCGCCGTGCTCGGCGGCGCGCTGGCCTTCGGCGGTACTTCGCAAGGCGCGATCAATGCCGGCAGTTATGCCATCGCGCCCTCCGGGTTAACCTCGGGCAACTACACCATCGGCTACGCCGACGGCGCGCTGACAGTGAACACCGCGCCGCTCACCGTCACCGCCAACGCCGCCGCCAAGACCTACGACGGCCTGGCTTACAGCGGCGGCAACGGGGTGAACTACAGCGGCTTCGTCAACGGCGAAACCAACGCCGTGCTCGGCGGCAGCCTCGGCTACGGCGGCACTTCGCAAGGCGCAATTAACGCAGGCAGCTACCTCATTGCGCCGAGCGGACTGACCAGCGCCAACTACAGCATCGGCTACGCCGACGGCGCGCTGACGGTGAACACCGCGCCGCTCACCGTCACCGCCAACGCCGCCGCCAAAACCTACGACGGCCTCGCCTTCAGCGGCGGCAACGGCGTGGGCTACAACGGCTTCGTCAATGGCGAAACCTCCGCCGTACTCGGCGGCAGCCTCGGCTACGGCGGCACCTCGCAAGGTGCGGTGAACACCGGCAACTACGCCATCACCCCAAGCGGACTGACCAGCGGCAACTACAGCATCGGCTACGCCGACGGCGCGCTGACCATCGCCGCCTCACCGACCGCATCACCCGGCTACCTTGCCGCCGTAACCCGCACCATCGCGCCCGACGCGCCGGTGGCGACCGCTGTCCTACCGAACTCTTCGCTGGCGCTATCGATCGTCGACGGCGGCATCCGGCTGCCGGAAGGCCTGCGGGCGGCACAGTAGGCGCGGATCAGGCGCTCGCCCGGAATATGGGTGTCGGTGGCAAGGTATTCCTGAAGACTGTTTCCCAAGGGGCCGGTCAGCCAGGGTTCCCGTCTGGCGGGGGTGCCATCCCCGCCGTATTCAGGCGATCCATCATTCGGCTGGATCGCCTGAATAGGCGCGTCTCCGGATAAGCATCAAGGGCAACGGTCGTCCGCGCCGCCCGAAATCGCCGTATCGCCAGCGCCGACTTTCGCCCTGGCGTACCGCGAACTCTGACCGCGCTTGCGCCCAGGCCGGCGCGCTACTGGCCGGGATCGCCCATACAGGTGCCGACGCGGCGCGCGCTCAATATCCAGGGATGATCCGGCGGCACGACCTTGACCTTGCCGGCGACTTCTTCCAGTTTTACCGGGCGGGTCTTCTCGCCCTTGGCCGCCACCATGACACCGTAATGCTGCTGCGAGATCAGCTCGGCGGCGGCGGTGCCGAGGCGCGTCGCGAGCAAGCGGTCCGCCGCAGTGGGAATGCCGCCGCGCTGCAAGTGGCCGAGGATGGTGACGCGCGATTCGAGGCCGGTGAGTTGTTCCAGCCGGTGCGCCAGCTTGATGGTGTGGTCGGCGTACTGGGTCTCGGTGCTGGGCGCGACCTTGGCCTTCTTGCCGCCTTTCGCCTTGGCAACGTCGGCCTTTACGGCCTGCTCGGCCAGCGCGCGCGCCGCGTGCTCGGTCTGACTGACAGCGCCCTCGGCTACGGCGACGATACTGAATGACTTGCCGCGCCGGCTGCGTTCGCGAATGGCTTCCGCCACGCATTCGACATCGTAGGGAATCTCCGGGATCAGGATCGCATCGGCGCCGCCGGCAATGCCCGCGCCCAGCGCCAGCCAGCCGGCGCGATGGCCCATGATCTCAACCACGATGATGCGGTGATGGCTGTGAGCGGTACTGTGCAGGCGGTCGATGGCGTCGGTGGCGATGGACAGCGCCGTATCGAAACCGAAGGTGGCATCGGTTCCCGCAACGTCGTTGTCGATGGTCTTCGGCAGGGTGATGATGTTGAGCCCCTTCTCCTTGAGGCGCAGGGCATTCTTCTGCGTGCCGCCGCCGCCCAGGCAGACCAGGCAATCGAGGTGATTGTCCTGATAGTTGCCGACGATCACATCCGTCATGTCCAGCAGCTTGCCGCCGACCGGCATGCGATGCGGCTTGTCGCGGCTGGTGCCGAGAATGGTGCCGCCGCGCGTGAGAATGTCGGAAAGCGCATTGCCGTCGAGCGGCATGCTGCGGTTTTCCATCAGGCCGCGAAAACCGTCACGGAAGCCGATGATCTGCATGCCGAAATGATTCAGGGCGGCCTTGCCGACGCCGCGAATGGCGGCGTTGAGACCGGGGCTGTCGCCGCCTGAAGTAAGGATTCCAATGTATTGGGTCACGATCTGCCCCTTGTGTGAGTAGGTGGAGGAATGGAACTGATGACAAAGCGGTGCTTGCCGGAGACGCTGCGCCTGATCTCGTCGACATGATTTACTTCAAACACCATCCGTGCGTCGATCTCGCGGCGAATGCGGTCGGTCAATGAAGCCAGCGTCGCCGAACTCAGCTTTACCGGAGAAACGACATTCAAGGTAAGCCTGTCGAGTTCGTCCTGAACGAACTGGTACTGGTCGACTTGCGTCAGGCTACCGAGCAACCGGTTGAAATACGACGGATGGATGCTCTTGCCGCCGGGCGTGCGGACCAGGTCGTTGCGCCGGCACACTCCCATCTCCAGCAGCGGGAATGGCGAACCGCAGCCGCAGTCGCCCTCCTTGAGCCGTCCGCAATCGCCGATGTCGTAGCGGATGAAGGGCATCAGCCGGTTGGTCAATGAGGTGACGAGGAGCCGGTCCTCATTGTCGATATTCACCGACTCCAGGTAAACCATGTCGGTGAACACGTGCTGGTTGCCGTGCCGGCATTCGCAGGCGATGTTGGGAATCTCGCGGCAACCGTATTGATTGAACACCTTGCAGCCAAAAGCCCGCTCCATGACTTCGCGCTGCCGGTCATCGAGCACTTCGGCGGTGGAATAGACGCCGCGCAGCGTGGCCGGCATGCGCATTCCGTCGGCGGCGACGAAGCGGGCGACCTCGGCCAGAATAGAGGAATAGCCCTGGAGCAGCACGGGCCGGTATGACCGTATCATCGCTGCCCAGTCGTGCAGTTGCGCTTCGGTGTATTCATACGCGGGGATGGTATTCTCGGCGGCAATCCAGTCGGCGAACTGACCGCCAAAAACGCCGTCGCCGCCGACATCCTGGCGCGCGCCCCAGAAGTTGAGGATCTTCTGCCCCGGTCGCCATCCCGACATCATGTAACTGCGGCACATGCCGGCGCGCATCAGCTCATGCTTGGCGTCGTCGTAGTAAAAGGCCAGCGGCTTGCCGGTCGAGCCGCCGGTGTGGCCGATCTTGACGCGGCTGCGGTCGGCGTCCCGTTCGAGCAGATCGTCCATGCGCCGGATCACGTCGTCCTTATGCAAAATGGGCAAGGCGTCGATGGCGGGCGCCGTCCCGCCGCCGTCGACTATCCCGGAAAACTTCTCCCGGTAGTAATCCGTATTGGCGACGGCATGGGTGACGATGGCGGCAAAGTCTTCCTGCTGCTTGCGCAGTACCTGCTCCTGCGTCAGAGCCTGGGTGCGCAGCAGACCATCGAGCAACGCGTAACGCTGACGATGCCGCCGCCGATGCAGCCAGTGTCGCAGACCAACCATGGCGCTAAGCGGTCACGCGGTTGCAACCGCCGCCGGCGTGGCGGCCAGCGCCGCCGCCCAGGCCCGGCGTTCCTGCGGGTAACGGCAAATGGCAACCAGCAGCCTGGCCTGCCATTTTTCCCAGTTCGCGGCGGAATTGATGAAGTCGTAACACGGCGCGTCGGCGCCGAAGTTGCGCGCAATATTGTCGGCAAAGGCCTTGAAGTTTTCGACTGCGGCGGCGTGCCCGGTCGACGTGTTCCACCAGTTCGCCGGGTCACGCAGCATGGAGCGCAAGCGCTCGAGTTTTTCGACGATGTCCCGGCGTCTGGCGTTGTACTTCTGCTGCATCTCCTCGCGCACCGAGGCCAGCGTGGCGGCCACTGTTTCGGCGGGCAATGGTTGCTGCGGATAACCCAGGGCAGTCAATCGCTCGATGGAAAACAGCATGATGTCGCCATGGAACTGGCGTTCGAACTCGTCGCACAGTTCGACGGCGCGGGTTTCGGCACGAGCCGCGCAAACTCCGGGCCTGAACTCCGACTGCCCCGTGCCGCGCACCGTGCGCTTGTGCAGCATCGGCAGGTTGGCGGAAACGAAACGTCCCTTGATCTCCGACTTGACCAGGCGCCCCAGCACCGGTCCGGACATGCGCAGGCGCAAGGGCGCGAACGGGATGAAATACTTGAGTCCGGCGCGCCGGAAAATATAGTTTCCGGCATACACGGTGCGCGCTGCCTGGACGGTGCGCGACACCTCGTCATGGCAATAGTAGGAAATGCGGGTCGGATGTTCGCCGTAGAAAAAACTGTTGAGCCTGTTCGAGAAATCGTCGAAGCAATCAGCGTCGGTGTGCTCGCCGGTCAGGGTGCATCTGTAGCAATAAGCCTCGCTGGCCGGCTTGAAGCCGAACAGATCGGCCATGTCGTGGTAGGACGCTTCGCCCTCGCGGTGCGCGCTTCCCTGGTGATGCCGGCAGGGATTGCGGGCGATGCCCGCCGCCATCTGTTGCAGGAAACCGATCACGTCCTGAAGAAAATTACCGGCCATGACGGAGGGCGAAACGGGCGGGTCGCCGACCACCTTGCCGGTCAGCACCAGCGCATCCGTTGCGGCAAAGATCCGGTCAAGATGGTGGAAGAAGTTGATGGCGCAGACCTCCTTGTCTCCGTCCGGCGTGCCGACCTTCACCTTGAATTCCTGGTCGCTGTCGACCGTATAGATCAAGGTCCGCTCGTCGTACTCCTTCGCGTCGCCCAGCATCAGGTAGGCGATGTTGCGGGTGATGGCGTGGCCCTTGTGGCTGAAGGCTTCCCGCCCGGCGCTGCCGAGTATCCCGGACAATTCCGCCCTTGCGTCCGCGCCCAACGCCGCGAGGACGGCGAATTGCTCGTCCAGGCCAAAATAGGCGGTGGCGATGCCCAGTTGGCTGAAGTGGCGAGCGATCTCCCGGTTGCCGGCGATATGGCCCTCATCGCTGCTGTCGTCGGCGATGACCACGGAGATTTTCGGGTAGGCGCCATCGCACAGTCCGCCATAGGCAAACGCCTGGCAAAGTTCCAGCAGGCTGTCGAGGCAGCTCCGCGTCTGCTGCGGTCGGTCGGCCACCGGGATGACAATGACGAAGCGGTGACGGTCATCATCGCCGCGCGCCGCGATGAGCTGCTCCAGTTGCCGAAATGCCCCCTGATACGCTGCCAGCAGCGGCTCGTTCAGCCCGCCGGCCCACAGCGCCTTTTCCATGTCCGCAACGGCGGACCGCTGCGCGGCAATCCGCTCGTCGAGGCTAGCGGTCTGACAGGTAATCGGGGAACGCATTCTTGTCCAGCAGGATTTCGATGAGATTGATCGAGCCTTCGAGGTCCGCCGTGGCAAACAAATCGTCGAGGTCGGACTCGACGGCGATGCGGCGGTGATGGATGCCGAATGATCTGGCCAACAGCTCGAAGTCGGGGTTCACAAAATCGCAATCGATGAACCGCTCGTTATAGAGCTGGAACTGATTCTTGCGGATCAGGCCCATGGTGGAATTATTGATGACGACAACATTGAGCGGCAGGCCATAATTCACTGCGGTCATGATTTCCATGCAGCACATCTGGAAACCGCCGTCGCCGAGGATGGCGAAGGTCGGCCAGGGCTGGGCGAAACGCGCGCCGATGGCGGCCGGTATGGCGTGGCCGAGGGAGGAAATTCCGGTATTCGGGAAATAGCGGTTGCCGCGCGAAACATTGAAGAAGTGCTGGGCAAAAATGATGTTGTCGTCGAAAATCTGCGCGCCCGCCGGAAAGCGCGCGGCCAGTCCGGCGAAGAACTTCTCCACGAGCAGAAATTTTGCGTGCGAATCGGCGCCGCCGCTCGCCAGCGGCTTCTGCGCCGATTGGCTGCCGCTGAACTTGTCGAGGTTCTTGCGCGCCACGCCGCCGGCCCTGACCGCCGCCAGCACTTCGGCCAGGATGTCGTCGATGTCGCCGTGTATCGCGACATCGGCCCTGAAAACTTTTTCCAGTTGCCTTGGGTCGCTATCGACTTGCACCACTTTCTTGTTTGCCAGCAACCTGGCGTCCCAGAGGTAGCTGGTGCGCTCGTTGAATCCGGCGCCGAGCAGAAGCACCAGGTCGGCATGATCGACGATATGGCGGAAGGCATGGCCGTTCGAGGTGACGCCGAGACAGCCCAGGGACAATCCGCCCCCTTCGGCGATCACCCCCTTCGCCTTCAGGCTCGTGGCCACCGGAATGCCCAGACAGTCGCTCAATTGCGCGATGGTTTCCTGCGCCCCGGAGTTGATGCAGCCGTAGCCGGCGACGATGACGGGCGCGCTCGCCGCCATGAGCATCCGCGCCAGTTCGCTCCCCTGCCCCGACTGCCCGCGCATGACGCGCGCCGCGGGCTTGACGACAATAGCATCGAGTATGTCCTCCTCGACCATTTCCTTCTGCACGTTGTAGGGAATGCACAGCAGCACCGGGCCCGGCTCCGGCGCGAAAAGCGCCCGCGACGCCTGATGCAGGACCTGCCCCAGATAGTCCGTCCGCTCGACGACCTTGTGATAGCGGGTGATGCCCCGGAACAGGCCGGCCAGATCGATGGCGCCGCCCTCGCCCGAACTTTCCTGCAGCGCGCCCTTGCCGAAGAAGTAGGTCGAGGTTTCCCCGGTGATGATCAGGATCGGCAGCCTGTCGGCATAGGCATTGGCGATGCCGGTCACCAGATTGGTGGCGCCGGGACCGGCGGTTGTAATGCACGCGGCAACCTTGCCCGAAACCCTGGCATGGCCGCCGGCCATGAAGGCCGCTCCCTGCTCGTGCTTGACCAGAACGGTCTTGACCTTCGAGTCATGCAGGCGGTCGTAAATCGGCAGCACATGGGCGCCCGGCATGCCGAAAATAAATTCGACGCCCAGACGCTCAAGATATCTGACAATCAATTCGCTGACAGAAACTTTCATGTCATCTCATTATTGTGGAACGCAACCGCGCCGGGACAAAGATCGTCAGCGGGCCTTGATCGGCTGTCCGGTGGTGATGAACATCAAGGTGCGCGCCTCGCGGATATCGGCGTGCAGGGCTTCGACAATCGGCGGGTTGGCCGGCGCTTCGGCGTTCCAGAGGATCAGGAAGTTGGCGCCGGAGCCGCCCGCCGTATCGGTGCGCGGCACGAACATTTCATGGGTGCCGAGTGGCGGAATCGTCACCGGCGTGCTGACGTAAGACCGCACCAGCTTGCCCTGTGTATCGTAGTAGCGCGCCGAAACCAGACGGATCGGCGTTTGCGGATCGGTGTTGCGGATGCTGACATGGGTCGACACCAGTGTCTGTGCCGGCTTGCCGTCCTTGCCCGGATCGCCGTGATAGACATGCGAATAAACCGGCAGGTACAGGGTCTGCCCCGACAGCAGGGCCGGTTCGTCGGCGGCGAAGGCCGTGGTGGCCAGCATGCCGAGCAGCAGGGTGCAACAACGAAGGACAGTGTTCATGGCCTGTTCCGGATCATGTTTGAACGCAGGAGCGAATTTTACTTCTTCGGCGGCGCGTAGTACTCGCGCAGTGAAGCGTAGCGCTCGGCGCGCGCCGCTCGCACGTGAAGGATGGCGCGGTGCATCGGAATGCCGGCCCGCACCAGCGTTTCGGCGGCGATCAGCAGGCTGCTTTCCAGCACTTCGGGAATCACCTCGGTGGCGCCGGCGGACTTGAGCCGGACGACATCCCTGTCGTCGGCGGTGCGCACCACGATGGGAATCTCCGGTCGGGTGCCACGCACAATGCGCACCACGCGTTCGGCGGAATGCGCATCGGGATAGGTGATGACCACGGCGCGGGCGCGGGCGACACCCGCTGCCTGCAAGACCTCGGGCCGGTCGGCATTGCCGAAGACGACGTTGAGGCCCTGCACGCGCGCCTCGGCGACGCGCTGCGGGTCGACGTCGAGGGCGATGAAGGGTATGCCTTCAAAGCTGAGAAATTCGGCGATGCGCTGTCCGGTGCGCCCGTAGCCGCAGATCACCACATGCTGGCCGAGATCGAGGCTATGCACGGCGATGTCGTGGATCACCGCCGCTTTGTGCGACCAGTCGCCGCGCCCCATGTCGCCGGACAATCGCGTTGCGCGGGCGATCAGGAAAGGCGCGATGAACATCGACAACAGCATGGCCGAAAGCGTGATCTGAAAGGCGCTGACGCCGATCAACCGCAACTGGTACGCCAACTGGATCAGTACCAGCCCGAACTCCCCGGCCTGCGCCAGTTGCGCCGAAGTGCGCAGGCTGACGACCAGCGGCGTTTTCGCCACGCGCGTGATGAGCAGCATCACCACGGCCTTGCCGCCAATCAGCAGGGTCACGGCCAGCACCAGCTTGTGGGCATTGGCCAGCACATACTGGAGGTCCAGCATCATGCCGATGGTGACGAAAAACAGGCCGAGCAGGATGTCGCGGAACGGCCGGATGTCGGCTTCGACGTGATGGCGGTAAGCCGTTTCCGAAATCAGCATGCCGCCGACGAAGGCGCCGAGCGCCAGCGACAGCCCGCTCTGGGCGGTCACAAAGGAAAGGCCGACGACGATCCAGAGCGTGGTCAACACCAGGAGTTCGTTGGACTTGTATTGCGCGGCGGCATCGAAAATGCGTCCCAGCAACTTCTGTCCGAGCCAGATTATCAACGCCAGCACGACGATGGCCTGCGCGCCAGCCACAGCCAGCGAGCGCAGCAAATCGTCGCCGGAGGCCGCCAGCGCCGGCAGCAGGATCAGGCAGGGCGCCACGGCCAGGTCCTGAAACAGCAGCACGCCCATGGTCTGTCGTCCGGAGCGCGAGTGCAGTTCGAAACGCTCGGAGAGCATACGGGCAACAATTGCGGTCGACGACATCGCCACCGCCAACCCCACGGCGATGCCGCTCTTCCAGCCCTGATCGTAGGCCAGCACCGTCACCAGGCCGGTGCCCAGCGCGGTGAGCGCCATCTGCGCCGCGCCGAAGCCGAACACCAGCGTGCGCATGGCCTGCAGGCGCTTGAGGCTGAATTCGAGGCCGATCGAAAACATCAGGAAGACGATGCCGAACTCGGCGAATCCCTCCACCTCGGCGCTCTCGGTCAACCGCGCCAGGCCGTGCGGTCCAAGCGCCATGCCGATCACCAGATAGGCGAGCATCGACGGCAGCTTGAAGCGGCGCGCGACGGCGACAGCGCCGACGGCGGCGGAAAGCAGCAACAGGATTGAAAGCAGGTGGGAGTGCACGGGACGATGATAGCGCGAGGCGGATTTCGTCACTGCGCCCTGGTTAAGATGCCGCCACGGAATTCAATTTCCGCGTCATACCCCGTAATCAATACGGTAGGGGACGCGCTGGCGGCCCCGGCTTTCCGGGTCGACCGCGACCTTACTTGACCACGGTGACCGGGCGATCCGTAAGATGGATCACTCCCGTTGTCACCGATCCCATCAGCGCATTTTTGAGAGCGCCGGCGCCATGCGTGCCCATCACGATCATGTCGCAGTTGCGTTCGGCGGCGTGGCGGACAATGTTTTCGGCCACCGAACCGATCGCCACCTCGGGTTCATACGTTACGCCGGCGCTGTCGAGCAGGGCGCGGGTCGAAGCCATCGCATCGCCGCCACGGGCTTCCTGCATTGCTTCGACCTCGCGCACGGGCATGTGGCCGAGGACTTCCGGCGCGTCAATCGGCGCCTGGACATTGAGCAACAGGATTTCGTAATCAGCGCAGTTTTGCACCATGCGGACGACATGCCTTGCGACGCGATCGGAGTGTTCGGAGCCGTCCACCGCCAGCAATATTTTCATGGCCGAACTTTCATCGTTTTTGGAGCGATCGAGTTTAGCGCATTCCTTGCGGATACCGTCCACGGCACCTGCGGATCCCGCCCTGGCGCAACGATTCAAGGCCGACGGGCTGCTACAATCCGCCGACTGGATTCGAGTGGAGTGGCAGATGACAAGCTTGCATCGAATGATCGCGTCGCTGGCCCGGGCCGGGCGTCCGCTGGCGCTGACCGGCCTGCTGTTGGCGGCATCGGCGGCGCAGGCCGCCGATGCCATGGTGACATCGCCGGCCCTGTTCGGCATCCCCGTCGATTTCATCCTGTTTGCCGCGACCCTGCTCGGCGTGGCGCTGTTTCATCATTACGTGTTGCAGGTGGCGCTGAGCGGGCTGGCCACCATCACGATCTACAAGATTCTGTTCACCGGCTTCAAGACCGGCCCCGGCATCGCCGGCTTCGTCGCGCATATGGGGCATGAATGGGTGCTGCTGGTCAATCTGCTTGGCCTGCTGGTCGGCTTTGCGTTGCTGGCGCGGCACTTTGAGGACAGCGGGGTACCCGAGGTGTTGCCGAAACTGCTGCCCGAAGGCTGGCTGGGACCCTTCATGCTGCTGGTCATCATCTTCGTCCTCTCCGGCTTCCTCGACAACATTGCCGCAGCGCTGATCGGCGCCACGGTGGCGGCCAGCGTGTTCAAGCGCCGCGTGCATATCGGCTACCTCGCCGCCATCGTCGCCGCATCGAATGGCGGCGGCGCCGGCTCGGTGGTGGGCGACACGACGACGACCATGATGTGGCTGGATGGCGTCAGTCCGCTCGACGTGCTCGAAGCCTACGTCGGTTCGGGCGTGGCGCTGGTGGTGTTCGGCATTCCGGCGGCCCTGTTGCAGCACAAGCACATGGCCATCAGCCGCGAGTTCAAGGCGGCGCATCACATCGACTGGGCGCGAGTCGGCATCGTCGTTTTTATCCTGATCGGCGCCATCGTCGCCAACGTCACGGTGAATCTGAAATTCGCCGCACTGGCCGAGCATTTCCCCTTCCTCGGCGCGGCCGTGTGGGTCGCGTTGCTGCTCGCGGTGCCGTTGCGCCGGCCCGAATGGAGCCTGGTCCCTGGCGCCTTCAAGGGTTCGGTGTTTCTGCTGTCGCTGGTCACCTGCGCCTCGATGATGCCGGTAGAGGCGCTGCCGCCAGCATCCTGGCCATCCGCCCTGGCGCTGGGCTTCATTTCGGCCGTGTTCGACAATATTCCGCTGACCGCTCTGGCGCTGAAGCAGGGTGGCTTCGACTGGGGCTTTCTGGCGTATGCCGTCGGCTTCGGTGGCTCGATGCTGTGGTTCGGGTCTTCGGCCGGGGTCGCGGTGGCCAACCTGTTCCCCGAGGCAAAGTCGGTCGGCCAGTGGCTGCGCCACGGCTGGTTCATTCCTGTCGGCTATGTCGTCGGCTTTTTTGCCTTGCTCATGCTGCTCGGCTGGCATCCGCATGAAAAACACAAGGATGCGGCACCGGCTGCAGGGCAGGTACAGAGGGTGGCGCCTGCCGCCGTCTTGCCAGCACCGACTTCTCCCATTGGCGCGCCGGGCTACCAGTAGCCGTCGCACAGTTCCTGAGAGGCCCCTCTTGAACTTTCCAGGAATCGCAGCATCTATGGTGGCGCGCGCGCGATTTACCGCGCCGCTGCCAATCGAGTCTTTTACGGGAGAACCGCAATGAAACGCATCCTGCTGTTTATCGTCACCAACCTGGCCGTGATGCTGGTGCTGTCCATTGCCGCCAGCGTGCTGGGGGTGAACCGCTATCTCTCCGCCAACGGCCTCAACATGGGCCTGCTGCTCGGCTTCGCCGGCATCATGGGCTTCGGCGGCGCCTTCATCTCGTTGCTGATGTCGAAGTTCATGGCCAAGTGGTCGACGGGCGCGCGCATCATCGACAGCCCGGAAACCTCGACCGAGTTCTGGCTGGTGGAAACCGTGCGCAAGCTGTCCGCCAAGGCTGGCCTGGCGATGCCCGAAGTGGCCATCTACGAAGGCGCGCCGAATGCCTTCGCCACCGGGCCGAGCCGCAACAATTCGCTGGTCGCCGTCTCCACCGGGCTCTTGCAAAGCATGAGCAAGGAGGAAGTCGAAGCGGTGCTGGCGCACGAGGTCAGCCACGTCGCCAACGGCGACATGGTGACGCTGACCCTGATCCAGGGCGTGGTCAATACTTTCGTCATTTTCCTGTCGCGCATCGTCGGTTATTTCGTCGACAGCGCTCTGCGTCGCGGCGACCGCGATTCCTCCGGCCCCGGCATCGGCTACATGGTTACGGTGTTTGTCTGCGATATGCTTTTCGGAATTCTGGCCAGCATCATCGTCATGTGGTTCTCGCGCCAGCGCGAGTTCCGCGCCGACGCCGGCGCCGCCGGCCTGATGGGTTCGCCGCGACCGATGATGGCGGCATTGCAGCGCCTCGGCGGCATGACGGTCGAGCCGCTGCCGAAAAGCCTCGCCAGTTCCGGCATCGCCGGCGCGCCGGGCTGGTCCTCGCTGTTCGCCAGCCACCCGAGCATGGAAGAACGCATCGCTGCACTGGCGGCCCAGGGTCGGTGATCGAACGCGTCGTCGTCGCGCTGCAATATGCCCTGCCCAAGCAGGCGCTGACTCTGCTGGCCGGCAGGTTCGCCACGGCCCGCGCCGGCGGTCTGACCACGAGTGTTATCCGCTGGTTTGTCGGTCGTTATGGCGTCAATATGGCCGAAGCGGCCAACCCGGACATCGGCAGCTACGCCAGCTTCAACGAGTTCTTCACGCGGTCGCTGAAACCCGGCGCGCGGCCCCTGGCGCAGGCCGATTTCATCTGTCCGGTGGATGGCGCCATCAGCCAGTTCGGCGCCATCGAGCGCGGCCAGATATTTCAGGCCAAGGGACATCGCTATTCGACGACCGCCCTGGTCGGCGGCGATGAGCAATTGGCCGCACAATTTCAGGACGGCAGTTTCGCCACGCTGTATCTCAGCCCGAAGGACTATCACCGCATTCACATGCCCTGCGCGGGCCGCCTGTTACGGATGATTCACGTGCCTGGCGAGCTGTTCTCGGTCAATCCCGTCACGGCGCGCGGCGTGCCCGGCCTGTTCGCCCGCAACGAGCGCGTGGTCTGCGTGTTCGAGTCGAAGCAAGGTCCCTTCGTGCTGGTGCTGGTCGGCGCCACCATCGTCGGCAGCATGGCCACCGCCTGGCATGGCGTGGTGAATCCGCCGCGTCCGGGCCATCTGCGCGAATGGCGCTATGAAGATCGGGAATTGCGATTCGGCCAGGGCGCCGAAATGGGACGCTTCCTGCTCGGCTCGACGGTGGTGATGCTGTTTCCGAAAAACACGCTGAAGTTCGGCGCGGCCTGGTCGCCGGGGCGTTCGATCCGCATGGGCGAGAAGATGGGCGAGCGGGACGGCTAATCCAAATTCGATGTCGCGTTACTTGTTGTTTCTTTCGCGGACTATCGGCGGCACGAATTTGACGGAGAATTTCCAGCCCTCGGGCGTGTCGCGCAGCACCAGCGTCTTCGAGCTTGCCGCTTCTTCAAAAACGGGGTCGGCGCCGACCATCTCGATGGCGCCGAGGCCCTTGATGACGCAGGCCCCCGGCAGCGTGACGAAGGCCGATTCAGCGGCCACCAGAACGAACTGGCCCTCCTTGGACTGAGAGCAGGATAGCCCCTTCGGCACCGAGTGTGCATCGCACCTCCATGCCTCGCGCATGGCGTCAAGCGCCTGCAACAGGTCTTCCGTGATCTTGATGGCGAGAACAACTTCACGGGATTTCACATGGCTCATGAATGCCTTCCTTGGCTGCGCCTGATCTAAAACGCGGGAGTGAAAATGCTACGCGGGCGGCCCGGCCGATGGCAGCTTCGGCAGCCACCAGATCAGCAGCAGCGGAACCACGGGAATCGACAGGGCCAGCACGATCCACAAGGTCGTGGAGCGACCCTTGCGTTTGGCAATCATTGCGGTCGGAATTGCCGCCGCGACGGTGACGACGGTTAAGACGAGCACCCCCGACAGCAGCGACTCGACAAGGCCGGCGTCGTATCCCAGTTGATTGAGCAGGGCAATGGTGTTCGGATCAAGCATGGGGCAAAGAATATCAGGTTAGCTGAAAGTCGGCGCGCGCCGGCCTGCAAAGCGAGATCCCCGGCGGACAGAGTCCGGCACGGCGACCGATGTCTCGCGGCAAACGATTCATCTATACTTGAGGCAGATTTCACCGATCTGCCTTGCCACCACTGACCATGGGAGAAATGAACATGATCCAGAAACAAATGATGATCTTCGCCGCCGCCCTGTTACTTCCATCTGTTGCCCCCGCTCAGCAGTCCGTGCCGTGGGGAAGTTCCGACAAGCCAGCAGCGCGCCAGTACATAGATAGCATGAAGGCGTACTACGAGCCGGAAAAGGTGGAGCACAACGGCAGTGTCTTTTCCTTCACGCTTTACCGCTCCAGCACCCCAGGCGCGACGGATGAAACGGGCCGCTATATGATCAACTGCGAAACCCGCGAAGTGGTCAGCGTAGTCAAGGGCCAAGCCACCCCGCCCTCCAGACTGATCGCTGGCGAAGAACTCTATCCCATCGGCAAGAAGCTCTGCGAATGGGATCAGAAGAGCATTTTCAAGAAGATTTTCGAGTAACTCGCCGCAGCTGCGCACCCCGCTATCCGCATGCCCATCACGGCATGCGGATAGTCGAAACCATAGCTTCAGCCCAGCGTGCCGTCGAAGGCCAGATGGCCATCGATCAGGGTATAGCGCACGCGACCGGGAAATTCGGAGCCGAGGAAAGGCGTGTTCTTGCCCTGGCTCTTGAGATTCCGGCGGCTGACCTGAAATTTCGCCATGGGATCGAACACGCAGATATCGGCGGCGGCGCCAACAGCCAGGCTGCCGGCCTTGACGCCGAGAATGCGCGCCGGGTCGGATGTCACGCGCGCCAGCGCCGTGACCAGCGGCAGCTTCATTTCCTGCGCCCACTTGAGGGTCAGCGGCAGCAGCAGTTCCAGCCCGGTGGCGCCGACTTCGGCTTCCTCGAAGGGCATCTGCTTGCCATCGTCATCGACCGGCGTGTGATCGGAACATAGCGCATTGATCGCCCCCAAGGCCAGTCCGGCGCGCAAAGCGTCGCGATCACGCATTGAGCGCAGCGGCGGATCGAGCCGCGCGTTCGCATCGAAAAAGCCGATATCCATTTCGCACAGATGCAGGTGATGAATCGCCACGTCGCAGGTCACCGCGATGCCGGCGGCGCGCGCGGCGACGATCATGTCGACACCGGCGGCCGACGAAATGCGGGTGACATGGACACGGGCACCGGTCTCGCGGGCGAGATGCAGGATGGTGGCCAGGGCGATGGTTTCCGCCGCCACCGGAATTCCGGCCAGCCCCAGGCGGGCGGCGACTTCGCCATCGTGGGCAACGCCCTTTTTGGCCAGGAAGGGGTCTTGCGCCTGCAACCAGACGGGAAAGTCGAAGGTCGCCGCGTACATCATGGCGCGCAGCAACACCTGCGTGTCGACAATGGCGTGATTGGCCTGGCCGAAAGCAACGCAACCGGCCTCACTCAGTTCCGTCATTTCGGTAAGCGCCTTACCCTCCAGTTGCGTGGTCAATGCACCCACCGGATGGACGTGGGCAAATTCGGGCAAGCGCGCCCGATGGGTCAGCATTTCCACCAGCCCCGGCTCGTCCAGCACCGGATCGGTATCCGGCGGGCAGGCCAGTCGCGTCACGCCGCCGGCCGCCGCTGCGGCCATTTCGGATTCCAGCGTGGCCCGGTATTCAAAACCCGGCTCGCGCAGTCGCGCCGCCAGATCAACCAATCCGGGACAGACGATGCAACCGCTCGCATCGAGCACGCTGTTGGCCCCGCCATCGCCCCAGGCCGCCGGCGCCGTGCCGCCAACGCCGACTATTCGTCCTGCGGCAATGAACAGATCGAGAGGCTTGTCGGTGTTGCTCGCCGGGTCGATCAGCCGGCCGTTCCTGATATGGATTCTCATGACTGTCCGTTCAATTTCCGGCAAGCATGGCCATCACAGCCATGCGTACCGCAATGCCGAAAGTGACCTGCGGCAGGATCACCGCCTGGCCGCCATCGGCCACCGCCGAATCGATTTCGACGCCGCGATTCATCGGTCCCGGATGCATGACGATGGCGTCGGGCTTGGCCAGCGCCAGTTTCTCCGGCGTCAGGCCGTAGGACTTGAAATACTCCTGCGTCGAGGGCAGCAATGCGCCCTGCATGCGCTCGTTCTGCAGGCGCAGCATCATGACGACATCGACGCCGCGCAGTCCTTCGCGCATGTCGTTGAACACCCTCACGCCAAGACGCTCGATTCCGGTGGGCAGCAGGGTCTTGGGTGCGATGACGCGCACTTCAGGCACGCCCAGCGTAATCAGCGCATGAATCTGGCTGCGCGCCACGCGCGAATGCAGCACATCGCCGACGATGGCGACGGTGAGCCGGGTGAAATCCGCCTTGTAGTGGCGGATGGTGTACATGTCGAGCAGGCCCTGCGTCGGATGCGCATGACGGCCATCGCCGGCGTTCACCACGTGGATGTGGTCGCGCCCGGTGGCGGCCATGTGCTGCGCGATCAGGAAGGGCGCGCCGGAGGCGGCGTGGCGCACGACGAACATGTCGGCGTGCATCGCGGAAAGATTGTCCGCCGTGTCGAGCAGCGTCTCGCCCTTGTTGGCCGAGGAGGTGTTGATGTTGAGATTGATGACGTCGGCGGAAAGTCGCTTGGCGGCAATCTCGAAGGTGGTGCGGGTGCGCGTCGAATTCTCGAAGAACAGGTTGAACACGCTCTTGCCGCGCAACAGCGGCACCTTCTTCACCTCGCGTTCGGCGACTTCGGAGAACGGCGCGGCGGTATCGAGAATGTGCGTCAGCACGTCGCGCGGCAACCCCTCGATGGTCAGCAGATGCTGCAACTCGCCATGCTTGTTGAGTTGCGGACTCTTGTGCATTCCGGACGCGCTCATTTCTCGATCACCTGGAAGGAAAGCCCGCCGTCGGCGGCCCGCTCCAGCGCCAGCTTATGCGCGGCAGGCAGGCTCAGCGAATGCGGACAGAAGCTGGGGGCGATAGGCAGTTCGCGCCCACCGCGATCGACCAGCACGGCCAGGTCGATTTTTGCCGGTCGACCGTAATCGAACAGCTCGTTTATCGCGGCGCGGACGGTGCGGCCTGTATGGACCACGTCATCGACTATGACGATGTGCGCGCCCTCGACAGTGAAGGGGATTCGCGCTGCCTTGGCATTGGCGTGCAGACCGCGCCGACTGTAGTCGTCGCGATAGAACGACACGTTGATCGAGCCGAGCGGGGTTTTCAGGCCGAGCGCCTCGTGCAGGCGTTCGGCGACCCAGACGCCGCCGGTGTGGATGCCGACCAGGGCCGTGGTGGCGGGATCGATGTGGCCTCGCATGGCGTCGGCGAGGGCGGCGCAGAGCGCCTCGGCGTCAGGCAGTTGTAAGGCTGTTGTCATGAGTTTCAAACCAGCTTTGGAGAATAATGAGTGCGGCTTCGGCATCGACCCGCGCCTTGCGCTGCTGCCAGGAAAGCCCGCGTTGGCGCAGGTTGGCGTCGGCTTCGGTGGATGTGAAGCGCTCGTCGACGTCCTCCACCGGCAACTGAAACCGCCCGCGCAACTGATTGGCGAAGCGCTCGCAACGGGCCGTCATTTCGTGCGGGGTGCCGTCTTCATTCAGGGGACGCCCCACCAGCAGGCGCACCGGCTGCCACTCGGCGATCAACTCGGCGATGGCGGCGAAGCGGGTATCGCTCGATTCGCTGTCGATGGTGGTCAGGGGGCGCGCCGAACCCGGCCAACCGACGCCCAGTTGTATGCCGATAGCGATGCCAATGCGCTTCTGTCCGAAATCGAAGGCAAGCACCGATCCTGCCGTCTCAGGCATGGCCGGCGACCTCGGAGAGGTTGGCAAAATCCACGCCGAGCAGCTGCATCGCCGCCGGCAAGCGCTCTTCGGGAGGAACATCGAAAATGATGGCGACATCGGCTTCCACCGTCAGCCAGGCGTTTTGCGACAGTTCCCATTCCAGTTGCCCCGCAGTCCAGCCGGAATAGCCGAGACTGACCAGCACTTCCGTCGGCTCGCCAGTGCTGGCCATGGCCTGAAGGATGTCGCGCGAACTGGTCAGCGCGATACTATCGCTGACATTGAGCGAAGACTGCCAATGTCCGACGGGCCGGTGCAGCACAAAACCACGATCAGTCTGCACCGGGCCGCCGAAATACACCGGCAGGGCAGCGAAGCGCGCCTCGGCCTGCTCGTCTTCAAGCGGAATACTGACCCGGTCGAACAGTCCGGCAAGCTTCATGTCGATTGGGCGATTGACGATGATGCCGATGGCGCCTTCCGCGTTGTGCTCGCAAACATAGGTAAGCGTGCGGGCAAAACTGGGATCGGCCATGGCAGGCATGGCGATCAGAAAGTGGTTGGCGAGACTGACGGTGTCCATGAATGTGTCGCCATTGTAATCGCCGCCCAGATGGACAGGGGCAAAAAAAATGGCCCGCGAACGGACCATTTTTCTATTACATAAACGCCGACTTACAAACCCGCGTCGGCCTTCAGCGCCGCTGCCTTGTCCGTGTTCTCCCAGGTGAATTCAGGCTCGTCGCGGCCGAAGTGGCCGTAGGCGGCGGTCTTCTCGTAAATCGGGCGCAGCAGGTTGAGCATCTGCACGATGCCCTTCGGCCGCAGGTCGAAATGCTTTTTCACCAGCTCGGCGATGGTGGCGTCGGCGATCTTGCCGGTGCCCTGCGTCGTGACCCAGACCGAGGTCGGCTCGGCAACGCCGATGGCATAGGATATCTGCACCAGGCACTTGCTGGCGAGACCGGCGGCGACGATGTTCTTCGCCACATAGCGACCGGCATAGGCGGCGGAGCGGTCGACCTTCGACGGATCCTTGCCGGAGAATGCGCCGCCGCCGTGAGGCGCCGCGCCGCCGTAGGTGTCGACGATGATCTTGCGTCCGGTCAGGCCGCAGTCGCCCTGCGGACCACCGACGACGAAGCGGCCGGTGGGATTCACCAGGTACTTGATCTGGCCCTTGATCAGTTCTTTCGGCAACACCGGCTTGATGATGTCTTCGATCACCGCGTCGATCGCGGCCTGCTTCATCTTCAGGCCGTCGGACATTTCCGGCGAATGCTGGGTCGACAGAACCACCGTGTCGATGCTGTCCGGCTTGCCGTCCACGTAGCGCACGGTAACCTGCGACTTGGCATCCGGGCGCAACCAGGGCAGGCGACCGTCGCGACGCAGCATCGACTGGCGCTCCACCAAGCGATGCGAGAGATAAATCGGCAGCGGCATCAGCACAGGGGTTTCATCGCAGGCGTAACCGAACATCAGGCCCTGGTCGCCGGCGCCCTGGTTCAGGTAGTCATCGGAAGCGCGGTCCACCCCCTGGGCGATATCCGGGCTCTGCTTGTCGTAGGCCACCAGCACCGCGCAGCCCTTGTAGTCGATGCCGTATTCGGTGTTGTCGTAGCCGATGCGCTTCAGCACATTGCGCGTGACGCCGATGTAATCGACATTGGCCTCGGTGGTGATCTCGCCAGCCAGCACTACCAGACCGGTGTTGCACAGGGTTTCGGCGGCGACGCGGGAATAGGGATCCTGCGCCAGGATGGCGTCGAGGATGGCGTCCGAAATCTGGTCGGACACCTTATCCGGATGGCCTTCGGAAACCGATTCGGAAGTGAAGAAGAAATCGTTTGACATGGTCTCGCTCCTTAAACAAAAACGCCTCGTTGCTGCGGCGAGGCCGGCTTCGAGGCGTGAGCGGGCGACGCTTTAGCGTAATTTGTTTTTCCACCGTTGCCGGTGTTCTCCGCCACGCAAGTTGTCATTTAACTCGGCGGAACAGAAATCATTCTAGCAGCCTCCCGGATTTTTCGGGTGGCTGCGGAAAACCCGAACAAGGCTCGGCGAACAGCGTATTGCCAACGCCGACTCTTGGTGTCCCGTCACCCTCGCGGAGCAAGGCCCACCGGGCCGGTCGCTAAACTGGTGTAGTGTTGCATTCTGTTTAGAACTTGAGCGGCTGTTGGCGCGAATGACCTTTTCCAGGATATCGCGGGCGCTCTTGGTCCAGATGAATGGCTTGGGTTTGATGTTGTGGTGAGCGATGTACGCATCGATGGCGTCAATCAATTCCGGCACGCTGGTGAACACGCCACGACGAATCCGTTCGGTGGTGATGTCGCGAAAGAATCGCTCGACCATGTTCAGCCATGATGCCGAGGTTGGCGTGAAGTGCATGTGGAAGCGCGGATGCTTGGCGAGCCAGTCCTGCACGACGGGATGTTTGTGTGTGGCGTAGTTGTCCGCGATCAGATGCAGCGTCTTGTCCTTGGGCGTCTCGCGGTCGATCTTCTTCAGAAACTTCAACCACTCGGAGTGAGTGTGACGCTGCTGGCATTGGCCGATGACCTGACCATCCAAGACACTGAGTGCGGCAAACAGCGTCGTCGTTCCGTTGTGCTTGTAGTCATGAGTCATCGTTTCCGCCCGCCCTTTCTTCAGCGGCAGTCCAGGCTGGGTGCGATCCAACGCCTGTACTTGGCTCTTCTCGTCGCAGCACAACACCAGTGCGTGCTCGGGCGGCGACATGTACAGGCCGACGATGTCTTCGAGCTTCTCGACGAACTGTGGATCGCGCGAGACCTTGAATCCGCGCACGATATGAGGCTTCAGTCCGTTGGCACGCCAGTGCCGCGACACGCTTGCTGCGCTCACGCCAAGTTCGGCGGCCATCGTGCGTGTGCTCCAGTGCGTGGCGGCTTCGGGCTTGGTCTGCGTGGTCAGTTCCACCAGTCGTGCCACATCCACTTTAGCCGGTGGCGCTCCGCGGGGCAGGTCCCGCTCGATGCCTGCCAGTCGCGACTCGGCATACCGCTCACGCCAGCGTGCGACTTGCACTCGGCCCACGCCTAACTGCTGGGCGATGGCCTTGTTCTGCATCCCATCCGCGGCCAGCAGCACGATGTGCGCTCGTTGTGCAAGCCTCACGCTCGACAGCTTGGAGCACACCAGCTTCGTCAATTCATCATGCTCTTCGATGGTCAGCACGATCTCGGGGGCAACTCGCATTTACTTCTCCACTCTGCACGTATTGTGCATTGGAGAAGCGGGATTGATATAAGTTCCATCAAGATAGCAACACTACACTAGTGTGGTGTTGCTATCTTGATGGAACTTATTTAAGGAACCGCTGAATATGCCGTCGCAAAAAACAGCGGCGAACTGAAATCGAGACGAAATTGTGACGTCAATGTCATTTTCATCAAATAGTTGGCCTGTTTTGCGGCGGGAAGCGGGGTATCCCCCCCGTATTGCTCATGCCGGACGCACCTCTCCCGTCAGAGGTCGTCCCCATTTGCCGAGGTTGAGCATCGCCAGCATGGCAAAGACCCGGTTGGCATTCTTCGCCAAACCGCGATAACGGACCTTGGCAAAGCCCCACAGACGCTTCAGGGTCTATTCTGTTGAAAAAGTCGGTTTTAATTTTTGGCAGATGAGGTCGGCTGTGGAGAAACTGAAGTGCTGGCGAAGTTGATGGTGAGATTTTGAAGGCGACACGCCTCCAACCCGCTGTTATGCGGGAACCAGTTCTGGTTTTGGTGCTTTTGGCATCAACCACATTGCCATTCTTCGTAAATTCTGCGCGGTAGCTGCAAGCAAGAACTCATCTTTCGCGCCACTGAAGCCACGCAATCGCAACTTGTCGAGTTTCAGGATGCGCTTGAGATGAGCGA
>JALNZB010000040.1 GCA_023229545.1 Sulfuritalea sp. | reverse complement strand
CCGATCTGGCTGACGGCTGGTGAATTCATACGAGCTTCATTATCCCGCATCTGCCGGTGAGGGCAAGGCTCCCGCTTCTATGGCGTCAGGGCTGCAGGGTATTCAGGCGCGCCGTGGCCTGGGCCAGGTCGAAACCGGCCGGCCGGGTTTGTGCGGCAGCGATTGCCTGGCTGTAGTACTGCGCCGCAAGCTTGTTCTGACGCAAGTGTTCGAGACTGATCGCAAGGTTGTAGATGATGTCGGGGTTGTCCGGTTCGGCGCTGTAGGCGCGAAAGTACGCTTGCTGGGCTTCGTTCCAGCGACCGTGACGCGCGTAGAGATTGCCCAGGGAGAAATGAGGCGCCGCGAGTTCGGGTTGATCCGCCGACAAGCTCTTCAGTCGGCTTTCGGCGGCGTTTGGATCGATCTGTCCGCGCATGTTGATCAGGGCCGCCATGGCCACCGTGTCATGCGGGTCGGCCTCGGTGATTTGTCGATACAGCCATTCGGCTTGATCTGTGCGGCCCTGGCGTAGCGCTATGGCTGCCAGACCATGCAGGGCATCGGTGTTGCGCGGGTCCGCCTTCTGTGCCTGTTCGTATTCGATCTGTGCCAAGGCCAGATCACCCCGGTTGAAAGCGTCGAAGCCGCGTATCAAGGCGGGGTTGACCTTCAACGGCGCCCTGGCTACGCGTATTGGACTTTCCGGCTCGGGCAGCGCTGCGGGGGCTGCGGTTGCGCGACGGGCCTGGGCCGGCGCCTGGGCAGCGACTGGAGCGACCGGTGGCGCCGCAAAAGTCGGCGCCGGCGACACGGCGGCAGGCGACGAAAGCGCGACCGAAGCAGCGGTCGGAGGCGGCGGCAGAGGGGCTCGGCTGGCGACAAGGAATGATTTCGGCTGCAACTGCCACCAGAAGTATCCGCCGATACCACAGGCAGCCAGCAGGGTCAGGACACCGATCGCAACGGCGAATACCTTGCGCGCCGGTGGTTTGGCGGCTTGCTTGGCCGCGAACACATTCTGCGCCGCCGACTGATTCTGGCTGGCTTCTCTTTCAGTGAGTGTGCGTCGCGGTTCCGCGGCAGCCGCTTGCGGCTGTATTTGCGTGGCGGCAGGCATGTCGGCAAGCGGCTCGCGCGCGGGAACGGGTGACAGCGATTTCAAATGCGCGGCTGCGGATTGTCGGGCTTCGGCGAGGAACTGCGCGTCAAGCTCTTCGAGATGCGAAGGGAGGTGGGGCAGATTTCCTGCGGATGAAGCGTTCTCCGTCGCGGGTGCGACTGGCTCGGTCGTACTTGAACCGGCAATCGGTTCCAGCGCAATACCGCCCCCAACCTCCGTCCCGGTTGAACCGCCTGCGCCCTCGCCTTGCCCCTGACGCTTGGCCAGTTCGGCTTTCTTCAGGGCGTCCATGAGCAGGCTCATGGAGGGGCTGCTCCCTGCGCCTCACGCTGCGGCGCATTTGTATTGCCGGAAAAGAATTCGCGGCCAGGCAGTTGGTCGCGGAAGCTGCGATAGTCGCCATTGATGCTCGGGTCGCGGATGATGGTGGGTTTGAGGAAGATGACCAGCTCGGTCTTGGTGCTGGTGTCATTGCGGTGGCGGAAAAAATTACCGATGCCGGGAATGTCTCCCAAACCCGGAACGGCATCGGTGAGGTTATTCATGTCATCCTGCATCAGTCCGCCCATCACGGCGGTTTGACCGCTATCAATCTTGAGAATGGATTCCATTTCTCGCGTCTGTATTTCAGGAACTCGGTTGACGACGCCTGCCGTCGCGAGTGATGGATTTGGGTCGTTTACGTAGCTAAGAATCCGCGTGATGGTGGGGCGGATATTGATCGTTACCGCCTCGGCATCACTGATTTGAGGTGTTACGTTCATGAGAAAGCCGACTGAAACCTCGTTAGGCGTTGTGGTAAAGGTCGTGGTCGCAATGCCGTTGGACGTGGTCGTATCTGCCTTGACAGTGAAATATATCTTGTTGTCGGCCACCTTCAGCGTGGCGGTCTGGTTGTTCATCACGCTCAGTTTTGGGCTGGACAAGACCTTGACAGTGCCGAAGGATTCCAGCAGGGAAATCTGCGCCGCCAGATTGCCGAGTGCGGAGGCGGGATTGGCGAAATCCACGGTAAAAATATTCAGAGTATTGGCACTTGGTAAACCAGCAGTTCCAGCCTGACGAAACTCGAAACCTTTGGCACCAAGTCGCAAAGCCGACCAGTTGATACCCTGTTTGTAATTGTCACTCAGCCGCACTTCGACAATAGTTGCCTCAATCAGGACTTGACGTTTGGCTGTCGTCATTACTTTGTCTATAAATTCCTGTACTTTGTCGTGCTGACGTCCCGTTGCGCGAACGATCAGCACTCCGGTTTCGCTGTTTGCAAATACGGAAACTGCCTTCTCGTACTTTCCTTTCTTCGCAACGGCCTTGCCTTCGCCCTGAATTGACTGGTTGCCACTACCCCGTGCCGAACTATTCGGCCCGGTCGTCGTCGATTTTCCCTTTTGATCTTCTGTCACCGAACCCAGAGAAGAACCTGTGGCGATTGCGCCTGTCCCTGCCGTCTTTGCTTGATTTGAAGTCTCAAGCTCGATCGCCTCGTTGTATCTGATCTTGTCTTCGTCGACAAGCATGTCGGTAATGTTGCTTATCAAGCTCTTCAGCAGATCGTTCTTCGTATCGCTTGTGATTGACGTTGATGCCGTATTGCCTCCCGCAGATCCAGACGCCCCCGCGCTGGCAATTTGAGTCGATGTGGAAATCTTGCTTTTGACATCGCGAGCCATATTGAGAAAGTCAATCTTGTAGGTTCTCAGAAATGGCTTGTCAGGCATCACCACCAGATTGGGACCATCGATTTCCCAGCGGAGGTCAACTTGCTTGGCAACGCGCGCCAGGATTTGCTGGAGAGTTTGATCGAAGGCGTTGAGCGTAACTTCGCCGGTAACTCCGGGATGGACATCGACATTGAGCTTGGCGTCACGGACGAGCGCGAAAAGCAGCTCCTTGACCGGAACATCGTGGACCGAGACAGAGTACGTTTCCGCCTTGGCCGCTGCCTTCGGACGGGTTAGCGTTACCATCGCCGCGACCGGCGCAGGGATGTCCTTGCTGGCCGCCACCGGAGCCTCGGCGCGCAGATGTCCGGCGGACGGCTTCAGTGGCGGTGTGCTGCTGCATGCCGCCAGAACAAGGCTGGCAAGCAGTGCAACAGGGAACAGCGGAATTAGGAGTGGTCGCAAACGAATCCCCGATCAGATGGGTACATTGAAATTAGCATAACACGTTATATTTGTGATGCAACCCAATGATTTAATTGGATGAGTCATTTTAGTGTTCACCCTCGCATATGTCTTGGTCAGCGAAGACGCACGACCTGTCGCGGGTAGGGATTGCCTGCGCGCAGGAGCCTGGGCAACTCGCGTATCGCGGCAGAGGCTGCTTCGCTTGTTGAATATTCTCCATACATGACTCCGTAGCGTGGCTTGCCACTGAGTTCGGAATAATAGACATGGATGTTACCCATTTCGGTTTTGCTGGAAGACAACCTGTTCAGCAGGGTTTCTATTTCTCCATGCTGGTCGGCGTTTGTCGCATAAACCTGAATGAACCAGCGATCATCCGGCAATTGTCCCAGCCAGGTGCGCCCCGCTTCGAGTCGTTCAAGGGTTAGCGGCCCGACAACGTATTTGGCCGGCGGCGATGGCGGCGAGGCAATGGCGGGTTTCGTCCCGGCGGCCAGTGAGGGCGATGGAGTGCTTGCAGCGGCAGGCAGTGCGCCGACCGGTGGCGCGGTTACGGCGGCAGATGCCGTACCAATGGTATTTGTGGGCGCAGGGGGTTCGCCAGCGGCAGTGGCCGGGGCGCCGTTATCGTTGCGCGGCATTGTCATCAGCCAGACGATGCCTGCCAAAACACAGACGGCGAGCGAGGCGGCAATCCGGACAGTCTGCGTTTTTTGTGCCGTCTTGCTTCCATAGGTTGCTTTACTGAACTCGCAGTCGCGGACGGCGGCTTGTATCTCCTTGGTGCCTATCTGGTGGCTACCCAAGGAAAAGGCCGCCAGCAGAGCCTTGTCGGCGAGAATGTTGATGCGGCGGGTAAGCCCGAGCGAGTTTTGCTCGATCATTTTCAGCGCCGTCGGAGAGAAGACGCTGGGGCCGCGATAGCCAGCGGCGCGCATGCGGAAATCGAGGTAGTGGTTGATATCGTCGCGCACCAGTGGCTCCAGGCCAAAGTTGTGGGTGATGCGCTCCTTCAACTGTCGCATGTCAGGGCGGGCGAGAATGTCATTCAGTTCCGGCTGGCCGAAGAGCACCAGTTGCAGCAGCTTGCTGCGGTTGGTCTCAAGGTTCGACAGCAGACGGATTTCTTCGAGCGTTTCCACCGGCATGGCATGAGCTTCGTCAATCAGCACGACCACCTGTCGGCCCTCGCTGAAGGACTTGATCAGGCGATCCTGCAAGGCGCGCAATACCGCCGAGGAGCGGGCATTTTCAGGCACATCGAGGCGCAGCTCGTCGGCGATGGTGTAGAGAATGTCGTCGCGCGACAGCAACGGGTTGGCCAGATAGATGATGGTGACGGTTTCCGGCAGGCGTTCCATCAGTACACGACAGAGCATGGTCTTGCCGCTGCCGACTTCGCCGCTGACCTTGACGATGCCTTCGTCGTGGGTGACGGCGTAGATCAGCGCGTCAAGCGTTGCGCCGCGATTGGCCCCGTCGAAGAAAAAGTCGGTATGAGGCGTGATGCGGAAGGGCGGCTCGTTAAGTCCGAAGTGTTCCAGATACATGGTGTCGGTCAGGCAATCCGGTCGCTCATGGCGGGGCGTCGCGCTGCTCTCTCGTCAGCGTTTCGATGCGGTTGTAAAGCGTGGTGCGGTTTACGCCCAGCAGTCGGGCCACCTGACTCATGTTGCCATGGGCGAGTTGCTGCGCCGCTTCAATGTACGCTTCTTCCCAGCGATGCAGGGTGGCGTCAAGGTCGAAGTCGTGGCGACTTTGAATATCTTTCAGGGCAATCGCCAGGAGTTCAGCCCTGTTTGCAAGAGTCGGCGCTGACGGGACGCCGGTGGCCAGCGATTCATTGCCGAGATACAGCTCGGCTTCGAGATCATCAATTCCCACCTCTTTGCCGGCGAACTTGGTCGTCAGGCGGATCGCGATATTGCGCAATTCGCGGACATTGCCGGGAAACCCGTAGGCCAGCAGACGTTCGCTCGTTTCTTCGGTGAGTCGGAACGGTGGCAAATCGGCTTGTGCCGAGTAGATCGCGCGGAAATGCTCAAGCAGGTGGATGCAGTCGTCGCCGAGATCGCGCAGCGGTGGTATGTCGATGGTGAATACCGAAAGCCGGTGATACAGGTCGGCGCGGAAACGTCCTTCACGAACTTCCTTCTTCAGATCGCGGTTGGTCGCCGTGACAATGCGTGCGGATGAGCGCCTGGTCTGCGTCTCACCAATGCGCTGGAACTCGCCGTTTTCCAGCACGCGCAAGAGCTTGGGTTGCAGATCGAGCGGAAGCTCGCCGATTTCATCGAGAAACAACGTGCCGTCGGAGGCGTCCTCGAAATAGCCGGCGCACGCGCCGCTGGCGCCGGTGAAGGCTCCCTTGCTGTGACCGAACAGCGTGGCTTCCACCAGACTAGGCGAGATCGCTGCGCAGTTAAGCGCCAGGCAGGGTTTCGCTGCGCGCACGGACAGCCGGTGCAAGGCGGCAGCGGCGAGTTCCTTGCCGCTGCCCGACTCGCCTTCGATCAGCACCGGAAATGGCGAATGTGCGAACTGCCTGAGCTGCGCACGCAACTTTTGCAGCGGTGCGCTGTTACCAATTAGGCCGTCATCTATCTCTGTCGATGTGTCTCTAAAAGACAACACGCGACGGATAAGACTCCGCAGATAGTCCGGATCAGCCGGCTTGGCGACGAATTCGGTTGCTCCCAGCGCTCGGGCGTGACGGGCATTGAGTTCGTCGCTCTGGCCGGAGAGCACCACGATGCGGGTTTTCGGAGCATGAGCCAGAATGTCCGCGATCAGGGCAAAGCCTTCATCCGGGCGATGAGGCGTTGGCGGCAGACCAAGGTCAATCAGTGCGAGAGCGGGAGCAGCTTTCCTCTCGCGCAATAGCCCAACTGCTTCAGCGCGTGTCGAGGCAGCGGTTACCGCATACTCGCGGCCGAGAAAATATCCCAGCGCATCGGCGATCAGCGGGTCATCGTCGACAATCAGCAGTTCGATTTTGCTGGCAGGCGTGGTCAAGGATGGAGTGAGGCAAAGATAAGTTGAATTGATCTCAATATCATAGCGGAAAGTCGGTACCGCCAATTGTGGTTGTGGATGGCGTTTACCCCGCTCTTCGCCGTCTGTTATCGACTGATGCCTCCCCTGATTCTGCTAGAATCGCCAGCTGTGAATTTGGCCGGGGTTCCCGGTGTGAATATGTCCCAGGAATATCTTGTCGAAATCCGCGATCTGAACTTCACCTACGACAGCCGACCGGTTCTCACCGGAATCAACATGACGATTCCGCGCGGCAAGATTGTTGCGGTCATGGGAATCTCGGGTTGCGGCAAGACCACTACCCTGCGCCTGATCGGCGGCCAGCTGAAACCGACTTCCGGCGAGGTGCGGGTTGGCGGGCAGGTGGTGCACGAACTTGATGCCGATGGCTTGTACGATCTGCGGCGGCGCATGGGCATGTTGTTCCAGTTCGGCGCCTTGTTTACCGACATGTCGGTGTACGACAATATTGCTTTTCAGATGCGCGAGCACACCGATCTTCCGGAAGCCCTGATTCATGACCTGGTCTTGATCAAGCTGCACGCCGTGGGGCTGCGCGGCGCCCAGAAGCTGATGCCGGCCGAACTCTCCGGCGGCATGGCGCGTCGCGTCGCGTTGGCGCGCGCCATAGCGCTCGATCCGATGCTGATGATGTACGACGAGCCCTTTGCCGGACTGGATCCAATTTCGCTGTCCATCATCGGTGAACTGATTCGCAAACTGAACGATGCCCTGGGCGCCAGTTCCATCGTGGTGACCCATGACGTGCAGGAGTCATTGAAGATTGTCGACTACGTCTATTTCGTGTCGGAAGGTAAAATCGTGGCCGAAGGCACCGCCGAAGAAATGAAGAACTCCACGGTTCCCTATGTGCATCAGTTTGTCTGGGGCGAGGCCGACGGCCCAGTGCCTTTCCAGTATCCATCCCGTCCCTATGGCGAGCAATTGATGGAAAGCGCGGTGCGCCGTGTATAACAGCGTCGTGCGCGCGCTACGCGGATTGGGCCAGAAGGTCACCGCGCGCATCTGGCGGCTCGGCTTTGCCAGCCGCTTCTTTCTCGCCATCGTGCTGCATTCGGGTACTTCGGTACGGCGTCTAAGTTTGACGATACGGGAAATCTACTTTACCGGTGTCCTGAGCCTGATCATCATTCTGGTTTCGGGCTTGTTTGTCGGCATGGTGCTTGGCTTGCAGGGTTATGACACATTGGCGCGCTACGGTTCAACCGAGGCGCTCGGGGTTCTGGTGTCGCTGTCCCTGGTGCGCGAATTGGGCCCGGTGGTTGCCGCTCTTCTGTTCGCCAGTCGTGCCGGTTCGGCGATTACCGCTGAAATCGGCATGATGAAGGCGACCGAGCAACTGTCGGCGATGGAAATGATGGCAGTCGATCCGATTGCCCGAGTGGTTGCGCCGCGTTTCTGGGGCGGCGTAATTTCAATGCCGCTGCTGGCCGCGCTGTTTTCGGCGATGGGCATCTTTGGCGGTTATCTGGTCGGCGTGCAACTGATTGGCGTCGACGAGGGTTCGTTCTGGTCGCAGATGCAGGCCTCGGTTGATTTCCGCGAGGACATTCTCAATGGGGTGATCAAGAGTTTTGTGTTTGGCATCATCGTCAGTTGGGTTGCCGTGTTCGAGGGCTATGATGCCGAGCCAACCGCCGAGGGCGTTTCCGGAGCAACCACGCGTACCGTTGTAACATCGTCGCTGGCCATTCTGGCCGCCGACTTCATTCTCACCGCCTTCATGTTTACAGGGACATGACATGAGCCGTACTACACTTGACCTCTGGGTCGGATTTTTCGTCGCCGTCGGATTGGGCGCACTGTTGTTTCTCGCCCTCAAAGTAGGCAATCTGGCTTCGTCCAGCAGTGGCGAAACTTATGCAATTCACGCCAAGTTTGATAACATCGGAGGCCTGAAGGTACGCGGTGCGGTAAAGAGCGCCGGTGTTGTGGTGGGGCGCGTAACGGAGATTCGCTTCGATCCCGAGGCTTATCTGGGCGTGGTGACCATTGAGGTTGACGCCCGCTACAAGTTTCCGCGCGATACCTTCGCCACGATCAATACGTCAGGTTTGCTGGGCGAGCAGTACATAGGGTTTGAAGTAGGTGGCGATACGGAAATGCTGAAGGCGGGTGATACGATCAAGAAGACCCAGTCGGCCGTGGTTCTGGAGAAACTGATCAGCCAGTTCATGTTCGACAAGGCCGCCGAGGATGGTGGCAAGAAGTAGTCAACAGGTGACTGAAAAAGAATGAAGACAATGCTGTCTGCTCGCATCAAGTCCGCCGCGACGGCGATCATGGCCGTTGGTCTGCTGGCCGGCTGCGCAAGCTCGGGAAATCCGAAAGACCCGATCGAGGGCTTCAATCGCGCCATGTTCGCCTTCAACGAAGGACTCGATGCGGCGATCATCAAACCGGTTGCCACTGGTTATGAGGCGGTTCTGCCTTCGCCCGTCAGGACCGGCGTCACCAATTTCTTTGGCAATATCGACGATCTTTTCATCGGCGTGAATAATCTGTTGCAGGGCAAGGTGCCGGAGGCGTTCAGCGACTTGGGGCGAGTGGCGATCAACACCACCGTTGGTCTGCTCGGCCTTATCGATTTTGCATCCGATGCCGGCCTGGAAAAGCACAACGAGGATTTCGGCCAGACCTTCGGTCGCTGGGGCGTCGGCAACGGCGCTTACGTCGTGGTTCCGGTATTCGGGCCGCGCACCGCGCGTGACACGGTGGGTCTGGTGCTCGATGTGGCGGTCGATCCGGTGTGGAATCATCTGCCCCAGGATGCCCGCGAAGCCGCCGTCGTTTTGCGTCTGGTGAATGACCGGGCCAACTTGCTGCCGGCGGACAAGGTCATTGAGGAAGCGGCGCTGGACAAGTATTCCTACATGCGCGATGCCTACTTCCAACGCCGCCGCAGCCTGATTCACGATGGCAATCCGCCGCGTGAAGTCGAGGCGGATGCCGAACAGGTGGATCGTCCGGCAACGGCGGAGGTAGTGGTTCCCGAGCCGCGCGCCGAGGTGATGCCGGTTGCGCCTGCGCCGCCAGTGCTGGTAGCCCGCGCGGAGCCGGTGGAAACGAAATAGTGTCTCACTCCGGGGCGCGTTGTTTCCGCCCCGGCAATCTCAGGAAACTCCAATGAAATCCCTTTTTGCATTATTCAGCGGTCTGCTTATCGCCACGACGGCGATGGCTCAGGAAGTCGCCCCCGATGTACTGGTCAAGACGGTCACCAATGAGGTGCTCGACATTGTTCGCAAGGACAAGGATATCCAGTCCGGCAACACCAAGAAGGCCATCGATCTGGTCGAGGCCAAGGTGTTGCCGCACTTCAACTTTACGCGCATGACCCAGCTGGCGTTAGGCAAGGATTGGCGGCAGGCCAACGCGGCGCAGCAGAAGACGCTGACCGACGAGTTTCATGTGCTGTTGGTGCGGACTTATTCCAAGGCCCTGACCGAGTACAAGAACCAGACCATCGATTTCAAACCCTTCGCGCTCAAGCCTGGCGAGACCGATGTTCGGGTGCGCACCCAAATCAAGCAGTCGGGAGCGGGCAAGAATATCGAACTGGATTACGACCTCGAAAAGTCGGGCGCGACATGGAAGGTCTACGATATTTCCGTCGGCGGCATCAGCCTCGTTACCACTTACCGCGATTCGTTTGCCTCCGAGGTGCGCAATAACGGCATCGATGGCCTGGTCAAATCCCTGCAAGCCAAGAACAAGTCCGGCGAGGCGACCTCGGTAAAGAAATGATTCGTATTTCCGGTGACAGCGTCGAGGTTTCAGGCCCGATGACCATGCCGGGTGCGGCGGCGCTGCTTGCCGAAGGTGAAGCAGCCATTGCATCCAGCGGTGCTTCAGCGTTCGATCTTGCCGCCGTGACCGAGATGGATTCTTCCTGTCTGGCCGTGGTGTTTGGCTGGATGCGTGCGGCAAAGGTCGGCGGAAAAACTCTGCGCCTTGTGAACCCACCGCAGAATCTGCTGAGTCTCGCCGCCGTCTACGGCGTTGCCGAACTTCTTCCTTCACTCTAATCGCAGCCCCCCGGCTTGGCGACATGTCCGCTGCGATCCGCATTCAGCAGGTCTCCAAGCGCTTTGGCGCTACCCAGGCGCTGGACCGGATCGATCTTGAGGTTCGGCAGGGCGAGTTCTTCGGCCTGCTGGGACCCAATGGCGCCGGCAAGACAACCCTGATTTCGGCGCTGGCCGGGTTGGTTCGCGCCGATACCGGCAGCCTCGCCGTGATGGGTCACGACGTGCAGTCGGACTATCGCGCGGCGCGGCGCCATCTGGGCGTTGTGCCCCAGGAGCTGGTGTTCGACCCGTTCTTTACCGTGCGCGAATCGCTGACAATCCAGTCCGGGTATTTCGGCATTCGTGACAACGACAATTGGATAGACGAGATTCTGGAGAATCTCGGCCTTGCGTCGAAGGCCAACGCCAACATGCGCATGCTGTCCGGCGGCATGAAGCGCCGCGTGCTGGTGGCTCAGGCCCTAGTACATCGTCCGCCGGTGATCGTGCTGGACGAGCCGACCGCCGGCGTCGATGTCGAGCTGCGACAGACCCTGTGGCATTTCATCCGGCGTTTGAATGAAGCGGGACACACCATCGTGTTGACCACGCATTATCTTGAAGAGGCCGAGAACTTGTGCACGCGCATCGCCATGCTCAAGGCCGGGCGCTTGGTCGCCCTGGATACCACGGAGAATCTGCTGCGCCGATTCTCCGCCCATAGCCTCCGCCTGCGCACCGGCGGTGTGATGCCCGAACAATTGACCTGCGATGCCGCCGAAAGCGGCGGCTGGTGGTCGATGCCTTTTGATGGCTTCGACGAAGTCGAGCCGCTGCTGGCAAGGATACGCGCTGCCGGCTGCGGCATAGACGATCTCGAGATCGGCAAGCCGGACCTCGAAGAAGTATTCGTCCGCGTCATGCAGGGGCAGCCAGCGGAGACAAATGAGTTGAATGCGGAACTGAGATGAGCCACGGCGGCTTTTCCACCCTGTTCCACAAGGAAGTCCTGCGTTTCTGGAAGGTGGCCTCGCAGACGGTTGCGGCGCCGGTACTCACCGCGCTGCTTTACCTGCTGATTTTTTCCCATGTCCTGGAAGACCATGTGCGGGTACACGGCGTCACCTACACGGCGTTCCTGATACCGGGACTGGTGATGATGGCGGTGCTGCAAAATGCTTTTGCCAATTCGTCATCGTCGCTGATCCAGTCGAGGGTTACGGGCAACATCGTTTTCGTCCTGCTGCCGCCGATTTCCTATCTGGAGTTCTTCGTCGCCTATGTGCTGGCCTCGGTGGTGCGGGGATTTGTGGTGGGCACGGGCGTGTTGCTCGCCACGTGCTGGTTCGCGCCTCTGGCGTTGGTCGAACCCTGGTGGATTGTGGTCTTTGCCCTGATGGGCGGCGCCATTCTCGGCAGTCTCGGCGTGATTGCCGGCATCTGGGCCGACAAGTTCGATGAACTCGCCGCCTTCCAGAATTTTCTGATCATGCCGCTCACCTTTCTGTCCGGTGTGTTTTACTCCATCAATTCACTGCCGCCTTTCTGGCAGCAGGTGTCGCGCTGGAATCCGGTGTTCTACATGATCGACGGCTTTCGCCATGGCTTCTTTGGCGTCTCCGATGAGTCGCCGTGGCTGAGTCTCGCCGTGGTCGGCGCTTGCCTTGCGCTGCTGACGGTATTTACCCTGAACCTGTTGAAAAGCGGCTACAAGCTGCGAGCCTGAGAGTCGAAGGAGTTGCACATGCTTGAACCAAAACAAGTCGAATCATGGATTGCTGCCGAACTGCCGTGCGAACTAGTCGCGGTCCAGGGCGACGGGCATCATTTTGACGCCGTCATCGTCAGCAGCGAGTTCGTCGGCCTGAACCGCGTCAAGCGCCAGCAGCGCATCAATGCGATTCTCAAGGCGCGTTTCGATTCGGGTGAATTGCATGCGCTGTCGATGAAGACCCTGACGCCCGAGGAATGGAACGCCAATGGATAAGTTGCTGATTGCGGGAGGCGTTCCGCTTTCGGGCGAAGTGGCCATCTCCGGCGCGAAGAACGCGGCCTTGCCGCTGTTGTGCGCGGCGCTGCTGACGAAGGAGCCGGTGACATTCACCAATGTGCCGCACCTCAATGACATCGGCACCATGCTGAAACTGCTGGCGCAAATGGGCGTCAAGGTTTCGCGCGAAGCCGCGCAGGGAACCACGAAAGTCGGCGCTGGCGACACGGTGACGCTGGACGCCTCGGGGCTGAACAATGCCGTGGCGCCCTATGAAATGGTGAAAACCATGCGCGCCTCGATCCTCGTCCTGGGGCCGTTGCTGGCGCGCGCGGGCGAAGCGCGGGTTTCGCTGCCCGGCGGCTGCGCCATCGGCGCGCGACCGGTGGATCAGCACATCAAGGGCCTCACCGCGATGGGCGCCGAGATTGCGGTCGAGCAGGGTTACGTTCATGCCCGTGCGACGCGGCTGAAGGGGGCTCGGCTATTCACCGACATGGTGACCGTCACCGGCACCGAAAACCTGATGATGGCCGCCTGTCTGGCCGATGGCGAGACCGTGATCGAGAATGCCGCGCGCGAGCCGGAAGTGGTCGATCTGGCCAATTGCCTGGTCGCCATGGGCGCGCGGATTTCGGGGGCCGGCGGCGACGTGATCCGCATTCAGGGCGTGGATGCCCTGCACGGCACGACGCATCGCATCATGCCCGACCGCATCGAGACCGGCACTTATCTTTGCGCGGCGGCGGCGACGGGTGGCGAGATACGCCTGACCGGCGCGTCATCGACCTGGCTAGACGCGGTGATCGACAAGCTGATGGACGCGGGTTGTGAGGTCATCGCCGAACGCGATGCGATTCGCCTCAAGGCGCCAAAGCGGCTCACCGCCGTGAGCATCCGCACCGCGCCCTACCCGGCCTTTCCCACCGACATGCAGGCCCAGTTCATGGCGATCAACGCGGTCGCCGAAGGCACCGCCGTGATGCGCGAGACAATTTTCGAGAACCGTTTCATGCACGCGGTGGAACTGATCCGGCTCGGCGCCGACATCAAGATCGACGGCAATACGGCCTTCGTCACGGGCCGAGCAACGCTCGACGGCGCCACGGTGATGGCCACCGATCTGCGCGCTTCGGCCAGCCTGGTCATCGCGGGCCTGGTGGCGCAGGGCGAGACGCTGATCGAGCGCATCTATCATCTTGATCGCGGCTACGAGGGGCTGGAGCAGAAGCTGGTCACTTTGGGCGCCAACATTCGCCGGGTAAAATAGGCCCATGACTGGAATCACCATCGCCCTTTCCAAGGGCCGCATCTTCGAGGAAACCCTGCCCCTGCTGGCGGCGGCGGGCATCGTTCCGACAGAGGATCCCGAAAAATCGCGCAAGCTGATCATCGGCACCAATCGCGATGACGTGCGCGTGGTGATCGTGCGTGCCTCGGACGTGCCGACCTATGTGCAGTACGGCGCGGCCGATCTCGGCATTGCCGGCAAGGATGTGTTGCTGGAGCACGGCGGGGTGGGGCTGTACCAGCCGCTGGACCTGAATATCGCCAAATGCCGCATGTGCGTGGCGGCGCCGGCCGGCTTCGATTATGCCGCTGCGGTGCGACGTGGCGCGCGCTTGCGGATTGCCACCAAGTACATCGTCGTGGCGCGCGAACATTTCGCCGCCAAGGGCGTCCATGTCGATCTGATCAAGCTCTACGGTTCGATGGAACTCGCGCCGTTGGCTGGTCTGGCCGATGCGATAGTCGATCTGGTTTCCAGCGGCAGCACGCTGAAGGCCAATCATCTGGTGGAGGTCGAGCAGATCATGAACATTTCGTCCCGACTGGTGGTCAATCAGGCGGCGCTGAAAATGAAGCGCGAACTCTTGCAGCCGGTCATCGCCGCCATCGAAGGCGCGATCCGATGATTCGCCGTCTGACCAGCGCCGACTCCGGTTTTGCCGCGACACTCGATGCCCTGCTGCATTTCGACCATTCGACCGACGATGCCATCGAGCTGACCGTCGCCGAGATTCTGCGACGGGTGCGCGCCGAGGGCGATGCGGCGGTGCTCGACTACACGCGCCGCTTCGACCGGCTCGATGTCGGCAGCATGGCCGAACTGGAACTGCCCCGCAGCGAGTTGCGGCAGGCGCTGGATCGCCTGCCTGCGGCGCAGCGGGCCGCGCTCGAGGCGTCGGCGCAACGCGTCACTTCCTATCACGAGCGGCAGAAGATCGCGTCGTGGAGTTTCACGGAAGCCGACGGGACACGACTCGGGCAGAAGATCACGCCGCTGGACCGCGTCGGCCTTTACGTCCCCGGCGGCAAGGCGGCCTATCCGAGTTCGGTGCTGATGAATGCGCTGCCGGCCAAGGTGGCGGGCGTCGGCGAACTGATCATGGTGGTGCCCGCCCCGCGCGGCGAGAAGAACGCACTGGTGCTGGCCGCCGCCTGCCTGGTCGGCGTCGACCGCGTATTTACGATTGGCGGCGCCCAGGCCGTGGCGGCGCTGGCCTATGGCACGCAGACCATGCCGCAGGTGGACAAGATCGTCGGTCCCGGCAATGCTTATGTCGCGTCGGCCAAGCGCCGCGTTTTCGGCACTGTCGGCATCGACATGGTGGCCGGGCCTTCCGAAGTGCTGATCATCGCCGATGCTTCGGCCAATCCCGACTGGGTCGCCATCGACCTGTTCGCCCAGGCCGAACATGACGAACTGGCGCAGTCGATTCTGTTGAGTCCCGATGCCAACTTCATAGCGCGGGTTGCCGCCAGCATCGAAAGACTGCTGCCGACCATGCCTCGGCGCGAGGTAATCGCCGCCTCGCTCAAGGGGCGCGGCGCCCTTATTCAAGTTGCCGATCTGGATGAAGCCTGCGCACTCGCCAACCGCATCGCGCCGGAACACCTCGAACTGGCGGTCGCCGATCCGGCGCCGCTGGTGGAAAAGATCCGCCATGCCGGCGCGATTTTCGTTGGCCACTATTCGTCCGAGTCGCTCGGCGACTACTGCGCCGGGCCCAATCACGTGCTGCCCACTTCCCGCAGCGCGCGCTTTTCGTCGCCGCTCGGCGTCTATGACTTCCAGAAGCGATCCAGCCTGATCGAGGTATCGCAGGCCGGCGCGCAAACCCTGGGGCCGATTGCGGCGACGCTGGCGCACGGCGAAGGGCTGACAGCACACGCGCGCGCGGCGGAGTTGCGCATCAAGTCCTGAGAGTACGGGGAGGGTTGTTTGCTCGAATCCCGGTGCTTAACGGGCGATTTGTGATTCTTCGAGAACGGTTCTTCCGCCCAGCATTGCCGGCTTCCAATCGCGGAAGGCATCGTCACGCACGGCGTATGAAACCGATGTCAGTTGGGTAACTGGCTGGCCGCCCATTTGAATGACGTGCGGCGTATGTTTTTCAGCGGAATAAATGCCGATGACGTGCATCGGTTCGGCCAGGTCGAAAACCGGCCCGCCTGATGTACCTGTTCCGGCGATTTGGCTGAGTTCAAAAAATGAGGTTCCCGAAATATGTGAAGTTTCCGTAACTGGCGAAGTTCCTGCCGTGGCCGACGGTTCGGCGGATGGGTAGAGGGACGCCGAGTACCGCCGGCGGATATAGCCCTCGGTGTACACCAGGTCGGGAAACTCGCCTTTCGTGGTCTCGAACCGGGTGGCATCACCCGGATATCCGTAAATCCGGTACCTGGACGAGGCCACTTCGACCGAACTGCTGAGCCGGAAACCGGATCGGCACGAACTGGCGTTCAGCTTGACGATTGCCACATCCTCGGACGGATGCATTTCGCTGGCGACGATTTTGTTCCAGGTCCAGCCGCCGGCTTCTGCCATGGTTAAAGCCGCAAGCGGTTTCGCCTTGCCCGCAATTACATGTTTTGCGGTAAGGGCAAAACCGCGATTGCCGATCAGGAACGCCGTGCCATAAGTGGCGGCGATCTTCGCCATACCTCCTGCGGTATCAACTCTGGCAACCGAAATGACGCAGTTCCTGACCTGCGCCAGTCGCTCATGAAGGCCTTGCTCGACGACGGATGTCTGGGCCTGCGCGGCAACCCATGGGCTGCAGGCAAGACCGAAGGCCAGGACAATGCCGAGCTTGTTCATGGCGCGCCTGTCCGGCATGCAGCCGCCGACGCCGTGGGGCGTTTGCCCAGATCAGCCAGAAGGTGCGTGAATGCGCCGATACCTTTGGACTTGTCGAAGAAGTAATGCGCGCCAAGTTCCATGCACCTGGCGCGGTATTCAGCGTGCGCGAGATTCGTCAGCACGATCATCGTCGTTGCCTGATGCACGGCCTTGATATGCTCGATCAATGAAAGACCGCTGCCGTTTTTCAGTCGAAGATCGATGACGGCGAGGTCCGGTCGATGCTGGTTCAACTGGACCCTGGCGTCGTCCTCGCTGTCGGTCTCCGCCACCAGAATCGCCTGCGGAATTGCGCTGATGATGCCGCGCAAGCGGTCTCGCACGATTCGCGAATCTTCCACCAGCAGTATTTTCATCAGCGTCCACATATCTCTGTCACCGTGGTCGTGATGCTGCGCCGGTCAAGTTTTCAGCGGTATCAGCAGGGGGCGCGACTTTGGGTGAGAGACCGGGAAGCAGGGTGTAGGAATCGCCCTACAGCAGGCGGGTCCCTGGAACCGGCTTGCCTTCCGCCAGGGGGTGAGCTAACCGCCGGGAAGATCTCCGGCCATGGGTTACGCGCGATGGCTTTGCTCAGGCGCCGGGACTGACCGGGTCGTCGAGCAGATTGTGTTTCAGGCCGTAGCGAATCAGGTCGGCGATACTGGACATGTGCATTTTTTGCAGAACGCGGGCCTTGTAAGTGCTGACTGTCTTTGCGCTCAGGTTGAGGCGCTGGGCTATTTCGCCGACCCCGTCGCCAGCAGCAAGCTTGCGAAAAATCAGAAACTCCCGATCCGACAGCAAGGCATGCAGCGGTCGCTCGTCGCGCTGGATCAGGCCGAAGGCCAGGTCGGCGGCAACCTCGGGGCTGATGAAGCGGCCGCCGCTCGCCACGGCGCGGATCGCGGTCAACAACTGCTGCGAAGCGCTGTCCTTGCACAGATATCCGGCCGCGCCGGCGCGAATGCTGCGGACGGCATACTCGCTTTCCTTGTGCATGCTGAGTACCAGGATCGGCAGTCGCGGCTTTTCTGTCTTGATTTGCTTGATGAGTTCGACACCACTGCGACCGGGCATCGACATGTCGAGCAACAGCAGATCCCATTCGCCGCTGCGCACCCGATCCAATGCCTGAAAGCCGTCGCAAGCCTCGCCGGCAACCACCATATCGCCGGCGGTGGCGAGAATCTGCTTCAAGCCGTCGCGCATCAGGGTATGGTCATCGGCGATGAGGATGCGGATCATGGGATCGGCTGGACGCTTTTGGGAATGCTCACCTCGATGTGCGTGCCCCGCCCCGGCGCGCTGTCGATGGCAATGCGACCGCCAATCATGTCCACGCGCTCGCGCATGCCGAGCATGCCATAGGTTTTTCGATCCTCCGTCAGATCGGCGGACATGCCGCAACCATCGTCGGCAATCGTCAGCAGCAGTTCGTCGCCGCGATCCTGCAAGGCGACCATGGCGTGGGACGCATGCGCGTGGCGGGCGATGTTGGTCAGCGATTCCTGCACGATGCGGAAGATGGCCGTCGACAACAGCCTGTCCAGTCCGTAGTCCTCGCTGTCCAGCAACAGATCGCAGGGAACGCCAAACTGATGGGTAAAGTTCCTTGCATAGCTTGTGATCGCCACTTCAAAACCGAAATCATCGAGCATGCCCGGACGCAATTCGTCGCAGATCTGGCGCGTCGCATCGACCGTGGTATTGATCATCTGATCGATGGCAGCCAGCCGCGAACTTATGGCTGGGTCGGTTGTCGCCAGGCAGTCGGCCAGTCCGTTGAAGTCAATACGCAGCGCTGTCAGGTTCTGGCCCAGCTCGTCATGCAACTCACGGGCGAAGTGCGCCCTGTCATCCTCACGCGCCCGTTGCAGAAAAATCGTCAGTTGGTGCAAGTGTGCCTTGCTTTCGGTCAGTTCCTGTTCAGCACGCTTGCGTACGGTGATGTCGCGGATGTTGCACTGAATGACCTTGATGCCTTCGCAGTCGTAGGTATTGCTGACGAATTCAACCTCGATCAGTGCTCCAGCCCTGGTTTTGAGCGGAAGATATTCGTAACGCACATAGCCCTTTGCTTGCAGTTCCGCGAACATGCCCTTGCTCTCGGCGATGTCCGCAAACGCTCCCACTTCCCACAGCTTTTTCCCCAGAAACTCCGCATGCGAATAGCCCAGCATGTCAATCAGGTAGGGATTGACGTCTTCGATCTGGGCCGTATCCGCATTGAGCAGCAGAATCCCGTCCTGAGCCGTCTCAAACAGTCGTCGGTAGCGACTTTCGGAGAGTCGCAAGGCTTTAAGCGCGCTGGAGGCGCGTGATTCTGTGGCGGGCTGGAGGAGGCTTTGCATTGGGAGAACCCTTTAAAGCGTGCACCGTGGATTCGGAATGCGACAGGTGATCGCGGAGCCATCTTGAGGGCCGAACCTGTGACACTCGAACTATGTGTCAAGACTTGGCGACTGTCTGCTCGGTAGCGCACAGTTCGCGTTTGCCAGATGCGCTGGCGCTCGCCCGACGGCAGACGTCAATGACGTCCTCCCATGTAGGGTGATTCCTACGCCTTGTTTCTCACCCGCTCACAGAAAGTCGCGCCCCCTGCCGATATTGCGTGGACCTCGATCGGCGCAGGATCACTACTACCGTGATAGGTGGGCTGATGTGATGACCACACGCGCCCCGGTGCCATTCAGAATGCGGTATTTATGGAGACAAGTGGTTTTCTACGCGATGTACACGTTCCGAACTTCCATCTTGCCGCTCATGCTGGCTGTCCTGCTGGCCGGCTGCAGCAACCTCGGCTACTACGTCCAGGCAATGGGCGGGCACCTCGATGTGATGCGTGCCACGCAGCCGATCAGCGATGTCGTGCGCGATCCGGCGAGCGATCCGGCGCTCAGAAAGAAACTTGAGGAGGTGCAGGCCATACGCGAGTTTGCCAGCCGCGAACTGGGCCTGCCCGACAACAACAGCTATCGCACCTACGCCGATGTTGGGCGCCCCTACGTGGTGTGGAACGTGTTCGCCGCGCCCGAGTTTTCGCTGGAGTCCAAGCGCTGGTGCATGTTGATGGTTGGCTGCGTGAGCTACCGTGGCTACTACGACCGGCAGGACGCCGAACGCCTCGCTGCGGAACTGCGCGAGGAGGGTTACGACACCTATATCGGCGGCGTTCCCGCCTACTCCACTCTGGGTTATTTCGACGACCCGGTGCTGAGCACTTTTTTGCGCCTCGGTACGCCGGAAGTCGCGCGCACCGTGTTTCATGAACTGGCGCACCAGCTCGTTTTTGTCCAGGACGATTCGCTGTTCAACGAGTCCTTCGCCACGGCGGTGGAAAACGAAGGCATGCGACGCTGGCTGGCGAGCCATACCGCGCTCGACCAGCGCACCGCCTTCGAGGCGCAGCGGCTGCGCAAGGCGGCTTTTGCCGGGCTGATGCGCGATTACCGCCTGAAGTTTCACGCGCTCTACAAGATTGCTGATTCCGTCGAACAGCGACGACACGCCAAGGCCGAGCTGCTAAACACCCTGCGGCGCGATTACGCCGATCTGAAGGCAAGCTGGGGCGGCCATACCGGCTATGACAAGTTCTTTGGCGAGGATCTCAATAACGCCAAACTCGTGTCTCTCTCGCTTTACAGCGAACTGGTGCCGGCGTTCGAGGCTCTGCTCGACCAGGAAAATCGCGATCTACCGCGTTTCTACCAGCGCGTTGCTGCATTGGCGGCGCTCGACAAGGAAGCCCGGCGCGGCGCGCTGGCCCTGCTTCTCCCTGCGGTAGGCTATCCCACGGAAGGCCAGTTCCGCCAGGCGCTGGACGACATCGGTGGCCTGGTTCGCGCCGAGGGCATGAAGCTGGAAGTGCTGGATGCGCAAAAGGAAGGACTGACGCACCCGCTGTTGGCAGCAGGTCTTAACATCGGCACCAATACCTGCGTGGTGTTTTTCAACACGCGACCGGAAGACGGCTTGACGCAGTTTTTCGCCGGAATCAGCGAACGGGACATGCCGGCGGTGCTGCGCGCGATGTCCGTGCACGAGGTGACCCATTGCGTCGAGCAGCGCGAAGCCTATGTCCTGCGGCGTTTCGACAAGGTTCTGCCCGACGCCTACAAGCATGATGACATGAGCGTCGAGGGCTATTTGTCGGTGGTGAAAAGTGGTGCGGTAGAAACCTGGGGTGAAGCTCTGGCCGATATCAGCTCACTGCTTTACCTGAAGCAGGCTGTGCCCGGTCGATGGCTGGATCTGGCCCGCCGCATCAGCACCCTGCGCCACGACCTTGCCCACAAGTGGCCGCTGAACGACACTTCGGCGTGGCTCGACCGGCTGATCGACGCCAATCCCGATGTCGCCCAAGGTGCCAGTCTGTTCGACGCAGCCTTCCAATACCGCAAGCAGTTTCGACCGGACTGAATCCGAAGTTCTTAACGCTGTTCGCGGTGCACAAAACGGCCTGTTTCCAGGAACGCCGCGATTTGCCCGGCACAGCGCCGCGAGGCGAGCATCTCCGAGTGCGCCACCGGCAGTGCGATGAAGTCCGTGGCGCCCGGCAGTTGCGTCTCCGCCAGCGTCACCACGCCGTCGTTGGGGCGCGGCAGGTCGGGCACGATACGGCCCAGGCCGACGCTGCGCGTACCGGCCAGCACCCCGATGTCCATGCCGGACCACGGCGCGATCCGGGCGCCGGGTGCGCGCGACAGCCATTCGCCGATGGAGCGCCCCAGCAGTGCGGGCATCCCGGCTACCCTGGTCAGCCGTTGCGCGCAGTGGCTGTCTACACAAGGCGTGCCGAGAAGGACTGCCCGGCGCAAACGCGGATCGGCTTCCTGCCGCAGCATGTCGAGGATGACCAGGCCGCCGAGACTGTGGCCGACGAGATGGATGTCGGCCCCGCTCGTCCCTGCGATATGGCGTCTCAGCGCCTGCGCGTTCTGCGACAGCGTGGCGCGCACGCTGGGGTAGCCGAAGCGCAGCACGCGATAGCCACGCCGCTGTAGCCAGCGACCATGCAACATGAATATCGCGGCGGGCGTCCACAAGCCGGGCACCAGGATCACCGTTGCCGGCGTGTGTCGATGCGGATTTTGCGTGTCGAGATTCAAGCGTCGGTCCGGTGCGGCGGGTTCTAGTTGCCAGGACTTTGGGGTGGACTTTGCGCAGGATTGGGAGCGGGGTTGGCGTGCCCCGGAGGGGCAAGTTCGCCCTTGCTTTCACCGAAGCCCCGGATCGGCACGTAGATCACCGAAGGCCGGCGTGCGTTTGTCTGCGGATACAAATCCATCAATTCATACACTATACGCGGCATCTCGGTGGTAATCGGCAGACCGAGTTGCCTGGCGAACGGCACTGTGAACGGGAAGTCGTGCGTCCAGCGCCCATCGCTCAGGGCCACCGCCAATTCCGCAGCCTTCTCATTCGACAGACGTTTGGTCAATATCTCGGTAACGAAGCTGGCGACCTGGAAGCGGGCTTTCGTCGCGATATCGGCCATGATGATCGTCTCGTCGCTGATGTTCTGCGGCTTTTTGAGTTTCAACACCATGAGAATCGAAGCCGCTGGCATGTCGCCAATTTGCGGATCGACGGGGCCGAGCACGGCATTGCGGTCCATGACGATCTCGTCGGCGGCAAGGGCAATAAGGGTGCCGCCGCTCATGGCGTAGTGGGGAATGAATACCGTGACCTTGCCTTTGTGCTCGACCAGTGCCTTTGAAATCTGCTCGGCGGCGAGAATCAGGCCACCCGGCGTATGCAGAATCAGATCGATGGGATGGTCGTCGGGGGTGAGCCGGATCGCGCGCAGCACAGCCTCGGAGTCTTCGATGTTGATGTTGCCCGACACCGGTACTCCCAGGATGCTACGGCTTTCCTGGCGGTGAATCAGCGCGATCACCCGCGACTTGCGCTCGTTCTGGAATTGACCGATCAAGGCATCGCGCTTCTTTTGAGTCGTATCGCCACGGTCGAGCACTTGCAGTAGCAGGAATCCGATCAGCACCAGCCAGAATATGAAACGCGCCGCCTGAGCGAGATGGAACCAGATACCCAATGTACCCGTTGCGAATTTCTTTTGAATGTCCATGATATTCAGGATAGAGGCGGCACACGGTGGCGAATGATTTCAGAGTAGCGCCCGCAAGCCGGGCTGTCTGTTCGGCCGCGCACAAAGCCGGGCCGAGGTCGGCACCTCGACTCACGGCTGAGGTCGGCACATTGGTACACATATCACCACAGCCTGCCCGGTTGCCGCCGTCCCGCCAGCGCCGACTATTGCGCACCACATCGCGTGGCAGCCATGTTCTGTACGTCACCGTCCAGACAATTGCCAGGCTTTACCTCAGGATGTGACGTGCCCCTCATGAAGCGACACACCATGCGAACCCTGATCCGGTATTTCCTGCGTTTTCTGGCGACGGTGCTGTACCGCGTCCGCAACGTACATCGCTGGCAGGACGTTGCCGCTCAATTCCCCGCAACCATCTCGCCCACCACTTTCAGGAATTCCTGGTAGCGAATCGGCTTGGCGATGTAGCCGTCGCAGCCGGCGGCCTCGATCTTTTCACGGTCGCCCCTCATGGCGAGGGCGGTCAGCGCCACGATCTTGATGTCGCGCGTCGCGGCGTCGCTTTTGAGCAGGCGAGTGGCCGTCAGGCCATCCATGCCGGGCAGTTGCATATCCATCAGGATCAGTTTTGGCAACCGCGCGTGGGCGAGACGTATTGCTTCCTCGGCGTCCACCGCCTGGAGGATTTCATGGTTCTCCCTTTCCAGCAGGAGTACCGTCAGCTTCATGTTGGCGGCATTGTCTTCGACAATCAGGATGCGCGCCATGTCATCGGCCCTTCCAGATCATCGCCCGTCGCACCTCGCCGATGAATTGGCCCTGGTCGAACTCCGACTTCTCGATCACCTTCATCACGTCACCGGTGAGCCGGGCGTGATCCTCGGCGCTCATCTGTTTCGCGGTGACGATGATGATCGGAATCATCGCCATCACAGCGTCCCTTTTCAATGCCTCCACGACCTCGAAGCCGTTTACCTCCGGCATCAACAGGTCGAGCACGATCAGGTCCGGCGTCTGGCCCCGCGCCAGGTCGATGCCCTCCTGCCAGTTGATGGCGGAGAGCACTCGATAGCCGGCAGAGTTCAGATAGGAGCCAAGCAGCTTCACCGCCTTGGGGTCGTCGTCCACCACCAGCACCGTGCGTTGCTTGTCGTTGGTGCCCGCTGGGATTCCGGCTGCGGCCAGTGCGCGGGCAAGCTCCTTGCGGCTGACCGGCTTTTGCAGCACTTGGCTGGCGCCCAGCGACAAGCCGCGATTCCTGTCGGCGACAATGGAAACGATGACCACCGGCACCCCCGCATATTGCGGATATCGCTTGAAGCGCTTCAGGAAGTCCCAACCGTCCATGCCGGGCAGCATGATGTCGAGGGTGACGAGATCGGGACACTCATGTGCTGCCAGTTGCAATGCGGCTTCGGCCGTGGCGGTGCGAACGACGCGGAATCCGGCGCCGTCCAGTTGCAAGCGCAGAAGTTCGGCCGCCTGGTCGTCGTCCTCGATAACCAGGGCCAGGGGTTGGCCGACACCGGGAGCAGGTTCGACGTAGGCGGCGCCTGCGCTGACGCAGACTGACGCCGACACCACGTCGGCGTCGACCGGCTTATCCCCTGGTGGGTCACATTCGGTACGCCATGGTAGCCAAACCGTGAACGTCGCCCCCTTTCCTGGCGTGCTTTGGAGGGCCACCGCCCCGCCGTGCAATTCGGCTAGCCGCTTCACCATTGCCAAACCAAGACCCGTGCCGGCATAGCGACGCGCCAGTGTGCTGTCGATCTGGTTAAACGGTTGGAATAGCCGCACCTGATCTTTGGCGCAGATGCCGATGCCGGTGTCGCTCACGGCCAGTTCCAGGTAGTACTCGAAGCAGCCGTCCGGCACGACCTCGCGCCCGACGCGGCGCACCGTGACACGCACTTCGCCGCTTTCGGGAGTGAACTTGACGGCGTTCGACAGCAGGTTATAGAGAATCTGCTTGGCCTTGCGCTGGTCCAGCCAAACGTCGCCCAACTCATCCATATCTTCCGCAACCTCGGCGGTCAGGTGCAAGTGGTGTGCCATAGCCTTCTCGCGCACCACTTGCAGGCTGGACTGAACCAGCGTCGCCGCTTGCTGCGGTTCCAGCTCCAGCGTCATTTTGCCGGCCTCTACTTTCGAGAGGTCGAGGATGTCGTTGATCAGCGACAGCAGATGGTTTCCGCTGGTGAAAATATCATTGACGTATTCCTTCTGTTGTGGCGCCAGTTCGCCCAGCAGCCCATCCTTGAGCACCTCGGAGAAGCCGATGATGGCGTTCAGCGGCGTTCTCAGCTCGTGCGACATGTTGGCGAGGAACTCGGACTTCATCCGGCTCGCCTCCTCAAGCTGCATGTTCTTGACTGCAATCTGTCGGCTTGCCATCAACTCGTGCGTGCGCTTGTTCACCTCGCGTTCGAGAAAGTCGTTCTGGTCGCGCAGAAAGTCGGTCATGGCTTTCAGCGCCAGATGATTCTTCACGCGCGCCATGACGATGGATGGGTTGATTGGCTTGGTGATGTAGTCGACTGCGCCGAGTTCCAGCCCTTTCTTCTCATCCTCCATTTGAGCTTTGGCGGTAAGGAAGATCACTGGGATATTCATCGTTCTGGGGTCGTTCTTGAGTCGGTGGCACACCTCGTAGCCGTCCATGTCGGGCATCATGATGTCGAGCAGGATCAGGTCCGGTGGCGAGTCCGAGGCCGCTATCTTCAGCGCCTTCTGACCACTGTTGGCAATTTTCACCGTGTAGTCGTTCTTGAGCAGGTTACTCATCAGGACCAGATTGTCCGGTGTGTCGTCGACCACCAGTATCGCGGCCCTTTCCGTTAAATCGAGTCCGTCCATGGGGCTTCCTTTCAGGCCTATGTCTTGGTGGCGGCCCTTAGCGTTGCAAGTGCGGCCTCGAAGTCAAATGATCGGATGCTGTCGGCGAGCGAGCGATAGTGGGTGGGGAAGGCCGCGTTAAGCAGGTCCGCATTTGCATCCAACACGTCAACGGCCTCCGCGTCGTCGTTGGTCAGCAAGTCCTTCAACTTGGCGGAGACCGCCTCAAGTTTTTTCCGATCGACCTTGATCATCGTTTCGCCCCGTACCGCAGGCAGTTGCTGCTTCAGTTGCGCGATAAGAGTTTTGAGGGGACCTTTCACGTCGTCGAGACGAGCATCGATCTCCTTGCGCGGACGGCGCTCCTTGATCGCGATCTCGAGCTTCTCTGTCAATTGCTGCAGGCCGCTGGCGCCAATGTTTCCGGCAACGCCCTTTAGGGTGTGGGCGAGTCGTTCTGCGGTGTCCCATAAGTTGTCCGCCAGCGCCGCGCGAATTTCCACCACCACCGATTGTTGCCCGACGACAAACTTGCGCAGCATCGAGAGGTAGAGCGGCTTCTTGCCAAGCACGCGGCGCAAGCCGTTGGCGATATCCAGTCCCTTGATGTCGGACGGCAGCGCAATATCGTGCGCCGCCTGCGGCCTCGACCGTGTCGCAGACGCTACGGCTGCTGGCGAGTGCCGCGGCTTGATCCATTTCAGCAGCATCTTCCACAAGTCTTCGGGCTCGATGGGCTTGGCTACGTGATCGTTCATCCCCGCCGCCATGCAGCGGTCTCGGTCGCCCTGCATGGCGTTGGCGGTCATCGCCACCACCGGCAGATCCTTGAAGCGCGCCTCCTTGCGAATCTCGCGGGTCGCCGTCACGCCGTCCATTACCGGCATCTGCATGTCCATCAGCACGATGTCGTAAGCGGTCGCCCTGATTTTGTCCACCGCGATCCGACCGTTCTCGGCTACATCGATGACGAAACCGGCGTCCGTCAGAAGTTCGGTGGCAACTTCCTGGTTAAGGTCGTTGTCATCAACCAGCAGGATGCGCGCACCCTGGATGGTGGCGAGCTGCTCAAAGGTATCGGTCGGCAGGTCTGCGGCGGTCCGCGCGCCATCAACAATGCCTCCCAGCATGCGTACCACGCCATCGAACAGCGTCGAGGCATTGACCGGCTTGATCAGTACATCCTCGATACCCGCATCCTCCGCGCCCTTGATCACTTCCTCGTGGCCGTAAGCGGTCACCATCATGATGTGCGGCATGCGGCGAAGCGGAAGCTCCCTCAGCCGTCTGGCTGTCTCATTGCCATTCATGCCCGGCATGTGCCAGTCAAGGAACACGATTTCGTAGGGCATGCCCTCCGCCTCGGCGCGATCCACGGCGCCGATGGCCGCCTTGCCCGACTCGGCTCGGTCAACCTTGAGGTTCATGTTGCGGAGCAGGTCGCCCAGCACCAGGCGGGCGCTCTCGTTGTCGTCCACCACCAGCACGCGCTTGCCCTGCAAGTCGGTCGACAGCGCCAGTCTGCGCTGCTGGCCGACGCCCTTGCCCAAACGCGCGGTGAACCAGAAGGTGCTGCCGTGGCCAAGTTCGCTATCTACGCCCACCTCTCCGCCCATCAGTTCGGCCAGTTTTTTGGAAATGACCAGACCGAGGCCGGTGCCGCCAAATTCGCGGGTGGTCGAGCTGTCGCCCTGCGAAAAACTTTGGAACAAGCGCCCCATCTGCTCCGCCGTCAGGCCGATGCCGGTATCGCGCACGGTGCAGTAGAGCAGAACCTCCTTGTCGGTCTGTTCCTTGAGACGAATAGCGATGTCGACCTCGCCCTGCTCGGTGAATTTGACGGCATTGTTGCTGTAGTTGATAAGTATCTGCCCCAGCCGCAGTGGATCGCCGATCAGCCTCGACGGCACGTTCCTGTCGATGTCGAAAACCAGCTCCAGCCCTTTGGCGGAGGTCTTTTCGGCGATGAGGTTGGATACGTTGTTGAGCACTTTTTCCAGTTCGAACTCGGTGTGCTCAACCGTCAGCTTGCCCGCCTCGATCTTCGAGAAGTCGAGAATATCGTTGATGATGCTGAGCAGATGTTGGCTGGAACCCTGGATCTTCTTGACGTAGTCGCGCTGGCGCGGCGTCATCTCGGTCTTCAGTGCCAGGTGGGACATGCCGATGATGGCGTTCATCGGGGTGCGGATCTCGTGGCTCATGTTGGAGAGGAAATCCGATTTGGCGAGGCTGGCTTTATCCGCTGCGGCCCTGGCGCTCTCCAGTTCGATATTTT
>JALNZB010000039.1 GCA_023229545.1 Sulfuritalea sp. | reverse complement strand
AATTGCCTGAAAGCGAAGTCAGTCCGCTCGGGGTGATGGCGTAGTTGCCCGCGTTGACCGCGCCCTGCGCCGTGCCGCCGTAGGCCAGCGTGCCGCCGACCACGGCGGCAGCCGTATCGCTGCCCACGAGACCGCTATAAGTCACGCCGTTGCCGCCGCTGTAAGCATTGCCGTCGTAGTCCTTGCCAGCGGCGTTGGCGGTAACGGTCAGCGGCGCCTTGTTGATGGTGCTGGTGGTGTTGGTGGCATAGCCGACCGTGTAGTTGTTGCCGCCGTTGCCGTCGTTCACCGTAACGCCGCTCACGGTGACGGTCTTGTTGCCTGTGCCCGCGTTCTTGTCGGTGAAGGCGAAGCTGCCGCCGGAGAGGCTGTCGGTGCCGTACAGCCCCCCGCCGGAAACCGTGGCCGAACCGACCGCGCCGGTGGTGCCGTCGTAGGTCTTGACGACATTCCCGGTGCTGATGGTCAGTGGCGCCTTGTTCACCGTCAGCGTGCCGCTGGCAAAGTTGATGGCGTAGTTGGACGAAGTCAGGCCGTAGGGCAGAATGAGGCAGCTGCCCGCATTGGCACTGCACCCCCCCGTCGGGGTCTCGTAAGCCAGCCGCCCCCGGTTGCCCAGCACGGCCTCCGTTTCACCGTTGACGAAGCCGGTATAAGAGACGCCGTTGCCGTCAAAGTACGGATTGAAACCCGATCCGTCATAAGTCTTCGATACCGCGTTGTACCTGACGGTGAGCGGTGCCGGGGTGATGTTCGCCGTCGCCGTCGGGGCAGTGGTCAGGTTGACGGTGTAGTTGCCGCCGGACGCGCCGCCGAAGGTAGTGGCGGACAGGTTGACGGGCTTGCCGTTGCCTACGTCCTTGTCGGCGAAGGATGCCGCCCAGTTAGGCGTCACCGACTCGCTGCCGATGAGGCCGGAGAAGCCGAGCGCGTTGTTCGCGATAGTCGCGGCCGTGGTGCCGTCGTAGAGCTTGTTGGCCGTCGTGAAGCTGCCGCTGACGGTCAGCGGTACCTTGTTCACCGTCAATATGCCATCCAGATAGTTGAAGGCGTAGTTTGCGGCAGTCAGGCCACTCGGCTTGATGCTGTAGCTGCCCGCGTTCACCGCGCCTTGCGAAGTGCCGCCCATGGTTAACGCGCCGCCGATCACCTCCACCCCTTCGCCGTTGACGAAATCGCTACTGCGGTAGAACACGCCGTTGCCGCCGGCGTAGGTGTTGCCGTCATAGGTCTTCCAGGCATCCGTGGCTTTGACGGTCATCGGCGCCTTGTTCACCGTCAGCGCGCCGGGCGCATAGTCGATGGTGTAGTTGAAGGAAGTCAGCCCGCTCGGGGTGATGACATAGTTGCCCGCGTTCACCGCGCCCTGCGAAGTGCCCGCGTAGGCCAGCGTGCCGCCCAGCACTGCGGAAGTTTGGCCGTTGACCAGGCCGGCATAAGCGGCGCCGTTGCCGCCGCTGTAAGCTAGGCCGTCGTAGGTCTTGCTGGCGGCACTGGCCGTGACGGTGAGCGGCGCCCGCGTGATGTCCGCATAGGTCCACGGAGCGTTGTTCGCTATGAAGTAGTAATTGCTGCCGGAGAGCCCGCTGAAGGTGGTGCCGTCCAGAGTGACCAACCTGCCGTTGGCGGCCCCGGAGCCGTGGAAGGATGCGTTCCAGTTGGGCGTCACCGAGTCGGCGCCGACGAGGCCGGACAGGGTGAGCGCGTTGCTCGCGATGGTGGCGGCGATGGTGCCGTCGTAGACCTTGTTGGCCGCCGTGAAGCTGCCGGTGACGGTGAGTTCTGTCGGCCCTACCGCCAGCACGCCGCTGACGGGGCGGATCACGTAATTGCCTGAAAGCGAAGTCAGTCCGCTCGGGGTGATGGCGTAGTTGCCCGCGTTGACCGCGCCCTGCGCCGTGCCGCCGTAAGCCAGCGTGCCGCCGACCACGGCGGCAGCCGTATCGCTGCCCACGAGACTGCCATAAGTCACGCCATTGCCGCCGCTGTAAGCCACGCCGTCGTAGGTCTTGTCGGCGGCATTGGCGATAACGTCCAGCGGCCTCGGTGCGATGGTGCCGGTAGTGGCGCCACCGGTGGCTGCCAGCATGTAGTTGCCTGCCGCAGCGCCGTTGAGGGCCAGGCCGGAGACGTTCACCGTCTTGCCGCTGCCGGCGTTGGGGTCGGCGAATGCCGCAGTGTAGCCGGGCACGATGCCGACGACATCGCTGCCGACCAGGCCGGAAAGGCCGGCGCCGCTCAGCGTGGCGGCGGTGGTGCCGTCGTAGTTCCTGGTGTCGGCCACCGGCAGGCCGAGGGGCTTGGGCGTGATCGCTAGCTGGCTGGTGGTGTTGTAGGCGATGTGGTAGCCGAACTGGGGCGACCACAGATCGGGGCCGTAGGTGCCGACCGCCGTTTGGGTGCCGTAGGGCGTGGCGGTGTTGTAAACCCCCGCCGGCACCGTGGTGCTGGCGGGCGACATGCCCCGCGCCCAGCGCTCGCTGCTGTACACCAGGTCCTGGTGTTCGCTGTTCGACGGGCCACCGGTGACCTGGTAGCTGGCATTCGGCAGCGTGCCGGTCCAGGCCGTGCCGTCGTAGGTCTTGCCCACGTTGGTGTTGTCGGCGGTGACCAGCAGCGGTGTCATCATGTAGCGCAACAGCGGGGCGGTGTGCCCCGGATATTGAGTCCAAAAAGCCCAGTTCTCGTTGGACGCATCGACCGGGGCAGTGAGGTCGAAGTCGAAGAAGTTCGCGGGCTGAAGCATCTGGGCGTGGGTGCGGCCGACGACAGCGGTGGGGAGGAACGAGCCGTCGCCGGAGCCGTCGCCGTTGGCCTGGCCGGTGGATTCGATGTCCCAGTAGCTATTACTTATAAATGTGTAGAGACCATGCCAGCCGCCCGCATACCCGCCGATGTTGTTGGCGCCGGGAAGGCCGGTCACGCTGCCCGTGGCATAGGTGTACTTTATCGAAGGACTTCCTGCATTGCTGGTGACATTGCCGAACAGGCCGCCGACGTAGTTGGTGCCGGTGACGGCGCCGGTCGCATAGGAATGCCAGACGCTTGCATCGTTTACCAGTTCGCCCACCAAACCGCCGACGTACCACGTGCCTATCCGTCCGCCCGACGGATTCATGTTGGCGGTCGCGCCGCCGGTCACGACGCCGGTCGCGTAACTGCTGCGGATATACCCACTGACCAGTGTTCCAACCAGTCCGCCGAGGTACTCCGAGAGAGCATACCCATACGCCGGCGGGTTCGGCGCCAGCGCAAGATCCAGGATCGCGGTGACATTGGCGCTGGCGTAGCTAAAGTATATGTTCAAGCCCCAGGCATGCGCCACCAAGCCGCCGGCATCGGTACGAGCGGTGACATTGCCGCTGGCGTAACTGCTCGCAATGGAGGGGCTGTCCAAGGTTCCGAGGTCGGATTGAGCAAAGCCGACCAGCCCGCCGGCGCCGGCATAGGCGCGGACTTCGCCGCTGTTGTACACATTCCAGAGCCGGCCGCCAACCATGGATCCGATAATGCCGCCGGCAATGGTAAAGGCGGTTGTGCTGCCGCCAACGAGGCCGAGATTCTCCACGCGGGCAAGATAGCTATTGCCGATGAGCCCGGTGCGGACGTCGCTGACGCTATCCACCCGGTTGATGTAAAGGCCGGTGATGGTGTGGCCGAGGCCTTGCAGCGTACCGCCGAAGAACGGCGCGGCGGTGTGATGGTAGGCAATCGGTTCGAAGCCCAGGTAGCCGCCGTTGCCGTCCGGGTTCCAGGTGGCGGTGGCGGTGGCGTCGATATTGCCGGCCAGCGCGTAATGGCCGTTCAGGTCACCGTCCTTGATAGCTTGCAGGGCGTTGATGTCGTGTATCAGCGTGTAGGGCGTGCCGTCGATGCTGAGGGTGGCGTTGGCGCCGGACAAGGTGATGCCGGGACGCGGGCCGGGACGGATCACCAACGGGAAGAGGATGCCGTCGATACTGCCAGCGGTACCGGCATAGGGCCAACTGGCACGGCCCGGCGCCGAGAGTGCCAGACCGGCGCTGGCGCCGCTGGCGGTGATGTCGGCGTTGACGTTGATGACGTTGGCCGCCTGCAAGTTCAGGGTGGTGTTGGCGCTCCAGGAGACGGCGTCGTTGACGTTGATGTCGCCGTTGCCCGCCGTGGCGCCGCTGCTGGAGAGGATGGTGACGTTGCCGTTGTTGAGGTTGGTTCCAAGCGTCGCGCCGCTGATGTCGCCGCTGCTGGCGGCGATGGTGTAGTCCTGGGGGTCGATCAGCCAGGTGCCGTTTTTGCCGTTGGCGGCGAGCGTAGTCACTTTCGCGCCGTCGGCGACCTTGACGTGGGCGGCGGAGGTTTCGATGAAGCCGCCGTTTGCCCCATCCCCACCCCGGCCCTCCCCTTGAAGGGTAGGGAGTGGGGCAGAGGCGTCCAGCGTGCCGGCGACATTCACCGTGCCGTTTTGCATGTCGCCCATGAGCTTGATGACGCCGCCCCGGTTCTCGACGGTGCGCGCCTCGATCACGCCCTCGTTGTTCACCACCGCCTGGATCAGCGCATCGGCGGCCCTGGCCGTCAGCAGCACATTGCCGCCGTCGGCGCGGATGAGTTGCTTGTTCTCCGCGAGCGCATTCACCGTGCCTTGATTCACCTGCACGCTGACGAGGCCGTCGCCGGCGAAGTCGAGCGTGACGTCGCTGCTGGCCGCCAGCGCGACGTTGCCGAGCCGGGCCGTCAGCGTGCCGCGGTTGCTCACCTGCCCGCCCAGGAGCGCGACGTAGCCGCCGTCGGCGGCGGTGAGCGTGCCCTCGTTGGTCACGCTGCCGGCCGTGCCGGCGAAGCGGAAGCGGCCGGCCATGAAGTCGGCGTTGGACAGCGCCAGTGTGGACGCCACCAGCCCGCCGACATTGACCTCGGCGCCCCTGCCGAAGAGGATGCCGTTGGGGTTGAGCAGGAAGACCTGGCCGTTGGCGTTCAGCTTGCCGTAGATGGCCGAAGCATCGGAACCGAGCACGCGGTTCAAGGCGATGGCGGAGGCGGAAGGCTGGACGAAATTCACCGTCTCTGCTGCTGCGATGTTGAAGCTCGACCAGTCGATGGCGAGGCGCGCGGACGACTGGTTCACCGTCATGACATTACCGGCCGTACCGATGGTGCCGGTGCCGGCCGAAACCGCGCCGCCCGTGGGCAGGGCGTGGGCGGGGAGGGCGCAGGCGGCGAGGATGGCCGCGGCGACCAGCCCGCGCTTGTGACCCTTGTTGCCGCCCTTGCCGCGACCTTTTGCGGTCTCGGGGGCGGCGACGCAGGCGCCGATGCCGGCATTGAAGACGAGACGGTAGGTGTGGTTCATGGGAACTCCTCAGAAGCGCTTGATGGCCTGCACCCAGACGCGCGGGCTGCGGTCGATGTCGGAAGTGGGCCGCGGGCCGTCGCGCCAAGCGATGCCCATCTGAACCGAGAGGTCGCCCGGCTGGCTGTAGGCGAGGCCGATGCCGGTACCCGAGAGCCGGCGCGTGTTGTTGGTGTCGACCGCAATCGGGCTGTGGTTGGCGCGGCCTTCCGCCGCGTCGTGGAAGAGGCTGGCCTGCCAGTTGGGTGCGAAGCCGTAGCGCAGTTCAAGGCTCGCGAGCCAGGCGTCGTCGGCAGACGCCTCGCCCTGAGGATAGGCGCGCACCGCCTGGGCGCCGCCCAGGCTCATCTTCTCGGCACTGTCGAGGTTCTTGCCGGCCCACTGGGTTTGCAGGCTGACGTTGAGGGCGAGATTTTCGGCGAGGCCTTGCAGGCGCGTCGCCTGCAGGTTGCCTTTGTCGTAGTTGCCTCGCGTGCGGTGGCCAATGGCATCGAGCGTCAGGCTGGCGGGATCGAGCGCGAGAGTGCCGGTCGTATAGCTGGCGCTCCAACTGGTGAGCCCACCGCCGCCCAGGCTGTCTGCCCGGTCGCCGGAGAGGCCGAAGGTCCACACGTCCAGGGTCTTGCCGACGATGGTGGCCGTGGCATCGACATGGTCATCGAGCTTCTTGTGCTCGTAGTTGAGTTGGCCGTTGATGTTGGCGATGCGGTTGCGCTGGATGGGGTGGAGCAGGTAGAGGCTGGCGATGTCGGCGCTGCCGTGGGCGCGCAGCGCGGCGAAGTCCTTGCCGAGCTTGTAGCGCATGTCGGAGTATGCGACGCCCAGTTGCGTGCCGGCATTGCCCACCGGCAACTGCCAGGCGAGGCGACCGTAGCCCATGCCCTCGGCGGCGGTGGCGCGCAGGCTGAGGGAATCGCCGAGGCCGGCGGGGTTGGCCCAGGTTGCGCTGCCGCCCAAGCGCAGGTCGCCGGTGTAGCGGTTGCCGTAGTTGTCGAGTTCGACGCTGCCGTTGAAGGGCGCGCGCGCGGCGACGCGGACGTCGAGATCGGTGGTGCCGACGGATGCGCCGGGCCTGAGCGTCGACTTGACCTCGACGCCGGGCAGGTCGTTCAAGAGCAGCAGGCTGCGCTCCAGCGTGGCGCCGTCGATGGCCTCGCCCTCGGCGATGTCGGCGAGGCGGGCGGCGACGCTGGCATCGGCGAGGGACGAGCCGTTCTCGATGTGCAGCTTGCCCAGGCGCCCTTCGAGGACGGCGATTTCGACGCTGCCGTTCGCGATGTCCTGGGCCGGCAGGTAGGCGCGGGCGAGCAGGTAGCCGGCGGCGCGGTAATGGTGCGTGATGCGCTCGGCGACCTCCTGCAATTCGGCGAGGCTGAGTTCCTTGCCGATGGCATCGGAGACGAGGGGCAGGAGTTCGGCTGCGGCGAAGGCCCGGGCGCCGGAGATGCGGATGGCCTTGACGGCGATCTTGATGTGGGCGTCGAGCTTCATGGCCGGACGGGCAGGTTCTTCGGGAAGAGCGGTGGCGGGTCTGGCAGGAAGATACGGAGCACCGGGCAAGTCCTTGAGCAGTTGGCCGGCATCCGGCGGCGTCGCGGCTGCCGCGGCGAGGGTAAAGGTTGCCAATCCGGTCGCCAGCAGCGCACGGGTAGCTTGCTGGCGCCAGTGGATGGCGGACGGCTTTGTCATGATTGGTCTCTGGATTGCCTTGTACGGTGGGCGGCGCAAACTATGCCAAGGTCGGGTGTGGGGATAAACCCCCTAATCAGGTGGAAGTTCGGTGGGCCGTGCATTTCGTCACGGAACCCGCCCGAGCCAGAGGGCCATAAGGGCGGCGCGGTTGTTGACGCTGAACTTGCGGAAGATGGCGGTGACGTATTCGTGGGTGGTGTGGTAGCTCTGGCCGAGGTCGGCGGCGACCTGTTTTTCGGCCTGGCCCGTGAGCAGTCCTTGCAGAACGCGCCGCTCGACCGGGGTCATGGGCGCTTTGGCGATGAGCAAGCCGTGGCTCAGCAGCAGTTGCCGGTGGAACCACTTGATGCCGCGCAGGGCGTAGGCCAGCGTGTCGCGTTCCTGCGGGGTGAAGCGGGGCTGGTCGACGGCGCGGAAGATGCCGAAATAGGACTCGGCATCCTCGTTCACCGGGAAGGCGACATAGACGGCATCTTCCCGGTCGCAGTCGCGGTAATAGGCGCGATAGAAGTCGGAGTCGAACCATTCCGGCGCGACGACGTCGCACAGGCGGCAGGCGCGGAAGCGGCCCGCCGTATCGACGATCCTGGCGGCAACTTCGTTGATGAGCCGCTGGTCAAGCCGGCGCGTCTGCTCCCTGACCGCGGCGACAAGTTTCTCGCTGGGGTGGAGGAAGCGCACGACCGGTGGACGCCAGCCGCCGGCGGGGTCGTCGCGCTGCGCGTCGGCGAGTTGCACCACGCCGATCCAGTCGGCATTCTGGGCGTCGACGATGACGCACAAGCCTTGCAGCAGGCAGGTGAGAGCCTCGTCTATCTGGGCGGCGTCGAAATCGGCCAGCGTGTCCCAGAGCGCATGAACCTGTTCGCGAACGGTGCTGCTGGGCATCACGGGAATAACTCGCGGACTGGTCCAGCCGTGATGTTGGGTTGCCCGGAAATACCTACGTCAATATTATTGGTATAAAGCATGGGCCGAACTATGCCCATACCCTCCTGTTTACAGAACCCCCTAATCAGGGGGAAGCGGTTACGCCGCCTTGCCCAGCCAGAGTGCCATCAGTGCGGCGCGGTTTTTTACGCCGAACTTGCGGTAGATGTTGGAGACGTATTCGTGGGTGGTGTGGGGGCTCTGATGCTGGGCGGCGGCGATCTGCTTTTCGACCAGGCCAGTGAGGAGACCACCGAGCACCTGACGTTCCACTGCGGTCAGGGGCGAGGTGGCCACCATCAGTCCGTGGCTGAGCAATTGCTGGCGGCAAAACCACTTGAGGCCGCGCAGGGCGTAGGCGACGAGATCGCTCTCTTCCGGCGTGAAGTGCGGATGGGCGTCGTCGCGGAAGATGCCGAAGTAGCACTCGGCGTCGTCGTTGACTGGAACGCCTGCCCAGATCACGTCGTTGAGTCCGAAGGGCTGGAAATAGCGGCGGTAGTAGTCGGATTCGAGCCATCCAGGCGCCAGGTCGACGGCGCGATTGGCGCGGAAAGTCCCGGTCATGGTGACGTTGCGGATCGCGGTTTCGTCCGCGCTGCCTAGTTCGAGGTTCTTGGTCTGCTCTTTCACTGAAGCGTCGATCTGCGTGGATGGATGCAGAAATTGGACGCAACGCGGCCGCCAGCCATGCACCGGATCGCCGGGCAGGATGTCGGCCATGCGCACCGTGCCAAACCAATTGACATTCTGGGCATCGACGAGATGGCCAAGGCCCGCCATCAGGTGATCGAGGGCGTCGTCGGCGCGGGCGGCGTCGAAGTCGGCCAGTTCGTCCCAGAGGATGTGGATGCGGTCGCTGTTGTCGTTGCTGACGGTCATGGCGGAATTGTATCCCTCCGAGCCGATGCAATGCGGCGGGTATAGCCGTCGGCCTGGGCGCAAGCGCGGTCAGAGCTTGCGCCAAGCCAGGGCGAAAGTCGGCGCTGGCTCGCTCTGCGTGCCTGGGATTCCGCTTCGCGGGCAGGCAACGGCGATTTACGGCGCGAATAGCCTCAGTGTGCGCACCTGCAATCGATGTTGCCGCAGTTTTCCCTGATGCTGAGCGTCGAATGCACCGTCCCTTTCGTTGCATCGAACAGAACGTCGAACCGCGCCGCGACGTTCCAGGCGTCGCAGTAGCGCCATTCCCATGCCAGTTCATCGCGAGCCTTGAAGTAGACCGTCCACTGCGGCGGCGGCGGACCGAGAAGATGCAGCACCTGCTCCTTGTCCATGCCCGGCTTGATCGCGGAGAAGTGCTCCGCGTCGAGCACGTTCTCCACGCTTCGCAGCCTGCCGCCGGGATCGAGATGAACCATCAGGGTCTTGAATCCCATGGGTCCGTGCGGATAGGCCATGTGGGTCGATCCGTCGGCGTCCTGCCAGCGCAACGCGGGCGCGCCCATTTCGCGTTGCACCTCCTCGACGCCGGATTCGCCGGGCCGCAATACTGGGGCGCCGGCGCAGGCAACGAGCAGCAGGACGAAAAAGAACACTGCCCAAAAGTCTCTTCGCATTAGTTTCGCTCCGGATTGGCAACGCCCCGAAGCACAAGGCTACTACCCCATCGGCGTTTGCTCAAGCGAACGAGCCAAATGACGGATCACTGGAGTACGGCGGCGGTGGCACTCCGGCCAGGCGGGAACCCTGGCTGACCGGACCCTTCGGGAAAAGCTCATACAAATGCCGCAGCCCTCCCTCGTCATGAAAGTCCTTTTGCAGCACACGAGTGACTTGTCGGGCACTCACCGCGCGCCCATGTTTTCGATATAGACCGCGCACGTTGTAGATCACCCACCACTGCTCTTCGGATAGCTCGTCCAGACCCTCGGCGCGCGCCTGGCGCTTGGCAAACTCCCGCGACCAATGCGGCAGTCCTTGCAGGTGGCCTTCGGGGTCGTGAGGCTGAAACTCGCGATCATCCATAGCCTTGTTGATATCAAGCATTTCGTTCTCCTGATGTCGGGCAAAGTTCGTCCATTCCAGGAAGCTGCCGAGAAGATTTCTCAGGTGAGCTTGCTGGACCACTCATCCAGGGGGATACAGTCCACCCCGCCAGCGCGGCAGATCGACTCGTTGCCCTGGGCATCGCGCATGTTGCGGAAGGGCCCCGGACCGAAATGGTCATAGGAGTCGAACGGGCTGGATTCGGCAAAGATGAAGGCGGCTTCGTCACCGACGTCGACTTCGAGGCGCCCGCCATGGGAAATGCCATAGTTGTGCCACCCGTCGGGACCGCCGCAGCCTTCGAGAACAGGGGACGCCATGGCGGTGGAACGATCAATCCAGGCGACAAGCTCGGGCTCGATCAGTTCGCTGTCGGATTCGGCCATGGAAATCGCCAGCATCCTGGCGGATTCAAAGCGGGAGGCCGCAGCTCCACCGGGAAGCGGCTGGGAAACATTGAGTGTCTTCATGATTTCCTCCTTGAGGATTGTCGGGGGTCGCGCTGACCGTCAATATGAGACGGCGCATTCGATGAGCGAAGAATCGTATAGTTGACGGAAATTGTCAACTAATATTTATTTGCGCCGGGCGTCAGCCCATCCTCATCTCGAAGCAAACGCCATCGATCCCTGATCGGACCGAAATCTCGCCGCCGTGCGCGCGGAGGATGGTGCGGGTGATGGCCAGACCGAGTCCGGCGCCTTCGCCACCGCCGTGTCGCGCTGGGTCGGCACGATAGAAGCGGTCGAATATTCGTGACAGTTGTTCTTGCGGTATCGGATCGCCGGTGTTTTCTACCGCCAGGATCGTGCCCTCGTCCGTCGTCTCGATGCGGATGCGAATGCTGCCGCCGACGGGAGTGTGACGAATGGCGTTGGAGATCAGGTTGGCCAGCGCCCGACGCAACATGAGTTTGTCGCCGGAGACGGAACCGGCACCAGTTAGCGACAGATGCAGCGCCTTTTCCTCGGCCAGCGCATCGAAGAAATCGAATAGTTCGCGCACTTGCGCCGCCAGATCGACGGGCTCACGATTCGGCACGATCAGGCCGTTTTCGGCCTGTGCCAGGAACAGCATGTCGCCGACCATGCGCGCCAGGCGTTCATATTCCTCGACGTTGGAGGCCAGCACCTCGCGGTACTCGGAGACCGAGCGCGTCCGGGTCAACGCCACCTGGGTTTCCGTCATCAGGTTGCTGATCGGCGTGCGCAGTTCGTGAGCGAGGTCCGAAGAAAAGTCCGACAGTCGCTGAAACGAGTCCTCCAGTCGGGCCAGCATCGCGTTCAGGGTCTCGGCGAGTTCAGCCAATTCGGCCGGAATCGAATCGGTAGCAAGGCGGGCGTCCAGTCGGTGCGCGGTAATGCCGGCCGCCTCCCGCTTGATGGCCTGCAACGGCGCGAGGCCGCGGCGAACTGCAATCCAGCCAAGAAATCCCGTCAGCAAGGCCGCCAGAATCACGACCGTCCACAGCGTCAGACGAAACGAATCCATGTACTGCTCGTGGTGCGAAATGTCGGTGGCCAAAGCCACGACAACGGGTGCAGCGCCCTCAATGCTGGTTCGCGCCATGGCGGCAATGCCACGGAAAGGCGTGCCCTGTTTCGTTTTCCAGACGGTTGGCTGCGGGACTCCCGCCTGTACGTGCCTGTCCAGCAGCGCCTGGGGAAAATCAGCCCCGCTCGTGGCAAATAGCGTCTCGCCCCCCGGCCCCACGATAACCAACGCCAAACCGTGATGTCCGACCAGTGAATCGTCGAGTTGTTGCAGCACGGAATCAAGGTCGTGCCGCGAATGAACCTTTTCCAGGGTATGCCGGGCGAGCGCCAGCTTGCCGGTCAGCACGGCCATGTCCTGCTCGACGAAATGCTGTTCGACCGAGCCGCCGATCAGGAATCCAAGCAGCAGCAGCACCAGCGTCGAGGCTGACGAAAAGAGCAGCGTCAGCCGGAAGGTAATCGACTTGTGTTCGCTCAGTCGCACTCGGGCATCTCCAGCACGTAGCCCATGCCACGCACGGTGCGGATGAGTTTCAGTTCAAAGCCGTCATCCACTTTTGCCCTCAGCCGGCGGATCGCCACCTCGATGACGTTGGTATCGCTGTCGAAATTCATGTCCCATACCTGCGACGCGATCAGCGACCGCGGCAAAACCTCGCCCTGGCGGCGCAACAGCAGTTCCAACAGCGCGAATTCCTTGGCCGTGAGGTCGATGCGCCGACCGCCGCGGCTTACCCGGCGGCGCAGCAGGTCGAGTTCCAGATCCGCCACGCGCATCTGTTCGGGGTCCTTGTTGCGGCTCCCCCGGCGCAGCAGCGAGCGCACCCTGGCCAGCAGTTCGGCAAAGGCAAAGGGCTTCACCAGGTAATCGTCGGCGCCCTGTTCGAGGCCCTTGACCCGATCCGCGACCTGATCGCGGGCCGTGAGAAACAATACCGGCATCTCGCGCCCGGCTTGCCGCATGCCGGCGAGTACTTGCCAGCCATCCAGCTTCGGCAGCATCACATCGAGAATCGCCAGATCGTACTCACCGGTCTGTCCGAAATGCAGGCCATCCATCCCGTCACGCGCCAGATCGACGACGAACCCGGCCTCGACCAGACCCTGCCTGAGGTAATCGCCGGTCTTGGGTTCATCTTCGACAACCAGAATTTTCATCACTTTTCCATCCAATGCGGAGGCCCGGATTGTGCGCTCGGAGAATCAATGCCCGTCAAAGATTACAGAAATGTAATCCGGGCGTCAGCATTCTGTTGGAAAGAATTACGCAGAATGCAGATCACACGTCGCTGAACGAAAGAATGCCATGAAACTCGTTTGCTTCGCCCCTGTAGTCGTCGCTCGGTCCGCAACCGAATTCCGAGCATGAGCGTGACATTGCTTCGCTGGCAACTGCTTATCTGCGCTGTCAGCATGGCTTTCAGCCTGCCGGGGGATGCCGCTGACGCTCAGTCCGCGCGATCCGGTTTGGCCCAGGCGCTGGAGCAGGCCTGGCGGCTGCATCCGCAGGCCGCAGCGCTTGAGGCCCGTGAGGCGGAGGCGCGTGCGACGCGCGAGGTCGCCGCCAGCCTGACCCCGGAGCCGGGTTCGCTCAGCATTGGCAGCCGCAATGACCGGCTCAATCGCAATCTGGGCAAGCAGGAATATGAAGTCGAACTGGCGGCACCGTTGTGGCTGCCGGGACAGAAGGCGGCACGCGAGGCCGAAGCGGCAAGCCGCATCGATGAGGCGAGCGCAAAACGCGCCGCCTTGCGCGTGGAACTGGCGGGTGAACTGCGTGAAGCCTGGTGGGCGTTGGCTGCGGCGCGCAATGCCAATATCCTTGCGGCCCGGCGCCTCGATACCGCTCGTGCGCTGGAAGCAGATGTGCAGCGCCGCTACAAGGTCGGCGAGCTGTCCCGCATCGATGCCAATCTGGCGCGAACCGAAGTGCATGCCGCCGGCGCCGAACTGATCGAGTTCGAGGTGACGCTGCTCCAGGCGGAACAGGCGTTGCGTACGCTGACCGGCATTGCTGCACCGTCGGACATGGTTGAAGAAGCGGCGACGACACGACTCATTTCGGCGATGCCCGAAATCCATCCCTTGCTCGCCGCAGCCGCTGCGGTTTCGCGCAGCGCCCGCGCCAAGGTGACGGTCGCCAACGAATCGCGGCGTGCCGCGCCGGAACTGGCGCTGCGCGTGGTGAGCGAACGCGGGGATTTCGCCGAACCCTACGCCAACACGGTTGGCATACGACTGAAGATACCATTTTCTTCGGGCGCGCAAGTGCGCCGTGAAACTTCCGCGGCAGAGGCCGAGGCCCATCAGGCCGACGCCGAAATGCTGCGTATCCAGACGCGCGTTCAGCTCGAAGCGGAGCGCGCCCAGCGCGCTCTGGTCTCGGCGGAGCGGCAGTTGGCCATGGCTTCGGAGCGTATTGCGCTCTCTGCGGAGAATTTGCGTTTGAGCGAAAAAGCATTTTCACTCGGCGAATCCGATCTGGCGACGCTGCTGCGCATTCGCGCCGCTGCCTTCGATGCGGAAGCCTTTCACGACCGCCAGCGGGTTGCCCGCGCGGCGGCCATATCGCGTTTGAATCAAGCCATGGGAGTATTGCCGTGAAGCCAATGAGCATGTTTTTTCTGGCTGCGCTCATCGCCTTGCCGGCTTGGGCGGGCGGCGATAGCAGCGATGGGCATAGCCACGCGGCGCCGGCGCCTGTTCCGGTCACGGCGAACGCGCCGCGCGCGGCTGCCGCCACCGAGGAGTTTGAAGTGGTTGCCGCCCTCGAAGGCCGGCACCTGTTGGTGTATGTCGATCGCTTCGCCAGCAACGAGCCGGTGGTGAAAGCCAGGGTTGAGGTCGAGGGTGCGGGACTGAAGGGGCTTGCCGTCGAGTCCGCACCAGGCACCTACGTGATGGACATGGCGACGCTCCTGCCGCCGGGCAAGCATGCCTTGATGATCAGCATCGAAGCTGGCGACACTGCGGACCTGCTTACCGCAACGCTGGAGACGTCACTTCCGGCCATCGCCAACGAACTCGAGCGTTACTGGACCAAGAGGATCTTCTGGAGTGTTGTCGCCCTCGTGGTATTGGTCAGCGGCATTCGGCTGGTCGCCCGGCACAACAGAGAAAAAGCCAAAGGAATCCAACAATGAGCGCATTGAACCTGCGGTTCCTTGCCGCCGCAACGTCCTTGGCATTTGTCGCCGTCGGCGTGCTGGCCCACGACGGCGAGGATCACAGCCAGGACGCGAAGAAGGCGCCCGTCGCCACGCAGGGCGGCGCGACACCGGGCGCGCCGACCGCGCTGCAACGCCTGGCCGATGGCAGCCTGTTCGTCCCCAAGTCGGTGCAGCGCCAGCTGGGTCTGCGCACCCAGCCGGCGCGGATCGGCGATCTGGCGGCGACGGTCGAGCTCAACGGCAAGGTGATTGCCGACCCCAATACCAGCGGGCGGGTCCAGGCGGCGTTTGCCGGCACGGTCATGCCAGGACCCAAAGGCATGCCCGTGACGGGGCGCAAAGTCGTCAAGGGCGAGGTGCTGGCCTGGCTGCGCCCGGTCAGCGGCGCCATCGAACGCGGCAACCAGCAGGCGCAATTGGCCGAACTGGAGGCCCAACAGGCCATCGCCGACGGGCGCGTGAAGCGTTTCGAGCAACTCGAAGGCGCCGTGCCGCAGAAGGAAATCGAAGCCGCGCGCATCGAGCGCGACGCGCTGCAAAAGCGCCGCGCCTTTGTCGGCGCCAGCATCAACGCCGCCGAGCCGCTGTTGGCAACGGCGACGGGCGTGATCAGCGCCTCGCACCATCTGGTCGCCGGGCAGATCGTCGATGCCAGGGAGGTCCTGTTCGAGATCGTCGACCCCGACCGCCTTGCCGTGGAGGCGCTGGCTTACGACGCCGGCATCGCGGCGACGTTGATCTCCGCCAGCGCCCTGGCGGAGCAAACCGCGCTGGAACTCAAGTTTGTCGGCGGTGGCAGGCAACTGCGCGAGCAGGCCTTGCCCTTGCTGTTCCGCATTGTCAAGCCCAGCTCGCTGGTGGCGGTCGGCCAGCCGGTCAAGGTGATTGTGCGCACCGCGCACGAAATCAAGGGCGCGGCGGTGCCGCGCGCGTCATTGACGAAAGTCGGCGCTGGCGAGACGGCGGTTTGGGTGCATACGGAGGCCGAGCGCTTCGTCGCCCGCAAGGTGCGCGCCCAGTCGCTGGACGCCGCCAACGTCGCCATTACCGAAGGCCTGCATGAGGGCGACCGCGTGGTGGTCGAAGGCGCCGGTTTGCTGTCTCAAGTCCGTTAAACAATGTTCGATTTCATCATCCACCTCGCGCTCAAGCAGCGGCTGATCGTCCTCGGCATCTCGCTGCTGCTGATCATCTACGGCGCGCTCACGCTGCGGCAGATGCCGGTCGATGTCTTCCCCGACCTCAACAAGCCGACGGTGACGCTGATGACCGAAGCCGGCGGCATGGCGCCGGAGGAGGTCGAGCAACTGGTCAGCTTTCCGATCGAGTCCGGCATGAACGGCATGCCCGGCGTGACGCGCGTGCGCTCGGTGTCCGGCATCGGTTTGTCGATCATCTTTGTCGAGTTCGAGTGGGGCACCGACATCTATCGCAACCGACAGCAGATCGCCGAACGATTGAACCTGGTGCGCGAGCAATTGCCGCCGGGCATCGTGCCGCAACTCGGGCCGATCTCCTCGATCATGGGCGAGATCCTGCTGATCGCCATTCCCGCCGACCCGGCCAGGGTCAGCCCGATGGCGGTGCGCGAATTCGCCGACTGGGTGGTGCGGCCGCGCCTGCTGACCATTCCCGGCGTCGCCCAGGCGATTTCGATCGGTGGCGAAGTCAGGCAATATCGCGTCGAGCTCAAGCCGGCGCAACTTCAGGCGCTGGGCATCGAGCGCGAGAAACTGGAAGCCGCCCTGAAGGATTTCGGCGCCAACACCAGCGGCGGTTTTCTCGAAGCGCAGGGCCGCGAATACCTGATCCGCCAGATCGGCCGCAGCTCGCGCATCGAGGATCTGCAGAACCTTGTCGTGGCGGTCAAAAACGGCCAGCCGGTGCTGCTCAAGCAACTCGCCGATGTCAGACTGGCGCCGGCCATCAAGCGCGGCGACGGCAGCTACAAGGGCAAGCCGGCGGTGATCCTGTCGGTGCAGAAACAGCCCACGGCCGACAGCGTAAGCCTCACCCGCGAGGTGGAAAAGGCCATGGCCGAACTGGCCAAGAGCCTGCCGGCTGGCGTCGAGGCGCCGAAGTTCCTTTTCAAGCAGGCCGATTTCATCGAGCACTCGGTGAGCAACGTCGAAGAGGCGCTGCGCGACGGTGCGATCCTGGTCGCGGTGATCCTCTTCCTGTTCCTGCTCAATGTGCGCACCACGGTCATTTCTCTGATGGCGATTCCGGTTTCGCTGCTGGCGACGGCGCTGGTGTTCCACTACTTCGGGCTGTCGATCAACACCATGACGCTGGGCGGGCTGGCGATTGCCATCGGCGAGCTGGTGGATGACGCCGTGGTCGGCGTCGAAAACGTGTTGCGCCGCCTCAAGTTGAACCGTGCAATGGCGGCGCCGCGACCCGTGGCCGAGGTCATTGCCGCCGCCACGCTGGAAGTGCGCTCGGCCATCGTCTATGCCACGGTAATCATCGTGCTGGTGTTTGTGCCGCTGTTCGTCCTGCCCGGCATCGAGGGCCGGCTGTTCACGCCGCTGGGCGTCGCCTACATCGTTTCGATTCTGGCCAGCATGATCGTCTCGGTGACGCTGACGCCGGTGATGGCCTACTACCTGCTGCCGCGCATGAAGCAGTTGCATGCCGGCGACAGCCCGCTGGTGATCTGGCTCAAGCGCTGGGACGCGAAGCTGCTGCACTGGTCCTTCGGCCATGCGCGCGCACTGCTGGCCGGCGCGCTGGCGCTGGTGGTGATTGTCGCGGCGAGCGTGCCCTTCTTCCCGCGCTCCTTCCTGCCGCCTTTCAACGAAGGCACGCTGACGGTGAATGTGCTGCTCAATCCGGGCACCTCGCTGGCCGAATCCAACCGCATCGCCACGCTGGCCGAGCAACTGGTGATGCAGGTGGCCGAAGTCACGCAGGTGGGACGCCGCACCGGTCGCGCCGAACTCGACGAACATGCCGAAGGCGTGCATTACACCGAGATGGAAGTCGACCTCAAGGCCTCCACCCGCGATCGCGAACAGATCATCGCCGACATCCGCCAGCGCCTGGCCGCGCTGCCGGCGGTCACCAGCGTCGGCCAGCCGATCTCGCACCGGCTCGACCATCTGCTCTCCGGCGTGCGCGCCCAGATCGCGCTGAAAGTGTATGGCGACGACCTCGACACGCTGCGCGGCTTGGCCGCCGAACTGCGCGAGCGCCTGGCGAAAATTCCCGGCGTGACCGATTTGCAGATCGAAAAGCAGGTGCTGATTCCCCAAGTGAAGATCCACGTCGACTATGAACAGGCGGCACGTTATGGCGTGGCGCCGGGCAACCTGCTGCGCGGCCTGGAGCAGATGATCGAGGGCGAGCGCATCACCCAGATCATCGAGGGCAACCGCCGCTTCGACCTGCTGGTGCGCCTGCCCGAGTCGGCGCGCGGGCCGCAGGCGCTGGCCGACCTGCTGATCGAAACGCCGAACGGCCATGTGCCGCTGTCGAAAATCGCCAGCGTCGAGGAAAGCGACGGACCGAACCAGGTCAGCCGCGAAAACTCGCGCCGTCGCATCGTGCTCTCGGCCAATACCGACGGTCGCGACATGTCGCGGGTGATCGCCGACATCCGCGCCGAACTCGCCGTCAGACCATTGCCGGAAGGCTACTTCACCGCGCTGGAAGGCCAGTTCCAGGCGCAGGAGCAGGCGTCGCGGCTGATCGCGCTGCTCGCCGCCGTGTCGCTGACCATGATCTTCATGGTGCTCTACAGCCGCTACCGCTCGGCGGCGCTGACCTTCATCATCATGGGCAACATCCCGCTGGCCCTGATCGGCAGCGTCATCGCGTTGTGGATTTCCGCGCAGCCGCTGTCGGTCGCGGCGCTGGTCGGCTTCATCACGCTGACCGGCATCGCCACGCGCAACGGCATCCTCAAGATCAGCCACTACATCAACCTGTGCGCCTTCGAGGATGAGCATTTTGGTCAGCACATGATCGTGCGCGGTTCGCTGGAACGCCTGACGCCGGTGCTGATGACCGCCCTGGTTGCGGCCTTTGCCCTGCTGCCGCTGATGCTCGCCGCCGACGCGCCGGGCAAGGAAGTGCTGCATCCGGTGGCGGTGGTGATCTTCGGCGGCCTGGTCAGTTCGACGCTGCTCGATTCCCTGCTGACGCCGCTGATGTTCTGGCTGTGGGGCGAGAAGCCATTACAGCGTTTGCTGGAAGCAAGAGAAACCGAAAGTTACTGATACTCGACCAGAAAGGAATGACCGCCATGAAGCCACTGCATGCCTTGATCCTCGCCACCGGCATATTCACCAGCACGGCCCTGCTCGCGCACGGCGATGGCCAGGCGCAATCCGCCAAGGGGCCCAATGGCGGGCAGTTGCATCAGGCCGGCGTCTACGACTACGAACTGGTCGTGGCGAAGGACAGCCGGGAGGTGAAGGAAAACCCGGTAATGGTGTACGTCACCGTGCACGACAAGGATAAAGTATCGACCGCGGGCGCGACCGGCAACGCCACGATTCTCGCCGGGAAGCTCAAGGCGATTTCGACGCTCAAACCGGATGGTGACAATCGCATGAAGGGATTTGCCAAGTACGCGTCCGCCGCCGACATGAAAGTGGTGGTGTCCATCACCTTGAATGGCAAGGCGGCGGAACAGACGCGCTTTACGCCGCTGGCGAGGAGCGGGCAATGAGCGGCGTTGCCATCGCGGGAAAGGCCGCAAGGCTTCTCGCCACGGCGCTGCTGTTCGCGCTGGGATGGAGCAGCCAGGTGCATGCGCACGGCGACGAGGCCGTTCCCATGGCCGGCGCCAAACATCAGCCCGGCGCCGCCGCGCCCGCTGCGGCTCCGCCAGTTGCCGCCAGCGGCGGTGGCGAGACCGCTGTCGCTGCGGGTGAGGGCGATCACGCCGACGAAGAGAATGTCATGCTGCACCCCGGCGTTCCCGAGCCCTGGATCATCGGCACCTCGATCTCGATTTTCGCCGTTGCGCTGTGGGCCCTGTTCGCCCGCCTGCCGTCGGCGGCGGCGCTGCGCAGCCTCAATCTGGCGAGCTTGCCGCTGATCGGTCGATTTGTTCGTTTTTTCAACGGCAGCCCTTATCCGCTGCTTGCGGTCAAGCTGGTCTCGGTCGCGGGCTTCCTGCTCGTCATCTACGCCGGCTTGTTCGGCACCCCATACCCCGAGCGCAGCCTGGCCACCACCTTCGTCTGGAACCTGTGGTGGCCGCTGGTCGTGGTGTCGGTGCTGTTTCTCGGCACCGCCTGGTGCGCCATATGTCCGTGGGATACCCTGTCGAGCTGGATCGTGCGGCTGCGCCTGTGGCGGCGGGCCAGCCCGCATCCGGGACTGCAACGCAAAGTTCCGCCCTATCTGCAAAACGTCTGGCTGGCGCTGCTGCTGTTCGTCGCGCTGGCATGGCTGGAAGTCGGCATTGGCGTGACGGCGAAGCCCTTCGCCACGGCGTTGATGGCGCTGGCGATGCTGGTGCTTTCCATCAGCTACCTGCTGGTGTTCGAGCGCAAGGCTTTTTGCCGCTACGCCTGTCCGGTGGGACGGACGCTGGGCTTCTACGCGCGCCTGGCGCCGATATCGGTGCGGCCCGTGAATCAGGAGACGTGCGCCACCTGCAAGACGCTTGAGTGTTACCACGGTTCAAAGGACATCGAGCCATGTCCAACCAGTCTGGTGGTCGGTCGTTTCAGCCAGAACACGAACTGCCTGTCGTGCGGCAACTGCATGCAAAGCTGCCCGCACAAGAATGTTTCATGGCGCTTGCGCCCGCTGGGCAGCGAGGCCATAGATCAGGACCAGGCCAGGCCGCAGATGGACGGTGCGTGGTTCATGCTGCTGCTGCTGGGAATCACCACATTCCACGGCCTCACCATGATGCCTTTCTGGGGCGAGTGGGTGCTGACCATCGCCAATGCCATCGGCGAGACCGGCAAGTCCCTGGCGAGTTTCACCCTGGCCATGTTTGCCAGTTTCGGCCTGCCGCTGCTGATCTATGCCTCGGCGGTGGGACTGACCTGGGTCGGCGATCGCGGCAAGACATCCTACAAAGAGCTTTTTACGGCGTTCTCCTTCAGCGCGTTGCCGCTGGCCTTCGTCTATCACCTGGCCCACAACCTCGATCACCTGTCGCGCGAAAGCGTGAATGTCTTCGCCATGCTGCTCAATCCGCTCGGCGCCGGGCTTGCCCGCCTTTCGCCGGTCGAGCGACACAACCAGATGATGGACCCGCTGTTTCCGGACGAACTGATGTTCACCGCGCAGTCGGGACTGGTGGTGCTCGGCTTCTGGCTGGCGGTGCAGATCATTCGCCACCGCGGTCGCGACAAGCTGGCCGGCGGCACCGCGTTGCGGGGCTGGCGCCTGTTGCCGATGCTGGCTTTCGTCGGCGCAATCACGGCGATGAACCTGTGGTTGATGGCGCACGAAATGGAGATGCGATTCTGATGTATTTTTCAAGCCAAGCCGTAACGTAAACTTTTGTCCAACACCAAAACCAACCGGAGAACATCATGAAAACTGTTATTTCAACTGCATCCCTCGTCCTCGCCCTCGGCTTTTCCGCGCCGGGTATTGCCGTCGCCATGGATCACAGCGGACATGCCGCCATGCCGGCCCAGGCGCCGGCATCGGCAGGCGCACAGATGGCCGATGGCCTGGTCAAGAAGGTCGACAAATCCGCCGGCAAAGTCACCGTCGCCCACGGCCCGCTGCCGAATCTCAAAATGAATGCCATGACCATGGTGTTCCACGTCAAGAATGCGGCCTGGCTCGACCAGATGAAGGAAGGCGACAAGATCCGCCTCATGGCCGAGAAGGTGAACGGGCAGTACACCATCGTCCATTTCGAGGCGGCAAAATAGCCCGCGTTTGATGAAATCAGACATCCTTGCCTCGCACGGGAAACCGGCGCGGCAAGGGGTATTCGCCCAATGTTATGATCGCAAGAGGTGAAACCGATTCAGTCCGGTGAATAGCTCAACCCGTTTCGGGCCTGTCGCAAATCGTTGCGCACTTTCCCTTGGGAGCTCGTATGCGAGGAATAATTTTCGCGCCGGCGCTTGTCCTTCTGCTGGCCCTTGCCGCGCCGATGCCCGCGTCGTCGCAGGACGCCGCGCTGGGCAGGAACGTCGAGGGCCTGCTCGATTACGCCAGGGAGCGAAATCCGGAATTCGCCGCCATGCGCCTGGAGGCCGAAGCGGCGCGGGAGCGCGTCTATCCGGCAGGCGCCTTGCCCGACCCGATGTTGCGCACCGAGTTGCAGAATGTGACCAACTTCGGCGCTGAATCCGGCACCAGCTTCAATCTGCTGCCGAGCCGGGTCGGCAGCACCAAATACACGCTGATCCAGCCGCTGCCGTTCTGGGGCAAGCGCGAGCTCAAGCGCGAAGCGGCGGAAGCCGAGGCCGACGTGGCAAAGAGCAAGGCCGGCATCACCTGGACGGAACAGGCGGCGCGCATCAAGACCTCGTACGCCCAGTATTTCGCCCTGTCCGGATTGATCCGGCTGACCCGTGAAGTGATCGACCTGATCGACGGCATCGAGGGCGTTACCCAGGCGCGCTATGCCGGCGGGCTGGTGCCGCAGCAGGACGCGATCCGCGCCCAGGTGGAGCGCACCGCGATGAAGAGCGAACTGATCCAGATGGAGACCGAGCAACACCACGCGCGCACCCGGCTCAACGCCCTGCTGGCGCGTCCCGCGCAGTCGCCGCTGGCCGATCCGGAACGCCTGCGACCGATTCCGGCGTCGGCAAAGCTGGACTATGCGGCGCTGGAAGATCGCCTGCGCGGAAAAAATCCGCAGCTCTTTGCCGACGAGGCCCGGATTCGCGCGGCGGAAAAGAACCGCGAGCTGACCTATCGCAACCGCTACCCGGACTTCGCCGTCGGCGTCTCGCCAATCCAGATGCGCAATCGCGTCAATGAATGGGAACTGATGCTCGAATTCAACATTCCGCTGCAACAGGAAAGCCGGCGCAGCCAGGAGCGCGAAGCGGAGAAGATGATCGAGGCCGGCCGCGCCCGCAAGCAGGCTACCGCCAACCAGTTGCTGGCCGATCTTGCCGAGAATCTCGCCGGCATCGATGCCGCGCGGCGCGTCGAAACGCTGGCGCAAACCAGCCTGTTGCCGCAGGCCGAACTCACCTTCCGCGCGGCGCTGGCCGGCTATGAAACCGGCAAGGTGGATTTCGCCACCCTGCTGGATGCGCAACGGCAGATTCGCAAGGCCAAGCAGGATGTCATCAAGGCGCAGGCGGAACAGCAGGCGCGCCTGGCGGACATCGAACGACTCATCGGGGAAGACCTATGAAACTCGGAACGGGAATCGCGGTTACTGTCGTCGTGGCGATTGCGGCGGGCACCGGTTACTGGCTCGGGGGCCGGGGAATAGTCGGCGCTGGCGGGACGGCGACCACGACGCAAACCGCTGCGGCTCCGGTCGCCAGCGACAAAAAGCCACCCAAGCTGCTCTACTACCGCAATCCGATGGGCCTGCCGGACACCTCGCCGACGCCGAAGAAAGACCCGATGGGCATGGACTACATCGCGGTGTTCGAGGGTGCGCAAGACGAGGAGCCGGCGTCCGCCAACCAGGTCAGGATCAGCACCGAGAAGGTACAGAAACTCGGTGTCAGGACCGAGGCCGCCAGCCTGCGCGCGCTGGACAGAGTCGTTCGCGCCGCCGGTCGCATCGAGCCGGACGAGCGCCGCACCTACGCCATTTCGCCCAAATTCGAGGGTTATGTCGAACGCTTGCACGTCAATGTCACCGGCCAGCCGGTGGCCAGGGGCCAGGCGCTGTTCGAGGTGTATAGCCCCGAACTGGTCTCCGCCCAGCGCGAATATGCCATCGCCGTCCAGGGCGTGCAGTCGCTCAAGGAGGCGGGCGGCGAAGCCCAGGCTAGCATGCGCCAGCTCGCCGATTCGAGCCTGATGCGCCTCAAGAACTGGGACATTTCCGAAGAGCAGGTCAAGGCGCTGGCCAGGTCCGGCGAGACCAAACGCAGCCTGACCTTCCGTTCGCCGGTGGCCGGCATCGTCACCGAAAAGAAGGCCTTGCAAGGCATGCGCTTCATGGCCGGCGAAGCCCTCTACCAGGTCGTCGATCTGTCGGCCGTGTGGGTCATCGCCGATGTGTTCGAGCAGGACATCGGCCTGGTGAAAGTCGGCGCCGGCGCCACGGTGAAAATCAATGCCTACCCGGAAAAGGTCTTCAAGGGGGCCGTCACCTATGTCTATCCCCGGCTTGCCGCCGAGACCCGCACCATCCCGGTCCGCGTCGAGCTGGCCAATCCCGGACAACTGCTCAAGCCCGGCATGTTCGCCCAGATGGAACTCATTGTCGCCGCGAAAGGATCGGTCGTCACCGTACCCGTCTCGGCCGTCATCGACAGCGGCACGCGGCAGATCGTCCTGGTGCAGAAAGGCGAAGGCCGCTTCGAGCCGCGCGAAGTCAAGCTCGGCGCCCGCAGTGACGCTTATGTTGAAGTCATCGAGGGCGTCAAGGACGGCGAGCCGGTGGTGGTGGTGGCGAACTTCCTGATCGATGCCGAGAGCAATCTGAAGGCGGCGATCGGCGGCTTCGGCGCGACCCAAAGCGCGGCACCCGGGGCGACAGCCAGGCTGGATGCGGCACCGGGAACCGGTCACCAGGCCGCAGGCACGCTCGACGCGATCGACGCCAAGGCCGGCACGGTATCCATCACGCATGGCCCGGTGGCGAGCCTCAAATGGCCGGCCATGACAATGGACTTCATGCTGGCCAATGCGGGGCTGATCGGCACGCTCAAGCCTGGCGCAACGATTACGTTCAGCTTCGTCGAGCGCAAGCCCGGCGAGTGGGTGATCGTCAAGCTGGAAGGAACCGGCGCTTCGCCTGCTGCGGCCCATTCGGGTCACTGAAGCGGCCCCGACGGAGAGACGTTATGCTCAGCAACGTCATCGACTGGTCCGCAAGAAACCGCTTCCTCGTTCTGCTCGCCGCGCTGTTTGTCATCCTCGGCGGCATCGTTGCCGTGCTGCGCACGCCGATCGACGCGCTGCCCGATCTCTCGGACGTGCAGGTCATCGTTTACACCGAGTACCCCGGCCAGGCGCCGCAGGTGGTGGAGGACCAGGTCACTTACCCGCTCACCACGGCGATGCTCTCGGTGCCGAAGTCCAAGGTGGTGCGCGGCTTTTCCTTCTTCGGCGCGTCCTTCGTCTACATCATCTTCGAGGATGGCACCGACATCTACTGGGCCCGCTCGCGCGTGCTCGAATATCTCAACTTCGCCGCTGGCCGCATGCCCAAGGGCATCACGCCGCAGATCGGCCCCGACGCCACGGGGGTCGGCTGGGTCTATCAATACGCGCTGCTGGCCAAGGACAAGACGCTGGCCGAGTTGCGCAGCATCCAGGACTGGTACCTGCGCTACCAGTTGACCAAGGCGCACGGCGTCGCCGAAGTCGCTTCCATCGGCGGCTTTGTGCAGACCTACCAGGTCACGGTCGATCCGGTGAAGCTGCGCGCCTACGGCATTCCGCTGATGAAGGTCGCCCAGGTGATCCGCGATTCCAACCGCGATGTCGGCGGTCGCGTGGTCGAGATGGCCGAGACCGAGTACATGGTGCGCGGCAAAGGCTATCTGCGCGGCAAGGGCGACATCGAAATGCTGGTGGTGAAAAGCAGTAGTGATCAACGCGGCACACCGGTGCTGATCCGCGACATCGCCCGTGTCGAACTGGCGCCGGACGAGCGGCGCGGCTTGACCGAACTCAACGGCGAGGGCGAGGTGGTGTCGGGCATTGTCATGGCGCGCTACGGCCAGAATGCCCTGGAAGTGATTCACAACATCAAGGAGAAGATCGCGGAAGTCTCCGCCGGTCTGCCCGAGGGCGTCAGCATCGTGGCCGTCTACGACCGCTCCGAACTGATCCATCGCGCCATCGACACCCTGAAACGCACGCTGGCCGAGGAATCGCTCATCGTCGCGCTGGTCTGCTTCGTCTTTCTGCTCCATCTGCGCAGTGCCCTGGTCGCCATCCTGATGCTGCCGGTCGGCATCCTGATCGCCTTCATCGCCATGCGCCTGCTGGGCATGAACTCGAACCTGATGAGCCTGGGCGGCATCGCCATCGCCATCGGCGCCATGATCGACGCCGCCATCGTCATGATCGAGAACGCGCACAAGCATCTGGAACGCCTCGACCGGTCCCTCCCTCCCCTTCAAGGGGAGGGCCGGGGAGGGGATGGGGAATCGCGTGACCCAACCAACCCCAGTCCCCCTCCTGGCCTCCCCCTTGAAGGGGGAGGAACGTTTGACCAGCGCGCCGAAGCCATGATCGCGGCATGCAAGGAAGTCGGACCGGCATTGTTCTTTTCGCTGCTCATCATCACCGTTTCATTCCTGCCCGTTTTCACGCTCGAAGCGCAGGAAGGCCGCCTGTTCTCGCCGCTGGCCTACACCAAGACCTTCGCCATGGCGGGCTCGGCGCTGCTTTCGGTGACTTTGGTGCCGGTGCTGATGATGTTGTTCATTCGCGGCAGGATCATGCCGGAGGCGAAGAATCCGGTGAATCACTTGCTGATCTGGGGCTATCGGCCGATCATCGCCGGCGTGATGCGCTGGAAGAAAGCGACCATCGTCGCTGCCTTGGTGGCATTGGGCGTATCCGCCTATCCGGCGTCAAAACTCGGCTCCGAGTTCATGCCGACGCTCAACGAAGGCACGCTGTTCTATATGCCGGCATCCTTGCCGGGCATGTCGATCACCAAGGCCGCCGAGCTGTTGCAGACGCAGAACAAAATCATCAAGAGCTTCCCCGAAGTCGCTTCGGTCTACGGCAAGGCCGGTCGCGCCAACACGGCGACCGACCCGGCGCCGACGGAGATGTTCGAGACCGTGATCAACCTCAAGCCGGAAGCCGAATGGCGGCCCGGCATGAGCACCGACAAACTGATCGCCGAACTTGACAAGGCCTTGCAGTTTCCGGGCGTCGCCAACTCGTGGACCATGCCGATCAAGGCGCGCATCGACATGCTGTCCACTGGCATCCGCACGCCGATCGGCATCAAGGTCTTCGGCAAGGACTTGAACGAGATGGAAAAGCTGGCCAAGGAAATCGAGGCCGTGGTGAAGGCTGTGCCGGGCACGACATCGGCATTCGCCGAGCGCATCACCGGCGGCTTCTACCTCGACATCGAGCCGGACCGCGAGCAGTTGGCCCGCTACGGCCTGGCCGTCGGCGAGTTGCAGGACGTGATCGGCAGCGCGCTGGGAGGCGAGATGGTAACCACCACGGTGGAAGGCCGCGAACGCTTCGGCGTCACCGTCCGCTATCCGCGCGAACTGCGTTCCGATCCGCAACAAATCGCGCGCGAGGTACTGGTACCGACCATGGGCGGAGCGATGATTCCGCTGGGGCAGGTAGCGAAGGTGAAAGTCGCCAAGGGCGCGCCGGGCATCCGCACCGAGAATGCGCTGCTCTCCGCCTACATCTACGTGGATATCCGCGACCGCGACATCGGCGGCTATGTCGCGGACGCCAAGAAGGCGGTGGCGGAACAGATCAAGTTCCCGCCCGGCTATTACATCGCCTGGAGCGGCCAGTTCGAGTACATGGAACGCGCCATCCAGAAAATGAAGGTGGTCATTCCCGTGACGCTACTGTCCATCTTCCTGCTGCTCTACCTCAACTTCAAGCGTCTGACCGAGACACTGATCGTCATGCTCTCGGTACCCTTCGCCCTGGTCGGCGGCGTCTGGCTGATGTGGCTGCTCAATTACAACCTCTCGGTGGCGGTGGCGGTCGGTTTTATCGCGCTGGCCGGGGTTGCGGCCGAGACCGGGGTAATCATGCTGATCTATCTCGACCATGCCTGGGAAGCGGAAAAGCAGAAGTCGGCGCTGGCGGGACGGCGACCTGACGCCGAGGACCTCTATGCAGCCGTAATGGAAGGTGCGGTGGAACGCGTGCGACCGAAGATGATGACCGTGGTGGCGATCATGGCCGGCCTCTTGCCCATCATGTGGGGCACCGGCACCGGCTCGGAAGTGATGAGCCGCATCGCGGCGCCGATGGTCGGCGGCATGATTTCCTCGACGGTACTCACGCTCGCGGTGATCCCGGCCATCTACGCGCTGGTCAAGCAATGGCGACTGAAGCGCGACATCGAGCACTAAGCCGTTTACAA
>JALNZB010000038.1 GCA_023229545.1 Sulfuritalea sp. | reverse complement strand
CCGATCTATCAAGTTCGCCTTGTTCGCGCGTGGCGCGACCATTCCACGCCAACCGGAAATCGTCGGCCAGATCGACGGCATCGGTGCCGCCGGCGGTCAGCGCGCGCACCTCAAGGCCACGGACGCGAGCGGTCGCGCCCTCGATGACATCGATCTCGACCTCGCAGGTCCGGCCGACACCCAGCACAAGAGCGCGCTAAGTTTTCTGCTCGACTGGCTGCATCGACACGAAGCGGGATGGCGCATTTCCGGCGTCGGCCATCGCGTGGTGCACGGCGCGCAGAAGTTCTCGCAACCCATCGTGCTCAACCCCGCCATCGTCGATACCTTGCGCGGCTTCATTCCGCTGGCCCCCCTGCATCAACCGCACAATCTTGCCGGCATTGACGCGCTGACCGCAGCGCTGCCGGGCGTACCGCAGGCAGCCTGCTTCGATACCGCATTTCATTGCAGCCAGCCCGAAGTCGCGCAACTCTTCGCCCTGCCCCGCGCCATCACCGCGCAAGGCGTGCGCCGCTATGGCTTTCATGGCCTGTCCTACGAATACATTGCCGAGGTTTTGCCGCAATACCTCGACGCCCGGCGCGCCAGGGGACGTGTCATCGTCGCCCATCTGGGCAATGGCGCTTCGATGTGTGCCATGAAAGACCTCAAGAGCCAGGCCACGACCATGGGTTTTTCGACCATCGATGGCCTGATGATGGGCACCCGCACCGGCAATCTCGATCCCGGCGTGCTGCTGTATCTGATGGACTACCGGCAGATGGACGCCAAAGCGCTGACCCGGCTGCTCTACAAGGAATCGGGACTGCTGGGCGTGTCCGGCATCAGTCAGGACATGCGCGTATTGCTCGATTCCGCAGCGCCCGCCGCGCGCGAGGCGGTCGATCTGTTCTGCTACCGCATTGTGCGCGAAATCGGCTCGCTGGCGGCCGCGCTGGAGGGGCTTGATGTGCTGATATTCACCGGCGGCATCGGCGAGCACGGCGCCCCGCTGCGGCAACAGGTCTGCGCCCGGCTCGGCTGGCTCGGATTGAAGCTGAATTCAGCCGCCAATGCCGCCAACGCGTCAAGAATTTCGACCGCCGACAGCGAAATAGACGTCTGCGTCATCGCCACCAACGAAGAATGGATGATCGCGCGACACACGGCTGAACTCATCGACTAAGCAGTCACTTTCCGCATCTTCCAGTCATATCGGGCCTGTCAACCCCCTGGCTGAGCGGGACAAATCCACCTCGGCCAAAAGCGATCCGGCGTGCTCTCAAGGCAAGTCTTGAAAAGCGCTGCCATCCCGCTGTTTTTCCTCCCCTTTCACTCCCGAAAAACATACTATATCTAGTAGGGTGTACCTGTCGCATCACTAGCGCATTTTATAACTACTTGTTTTATTTGATGTAAAAATTTTCCGCTTTTCACGATCCAGAGCCGGGGGTATGCTTTCGCGCTTGCTGGACCCTTAATCGGACCTAGACTTCGGAAGAGACCATGACAATGACGAACAATAATACCGAGGAATTAACGAGTTACGAACATACAGGGCAGATGGGTCTGCCTCTGCCGCAGGAAATTTCAGGCGAAGTGCTGCTTGAAAAGTATGCCAAGGGCAGCGAACGCGACGTGCGCGAAGTGCGCAGCCGCGTGGCCCGCGCGCTGGCCTCGATTGAAGTCGAAGACAAACGAAGTTTCTGGGAGGCGCGTTTCCTCGAAGCGCAGGAAAACGGCTTCGTTCCGGCCGGTCGCATCAACTCCGCCGCCGGCACCGATTTATGCGCGACGCTGATCAACTGCTTCGTGCAGCCGGTGGGCGATTCGATCTCCGAGATCGTCGATGGCCGCCCCGGCATTTACACCGCCTTGCTGCAGGCCGCCGAAACCATGCGTCGCGGCGGCGGCGTCGGCTACGACTTCTCGTCCATCCGACCGATCGGCGCCCACGTCAAGGGCACGCAATCGCGCGCCTCCGGCCCAGTGTCGTACATGCGCGTCTTCGACCGCTCCTGCGAGACCGTCGAATCCGCCGGCAGCCGGCGCGGCGCGCAAATGGGCGTGCTGCGCTGCGACCACCCGGACATCGAGGAATTCATCCATGCCAAGGATGCCGGCGATCTCTCCAACTTCAACATCTCGGTTGGCGTCAGCGACCCCTTCATGCAGGCCGTGGAGGCCGATGGCGAAATCGAACTGACGCATCGCGCCACGCCCTCGGCGGACATCAAGGCCAACGGCGCCTACCAGCGCGCGGACGGACAGTGGGTCTATCGCAAGTTGCGCGCCCGCGAGTTGTGGGAGCTGATCATGCGTTCCACCTACGATCACGCCGAACCGGGCATCCTGTTCCTCGATCGCATGAACAAGGACAACAATCTTTACTACTGCGAAACCATCGAGGCCACCAACCCCTGCGCCGAACAACCGCTGCCGCCCTACGGTTGCTGCTGCCTCGGCTCGATCAATCTGACGCTGTTCGTCAAGGATGCCTTCACCGACAAGGCCAGCTTCGATTTCGCCGCCTTCGGCAAGGTGATCGACACCTCGGTGCGCATGCTCGACAACGTGCTCGACGCCACGCACTGGCCGCTGGAGCAGCAACTCAAGGAAGCGCAGAACAAACGCCGCGTCGGCCTCGGCTTCACCGGCATCGGCGATGCGCTCATCATGCTCTGCCTGCGCTACGACACCGCGCCCGCGCGCGACATGGCGACCAAAATCTCCGAGTACATGCGCGACCGTTCCTACCTGTATTCGGTCGAGCTGGCCAAGGAGCGCGGCGCCTTCCCGCTGTTCAACGCCGACATGTACCTCTCCGGCGGCAATTTCGCTTCGCGACTGCCGCAGGACGTCAAGGACGCCATCCGCAAACACGGCCTGCGCAATTCGCACCTGCTGTCCATCGCCCCCACCGGCACCATCAGCCTGGCCTTCGCCGACAATGCCTCGAACGGCATCGAGCCGCCCTTCTCCTGGGTCTATACGCGCAAAAAGCGCATGGCCGACGGCACCTTCAAGGAATACGCGGTCGAGGATTACGCCTGGCGCCTTTACAAGCATCAGGGCGGCGATGTGTCCAAGCTGCCGGACTACTTCGTCACCGCGCTGGAAATCTCGGCCCAGGCCCACGAGCAGATGGTCGCCGCCGTCGCGCCGTATATCGACACCTCGATCTCGAAGACGGTGAATGTTCCCGCCGACTATCCCTACTCGGAGTTCGAGGACCTCTACATGGTCGCCTGGAAATCCGGCCTCAAGGGACTCGCCACCTACCGACCCAACTCGGTGCTGGGCAGCGTGCTCTCGGTCACGTCGACACCGGCCGAAAGCGCCCAGAAACAACCGCAGGACGTCACCATCGATCACGCCAACCGCCGGCTTTCCATCGGCGCCCTGCCGGCCCCGGTGCTGGCTTCGCTGCGTTGGCCGAGCCGTCCGCGCATGGCCGATGGCAATGCGGCATGGACCTACATGATCGAAGTGCCGCACGGCGAGTTTGCCCTTTTCGTCGGCCAGATCGAAAACGATCTGGGACGCGACGTGCCCTTCGAGGTCTGGGTCAATGGCGCCGAGCAACCGCGTGGCATCGGCGCCGTGGCCAAGACGCTGTCGATGGACATGCGCGCCAACGACAAGGCCTGGCTCAAGCTCAAGCTCGACGCCCTGGCCAGGACGCAGGACGAAGACCCCTTTGAACTGGCCCTGCCACCCAACGGCGAACGCAAGCTGGTGCCCGGCGTGGTCTCGGCGCTGGCCCAGGTGGTGCGTTACCGTTGCGAGAAACTCGGCGCACTGGAAGGCGCCGAAGCCACCCCGGTGATCGACTGCATGTTCAGCCGCGACGAACCCAAGACCGGCACCGACGGCACGCTGTCATGGACGGTGGATGTGGTCAATCCGGCCTCCGGCGAAGAGTTCGTGCTGGGCCTCAAGGAAATCACCCTGCCCGATGGCGTCACGCGGCCCTACTCGGTGTGGCTCTCCGGCCACTATCCGCGCGCCCTGGACGGCCTGACGCGCCTGCTCTCGCTCGACATGCGCGTACTCGACCCGGCCTGGATCGGCATGAAACTGCGCAAGCTCTTGAACTACGCCGAGCCGCTGGGCGATTTCATGGCCCGCGTCCCCGGCTCCAACAAGCAGCAGAACTGGCCCTCTACCGTCGCCTACATCGCCCGCCTGATCATGCATCGCTACGCCATGTTGCGCATCCTCGACGAGCACGGCTACCCGACGCGCGAGATGGGCATCCTCGAAGTCCCCGAGCAGAAGAGCGGCGGCGTCAAGGTGATGCAGGGCTCGCTATGCGGCGAATGCGGCAACTACACCGTCATTCGCAAGGACGGCTGCGACTTCTGTTCGGCCTGTGGCGCGGTGGGTACCTGCGGATGACGGACCGGGAATAGATATTCCCCGCTCCTCGCCGTATCGCCAGCGCCGACTTTGCCTTGCCGCTATCCAGACCGGCAAGCGCAAGCCGGGCGGTTGGCAGCAAATCGCTTGCATAGCAACAATATATCTATATAGTGATAGTTATCCGCGTTAATGATCACTATATTGATATGCCTAAATCGTCTGTCGGTGCGAATTCCATTCCGCCGGAGGTGCTCGAGAGCCTCTTGAACCTCGGCACCCGCCTGCGCGCCTGCCGCATCGAGCGCGGCTTCTCTCTGAGCGACATGGCGAGCCGCATGTTTTGCTCGATCAATACCTATCGCGCGCTCGAGGCCGGGAAACCCACGAGCAGCGTGGGCAGCTTGTGCAATTGCTTGTGGCTGCTGGGTCAGCTCGATGGCATCGACCGCCTGGCGCCGGTTCCCGCCGGGGTGGCCGGCCAGCGCAGCGGGAAGCGAAAAGCCGGTCGCGGCAAGGTGGGCGAGCATGATCTCGACTTCTGATGAAGCCCCAGCGCAGCAGGGCGGTCGAGCAAAGCGCGCTCGCCTCGCCGCTGCGGATGAGCACGTGCTGTACACGGGCATGTACCTTCCCGAAGCGCCTGGCGCCATCCCGGTCGGATTGCTGACGCTGGGCCGCCGTGGCGTCACCGAGTACGGTGGTTTCGAGTACGGTCGGCTGTATCGGGCACGAGACAGCGCGATTGCACTGAATCCGGCCTTCATGCCAACCGGGATGGCGACATTCAATTTCCCGCAGCGGCGCTTGCGGGACGGCGGCGCCCTGAACCTGACGTTCAAGGATTGTCTGCCCGACGCTTGGGGCGAACTGGTGTTGCGCTACGAAAACAACTGGAAGCCGCTCAGCGCGGAAGAAATGTTGCTGAAGACAAATGAAAACCGGGTTGGCGCCCTGGTATTTTCTCCCACCCACGCAATGCCGTCCGCATCGCCTTCGACAAAACGGGTTCGCCTTGAAGACCTGGCGGAGGCAGCCCGATGTCTGGCCTTCGAGATGGAGGTGCCGAAGGCACTGAAGCGGCTGCTGGTCCAGGGCGGCACCCTCGGCGGCGCGCGACCCAAAGCGTCATTGGTGCGTGACCATGCCTTGTGGATCGCCAAGTTCCCCGCCAAGGGTGATGAGGTCGACGTTCAAGTGCTGGAGGCCTGTACTCTCAGGCTGGCCGGTCTTTGCGACATCCGGGTTGCGCAATTCAAACGAGAGCCGCTGCAGCAGATCAATGCGCTGCTGGTTCGGCGATTCGACCGGCCCGGCATGGTGAAAGACGGGCATCGGATTCACTATCTGTCCGCCGCCGCCTTCACGGACAGTCCTTACGAATCAAACAAGGGGAGCTACGTCGGCTTGGCGAGTCAGTTGCGCGTGCACGGTTCCATGGTGTCGCGCGATCTGCCGGAACTCTTCCGCCGGCTGGTGTTCAATGTGCTGATCGACAACACCGACGACCACGTCAAGAACCACGGCGTGCTGCACAGCGGGCGAAATCTTTACGAGTTGTCTCCCGCCTTCGATATGGTGCCGCAGCTTTCGAACCTCGGCTATATGGGTATGGCCATCGCCGCAGGCAGCGAGACGCCGCATCTCGATGCCGTACTCGGCGTGGCCGGCCACTTCGGCTTGTCCAGGGCTGCGGCGACCACGACGATCAAGCGGATTCGCGAAGTCGTCGCCGGATGGAAGACTGTTTTCGTAGCCGAGGGCGCCGACGACCTGTTGCTGCGGCGTGTCGAGCATTGCTTCAAGGAGCAAGAGAAAATCGTGACGAGGTAGCAGCCTATTGCCGTCGCGGCTCGCGACGACCGGACGGCATCCGCTCCGGATAGAGGTCGCGCCCGGCGTCATGCACATCGCGACGCAACTGGCGACGCTCTTCGGGCGTCAGCCGGCTGCCGCTGGCGGGTGCCGCAGCATCGTCCGGGGAAATCTGGGCGGGGCGCCGTTCGTCCGGCATCATGCGCTGCGGGCCGCCACCACTGGCGTTGCGTCCCTGCGGACGATGCGGTCCCTGTGCCGACGCAGCCGCAGCCAACAGCCACAGCACCATCGCAAACCCGGCCCATCTCGCCCTGCGTTTTGCCGTCACATCAACCCCGTTATCGTCGTCTATCGAAAAATACTGTAGATATTGTAAACCTGCTTGCCCGCCATCTCGCTCGCGGCCATCAGATGATCGATACCCGCCTGCGGTTCTGCGCCCCACAAAGCCAGTCCCGCCGCCAGAGCCATGCTGAAGAATAGCGCTTTCATGATTGCCTCCGATGTCTTCTTTCCGGTCCATCGCTGCCTTGTTTCAGGCACGCTTGCATCATCGACAGGGGCTGTAAGCCAAGTGTTGCCTCGAGGCTGGCTTTGTAATCGTTTGTAAAGGCGGCTGGCGGACCACGCGCGATCCGGCTAGGATTCAGCCTCTATGAACGATACCAAAGCCAAGATTCTCGTCGTCGATGATGACCTGCGCCTGCGCCAGCTGCTTGAGCGCTATCTCTCCGATCAGGGCTTCACGGTAAAAGCCGTATCCGACGCGCCGGGCATGGACCGCGCGCTGGAGCGCGAGCTTTATGACCTGATCGTGCTCGACCTGATGCTGCCCGGCGAAGACGGCCTGGCCATCTGCCGCCGGCTGCGCGGCGCGGGCAACCCGATCAGCATCATCATGCTGACGGCCAAGGGCGACGAGGTGGATCGCATCGTCGGCCTTGAAATCGGCGCCGACGACTACTTGCCCAAGCCCTTCAGTCCGCGCGAGCTGGTGGCGCGCATCCATGCCGTGCTGCGCCGCCAGGCCGCCGCGCCACCGCCCGGCGCGCCGGCCATCACGGAAGAAAGCGTGAGTTTCGGCAAGGTGCGGATCAATCTGGCAACGCGCGAGCTTGTTCGCGACGAGGTGAGCACGCTGCTCACCTCGGGCGAGTTCGGCCTGCTGCGCGTTTTGCTGGAACATCCACGCCAGCCGATGAGCCGCGACAAGCTGATGGAACTGGCGCGCGGTCGGGAATATGAGGTGTTCGACCGAGCGATCGACGTGCAGATTTCGCGGCTGCGCAAACTGGTCGAGGAAGACCCCGGCAAACCGCGCTACATCCAGACCGTGTGGGGCTTCGGCTATGTGTTCGTCCCTGACGGCAAGAAACACGAATGAAGCTGCTGCCGCGCTCGCTGCTGTGGCGCACTTTTCTGCTGGTCGCCCTGCTGATGGTGCTCTCCGTCGCGGCATGGTTCGCCATCTTCCGCGCATACGAACGCGAACCGCGCGCCCGGCAAATTGCGCAGACCCTGGTTAGCGTCGCCAACCTGACGCGCGCCGCGCTGATTTCGGCCCGCCCGGAGGCGCGCCGCGAGTTGTTGCGCGACTTGTCCGACCGCGAGGGCATCCGCATCTACCCGGCCGACGCGGCGGACCGCGTGGAACCTCTGCCCGACCGGGCTTTTCTGCGCCGCATGGAAGAACTGGTCAAGGAACAGTTGGGGCCGAGTACCCGCCTGACCCTGGAGCGGGAGGGCGAACGAGCCTTGTTCGTCAACTTCCGCATCGACGACAGCGCAGAAGGCGATTACTGGCTGGCCCTGCCCCGCGAGCGCCTTGATCGCGTGTTCCCGCTCAGCTGGCTGGGCTGGGGCGTGGCCGCACTGCTGATTTCCCTGGCTGGCGCGTGGTTCATCGTGTTCCGCATTACGCGCCCGCTCAAAGCCTTGCAGCAGGCCGCGCGAAAAGTCGGCGCTGGCGAGACGGCGCCCCGCCTCGATGAGAGCGGCCCGACCGAACTGGCGACCGTCGCCCATGCCTTCAACCAGATGAGCGCCGATCTGGCGCAGATCGATCAGGATCGCGCCCTGATCCTTGCTGGAATCTCGCATGATCTGCGCACGCCGCTAACGCGCCTGCGCATGGGCATCGAGATGTCCGCCGACGAGGGCCTGCGCGAAGGCATGACGGCCGATGTCGAGGAGATGGACAAGACCATCGGCCAGTTCCTCGACTTCGCCCGCTCGGAAGGCGGCGAAACGCCGCTGGAGGTGGATGTCGCCGGCATGATGGATGAACTCGCCACGCAATACCGGCGCAGGGGTTTCAAGATCGAGTTTGCCGCACCTGTCACCCTACCGTCAGCGCCGACTTTTGCCACCGCACTTCCGGTGCGACCGCAAGCCCTGCGTCGCGCCATCAGCAATCTGATCGACAACGCATTGCGTTATGCCGGAAGAGAATCTCCGGTGGTACTTTCCCTGGAGGCCGCTGCCGCCGAATTCAGCATCGAAGTGCGCGACCACGGCCCCGGCATTCCGCCGGAGGATGTCGAGCGCATGAAGCGTCCCTTCGCCCGGCTCGAAGCCGCCCGCACCAATGCCGCCGGCGCCGGGCTGGGACTGGCTATCGTCGATCGCATCGCCCGCTCGCATAACGGTCACCTGGAACTGCTGCCACGCCAGGGCGGCGGGCTGATTGCCCGACTGGTACTGCGCCGGCCCGAACCGCCAGCCGCAGTGCGCGACCGCCACACTCAGCCAGCCGCTTGAGACAAGCAATTTACAGGTCGCTGCTGGCCTGTTCCCGCCGCAAGGCGCGGGCGTGACGATGGCGCGCCATCAGGCGCGGGTCGGTGACGATAACGCCGATGGTCTCGCCGATCACCATCACCACCCCCAGCACCGGCAGCACCAGCATCAGACCGGATATGCCGGCCACGGCGCCGCCGACAAAAATCATCAGCACCGTCACCAGTGGATGCAGTTCGAGACTCTTGCCGATGGTGAGCGGCATATACACAAAATCGTCGAGCAGCCGCACCACGACAAACAGGGCAATCGCCCAGTAGGCCACGGTCGGCGCATCGGGAAAGTCGGTCGCCGCCACCAGCACCACCAGCAGCCCGCCGAGGATCGAACCGACGTAGGGAACCCACGCCAGCACGGCGCAAATCAGACCCAGCGCGAACGGCCCGGGAATGCCCAGCAGCCACAAGCCGGCAGCAAGGGTCAGGGTGTCCAAAACGGTGAGTTTGATCAGTCCCTGGAAATAGGCGCGCGAGGTGCGATCGATTTCATGCAGCAGATACAGCGTCTTTTCAAAGAAGGCATTGGGCACGGCCCCGCCCAGAAAACGCTGAAAGCGGCGACCGTCGCGCAGGAAGAAAAAGGCGAGAAACGGTGCCAGCATCAGCGAGGGCGCCCAAGCCATGATACCGACCGCAATCGGCTCCAGATGATCGGCAACACTGCCCGCGCCTTGCGTCAGGCGCCCCGCCACGGTATCCGCGAGATGGGCACGGGCCAGCGGCCCCCAGTGGGCCTCAAGTGTCCGCAGGGATCGGTCGAGCAGTTGCAGGCCGCCCTGGACGTAGCCGATGACCGCATCCTGCCAACCCGCAATATGGCTGGTGACCCACGGCGAGAGCATCACGCCGACGACGGAAAGCAAGACCAGAAAACCCAGGGTGACGACACTGGCCGCCGCCTCGCGGCTCATGCCGCGATAGATCAGCGCCTGCATCGATGGATAGAGAAGATAGTAAAGAATCAACGCCAGCAAAAAGGGCACCACCAGCCAGAGAATTTTCTGGAAGAAGAACAGCAGCAGGCAGGTGGTCGCAATGATCGACGCCCAGACGATGGGGCCGGAGCCGCGCGGGCTCTCTTTCACGGCGTAGCTCGCGGGCGCCGTGTCGGTCATCACAGATGCTGATGGACGCCAGAGGCCAGCGCCATGTCACGCATGCGGGCGCCGAGGTGACGTGCCAGCTCGCGTGAAATTTTCGAGGCAATGCGCGCATGAGTATCGAGCAGCCCGACAAAATCGTCGCGAAAAAACACAATCAACTGGCAACCCGTCGCCGCCCGCGCCTGCGCCGAACGCGGCGCGTTGTCGAGCAGCGCCAATTCTCCGAAGAAGGTTCCGACGTCAAGTTGTGCGACGCGACCGGCGTCACTTTGCCCCTGTCGGCAAATCAGCACCTCCCCGGCGGCAATGATGTAAATCGCCTGGCCTTCTTCACCTTCATCGAAGATCACCTCGCCGGCCTGATAGTCGCGCTCGTGCAGCAGCCCATCCACAATCTCCAGCTCGGTCGGCGTCAGATTGACGAACAGACTGAGGTTGCGCAGGCGCTCCAGGCGCGGTGTCGTTCTTCTGGGGCGAAACAGATTGACCACGATATTGGCTCCGATTCAATGACGGGATTCTAATCGGCGTCCGCCGCGTCAAGAGGAAAGCCGGCCAGCGTCTTGTAGCTCGCTGCGGAAGGATGCAGGTGGCTTTCGACCAACGCGAATTCGCCGACCCGCCAGCGAATCGGCGTTCCCAGCCGCAGCAACGATGGGCAGCGGACACGGCGCGCCAGCGTGATGTGCGGCACCGGGGCTGCAGCGGAATGATCGGCGATGGCAAAGCCGGCGGCGCGCAGATCGGTGACCAGCAGTTCGGTCAGTCGGCGCAGCGGATTGGGAGCCTGCCGGCAACCCGCCCACAGAATGCCGCGCTGCGGCCAAAAGCCCAGGCGGTCCAGGCTCAGATCAAACGCCCCGGCGCGAATCCCGGCGGCGATCTCTTCGAGTTGTCCGACTTGCGTCGACATCACCGAGCCGACAAACGCCAAGGTCAGGTGCAGCGATGCCGGGCGCATCACGCGGCCACCACCGGTCGCGAGGTTGCGCGCAAGCGCCGACAAATGACTGGTCGCCTCGTCATCCGGCCATAGCGCAAAGAACACCCGATGCGCGCAAGCCTCACTCATGTGGCCTCACTCATGCGGCATTATTCATTGCGCACCAAAAGCGCCACAGCCTCGACCGCAATGCCCTCGCCGCGCCCGATGAAACCCAGCCGCTCGGTGGTCTTGCCCTTGATGTTCACCGCATCGACGGCAATGCCGAGATCGGTCGCGATGTTGGCGCGCATCGCCGCAGCATGGGGCGCGACGCGCGGCGCCTGGGCAATGACGGTGGCGTCGATGTTGCCCACCCGCCAGCCCGCGCCATGCACCGCCGCGACCGCAGCGCGCAGCAGGCTTCGGCTGTCCGCCCCCTCCCATTGCGCATCAGTGTCGGGAAACATCCCGCCGATGTCTCCCAACGCCGCCGCGCCGAGAATCGCATCGGTGATCGCATGCAGCAGCACGTCGGCATCCGAATGCCCGAGCAGACCCAAGTGATGGGGAATCTGGACGCCGCCCAGAATCAGCTTGCGGCCCGGCGCCAATGCGTGCACGTCATAGCCCTGACCAACGCGGAACGGAGTGCTCATTTCAAAAAGTTCCTTTCACAACAGCAACAAAGCAGCTTATCCGATTTCATCGATTGAGTTCACCTTCGTGTGCTCCGAGCACGCTAACCCGGTAGATCCGCATATTTCTCAACAGCCCAGGAAGGCGACTACGGCGATCCCCCAACTCCTTCAAGCGAGATAGCAGTTGGCGATGCCTCAAGAGAAGCACCTGCAGAATCCTAGGCTCTGGCGCTCGCTCGGCTGCAGACAGGCATCCCGGCCCCGCGCCAACGACCACGATTTTGACCTGTTCACCCGCTTTCAGGCGGCCAGTATTGGCCTGCGAAGAGGGAAAATTGCGAGTCGGCCAAACGCGCTTCCGCTTCGGGCGGAGTCACATTTAGCCGACGGTTGGATGCATTGCGCTGGCGGCTACTTCACGGACATCAGGTAGGCTATGAAACTGCCTTTTTCGTAAGCGCGGCATTCTCTTCCATAGAGATCCATGCAATGCGCCGTAAAGTTAGACTCCACCTTTTGGACGTCAATAAAACGTTCTGGATTTGCGGAAGGAGCCAGCGGTTTAATGGGTACCTTGGCCTCAATATGTTTACCTTCTTTCCTCGGATCATCGGTATGACAACCGGAGCATGTGAAGTCGTGCCTCTGCCAGGTACGCCGAACGAGGAAGAACTCCCGTCCGACCGCAGCTGTGAAAGACTTGCCCGAGACCACGCCCTGTCCTTTCCCCTCTTTTTTCTCCACCCTGGCCTTTTCGGCATAGATCGCAAGGAGCTTGTTCATAACCTCAGACTGTTTCGCAGAGATATTGCCTTCAGCATGAACCGGGAATGCGATCAACCCAACCAACGCCAGTAATAAGTATGGTTTTTTCATATGAGCTCCTATATTGACGGACTGAGTTACGCTGAGACCCCGTCATTTGACACCTTGAAAGCACCGCACTAATTGATTCCCATCAACAAATCCAAAATCATTCTGTTATCAAAGTAAGGCCAGTTCTGCCGCATTGAAGACTTCAACCCAGCGGAATCACGCCGTTCATGGCGCGATATCAATCAGCGCCAGCGCCCGTTCTACCGCGCTTGAATCGGCGGGACGGACCAGACGTTCGACTTCCTGGCCGTGACTCAGGAAAATCAATGTTGGCCAGAGCTTCACGCGAAATGAACGTCCCAGACTACGGCCCGGGCCGTCCTCAACCTTGATGTGGCGTACCTGCGGATGTTTGGCCAGCGCCGCGACAATCAGAGGCTGCGCGGCGGCGCAGTGTCCGCACCAGGACGCGCCAAACTCGATCACCGCCGGCTGCTGGAGGGCATCGATCTCGGCGCGCGTCGGTTCGGTTCCAGAATTCATGGTGTGCCTTCTCTTGTTCTCGCCAGGTCGGACGCCTCAATCACATCCGAATGCGAAAGGTTTTTCCGATCAGTTCCAGCGCCGCCGGACTGTCCCACTCCTTGGCGCCATAGTACTTGCCGAGTACCCGCCCCCGCGCATCGACCAGCACGGTCAAGGGAATCCGGTTGGCGCCGAGCATGTTTTCCAGCAGCAATCCGCTATCGATGAAATGACTGAAGCGGGTCGGGGATTTCTGCAGGAAGGCCCTGGCGGCATCCGGGTAGTCATCGGTGGAAATGCCGATCACCGTAAACTTCTTGCCGCCGTTCCGGCGCGACAGCCTTTCCAGAGAACCCATCTCTGCCCGGCACGGGCCGCACCAACTGGCCCACACGTTGATGATCAGCGGCTTGCCGCGAAATTCCGACAGCAGTCGCGAGGGTCCGCTGAGTCCTTGCATCGGCGCATCGCGCAAGGTCTCGCCAACCTCGATTTCCCCTGGCGTTTTTGCCAGCGCAAGAGTGGCGGCGCAGATAAGAACGAGCAACGGCAAAAATCTTTTCATTGGACGTCTACGGCCTTTCCCTATATTGAAGTACCCATTCCGCAAGTTGCAGATCCAGCGGATAGGTGACCTTGAGGTTGCCGACATCGGCGGCCACCAGCCGCGGCGAGAGTCCCAGCGCCTCAATGGCGCTGGCTTCGTCGGTCACCGACGGCGCGATGCCGAGCGCGTTGAGCAGCAGCCGGTGACGGAACATCTGCGGCGTCTGCGCCTGCCACAGGTTTTCCCGCAGCACGGTCTCCAGAACACGGCCACCGTCGCGGGCACGCTTCAGGGTATCGGCGACGGGCACGGCGAGCAGTCCGCCGGCATCGTCCTCGCCGACTTCGGCGATCAACTTTTCGACCAGCGCAACCGTCAGACAAGGCCGCGCGGCATCGTGCACCAGTATCCAGTCGTCATCGATGTCGCCAAGTTCGGCGGCCATCGCCCGCAAGCCGTTGGCGACGCTTTGCGCACGGGTGTCGCCACCGCAGCGCAGGACGCGCAATTTCGGCAGCGCGGCCATGTCAACAGCCGGCCAGAGCGTATCGTCGGGGGCCAGCACGACAAAAACGTTGGCAATCGCCGGGGTGGCGCACAATGTCGCCAGTGCGTGCCAAATCATGGGCTGGCCGGCGAGCGGCAGGTATTGCTTGGGAGTGGACGGGGTAAGCGTCTGGGTCGCCAGCGCGCCCATGCGCGATCCCGACCCGGCGGCGGGAACCAGTGCGTAATATGTCATGTCCCAATTCTATACAATCGCATTACAGGAATTCGCGGAAGGATCGACATGTTCGCCACGGAACCCGGCTACGAAATCTTGCAGGCCTTTGCCACCAGTATCGGCATCGGACTGCTGATCGGTCTTGAGCGAGAGCGCCAATCCGACCTCAAGGCCGGCGTGCGCACCTTCGCCCTGGTCGGGCTGCTCGGCTGCCTGTGCGCCCTGCTGGCCCAGACCACCGACAGTGGCTGGATACTCGGCGCCGGTCTGCTGACCATTGCCGCCATGATGATCGCCGCGCATGTTGCCGATCCGCTCGATACCGGTGATCCGGGAACCACCTCGGTGGTCGCCCTGATGGTCTGCTACGCGCTGGGTGCGATGGTCTGGTTCGGCTACACCTCGGCTGCGGTCATGCTGGCCATCGCCACCACCGTGCTGCTGTACTTCAAGACCGAACTGCACGGCATCTCGAAAAACCTGACGCATGTCGACCTGCTGTCGATATTGCAGTTCGGCGTGCTGGCGCTGGTGATTCTGCCGATTCTGCCGAACAAGGATTTCGGTCCCTACCAGGCCTTGAATCCGCACCATATCTGGTGGATGGTGGTGCTGATCTCGGGCGTCTCGCTGGCGGGCTACGCCGCACTGCGGCTGACCGGGGCGCAACACGGCGCGGCGCTGATCGGCCTGTTCGGCGGCTTTGCGTCATCCACCGCAACCACCATGATCTTTGCCCGCCATGCACGGGCGAATCTTGATCTCGCCCGCACCGCGATGGTGGTGATTCTGCTCGCCAATATTGTCGTCATGGTGCGCCTCGGGCTGCTCGCCTTCGTCGTGGCGCCCGACATCGCCGGCCTGCTGTTCGGCGTACTCGGCTGCGGCATTGCGCTGGGCGTGGCCGCCACACTCTGGGGCTGGCGCCAGCTTGAGAGCGTCGATGCCCTGCCCATGCCGAATGTCACCAACCCAACCGAGATCAAAACGGCGCTGACCTTCGGTGGACTCTACGCGCTGATCCTGGTGCTGTCCGCCTGGTTGCAGGATATCGCCGGCAATCGCGGCTTCTACCTGCTGGCGCTGGCCTCGGGCCTGACCGACGTCGATGCGATCGTGCTGTCATCGCTGCGCATGTTCAGCATGGAGAAAATAACAGCCGTGCAAACCGTCACCGCGATCACCCTGGCAACGCTTTCCAACCTTGCCTTCAAGACCGGACTGGTGGTAGTCATCGGCGGTGCGGCGTTGGCGCGCCGCACCCTGCCGGGACTGGCCGCCATCGCTGCCGGCCTGATTGGCGGCCTGCTGCTGGTTTAATCGAAGATATTCGCGTGTTGATACGCAAACTTGTCGTTGCCAACGGAATCTACTATGTCGAGATTCCGGCAGCCGGCTTGTATCTGCTCTGCGGCTCGCCTGCCGACAGCGTCAAGCATCTGTTGCGGCGGGGAATCATACAGACCACCGAACTCAACGGAGTGAGCTTCGAGAACGGTCCCAACGCCATCCTCCTTTCGGATGTGATGATCCAGAATGGCCACTTGTGCAATCTGGCCGAGTTTCCGGTCCTGCAAATGCTCTATCGCCAGGGCATGCTGCTACCGGACCATCCGAACAACACCGGTCGGAAACCCATGCTGATCGGTACCCCGGAACAGCTTGCGGCGCAACTCCGCTACATCCATCGGGGCAATTACGGACTCGTCTCCGCCGATGAGATGATGAAGGCCGGAATCGATGAGCATGAGGCCGATCAACTCATGCGCATCAAGCTCAAGTTTGCCTTCGGCCAGATTTCGCAGCCCGACAACTTTGTCGAATGCCTGCCGCTGACCACCGGCCCGCTCGAATTCGGCGATGGTGTGAGCATCGAGCGCGTGGCAAGCAATGTGTTCGAAATTCGTTACGGCGACGAGTGCGTCGAGATAGACCTCAATCTGCGCAAGCATGAAACCTATCCTTGCCCGTATCCCTTGACTCACGTCGCCATCGACCGCCATTACTTCGCCGTGGTTCATGGCGGCGACGGTGATGGCTGGGACTACAACCGTCCGACGATGGGCAGCGTCATCATCCATCAGGGCAGGGTGTACCTGATCGACGCCGGTCCGAACATCCACTATAGCCTCGACGCCCTTGGCATCGGCAAAAAGGAGGTAGCCGGGGTCTTTCACACCCACTGCCACGACGATCACTTCGCCGGTCTCACGACGCTGCTCCAGTGCGATCAGCCGCCACAGTATTTCGCCACGCCGCTGGTGCGCGCCTCGGTAACCCGGAAATTCTGTGCCCTGCTGTCGATACCGGAATGCGAGTTTGCCAAGTACTTCGACATCCACGATCTCGAAGAAGGGCAGTGGAACGACATCATGGGACTGGAAGTCCGGCCCATGATGTCGCCGCACCCGGTGGAAACCACCGTTTTCAATTTCCGCGTGCTGTGGGAAGGCGGCTATCGCACCTATACCCATCTCGCCGATATCGCGTCATTCGCAGTGCTGGACGCCATGACTCACGCCGACGAGTCGGCCCTGGGCCTGAGCGCCGAGCGCGCAAAAGCCGTCAAGGATATGTATCTGGAACCGGTCGATCTCAAGAAAATCGACATCGGTGGCGGCATGATTCACGGCGACGCCGCCGACTTCGCGGACGATGCCTCGACCCGTGTGCTGCTCGCCCACACGGCGAGAGAACTGACCGACGCGGAGCGGCGAATTGGTTCGGGAGCGCCTTTCGGCACACTGGACGTGATGATTCCGGGACAGCAGAACTTTCTGCTACGCGACGCCAGCGAGTTTCTCAAGAGCTACTTCCCAACGGTGCCGGCGGAGCGGCTTCACATGCTGCTCAACAACCAGATTGTCACATTCAATCCGGAAACCATCATCACGCCGGCAGGCAAGGTACCCCGCGAGATATATCTCCTGCTGGCCGGCAAGGTCGAGATGCTGACGCAGGATCCCCGCAATTCCCATTTCCTTTTCAGCGGTTCGCTGCTGGCGGAATCCGCCGCCATCCATGATCGCCCCAGCGACGAAACCTTCCGCTCGGTGGGCTTCGTCAAGGCTTTGCGTCTGCCGTCAGACCTCTACCGAAACTTTGTCGAGCGCTTCTTTTCAAGCAGCGAACTGCTCGAGGTGCGCAAGACCGAGGAACGGTTGCGGCGCACATTCCTGTTCAGCGATGCCGTGACCAACACCACGCTGTTTTCCCTGGCCAAGCACTGCACGATCACCGAACTGCATGCCGGCGAGAAGTTCGTCGGCGGCTCGGATCAACTACACCTGATCGAAAAAGGGCGGCTTGCCTTGGGCGACAAGGAAGCTGAGTGGGTGCTCGGCGAGGGTGAGTTCTGGGGCGCGGACATGCTTTTCAGACCAGACTCGGGAAAACCGACGGAGCAAGCGCCGATCACGAAGCCGGCAATAACGGCCGTCGCCCTCGATAGCTGTGAGATCTACTCCGTACCCCTGACGCTCGTTTCGAGGATTCCAGTCGTGCGCTGGAAGCTCTTCGAGGCGTTCCGCAACATCCACTCCTATGCCGCCCCCCGCTACCGGGGAACCGCCCGGTAAACGCTCCGCCAGACTGAGGGAGTCAATCATGAGTCCTGTCCCCGCCACTCGTCCGCCCGCCGTTGCCGGCATGTTCTACCCTGGCGATGCCGCCAGCCTGCGCGACGAGCTGGCGACCTGTCTCGCCGCCGTACCGCCAGCGCCGACTCTTGAATCGGCCCCGTCCGGCCTGCTCAAGGCGCTCATCGTGCCCCATGCCGGTTACATTTATTCCGGCGGCACCGCCGGCCACGCCTATGCCCGCCTGGCGCCGCTGGCCGGACGCATCCGGCGCGTGGTGCTGCTCGGACCCTGCCATCGGGTTTCCGTGCACGGCCTGGCGGCGCCGACGGTGCGGGCTTTCGCCACACCGCTGGGCGGCATTCCGCTCGACCGCGCCGCGCTCGATCTGCTGGCCGATCTGCCGCAAGTCGTCGCCAGCGACGCCGCCCACGCCGAGGAACATTCGCTGGAAGTGCAACTGCCCTTTCTGCAAACCGTCCTCGGCCAATTTCAACTCGTGCCGCTGGCGGTGGGCGATGCCAGCGCCACCGATGTCGCCGAAGTCCTGGAGCGACTGTGGGGCGGGCCGGAAACCCTGATCGTGATCAGTTCCGACCTCTCGCACTTCCACGGCTACCGTGAAGCGCAGACCATCGATAACGCCACCGCCGCGCGCATCCTCGCCCTTGAACAACTTACCAGTTTCGAGCAGGCCTGCGGCGCGCTGCCGATCAATGGTTTGCTCGCCGTGGCGCGGCAACGCGGACTCCGAATCGAACGCGTGGCGCAATGCAACTCGGGCGATACGGCGGGCGACAAGGCGCGCGTGGTCGGCTATGCCTCCTTCGCGCTTTACGAGTCCAACGCGGACACCGCCGATCTCGGCCCGGCCCTGCTGGTGCGCGCACGCAATGCCATCGCCGCCCGCCTCGATCAGCCGACGCAGGCCGAAGCGGCCCATCCCGCGCTGGCCCTGCCCGGCGCCACCTTCGTCACGCTGACGCAGAACGGTGACCTGCGCGGCTGCATCGGCTCGCTCGAAGCCCATCGCCCGCTGGATCAGGATGTGCGCGCCAACGCCGTCGCCGCAGCCTTCCGCGATCCGCGCTTTCCGCCGCTGACACTCGCCGAATTTCCCCGCACCCGCGTCGAAGTATCGCTGCTCACCACGCCCGTGCCGATGACCTTCAGCAGCGAGGCCGACGCCCTGCGCCAATTGCGGCCCAATGTCGATGGCATCATATTGACTGCCGGACAACATCGAGGCACCTTCCTGCCACAAGTCTGGGAGCAGTTGCCCGAGCCGCGCCAGTTTCTCGCCCTTCTCAAGCAGAAGGCCGGCCTACCGACCGACTGGTGGTCCCCCGAGGTCAAACTCCAGCGCTACGAGGTAAGAAAATGGAAAGAAGCCACGACGAAATAGCCGGCGTGCCGGCCCGCTGGTGGCATCGCCTCGCCGGCGAGAAAGATGCAGGCCGCATCCAGTGCGACCTTTGCCCGCGCAACTGCAAGCTGCACGAAGGTCAGCGCGCGGCCTGTTTCGTCCGCGCCATGCGCGGCGGCGAGATGGTGCTGACCACCTATGGCCGCAGTTCGGGATTCTGCATCGATCCCATCGAAAAGAAGCCGCTCAACAATTTTTTCCCCGGCTCCAGCGTGCTGTCCTTCGGCACGGCGGGCTGCAACCTGGCCTGCAAGTTCTGCCAGAACTGGGACATTTCCAAGTCGCGCGACATGGACCGCCTGATGGACGATGCCACGCCCGAAGCCATTGCCCGCACCGCGCAGGCGCATGGCGCGCAGAGCGTCGCCTTCACCTACAACGACCCGGTGATCTTCGCCGAATACGCGATGGACACGGCCGATGCCTGCCATGCGCTGGGCATCAAGACCGTCGCCGTCACCGCCGGCTACATGCACCTTGAACCAGCGCATGAGTTCTACGCCAAGATGGATGCCGCCAACGTCGACCTGAAAGCCTTCACCGACGACTTCTACGTCAGTCTCTGCGGCGGCCATCTGCAACCCGTGCTCGACATCCTGGCGATGATCCATCACGAAACCGATTGCTGGCTGGAAATCACCACCCTGCTGATCCCCGGCAAGAACGACGGCGACGCGGAACTCAAGGCGCTCTCCGCCTGGGTGGCGAAGGAACTCGGGCCGGACGTGCCGCTGCACTTTTCTGCCTTCCACCCCGACTGGAAGATGGACGACCTTCCGGCCACGCCAGCGGAGACTCTCAGCCACGCCCGCCGCATTGCCATGGAAGCCGGCCTGCATTACGTCTATACCGGCAACGTGCATGACAAGACCGGCGACACCACCTTCTGCCCCGGTTGCGGCAAGACGGTAATCGAGCGGGACTGGTATCGGATTCTCAACTACGCGCTCGACGCTACCGGCCATTGCCAGCACTGCAAGACAGCCATCGCCGGACGTTACGGCGTTTTCGGCAAGCCTTTCGGCCCGCAGCGCATCCCCGTGCAAATCCACGCGCGCGCCTGAGTCGCGCAGTTCCGGTTCCGCAATGCCTGTCAAATTCCGGATTTGGGCTGATACACGCCGGCGAAGATAGAATGGCTGCCTTTTCGCCACCGGCTGCGGCGACACCTTGATGCGACTGACCGAACTCAAGCTCCCGCTCGATCACACCGAAGTCGACCTGCGCAGTGCGATCCTCAAACGACTGGGGATTGCGGCGAACGAACTTGTCGGCTATTCGATCTTCCGCCGCGGCTACGATGCCCGCAAGCCGTCGGCCATCGTCTTCATCTACACGCTGGATGTCGAGGTGCGGCACGAAAAGGCTTTGCTGGCACGGCTGGAGAATGATCGGCATGTCAGGCCGACACCCGACACCGCCTATCGTTTTGTCGCCCGAGCGCCGCGGACACCGGCGACGTTGCGACCGATAGTCATCGGCAGCGGCCCTTGCGGCCTGTTCGCCGGACTGATCCTGGCGCAAATGGGCTTTTGCCCGATCATCCTGGAGCGCGGCAAGTCGGTGCGCGAGCGGACCAAGGACACCTTCGGCCTGTGGCGACAGGGCCAACTCGACCCGGAGTCGAACGTGCAGTTCGGCGAAGGCGGCGCCGGCACGTTTTCCGACGGCAAGCTGCACACCCAGATCAAGGACCCGCAGCATCGCGGACGCAAGGTGCTGACGGAATTCGTCAAGGCCGGCGCACCGGAGGAAATTCTCTACGTCAGCAAGCCGCACATCGGCACTTTCCGGCTGGTGACGGTGGTCGAAAACATGCGCGCCGAGATCGAGGCGCTGGGCGGCAGCATCCGCTTCCAGAGCCGGGTCGAGGATATCGACATCGAGCAGGGACAAATCCGCGGTGTGACGCTGGCCGACGGCGAAACCATCGCCGCCAGCCACGTCGTGCTGGCGGTCGGCCACAGTGCGCGCGACACTTTTGAAATGCTCCACCAGCGCGGTGTACATGTCGAAGCCAAACCATTTTCGATTGGCGTGCGCATCGAACATCCGCAGTCGTTGATCGACCGCGCCCGCTTCGGCAGGAATGCCGGCAACCCGCTGCTCGGCGCGGCCGATTACAAGCTGGTGCACCATTGCGCCAACGGTCGCTCGGCCTACAGTTTCTGCATGTGTCCGGGCGGCACGGTGGTTGCCGCCACCTCGGAACCGGGCCGCGTGGTCACCAACGGCATGAGTCAATATTCGCGCAACGAGCGCAACGCCAACAGCGCCCTGGTGGTCGGCGTGACTCCCGCCGATTATCCCGGCAGCCAAGGTGAGAATGGCGATCCACTGGCCGCGCCTTTGGCTGGAATTGCCTTTCAGCGTCACTGGGAAGGCCTGGCCTTCGAGGCCGGTGGCGGCAACTACAACGCGCCGGTGCAACGGGTCGGCGACTTTCTCGCCGAACGACCGTCGACGACACTCGGCCCAGTGCTGCCGTCCTATACGCCCGGCGTGCAGCCGACCGATCTGGCGCGGTGTTTGCCCGATTACGTGGTCGCCGCGCTGCGCGAATCCTTGCCGGCCTTCGGCAAGGAGATCGCCGGCTTTGCCATGGACGATGCCTTGCTGACCGGGGTGGAGACGCGCACGTCATCGCCGCTCCGCATCACCCGCAACGAGGAGCTTCAGAGCGTGAACACGCATGGCCTGTTTCCCGCCGGCGAAGGCGCCGGCTATGCGGGAGGCATTCTTTCGGCAGCGGTCGATGGCATCAAGGTCGCCGAAGCCGTGGCCCTGAGCCTGACGACGCAACCGCGCAAGGATTCATAGCCACTCCAGTTCCCAGCGCACGCAGGGATCGAGCGCCGCCACGGCGCTGGCGGCAAAACTTTGCACCGCATCACGGTCGGCGGCATCGCGACCGATGAGCCAGCCGGCCAGCGGACCTTGCGGATGGAAATTCCACTCGGTGGGCGCGACGATGAAGTAGTCGGCAATGCGCTCGCCATCGAGCACAATCTCGTGCATCAGCAGGCCGCGCGCGGTTTCGATCAGCGCACGACCGCCGACCGCCGCCGCCGCTTCCAATCGCGCCGCGCTCGCCGTACCGCCAGCGCCGACTTTCTCGTTGCCAGCCGCCCAGTCGCGCAATTCTCCGAGCCGCGCCAGCCAGCGCGAAGCGAATGCCGTCGCAGCTATTCCCGCCCTGCCCTGCTGTCTGGCGATGGCCCCGGTTTCGGCGGCCTTGCCCTGCCAGTGCGGCGTGCGGCAAAAGTCGGCATCAAGGCGTGGCCACAGAGCCAGCGACGCCTGCGCGTCCAGTACCGGCAGCGGGCGCGGCGCCCGGTCGGTTGCGTCCTCCGCCGCGGCCAGACGCCGACGCAAAACCTCGATGCGGGGGCCGGACAGGAACGCGCCCAGTTCGTCGCGTTGCCCACCGGCTATCCAGCCCGCCGCGGCAACAAACTCATCGCGCATGGCAACCTCGCCGAGCAGCGGCGGCAGATCGAACAGCCAGCGCCAGAGATGCTCGCGCAGGGCTTCGCGCTGAACCACCGGATCGAGATGCGCCGGGCATTGCTTGCCACGGGCGGCCTTCAGCGCCAGCACTGCGGCGCGTCCCTGGGCCTGGCCGCACAGCGCGAACAGCAGCGGCACCAGCCGCACCGCCTCGTCGGCCAAACGGCCACGCAGCCGCTGTGAAATGGCGGGACGCTCGCTGCCGACACTGACGCCACTAACCCGGCCGCTGTCGCTCGCGAGCCGCAACCTGACGCAACCGGGGTCGATGCCGGATGTCATTGCCGGGCCAACGGCAGGCGCAGACAAAACAAGGCTCCGCCCCTCGGATGATTGCCGACGGTGAGCTTGCCGCCGTGGCGTTCGACAATGCCGTAGCTGATCGCCAGCCCCAGGCCGGTGCCGCGTCCGACGGGTTTGGTGGTGAAGAACGGGTCGAACAGCTTGTCCAGGTTTTCGGCGGGAATGCCGGGGCCGCTGTCGCGGAATTCGATGACGGCCTCGGCCTCCTCGACGCGACCGGATATCTCCAGTCGCCGCTCGCGTGCATTCTCGGTCGCGTCGGCGGCGTTCTGCACCAGATTCATCGCCACTTGCTGCACCTGGCCGGGCGAACCCATGACCTCGATTGAGGCGGGCAAGCTGACATTCACCTCGAACTGATCGCCCTTGGCCTTACACACCCACTGCACGGCGCGCTCGATCACTGCCACCAGATCGAAGGCGCGCCGCTCGTCGCGATCGGTCGCCGAAAAGCGCTTCAGCGCATCGACGATGTCGCGGGTGCGCTCCGCACCCTCCACCGTGCCGTCGATCAGCGAAGGCAGGTCGTCCAGCAGGCGATCGATGCGCAGCTCGCCGCGCAAGGCCTCGCGCTCGTCCGCCGGCATGTCGCCATGAATCGCCGCCAGGTAGCGTGATATACGCTCCGCATAGCGCTTCAGCACCACCGTATTGCCGTAGACAAAGCTGATGGGGTTGTTCAGTTCGTGCGCCACGCCGGCCACCAGGCGGCCAAGGGACGCCATTTTCTCGGAGTGGATCAATTGCTGCTGGGTGGTCTTGAGGTCATCGTGGGCGCGGCGCAGCGACTGATAGGCGCGTCGCAGTTCGCCCACCGGACGGCCGGTAATCACCAGCCCGAGCATCTTGCCAGTGCCGCTGTAGCGCGGCGTGCAGTTGAGCGAAACCGGAATCGCGCTGCCGTTGGCGGCCTTCAACTGCATCTCGCAATCTTCCTCGGCGTGGCTGCTCTGATCGGCGAACAGGCGTCCGGCGTGCTGGCGTGATTCCTCATCGGCGAAAAGATCGAATATCGTCCGTCCGTGCAGCGCCGCCGCATCGACCCCGAGCAGGGACGCCAGCGCCTCGTTGACGCTCTCGATGACGCCGGCCCGGCTACAGACGATCAGCAGGTCGGACATCGAGGTCAGCACCGAGGAAATGAACTGCTGCGTATCCTCCAGCGTGGCGTTCTTTTCCTCCAGCGCGACTTCATACTGGAGCAGGTCGTTATAGACCTCGTCCATCTTGCGGATCACGTCGAGCCAGATGCCGTCCTCGGCCGACGCGCCCGCCGCGGCGGCGAGCATTTCCACGGTCAGCGCCGAATGCGGCGCGTCGGTCTCGGCGCCTGACGGCGTGGCTGAACTGGAACGGGATTCTTCGCTCATCGCTGAAATGTACCCTACACTGGGGCGATTTCCCGCGAAAAAATACAGCCATGCCCGCCCATCGCATCCAGCAAGCCTCCTGGCTCATCGCCGCTCTGGCCCTGTTTCTGGTACTCAAACTGCATCTGTTGCCGGCGCTGCTGGCAGGGCTGCTGGTGTACGAACTGGTGCACCTGACCGCACCGCTGCTGGAACGAAGACTTTCCAGCCGGCGAGCAAAACAGGCCGCCGTGGTTTTCCTCGCCGCCATCGTCATAGGCGTCACGGTGCTGGGCGCCGTGCTGACCATCGGCTTCTTCAGAAGCGATTCAGGCAGCCTCGCCGCGCTGGCGCAAAAAATGGCCGAAATCCTCGAAAACTCCCGCCACTCATTGCCGGGCTGGCTGATCGACGCCCTGCCCGACAGCGTCGAAGGCACCAGGACCGCCGTGGTGCAGTGGCTGCGAGAACACGCGGGGCAGGTACAAACGATCGGCAAGGAAGCCGGTGTCGTCATGGCGCACGTGCTGGTCGGCCTGATCATCGGCGCCATGCTCGCGCTGCTTGAAGTCGATGGCGAGCGCATCACGCGACCGCTGGCGGCGGCGCTCACCGAACGCGCACGCCGCCTCGCCGAAGCGTTTCGTCGCATCGTCTTCGCCCAGATGCGCATTTCGGCCATCAACACGGCGCTCACCGCGCTCTATCTCGTCGTGCTGCTGCCGCTGTTCGGCATTCATCTGCCGCTGACAAAAACCATGGTTGCCCTCACCTTCGTCGTCGGCCTGCTGCCGGTGATCGGCAACCTGATCTCGAATACGGTGATCGTCGTCGTCAGCCTCGCCCACTCGCCGCAAGTCGCCATGGCCTCACTGGGCTTTCTGGTCGTGGTGCACAAGTTCGAATACTTCCTCAACGCCCGCATTGTCGGCGCGCAAATCTCGGCAAAATCCTGGGAACTGCTGCTGGCCATGCTGGTCATGGAAGCCGCCTTCGGCCTGCCGGGAGTCATCGCCGCGCCGGTCTACTACGCCTGGCTCAAACAGGAATTGAGCGACGCCGGGCTGGTTTGACCCGACGACTCCGGCGCTGGCCAGCCCGCGATTTCGGTTAGGCTGTGCGCATGGACTTTTTCGATCTTCTCGGCCTTCTGCTGCTGGCCACCGTCGTCTGGCTATGGCTCGACAGTCTCAAGGCGCGCGAAATGGCGGTATCGGCGGCCAAGGCCGCGTGCGACGCGGAGCAACTGCTGCTGCTGGACGACACCGTTGCCATCGCGCGGATCAGCCCGGCGCGAGATGATGATGGCGTATTTCGAGTCCGCCGCGTCTATGGTTTCGAGTACAGCGACACGGGCAATGACCGCACGGCGGGAAGTATTGTCATGCTGGGAAGCCGCGTACTCGTCATCAACCTGAATCTGGCGCTCACACCTCCAGATGCTGATACAGCACCGTCGACAGATAGCGTTCGCCGAAAGACGGAATGATGACCACCGCCAGCTTGCCCTTGTTCTCCGGCCGCTTCGCCACTTCCAGCGCGGCCCACACCGCCGCGCCCGATGAAATGCCGACCAGCAGGCCCTCGTCGGTCGCCAGCCGACGGGCGGTGTCGAGCGCGTCGTCGTTCGTCACGCGCACCACTTCGTCATAGACTTCGGTGTTGAGGATGGCCGGCACAAATCCGGCACCGATGCCCTGAATCGGATGCGGCCCCTTTGCGCCGCCCGACAGCACCGGACTGGCATCGGGTTCGACGGCGATGACCCGCACGCCGGGTTTGCGCGCCTTCAGGACTTCGCCGACACCGGTGATGGTGCCGCCGGTGCCGACGCCGCAAATGAAGATGTCGACCTGACCGTCGGTGTCGCGCCAGATTTCCTCGGCCGTGGTCTGGCGATGAATTTCCGGATTGGCCGGGTTCTCGAACTGCTGCGGAACGAAATAGCGCGAGTCCGCCGCCGCCATTTCCTGCGCCTTCCTGATGGCGCCGCCCATGCCGTCCGGGCCGGGCGTCAGGATCAGTTCGGCGCCGTAAGCCTTGAGCAGCAGCTTGCGTTCGCGGCTCATGGTTTCCGGCATGACAAACGCCGCCTTGTAGCCGCGCGCGGCGGCGACCATGGCCAGACCGATGCCGGTGTTGCCCGAAGTCGGTTCGAGAATGATCGTGTCCGGCTTGATCTTGCCGGCCATTTCTGCGGCGTCGAGCATGGCTGCGGCAATGCGGTCCTTGACGCTGTGCGCGGGATTGAAGAACTCCAGCTTGAGCGCGATGGTTGCCGCGTTTTCAAACTCTTCGCCGGCATTCAACCGGTTGAGGCGCACCAGCGGAGTATTGCCGATCAGTTCGGCGACGTTGTTGGCGATTTTCAATTTATCCACTCCTTTTCCCGACCGTGAGCCCGGCATCTGGCCAAAGGCGATTGTGCCGCCAAATCACCCGACAGGGGAAGTACCTTGCGGCGGTCCAACCAATGGCATAATGACCCAGCTTCCGGGGCCGCCGGAACCGGATGGAAAGTTGACCATAAGTGGAAAGCATAAGTCAGGAGACGGACGCCCGCACCTCCATCGAGCAGGAGGAGCTTAGAGGTATCTCGCGATCCGTGGCCGAAATCGAATGGCTGCTGCTGATCGTGGTACTGCTGTACTACGTGTTCGGTGGCGCCGAGCCGGACGACAAGCCGGTCGTCGCGCTCGCCATGGTTATTTACAGTCTGTTGGTCATGGGTTTCCGCTACGCGCATTTTTTCAGGCGCGAATCGCGCTGGAAACTCGCGGTGGAAACCTGGATCATGACCGCCTTCATCACCTGGGCGCTGTGGCATACGGGCCGGCTCGAAAGCCCGCTGCTGAACTGCTACCTGCTGGTCATCATCACCAGCGCACTGGCGCTGGGCAAGCTCACCACGCTGCTGGAGCTGGCGTTGATCGGCACCTGTTTCGTCTTTTTGGGCGGCAATTCCTCGGTCCACGAAATACTCACGCTGAAATATATCGCAGGCATGTTTGCCCAATTTGCGCCTTTCGTGCTGGTGGCCTACATCACCACCATGTTCGCATCCGACATACGCTACGGACTGGGCAAGGTAAAGCTTCAGTCGGAAACCGACGACCTAACGGCGACCCTCAACCGCCGCGGATTCGCCATCATCGCCGACCGGCTGTTCGGCCAGGCCACTCGCTACAACAGGGGCGTAAGCCTGCTGGTCATCGATTGCGACAATCTGAAACAAGTCAACGACAGCTATGGCCACAAGGCCGGCGACAGCTTGCTGGTAGCGGTTGTAAAAAGCATCGAGGGGCAGTTGCGTCACACGGATGTCCTGTCACGCTACGGCGGCGACGAATTTGTCGTTCTCCTGCCGGAGACTCCGGCGCCGGGCGCGCTCGACGTCGCCGAAAGGATACGCGTAGCGGTGGCGTCCAACGCGCTGGCGCTGAACGGCAATCTGGTTCGCACCACCGTGTGCATCGGCGTCGCAAGCTACCCGCGCGACGGCAGCACACTGGACCTGTTGCTGGCCCACGCCGACCGCAACATGTACCAGGCCAAGCTCGCTGGCCGCAACCGCGTCGTCCAGCAACCGGATGGGCCGGCCATGATGGCGGCGAATTTGTGAGATTACCGGCGCGACGCTAGCGCCGAGGCCGCCTCCGTCAACGCCCGGCGTCGCTCATGGATACAGCCCTCGCTGTTCGCGGGCCGCGAGGATGCGCTGGCAGGCGATGATGAAAGCCGCAGTGCGGATCGACACCTGACGTTCCAGCGCCGTCCGCCAGACGGCCTCGAAAGCCTTTGTCATGATGCTTTCGAGGCGGATGTTGATCTCTTCCTCGCTCCAGAAAAAACTGGAGAAATCCTGCACCCATTCGAAATAGGACACGGTCACGCCGCCGGCGTTGGCCAGCACGTCGGGAATGGCCAGAATGTCGCGCTCGCGCAGGATGTCGTCGGCAGCTGGCGTTGTCGGCCCGTTGGCGCCTTCGACGACGATCCGGGTTCGCATCGCCTGTGCGCGCTGCGGCGTCACCTGGCCCTCCAGCGCTGCGGGAACAAAATACTCGCACTCGAGTTGCCAGAAATCATCGGCGCCAATGGGTTCCGCACCGAAGAATCCGGACAGGCTGCCATGCGCCGCCGCGTGGGCAAGTGCCGCCGGAATGTCGATTCCCGCCGGATTGACAATAGCGCCCTCGGCATCCTGCAGGGCGATGACCTTGGCGCCATGCTCGCGAAAAATACGCGCGGCGATGCCGCCGACATTGCCAAAGCCCTGCACCACGACCCGCGCCCCGGAAATCGGGATGCCGGCGCGAATACCGGCTTCGCGGGCCACGATGTAGACGCCGCGCCCGGTGGCTTCCTGGCGCCCCAGTGAGCCACCCAACGCTATCGGCTTGCCGGTAACGACGCCGCTGGCGGTGTGGCCGACGTTCATCGAATAGGTGTCCATCATCCAGGCCATGGTCTGCTGATCGGTACCGACATCGGGCGCCGGAATATCCTTGTCCGGACCGATCACAATGCCGATCTCCGAGGTGTAGCGGCGGGTGATGCGCTCCAGTTCGTTCGCCGAAAACAGTCGCGGATCGATGCGGACGCCGCCTTTGGCGCCGCCAAAAGGCAGGCCCAGCGCGGCGTTCTTGATCGTCATCCAGCCGGACAGCGCCATCACTTCGTTCAGCGTCACCGCCGGATGAAAGCGCACTCCGCCCTTGCCCGGACCGCGCGAAAGGTTGTGCTGCACGCGATAGCCCTCGTAATGCGCGATCGTGCCGTCATCGCGCACGATGGGCACATCGACCACCAGAATGCGCTTGGGATGCTTCAGCGTCTCGATCCAGTGCGATAAAGATCCCAGATGAGGCGCGACACGATCGATCTGCTCGATGAAACTGGCCCAGGGTTCGGGCCGTCCGGGATCGAGATAAGAGAGGCTGCTGTGCTTGTTGGTCATGACTGTTTATCCGATGGATGGCGCTGCCGACGCGCGCCTGTCATGATAGCCGAACCCGGTGTACGGCAGATACGCCATGGCCCCAGATGGCTGAGGTTACAATCACGTCATGCATATGCCCCTCTTGCGCTGTTCCGAATTGCGCACCCTCGAAATCCAGCACGCCGCAGCGCAGCCGCCGCTGATGGAGCGCGCCGGTCGGGCCGCCGCCGGGTTCGCCCGCCAGCTACTCAGGAACAGCCGCGCTGCGGTACTGGTCTTTGCCGGTCCCGGCAACAATGGCGGCGACGCGCGGGTCATGGCGCGGGTGCTGGAGCAACAAGGCATTGCCGTTGTCGTCGTCGCTCCCGGCGGCAAAGTCCCCAGTGGCGACTACGGTCTGGTGGTGGACGGCCTGTTCGGCATCGGCCTGACGCGGCCCATCAGCAGCCCCTACACGGACTTGATCGCGCGCATCAATGCCTTCCCCGGTCCGGTGCTGGCACTCGACATTCCCAGCGGACTGGATGGCGACAGCGGACGCGTGCTGGGCACTGCGGCGCGCGCCACGCATACGCTGAGCTTCATCGGCGGCAAGCCGGGGCTGTACACCCTCGACGGTCCCGACCATTGCGGCGCCGTGAGCGTCGACAATCTCGGTCTGCGCCTCGCCGATTTTCCCGGCGCGCTGCTGGCCATCGACGATTTTCGCGATTGCCTGAAGCCACGCCAAAAGAACAGCCACAAGGGCAGCTATGGTTCGCTGGCGGTGATCGGCGGTGCCGCCGGCATGACGGGCGCGGCGCTGCTGGCAGGCCGCGCCGCGCTGAAGCTCGGCGCCGGACGGGTCTTCGTCGGGCTGCTGCAAACGCTGGCGGTCGATCCGCTGCAACCTGAATTGATGCTGCGCACGCCCGACGATGCGCTGGCGCAGGCAACGGTCGCGGTCATCGGCCCCGGATTGGGCGCTTCGGATGCCGCACTGGAGACTCTTCGCCGTGCCCTGTCACCCAAACCCCGCGCCGACTTTCCACTGCTCATCGACGCC
>JALNZB010000062.1:4681-5044 GCA_023229545.1 Sulfuritalea sp. | reverse complement strand
GTTCTAAGCGAGACGGACATGGCTAAACCTCAAGGCAGGAAACAGCAGCAGGTCCAGGAAGAGCGCGACGACGGCATGCGCGAAAAGATGGTGTCCATCAATCGCGTCACCAAGGTAGTGAAGGGCGGCCGGATTCTCGGTTTTGCCGCGCTGACCGTGGTTGGCGATGGCGATGGCGGCATCGGCATGGGCAAGGGCAAGTCCCGCGAAGTCCCGGTCGCCGTGCAGAAGGCGATGGAGGAAGCTCGTCGCAAGATGGCCAAGGTCAATCTCAAGAATGGCACCCTGCATCACTCGGTTACGGGCAAGCACGGCGCCACCACGGTGCTGATGTCTCCTGCCTCGCCGGGTACCGGCGTTATC
>JALNZB010000062.1:0-4671 GCA_023229545.1 Sulfuritalea sp. | reverse complement strand
TGGTCCGATGCGCGCCGTGTTCGAGGTGATGGGCGTTACCGATGTGGTCGCCAAGACCATCGGCTCGACCAATCCCTACAATGTGGTGCGCGCAACGCTGCATGGTTTGCTGGCCATGAACACCCCGGCCGAGATTGCCGCCAAGCGCGGCAAGGCCATTGCCGAAATTCTGGAGTAAGCCATGGCTGACAAGACGATCAAGGTCACGCTGGTAAAGAGCGTCATCGGTACCAAGCAGGATCATCGCGCGACGGTGCGCGGACTTGGCCTGAGAAAGCTCAACAGTTCGGCCATGCTTGAGGATACGCCCGCCGTGCGCGGCATGATCCGCAAAGTGGCCTATCTGGTGAAGTGCGAAGGCTAAGGGGATATCAATGAGTATGGAACTTAATAACCTGAAGCCGGGCGAAGGCTCCAAACACGCCTCCAAGCGTGTTGGCCGCGGCATTGGCAGCGGACTGGGCAAGACGGCCGGACGCGGACACAAAGGCCAGAAGTCACGCGCCGGTGGTTTTCACAAGGTTGGCTTCGAGGGCGGCCAAATGCCGCTGCAACGTCGTTTGCCGAAGCGCGGATTTGTTTCGCTGACCGCCAGCCGCAATGTGGAAGTGCGTTTGTCCGAGCTGGACAAGTTGCCGGTCGAAGAAGTCGATCTGTTGGTATTGAAGCAGGCCGGCGTGATCGCTGGCGATGCCTTGTCAGCCAAGGTTATCCTGTCGGGCAAACTCAATCGCAAGATCGCGCTGAAAGGTGTTGGCGCGACCAAGGGTGCCCGCGCCGCGATCGAAGCGGCTGGCGGTTCGGTAGCAGACATCGCCGCCGCTCCCGCTGCCTGATAGCGGATTAGGACAGACCACGTGGCAAGCCCCCAAGCAGCAACTCTCGGCAAGACCGGCAAGTTCGGCGACCTCTGGCGCCGGCTCTGGTTTCTGCTGGGTGCCCTGGTGGTCTATCGGGTTGGCGCGCATATCCCCGTGCCGGGGATCGATCCGGTAAAGCTGGCGGAGTTGTTCCAGGGCCAGCAGGGCGGGATTCTCGGCGTCTTCAACCTGTTTTCGGGCGGTGCGCTGTCACGCTTCACGCTGTTTGCTCTGGGCATCATGCCTTACATTTCTTCTTCGATCATCATGCAGCTCATGACGATCGCGGTGCCGTCGATCGAACAACTGAAGAAAGAGGGCGAGGCCGGGCGGCGCAAGATCACCCAATACACGCGTTACGGCACCGTGGCCCTGGCGCTGTTTCAGGGATTGGGCATCGCCATCGCGCTTGAATCGCAGGCTGGACTGGTGCTCGATCCGGGCGTTCTGTTCCGCTTCGTTACGGTGCTGACATTGCTGACCGGCACAATGTTCCTGATGTGGCTGGGCGAGCAGATCACCGAGCGCGGCCTGGGCAACGGTATTTCGATCATCATTTTCGCCGGTATCGTGGCGGGTTTGCCGAACGCGCTGGGCGGCCTTTTCGAGCTGGTTCGTACCGGCGCGATGCACCCGATTTCCGCGCTGTTCATTTGCGTTCTGGTCGCTCTGGTCACCGGCTTCGTGGTGTTCGTGGAAAAGGGTCAGCGCAAGATTCTGGTGAACTACGCCAAGCGCCAGGTCGGCAACAAGGTCTATGGCGGGCAAAGCTCCCATTTGCCCTTGAAGCTCAATATGTCGGGTGTCATTCCGCCGATCTTCGCTTCCTCGATCATCCTGTTCCCGGCCACGGCGGCGGGTTGGTTTGGGTCGGGGAATGGCATGACCTGGCTCAAGGACATTGCATCAACGCTGTCGCCGGGGCAACCGATCTACGTCATGCTTTACGCGACGGCAATCGTGTTTTTCTGTTTCTTCTACACCGCGCTGGTGTTCAATTCCAAGGAGACGGCCGACAATCTGAAGAAGAGCGGCGCGTTTGTTCCTGGCATTCGTCCCGGCGATCAGACCGCGCGTTACATCGACAAGATTCTCACCCGCCTGACCCTGGCCGGCGCGATTTACATCACGGTGGTCTGCCTATTGCCCGAATTCCTGATCCTGAAGTGGAACGTGCCGTTCTACTTCGGCGGCACCAGCCTGCTGATTATTGTCGTGGTGACGATGGACTTCATGTCGCAGGTCCAGGCATACGTCATGTCGCACCAGTATGAAAGTCTTCTGAAAAAGGCTAATTTCAAGGGGGCCGGTTTTCCGGCTCGCTGATTCATGTCGAAGGAAGATGTAATTGAAATGCAGGGAGAGGTCGTCGAGAATCTCCCGAACGCCACGTTCCGCATCAAGCTTGAGAACGGGCATGTAGTTCTTGGCCACATCTCCGGAAAGATGCGCATGCACTATATCCGCATTCTTCCAGGCGACAAGGTCACCGTGCAACTCACGCCGTACGACTTTTCCAAAGGTCGTATCGTGTTCCGCGCCAAGTAGTTTGGCAATATTTCCGGAGAACTCCAATGAAAGTTCTGGCTTCGGTCAAACGTATCTGTCGCAATTGCAAAATCATCCGTCGCAAGGGCGTGGTCAGGGTCATTTGTACCGACCCACGCCATAAGCAGCGTCAGGGTTGATAGAGCGACTCAAATCAGATAAAATCTACGGTTCGCGTTTTTCAGCTAGCCCACCACACCGCATTAACTAACGGCGACGAACAGGTAAGAACATGGCTCGTATAGCAGGCGTCAACATTCCGAATCACCAGCACACGGAGATCGCTCTGACGGCGATCTATGGTATCGGTCGTACCCGTGCCCAGAAAATCTGCGACGCTGTTGGCGTCAAGCGTTCGGCGAAGATCAAGGAACTCACGGATAGTGAACTGGATCGCCTGCGTGAAGAGGTGGGCAGGTTCACCGTCGAGGGCGACTTGCGCCGCGAAACAACGATGAACATCAAGCGCCTCATGGATCTTGGCTGTTATCGCGGCGTGCGTCATCGTCGTGGTCTGCCCGTCCGCGGTCAGCGCACCCGTACCAACGCGCGAACCCGCAAGGGACCGCGCAAGGCGATTTCGATGGGCAAGAAGTAAACCAGGAACCCTTACATGGCCAAGACCGCAACCAAAGTTCGCAAGAAGGTAAAGAAGAACGTCGCTGAAGGCATTGCACACGTTCATGCTTCCTTCAACAACACCATCATCACCATCACCGATCGCCAGGGTAACGCCTTGTCGTGGGCGACTTCCGGTGGCGCCGGCTTCAAGGGATCACGCAAGTCGACCCCGTTCGCCGCGCAGATCGCCGCCGAAGCTGCCGGCAAGGCAGCTCAGGAGTGTGGTGTAAAAAATCTCGAAGTTCGCATCAAGGGCCCCGGCCCCGGGCGCGAATCAGCAGTGCGCGCGCTCAATGCGCTCGGCATGAAGATTACCAGTATCACTGACATTACCCCGATTCCCCACAACGGATGCCGGCCGCCCAAGCGCCGCCGCATCTAAGGCAATAAGGATACGACACCAATGGCCCGCAACCTAGATGCCAAGTGCCGCCAGTGCCGCCGCGAAGGCGAAAGGCTCTTCCTCAAAGGCGAGAAGTGCTTCACTGACAAATGTTCCGTCGAGCGCCGTGCCTACGCGCCCGGCCAGCACGGCCAAAAGTCCGGGCAGCGTCTGTCCGGGTACGGTACGCAACTGCGCGAAAAGCAAAAAATCCGTCGCATTTACGGCGTTCTCGAGCGGCAGTTCCGCAAAGTGTTCGGCGATGCCGAGCGCAAGAAGGGACAGACCGGCGAGAACCTGCTCAAACTGCTCGAAGGTCGTCTCGACACCGTGGCTTATCGCATGGGCTTTGGCGTCTCGCGTGCGGAGGCTCGCCAAGTTGTTCGTCACAACGGTGTGCTGATCAATGGCAAACGTGTTGATATCCCGTCATACAACGTGCGGCCCGGTGACGTCATTCAGCTACTCGACAGCACTCGCGGCCACTTGCGCACCAAGGCTGCGCTGGAAGCGGCCGAGTCGCGAGGCTTCCCGGTATGGCTCGAAGTCGATGTCAAAGCCGGCAAGGGCATCTTCAAGTCGTACCCTGCACGCGAAGACCTGCCGCCCTCGATCAATGAAGGCCTGGTCGTCGAACTGTATTCGCGCTAACACGTAGTTTTGCGCCTGGCGTCTACCGGACGCCAGGCGTCGTCCATTTGAAGGAATGCATATGCACACACTTCTGAAACCCCGCAGCATCGATGTCCAGCAGCTTTCGCCGCTCCATGCCCGCGTGGTCATGGAGCCGTTTGAACGCGGCTACGGTCACACGCTGGGCAACGCCCTGCGTCGCATCCTGCTGTCCTCGATGGAAGGCGTCGCTCCGACCGAGGTGTCCATCGAAGGCGTGCTTCACGAATACTCGACACTGGATGGTGTTCGCGAGGACGTGGTCGACGTCCTGTTGAATCTCAAGGGCGTGGTGCTGAAGATGCACAACCGTCGCGAGGCGACGCTTTCTCTCTCCAGGAATGGCGAGGGTGGTGTCACCGCGCGCGATATCGAAACCACGCATGACGTCGAGATCGTGAATCCCGATCACATCATTGCCCACATCGCACCGGGCGGCAAGCTCAACATGCAGATCCGCGTCGAATCCGGTCGCGGCTATGTACCCGCCAACCAACGCGAAATCGCCCGCGAAAACCGCGCCATCGGTCAGATCATGCTCGACGCATCGTTCAGTCCGGTTCGCCGCGTCAGCTATTCGGCCGAGTC
>JALNZB010000061.1 GCA_023229545.1 Sulfuritalea sp. | reverse complement strand
AGCATCGCCACGGCGATGCGGTCCTTGACGCTGTGGGCCGGATTGAAGAACTCCAGCTTCAGTGCGATGGTCGCCGCATTTTCAAACTCCTTGCCGGCATTGATCCGGTTGAGGCGCACCAGCGGGGTATTGCCGATCAGCTCGGCGACGTTGTTGGCGATTTTCATATCATCTGCTCCTTGTCCTCAGCGCGAGCCCGGCTCGTGTCCGATGCGATTGTGCCGCCAAATCGAAGGAGACGGGGCCCCGCGCTGCGCCCCGCCGTTGCGAGACAGAGGCATAATGAACACTATTGGGGAGCCGCGGGGAGCGGACGGGAAGCGGACGACAAATGGGATTCATGGACAAGAACAAGGAGGCGGGCCTCCCGACCTCCATAGAAGAGGAACAACTCCGCGGAATCTCGCGATCCGTCGGCGAAATCGAATGGCTGCTGCTGATCGTGGTGCTGCTGTACCACGTGTTCGGTGGCACCGAGCCGGACGACCGGCCGGGCATCGTCCTCTCGATGGTGCTCTACACCATGTCCATCATGGGTTTGCGCTATGCGACGTTTTTCAAGCGCGAGTCGCGCTGGAAACTCGCGGTAGAAACCTGGATCATGACCGGCTTCATCACCTGGGCGCTGCTGCATACGGGCCGGCTCGATAGTCCGCTGCTGAACTCCTACCTGCTGATCATCATTACCAGCGCACTGGCTCTGGGCAAGCTCACCACGCTGTTCGAACTGGCGTTGATCGCCGTCTGCCTGGTTTTCCTGGGTGGGGATTTCACCCTCATCGAAATCGTCTCGCCCAAGTACCTCGCCGGCCTCTTCGTCCAGTTCGCCCCCATGGTACTGGTTGCCTACATCACCACCATGTTCGCATCCGACATACGCTACAGCCTAAACCAGAAGACGCTCCCTACGGAAACGGACGAGCTGACCGAGGCCCTCAGCGGACGCGGATTCGCCATCATCGCCGACAGCCTGTTTGGCCAGGCCATACGCTACGACAGGGCGATAACCCTGCTGGTCATCGAATGCGACACGCTCAAGCAGGTCAACGACGAACAAGGCCACAAGGCGGCCGATGCCCTGCTGGCATCGTTGGTCACGATCATCCAGGGGCAGCTGCGCCGCTCGGATGTCCTGGCGCGCCAGAGCGGCGAAGAGTTCGTCGTCTTGCTGCCGGAAACCCCCGCCACCGGAGCGCTCCATGTTGCCGAAAAGATACGCGCGGCGGTGGCAATGAGTTCACTGACGCTGACCGGCCGTGCCGTCACCACGACGGTCAGCATAGGCACGGCAAGCTACCCACAGGACGGCAACAACCTGGATCTTTTGCTGGCCCAGGCCGCCCGCAGGGTGTATCAGGCCAAGATCACCGGCCGTAACCGCGTCGTCCAGCAGTCTGCGCGCTAAGTTGCCACTGTTTCCGCCGCCGGTCAGGGATATAGACCGCGCTGTTCGCGGGCGGCAAGCACGCGCTGACAGGCGATGATGAAGGCCGCGGTCCGGATCGATACCTTGCGTTCCTGCGCCGTCTGCCAGATGGCCTCGAAGGCCTTCATCATGATGCTTTCGAGGCGGGCGTTGATCTCTTCCTCGCTCCAGAAGAAGCTCGAAAAATCCTGCACCCATTCGAAGTAGGACACGGTCACGCCGCCGGCATTGGCCAGCACGTCGGGAATCACCAGAATATCGCGCTCGTGCAGGATGTCGTCGGCGGCCGGCGTGGTCGGCCCGTTCGCGCCCTCGACGATGATCCTGGTCCGCATCGCCTGTGCGCGCTGCGGCGTCACCTGCCCCTCCAGGGCCGCAGGAACGAAATACTCGCATTCGAGTTGCCAGAAGTCGTCGTCGCCGAGAGGCTCCGCACCGAAGAATCCGGCCAGGCTGCCATGCGCGGCGGCGTGGGCGAGCGCGGCAGGAATGTCTATCCCGGCCGGATTGGCGATCGTGCTCTCGGCATCCTGCAGGGCGATGATCTTCGCGCCATTCTCGCGGAAAATACGCGCAGCGATGCCGCCGACATTGCCAAAGCCCTGTACCACAACGCGCGCGCCGGCGATCGGGATGCCGCTGCGAATTCCGGCTTCGCGGGCCGCGATGTAGACGCCGCGCCCGGTGGCTTCATGGCGACCCAGTGAACCACCCAGCGCTATCGGCTTGCCGGTGACGACGCCGCTGGCGGTGTGGCCGACATTCACCGAGTAGGTATCCATCATCCATGCCATGGTCTGCTGGTCGGTACCGATGTCGGGCGCAGGAATATCCTTGTCCGGACCGATGACGATGCCGATCTCCGAGGTATAGCGCCGGGTGATGCGCTCCAGTTCGGCGCGAGAGAACGCCCGCGGATCGATGCGCACGCCGCCTTTGGCACCGCCGTAAGGCAGGCCCAGAGCGGCGTTCTTGACCGTCATCCAGCCGGCCAGCGCCATCACTTCGTTCAGCGACACCCCCGGATGGAAACGCACCCCGCCCTTGCCCGGTCCGCGCGACAGGTTGTGCTGCACGCGATAACCTTCGTAGTGCGCGATCGAACCATCGTCGCGCACGATGGGTACATCGACTATCAGGACGCGCTTCGGGCGCTTCAGCGTTTCGACCCATTGCGCCAGGGACCCCAGATGGGGCGCGACCCGATCGATCTGTTCGATAAAACTGGCCCAGGGTTCGGGCCGTTCCGGGTCGAGGTAGGAAAGCGTGCCGTGATGAATGGTCATGGGACTCCGAGCGCTCCGGAAGATTGCTTCAGATGGAAGATGCCGCCCTGGCGCCCTGGTCATAGCGACCGGACAAGGTGCGCAACAACCGCGCCAGATCGCCGATGCGGACATTCTCCTCTTCCGCACCGGAAAAGCCCGGCATCAGGCAGGCTTCGCGCACTTGGCGATAACGTTCGCACAGCGTCTGCCCCGCCACGGTGGTCGACCAGAACACTTCCTTGCCGCGCCGGTTGCCCGATACAAGGCCCAGGTTGGCCAGCTTCTTCAGCGCATAGGAAACGACATGGGCGTCCTCGATGTTGAGCACGAAGCAGATGTCGGCGAGCTTCTTCTCGCGCCCGCGATGATTGACGTGGTGGATGACGAGAATCTCGGTCTCGGTCATGTCCTTGACCCCGGCACCGGCCATGCAGCGCGTCATCCAGCGGCCGAAAGCGTGGCTGGCGATAATCAGGCCGAACTCCAGTTCCGACAACTCCGGGCACTTGTCGGAGACCAGATGCTCGGAAGAAACGATGCGACGCACGTCCGACTCGTCGATGACGGGTGCCGAAACAGCCGTATTGCCTGGTTTCTTTTTTGCCATGATGATGACTCTCGGTGTCTTCGCAACGGAATAATTGAAGCATTTTATTGACGTTTTGTAAATGTAATGTTAACGTGTTGCTCGCCTTATCTCTCATTATCCCCGCCACCTTTGTGAGGAATCCGCCGATGAATACCCGCCTTCGCACACTCTTCGTCGCACTCGGTTTTGGTTTCACCGCACTTTCCGTCTCCGCTCAAACCAAGTGGGATATGCCCACGCCCTACCCCGCCGCCAACTTCCACACCGAGAACATCACCCAGTTCGCTGCCGACGTGGACAAGGCCAGCGCCGGCAAGCTGAAGATAACCGTGCATGCCGGCGGCTCCCTGTACAAGGCCAACGAGATCAAGCGTGCGGTGCAGGGCGGCCAGGCGCAGATCGGCGAAATCCTGCTCGGTGGCTATGCCAACGAAAATCCGTTGTTCGGCACCGACAACGTGCCCTTCCTGGCGACCTCCTATGCCGAGGCGCGGAAACTGGCGAGCGCACAGAAGCCGGCACTGGAAGCGCTGCTGGCCAAGCAGGGCCTGAAGGTGCTGTTTTCCGTGCCGTGGCCGCCGCAAGGAATCTTTTCTGCAAAACCGATCAACTCAGCCGGCGACCTGAAGGGCGTCAAGTGGCGCGCCTACAGCCCGCAGACCTCGCGCATCGCCGAACTGGTCGGCGCCCAGCCCGTCACCATCCAGGCCGCCGAACTCTCGCAGGCACTCGCCACCGGTGCCGTTGCCGCCTTCATGACCTCGGGCGCGACCGGCTATGACAGCAAGGTGTGGGAGCAGGTCAAGTATTTCTACGATGCCCAGGCCTGGTTGCCGAAGAATGCCGTGCTGGTCTCGCAGAAAGCCTTCGACTCTCTCGACAAGGGAACCCAGGATGCCGTGCTGAAGGCTGCGGCTGAAGCGGAAACCCGCGGCTGGAAGACCAGCGAGGACAAGACCAAGTTCTACCTCGAGCAACTGGCCAAGAACGGCATGAACGTCGCCGCACCTTCTGCCGCATTGAAGGCCGACTTGAAGAAAGTCGGCGACACCATGATCGGCGAATGGCAGAAGACCGCCGGCGCCGAAGGCCAGGCCATCCTCGACGCCTACAAGAAGTAAGCGTCGCCCCATGCGGCGCCTCCTCGACCGGGTCTACGGTGCCGCCGCCTGGGCGGCGGCACTGTTCATGATCGGCACCCTGGCCATGATCCTGCTCTCGGTCACGGGGCGCCTGCTGGATTTTCATGTGCGCGGCACCGATGCCTATGCCGGCTATTGCATGGCGGCAGCGGCCTTCCTCGCCCTGGCGCATACGCTGAAGCGCGGCGAACACATCCGCGTTACGCTGGTCCTCGATCACGTCGGGCCGCGCGCCCGGCATGCACTGGAACTCTGGAGCCACGCCGCAGGACTGCTCTGTGCGGTGCTGCTCGCATGGTTCTCGCTGCGCCTGGCGTGGCAATCCTTCCAGTTCAACGACATTTCGCAGGGTACGGATGCGACTCCGCTCTGGATTCCGCAAACCGGCATGGCGGCGGGCAGCGTGATCTTTGCCATCGCGCTGGCCGACGACCTGGTTGCCACGCTACGCGGCAAAAAGCTGCGCCACCCCGCCGTCGATGGCGAACCCGTGAGGAGCGAATAATGGACCTGGCGATAACCCTGGTCCTGATCCTTGCGCTGTTCGCGCTGCTCGGCAGCGGCATCTGGATCGGACTCGCGCTGCTCGGCATCGGCTGGCTCGGCATGGAAATGTTCACCTCGCGCGCGGGCGGCGATGCGATGGCCGTCACCATCTGGGGCGCCTCTTCGTCGT
>JALNZB010000037.1 GCA_023229545.1 Sulfuritalea sp. | reverse complement strand
GATCATGCTCGACGCATCGTTCAGTCCGGTTCGCCGCGTCAGCTATTCGGTCGAGTCCGCGCGTGTCGAACAACGCACTGACCTCGACAAGCTCATTCTCGACATCGAGACCAACGGCGCCATCGACAATGCCGAAGAAGCGGTACGCACGGCGGCTCGCATGCTCATGGAGCAGTTGTCGGTATTCGCCGACCTCGAAGGTACGCCGCTGTCGACCGAAACACCCAAACAGACCTCGGTTGATCCGGTTCTGGTGCGCCCGGTGGATGATCTTGAACTGACCGTTCGTTCCGCCAACTGTCTCAAGGCCGAGAATATCTACTACATCGGCGATCTGATTCAGCGCACCGAAACCGAACTGCTGAAGACGCCGAATCTGGGCCGCAAATCGCTCAACGAAATCAAGGAAGTGCTGGCTTCGCGCGGCCTGACCTTGGGTATGAAGCTCGAAAGCTGGCCGCCAGTTGGACTTGAGAAGCTGGCCGGATAGGTTGAACACCTGGCTTCGGCCCGGTTGCTGCATTTGCCTTACTTGTCTCACTTGTTTTATTTGCCGTACTGATTCACCCACTCTCGATAACCATTAACCGGTCATTTGCATAGCGCGATGGCCGCAAAAAAACGAGGAAATCAAAATGCGTCACGGTAGCGGACTTCGCAAGCTCAATAGAACCTCTTCGCACCGCCAGGCGATGCTGCGCAACATGGCCGTCTCCCTGCTGCGCCATGAGGCCATCAAGACCACTTTGCCCAAGGCCAAGGAACTGCGCCGCGTGGTCGAGCCGCTGATCACGCTGGGCAAGAAGCCCAGTCTCGCCAATCGGCGCATGGCCTTCGATCGTACGCGCGACCGCGAAATTGTCGGCAAGTTGTTCGACGAACTCGGCCCGCGTTACGCTGCTCGCAACGGCGGCTATTTGCGGATTCTCAAGATGGGTTTCCGTGTTGGCGACAATGCGCCGATGGCCTTTGTTGAACTGCTGGATCGTCCGCCAAGCGACATCGCCGAGGCTCCTGTCGTCGAATAGGACCTTATTGCGAAATCAAAAAAGCCAGGCATCGCCTGGCTTTTTTGATTCGTCGCAACACATTCATGTTCAGTCGACGAATTGACCTCGATGCGCCGTGCCGCCAGCGCCGACTTTCTGCCACGTCACCCTGGATTTCATTTCCGCAGAAAGATGTGTTCTCTCATCCGGAAGCTAGAATGGAGTCATCCCGGCATTGCTGCATATTTTGATAGCGAGGTTTGACCATGTCCTATACGACCGATCTTGTCCATGAACTGAACACCTTGATCCGCTTCGATCTGGCGACCAGCCAGCAGGGCATCAAGGTGCACAAGACCGCTGATCCGACAGTGATTGAGGCAGTCCGGCGCCTGCACCTCAAGGGATTGCTGACCCAGATGGATGGCGGCTACCTGACGGGGTTGGGGCGGGATGCAGCGGAGCATGCCCAAGCGGCTTTGACCATACTGACATCGAGCACCAGCGGTTCTCCCTTGCTTGAGGCAGGCGCATCGACCGAGCCGCAGCGGGACTTTGCCTAGCCGGATGACGTCATCTTTTTGAAGATGGCTTCCGTAGCCGAAACACTAACCACTAACCGCCTGATTGTTCAAGCTATAGCTGCGCGTCGCGGGGGGATATTTGTTCCCTATCGGGTTTGTTGCGCTAGGAATTATTAGAATATTAGAATCTACTGATCTTTTGATGTAGATCAACATTGCTTTACGCCCGGATACCTAGACTCACCTCCGTTACCTTGCATGGCTGGTACCTCAGCCGGGCGGGCAAAGCCGTAGGTTGGTTGTTTGGCGAGGGAGAAAGCGATGCGAGTTGGAAACCTGTTGGCTACCGTGTTGGCAAATGCCATGGCAGCCATTTTTCTTGCGGCGGCGATTCCGGCTGTCGCCGAACCGGCGGCAGCAAAGTTGCTGAAATCGACTGCCGATCACAGCAAGTTCAAGGTTCTGAATCAGGACTTTAGCTCCGGCCCGGAGGTTACCAAGGCCTGCCTGAGTTGCCACACCGAGGCCGCCAAACAGATTCACCAGACCCAGCACTGGAAATGGGAATTCATCAACCCGCAAACCAAGCAGGTTCTGGGCAAAAAGCACATCGTCAACAACTTCTGCACCTCGGTGGCATCGAACGAGGCGGCGTGTAACAGTTGCCACATCGGCTACGGCTGGCGCGACGACAAGTACGACTTCACGGTCGAGGAGAACGTCGATTGCCTGGCCTGCCATGACCACACCGGCAAGTACAAGAAACCCTCGGGATTTGCCGGCTTGCCGGTGACCAAGGACACGGAATTCCCGCCCGGCTCGGGCAAGATCGTCAGGGGCATCAACCTCAAGGAAATCGCCCAGAAGGTCGGCCCGACCACGCGCGCCACCTGCGGCGCCTGCCACTTCAACGGCGGCGGCGGCGACGGCGTCAAGCATGGCGACCTCGACAGCTCGCTGGAGGCGCCGGGCAAGAATCTCGACGTGCATATGGACGTCAAGGGACTCAACTTCAGTTGCGCCACTTGCCACAAGACCGACGGCCACCAGGTCTCCGGCAGTCGCTACTCGCCGACGGCGCGAGACAAGGCGCCCGCGCATCTGCGCGGCGAGGCCAAAAAGACCAACCCCGCCACCTGCCAGTCCTGCCACGGCCAAGCGCCGCACAAGCTGGCCAGGCTCAACGACCACACCCGCAAACTGGCCTGCCAGACCTGCCATATTCCCACCTTTGCCCGCGGCGGCCAGCCGACGAAGATGTGGTGGGACTGGTCAACAGCCGGCAAGCGCGGTGCCGACGGCAAGATGCAGGTACTCAAGGATGAGGACGGCTACGACACCTACATGACCATCAAGGGCGACTTCAAATGGGCCGAAAAGGTCAAGCCCGAATACGTCTGGTTCAACGGCACGGTCAAGTACACCCTGCGTGGCGACAAGATCGAAAAAGGCGAAAAGCCGACCGCGATCAACCAGTTCGAGGGCAGCCCGACCGACGGCAAGTCGATGATCTGGCCGATCAAGATGTTCCGCGGCAAGCAGCAATACGATCCCGAGCACAAAACACTGGTTGTCACCCACCTGGCTGGCAATGACGATACCGCCTTCTGGAAAAACCTGAACTGGGAAAAGGCTGTTGCCACCGGCATGGCCCGAGCCAACGCCCCGTTCTCCGGCAAGGTCGATTTCATCGAAACCTACAGCATGTGGCCGATCAACCACATGGTCGCACCCAAGGAAAAGGCGCTGGGCTGTCTCGACTGTCACAGTGTGGGCGGTCGCCTGGCCGGCATCCAGGGCATATACCTGCCTGCCCGCGACAACAACAAGCTGGTGGATACCGTCGGCTGGGCCGTGGTCTTTCTGACCCTGCTCGGCGTGTTCGGCCACGGCGTCCTGCGCATCGTTACCCGCCGCAAGCACTAAGGAGCACTACCATGGCTGAACGTATCTACGTATTCAAACGCTTCGAGCGCTTCTGGCACTGGTCGCAGGCGGGACTGATCATGTTCCTGATGCTCACCGCCTTCGACATTCATGGCACCTACGCCATCTTCGGCTTCGAGAAGGCGGTGAATTACCACACCATCGCCGCCTGGTCGCTGGTCGGGCTGTGGGTCTTTGCGATCTTCTGGCACCTCACCACCGGCGAGTGGCGACAATACATCCCGACCACGGAAAAAGTCGTGGCGATGGCGCAGTATTACCTGTTCGGCATTTTCAGGAACGCGCCGCACCCCTTCCGCCTGACGCAGTTGCGCAAGCACAATCCGCTGCAACGGCTGGCCTATCTGGTAGTGCTGCTGTTCATCAGTCCATTGATCTGGATTTCCGGCTGGCTCTACCTGTTTTATGCCGACTGGGCCGCCTGGGGCCTGCCCAACCTGCAACTGGAATGGGTCGCTACTGCCCATACCCTTGGCGCCTTCATGATGCTCGCCTTCCTGATCGCTCACGTCTATCTGACCACCGCCGGCCATACGCCTCTGGCGCACATCAAGGCCATGATCACCGGTTGGGAAGAAGTGGATTAGCCGCCGACGGCCACGCGCGCCTCGCGAAACAATTGCACTATCCATATATCATCAGGGAGAATTTCATGCACAAGGCATTCAAGCAAAAGCTGCTGGTAGTCCTGTTGGCCGGTATTTCATTGCCTCTGGCGGCATCCGCCTCGGAAGCCGATCTGATGAAGAAGATCGACGCGCTGTCGGCTGAGATCCAGGCCCTGCGCAATCAGGTCAAGGCCAACGAGGAAAAAACCGCGAAGACCGAGGAAAAGGTCAAGGCCGTGACCGCCCGGGCCGATACCGGCGCGATTGACGATCTGAAGAGCCAGGTCAAGAAACTCGAAGACAAATCGCTTGGCAAATGGCTGACGGTGGGCGGCGACTATCGTTTCCGCTACGACAACCTGGACGGACAGACCAAGACCTTCACCGACGTACAGGGCACCTTCACCAACGCGCAGAACACCTTGCAAGCCGAGTTTTTCGCCAATCCGGCTGCGGCTTCATCCCTCAATCCTGGCTGGACCACGGCCGCAGCTCTTACGGCATTGTCGAACTTTTCCAGGGGCATGCAGGGCGTCACCACCTACGCCGGCGCCAACGCCTTCCTCGGCGCCAACGCCGCCCTGGCCGGCGCCATTGGTGGCTTCGCCGCCACGGTGCCCGCCTACCAGCCGAAGAACAGTAGCCTCATGACCAATCGCTTCGGCCTCGACCTTGGCGTCAAGGCCACCCAGGACGTCAGCGTCAATGCCCGGCTGCTGATGTACAAGGTGTTCGGCTCGCAGAGCGACGGCTCAGTCACCAACTCCGGCAACGCGCCCTTCTTCGCCGACCGCGTTGGCGTCTTCGACGGCACGCTGGGCCACGTGCCCTCCAACAGCTATCTCAACGTCGACCGCGCCTACGCCACCTGGAGCAACATCCTCGACCAAGAGATGTGGTTCTCGGTCGGACGTCGCCCATCGACCAACGGCGCCCCGAGCAACCTGCGCCTGAACAATCCGCGTCCCGGCAACGGCGGAACGCCCTCGCTGCTGGTCGATTACGCCTTCGACGGCATGACGCTCGGCTACGCCCCGGAGATCGACAGCCTGCCCGGCGCCTACGGCAAGATCTGCTACGGTCGCGGCTTTGAAAGCGGCTTCCAGAACCCGGCGGGCAATTCGATCAAGGACACCAACATGCTCGGCGTCGCCATTATTCCCATCGACACCGATCCCTTGCGCGTCTGGTTGCAGTGGAACCGTGGTATGAACATCTTCGATGCGCCGACGATGAACGGCACCTACTTCGGCAACACCATGGCCAGGGCCAATCTCGGCGATATCGACTGGTATGGCGCCGGCTTCATGAGCACCTTCAAGAAAGTCGGTCCCGGCGAACTTCATGTCTTCGGCGACTGGGGCATGAGCAAGACTCATCCGAACGACAACGTCTCGGCGCAGTTCGGCTTCCAGGGCCTGATGACCGGCGCCTTCTTTGCCCCCGAAGCGCCCACCGGCAAGACCGGCACTGCGGTCGCTTTGGGCGTGCGCTACGACCTGCCGTCGAAGACCAAGCTCGGCTTCGAGTACAACCACGGCTCCAAGGACTGGATAACCTTCGCGCCCGCCGCCGACGACATGTGGACGGCCAAAGCAGGCGTGCGCGGCAACGTCTACGAGGCCTATCTGATTCAGGAACTCGACAAGCAGCCGATTTCCTCGTACTTCAGCCGCGCCTTCTTCCGTCTGGGCGTCCAGCGCTACGACTTCCAGTACACCGGCAGCAACAACTGGGTCGGCGCGCCGGTGAAGATTTCCGACGTTACGGCTGCGAACATGATGACCACCACGCCGCTGGAACACGCGACCAACATCTATGCTACGTTCGAGGTAAAGTTCTAATCCGACGCTTCGACACACCGAGCGGAGTGCGTTCCGCTCACCAACATATTTCACGTACCACAGGAGTTTAAAATGAAAAGCAAACTTTCCACCCTCATCGTTGCCGCCACACTGGCATTCTCCAGCATGGCCTATGTCGGCAATGCCGCCGCCGACGAAGGCAAGATGGTCGGCCCTATCACCAAGATCACTTTGGCCGCCGACGGCAAGTCAGCCGTCGCTCTGGTCAAGGACGCCAAGTCCGGAGAGACCGTGACCCTGACCGTCACCGACGACCTGACCCTGGACAAATTCAAGGACAAGCGGATCGTCGTCGGCGACGAGATTCGCGCCCGCTGGGAGAAAGACGGCAAGAACACCGCCAAGTCCTTCAAGAAGACCGCCGGCTGCTGATTCGGGCAGGGCGGCGGCGACAGCAATGTCGCTGCCGCTGATCGCTGAATTCGCCGCCCCGTCGGCGCCAGCGCGTTGCGTCCTGCGGAACTCTTGCTCAGCGGCTGGTTGGCTGCTTCAGCAACAGCCAGAGTCCGAACAGCACCATCGGCAGGCTCAGCCACTGCCCCATGCTGACGACGTAGGACACGCCGAAGATGCCGTGATCCGGTTCACGGAAATACTCGGCCATAAAACGCAGCACGCCATAGCCGACGAGAAACATCCCGGATACCGCGCCCACGGCGCGCTGGCGCGACGAATACCACCACAGGATGATGAACAGCAGCAATCCCTCGCCGACCGCCTGATACAGCGGCGACGGATGGCGCGGCAGCCGGTCGACCTGGGGAAAAACCATCGCCCAGGGCAGCGCCGCGTCGGCCACCCGGCCCCACAGTTCGCCATTGATGAAGTTGCCGATGCGCCCCGCCATCAGGCCCAGCGGCACCAGCGGCGCGATGAAGTCCGTCACCTGAAAAAACGTCTTGCCGGACTTGCTGCACCACAGCGCCATCGCCGCCAGCACACCGAGAAAGCCGCCGTGAAAGGCCATGCCGCCTTTCCAGACCATGAATATTTCAAGCGGATGGGCAAGGTAGTAGCCCGGCTCGTAGAACAGCACCTGCCCCAGGCGACCGCCGAGCACCACGCCGAGCACGCCGTAGAACAGCAGATCGTCGATGTCTTGGGCATTCATGCCGTGCCAGGGCTGCGCCGCCGCGCGTCGCTTGCCGAGCCAGAGGAAGGCGACAAAGCCGGCCAGATACATGAGGCCGTACCAGCGCACGGCGAGCGGCCCGACTTGCAGGGCGATAGGGTCGAACTGGGGATGGATCAGCATGGTGGATCAGGCTCCGTGGCACTTCTTGTATTTCTTGCCGCTGCCGCAAGGACAGGGATCGTTGCGGCCGACCTTGGGGTCTTGTCGCACCGGGATAAACGTCGGCGCCGGTTTGGGCCGGGCCGGCTTGTCTTCGGCAAACCCCGCCCACCAGCCGATTTCCTTCTTCACGCTCTTGACATAGCCCTTGCCACGACCGAGTTGTTCGTCGCGGCAAGTCTCGTAGGGGCGCGAGATATGCCGTTCGACCCAGGGCAGATCGGCAATAGTCGGATCAAGCAGCTCGTCGGCGTACCAGCCTTGAATGCGTTCCAGCATCTCGGCGGCGCCGATGTCGGTGGCAACCGACGCCACCGAGTCGAGTAGTTCGAAGGTCTCGAATTCGATCTCCGGCTGCAGCAGTCGCTTCGCTTCGGCGTCACCCAGCCGCATCAGATAGGCGATCAGATCCTCGCGCGACGCCTCGCCTTCGAACACCCGCGTCATGATGGCATCGAGTGCCGCGTGACGCGTCCAGTGCCCGGCAGCAGTGTCCTCGACCAGTCTCCTCAGCAAGCTCAAATCGCCATCGCACACCGAGGCCAGACAACGTCCATACGATTCGGTCACGGCGTCGCCCATCAGTTGCTCGACCACCTCGTACGAGTGGTGGCCCAGCCGCACCAGCGGCGCATACGCCGCCGTCTCGCGCCAGGTGGCGAGGATGTGCATGGCGTAGAGATGCAGCACGTAATCGGGATTGGCGTCTTCTTCAGGATGATCCGCCAGCCGCGCAATGGCCTCCACTAGGCGGGGCGTCACTTCCTCGCGATGGGCATCGGCGAAGGTGATGGCCGCCTCGGGAAAGGGTTGCGAAAAGAATTCGATCTGCGCGCGCAGCGTGTTCCAGGCGTCGGACATGATGATATTGGCGAAAGAAAAAGTCAGTCAGGATACAGGCTCAAAAGTCGGCGCTGGCGGGACGGCGGCAAAAACAGGCCGCGCCGAAATGCCGATCAAGCTTGTCCAGCAGCCTACCCGGACGTGACGGAGTTTATGTGATTGCCCACGGATTGAACACCACGGGTAGCGCCGCCGCAAAGTCACGGTCGTTGCGTGTCACCAGGACCAAGCCGTGTTCAACCGCCGTCGCCGCGATAATCGAATCGAAAGCAGCCATGGTGCGCCCGCCAGCCTCGACGCGCGCGCACATCTCGCCCCAGTAGGCGGCGGTCTCTCGCGTGAAAGGCAGTATCCGGTCGGCAAACCCGGCCTGCAACTGCTCAAGCCAACCCGTCAGATCGGTCTTGCGACGCGACACGGGCAAGCGCGCCACGCCGCGCCGCAATTCCGCCAGCGACATCGCGGCAACATACAGATCGTTTTCGCCGCGGGCATTGATCCACGCCAGCACCTTGGCCTCGGGCGCCGTCTTGACAAATTCCGACAGTACGCAAGCGTCCAGCAGATACTTCACAAGTCGAGTGCCCGCACCGTTTCCGCGGAACGGGAAAGAGCCAGCGGTTCACCGCGCGGCGCACCGTTCAACACCGCCAGCAACGATGGCCCGGCCAGCAGGCGCCGGTATTCCGGCGCGGCCATCACCACCACAGCCTCCGCGCCGCGCCGTGTGACGAGTTGCGGACCTTCGGCGAGCGTGCAATCCACCAACTCGCTAAAGCGGCTCTTGGCCTCCTGCAATTGCCACGTATGCATGATGATCTCCTTGCCGGATAACTAGTCAGCCTGACTAGTTCATCGTGATTCACTACACGCCGGAAGTCAAGATGAGATCGCCTGATGGGTGTAGTCGAAAGTGGGGGACGAGAAGTCAAACTCCTGGCGCGCTCGATGTCTGCGCGCGCCCAGGGCGGAACACTCCGGTGCCTTGGCCACGACGAACAACCAAGGCGCTTCCGGAGTGGGCTGGCGAGACGGCGGCAAAACCGGGTTGGCATCGTCAGCATCAGACCGGCCTCTCCATCAGCCCGGAAAGGCGGCGCGCGCCAGGCGCAGGACGGTATCGCAGGAACTTGTCCGGGATACCTCTCGCTTGTCTAGGTTATGATGGCGTATTGAGATCGACAAATGGACTAGCGCCATGGCACGACGAGGATTCTTTGCGGAGCTTCAGCATCAGTCTCGCGTGGCCGCACGAGAGCGAGAGCGGGCAGAGCGAGAAGCGGTTCAGCGTCATGTCGCGGCGGTTCGACAAGCCGACCAGGCGAAGAAGGCCTCGGAGCGTGCGCAGAATCAACTCGCGAAGGCGGTCGACTCTGAACGTAAGCGCCTTGAGAAGGAGGCTCGCGAAGCTCATTTGGCCGATATGGAAGCGGAGGTTCTTGGGCGAAACGGGAAACTCGAACAAATTTACGCGGAAATTGACTCGCTGCTCGCCTCCACGCTTGAGGTGGATGACTATGTCGATCTCAACTCTCTTCGCATTAAAGTTACCCAGCCACCATTTGATCGTACTGATCTTGAAGTGCCAATTTCTCAGCCGAGCCACATACCCGATCCTAGAGAACCGGTTCTGGTTCTGCCCACGCCTCCCTCCGGTCTAGCCAGTTTCTTCGGCAAGAAGAAGTACGCCGAGGCGGTAGCCAACGCGCAGCGGGTACATGAACGGGCTTTGATCGATTGGCGCGAAGCGTGCCGCGATGTCGTGGCACGTCGCCAAGATGCCGATGATGTGCGCGCCCGCTATGAAGCTAGGCGCCTTAGCTCGCTCAAGGCCGAGCGTGAGCGGTACGCCCAAGAGTGCACAGCACGCGAATCTGAGGCTGCCGACAGTAACAAGAGGCTCGACGAACTAATCACGAATCTGGGGTATGGGACTGCCGACGCGATCCAGGAGTACGTTTCTATAGTTCTGTCGAATTCGGTATATCCGGACCAGTTTCAAGTAGTACATGAGTTCGAATTTGATCCATCAACTGCCGAGCTTCGTCTTCGCGTGCTAGTGCCCGGACCAAGCGATATCCCGGAGATCAAGTCATACAAATACACAAAGGCAACTGACGAGATTGTCTCGACGACGCTCTCACAAAAGGAGTGTCGCGACCGATACACCGGCGCGATACATCAGGTAGCGCTTAGATCTTTCCACGAGGTATTCGAGTCTGACCGTCGTGGCCTCATCAAGACAATTTCGCTGGAGGTTGGTACCAGCACAATTGACCCTGCGACTGGCCAGCAGACTTACGTGCCTTTCGTGATCGCTGCTGCCGACCGTGAAACGTTCCTTGCGTTCGAATTGTCGGCAGTTGTGCCCGCGCTTACGCTGGTGCGCCTCGGCGCTGCCGTATCAAAGAATCCGTACAGTCTTGTCGCCGCCGAGCGTTCCGGAGTCCGTCGGTCGTGACGCAACCCAGTCGGTTAGTCTTCAACCCGCCGCCAGGGTGGCCTAAGCCCCCAAAAGGGTGGAACCCGCCGAATGGCTGGAAACCAGATACTGCTTGGCCTGCCCCGCCCCCCGGTTGGCAGCTCTGGATTCCGGACGGTACTCCTATAGAAAATAGCGTAGTCGGCAGCGACTTAGATTCCACCACCGCGATGCAGAAGTCTCAAGGTGAATCTGATCCGTATTCACCGATCAGTATGGACCAGCGGATCACGCTCTTGGAGGCGGAGAACTCGGCCCTGCGCGCACGTTTGGAGTCCCTGGGTACTGACCCAGACAACGTCGTCGTCCTTGACGACGAACGCGTTCTTCAAGATGTCGGTATCTATCGGTATCACCACCCGCTTGAAAACGCGCTTGCCTATCGGGAACGACTCGATGACATATCGTCGCGGATCGCCGATGTAGTCAAAGCAGGCGCAGCGATCGAAAAGTCGAACATGTTTACCTTCGATGGCTCGTTGGCAAAGGGTCGCGCGATGACCAACGACTTGGCTAAGTTGATGCTCCGCGCCTACAACGCTGAAGCGGAGAATGTGGGGCGGTCCCTTCGCGCAGGAAACACGCTGACTGCCATCAAGCGGCTCGACGCGGCGCGAATAGCGATCGCCAAGCTTGGAAAGATGATGGAGATGCGTATCGGAGATGAGTTTCATGCTCTTCGTATCGAAGAAGTCGAGCTCACCGCCGATTATTTGATGAAGAAGGAGGAAGAGAAAGAAGCTGCGCGCGCCGAGCGGGAGCGACTGCGCGAGGAGCGCAAGGTCGAGCTAGAACTGGCTGCCGCGCGAGAACGTCTTGAGAAAGAGCGTAGCCACATCCTGACGGTGATCGAGAAGGTCCGAGCGGGCGGCTCAAGCGACCCTGATCTAGAGCGCAAGCTTGCGGATATCGATAGTTCAATTGCCTTGAATGACTACCGTGCAGCTAACATTCGGGCAGGCTACGTCTATGTGATCTCGAATCGCGGCGCATTCGGTGATCGCGTCGTAAAGATTGGACTGACCCGCCGCCTGGAGCCGCTCGATCGCATCTACGAACTTGGAGATGCGTCGGTCCCATTCCGTTTCGACGTACACGCAATTTTCTTTTCGGAAGACGCTGTGAGTCTTGAGAACGAGCTGCACGGGCACTTCGCGGCACGTCGCGTGAACTGGGCGAACAATCGAAAAGAGTTCTTCTTTGCCTCTCCTGCTGACGTGCGCGCGGTACTTTTGGAAAAGTTGGGAAACCTGCTGGAGTTTGCAGAGCATGTTGAGTCGACCGAGTACCTTCAGAGCGTCCGGTACTGGCCGGATCACATTCAGCCGCCCCAACCTTCACACGCAATAGAGCAGACACCCCAGGTCGCCCCCTAAGGATCGTAAGAGTGAGTAGCGAGTTTCGATATTCGACCGCTCGGATTCATTGGCCCATAAATTCCTTCAGAGCGAATCGAATGGTGGCAATGTGAAGTGCAGCCGCCCCTCAACCAGCAAGCCCCCAATGACCGTTCTGGCCGAACAACCGCCGTCCCGCCAGCGCCGACTTTCAGTATTGGACAGAACGAAGTGCACAAAATTTTGGCTACCGCTCATGCTTGAGCCAACTCGACTCGCAACCTGGCGCAGTGAACTTGGGTTGGCGCCGTGATTGCGAGTGAATCCACTAAAAGGCCAACGCAATGACCAACAAAGATAAGCCCGTCGAGAAGCAAGGCATCGCCGTAAGCGCTGGCGCCGAAGCGCCATTCCTGCTCTACGCTGGCGATGACGAGAAGGTGCATGTCCGCGTGCTCATCCACGCCGAAACCCTCTGGCTGTCCCAGCGCCTCATGGCCGAGCTGTTCCAGACCACAGCGGACAACATCGGTCTGCACCTCAGGAACATCTACGCAGAGGGCGAACTGGCGGAAAAGGCAACTGCCGAGGATTTCTCGGTAGTTCAAAACGAAGGCGACCGGGCCGTCCGGCGCACCCTCAAGCACTACAGCCTCGACGCCATCATCGCTGTCGGCTACCGCGTCAGCTCCAAGCGCGCCACCCAGTTCCGCATCTGGGCCACGCAGATTCTGAAGGAATATATCCGCAAGGGCTTTGTGCTGGACGATGAACGTCTGAAGCAAGGCAAGCAGGTGTTCGGCGAGGACTACTTCCTGGAGTTGCTGGAGCGGGTCCGTTCCATCCGTGCCAGCGAACGCCGCATTTATCAGCAGATCACCGATATTTTCGCCGAATGCAGCGTGGACTACGACCCCCGGTCCGACGTCACGCAGACCTTTTACGCCATGGTGCAGAACAAGTTCCACTACGCCATTACGGGCCAAACCGCCGCCGAGATCATCCACAGCAAAGCCGACCACACCGCTCCGTACGCTGGCCTGCTCACCTGGAAAAATGCGCCGCACGGTCGCATCCTGGCCTCGGATGTCACCATCGCCAAGAATTACCTCTCCGAGCCCGAGATCAAGCGGCTGGAACGCACCATTTCCGGTTTCTTCGACTACATCGAAAACATCATCGAAAATCGCGTGCAGATGAACATGGCCGATATGGCAGCCAGCGTGGACAAATTCCTGAGTTTCAATGAGTACGAGGTGCTGACCCACAAGGGCAACATCAGCAAAACTCAGGCCGATCAGAGGGCGCTGGCCGAATATGCAGAATTCAACCGGACACAGAAAATCGAGTCGGATTTCGACCGGGTGGTAAAGGCGACGAAGGCTCTCGGGCAAGCGGATGTGAAGCAGGGAAGCAAGCGGCGTCAGAAACTAGAATGACTGCGACAGGCGAAGGAAGGAGCTACTTGAGTTCTTGGTGTCGAGTGTAAAGCGGGCACTCCCCCGCACCATGTTTGACCCAGACCTTGGTTGTCTGCTTCGGTCGATTATGCTGACGCTGTCAGCAACCCGGCTAACTCCAATTCAGTGCTATCGGTGATTACCTGGCGCTGATGAAACTTCTGCGCTACAAGGCGGTCGAGCAAAGTACGCTCTCCTCGCCGCAGCGGATGGCGCCCCAGCGAAGCGGGTGCGGAGCAAGGCGATACAATCACGCATTCGCTGTCACCCAATCGAGTTGGAGATTCCCATGCCCGCCTATCGTTCCCGCACTTCCACTCACGGTCGCAACATGGCCGGCGCACGCTCGCTTTGGCGCGCTACCGGCATGAAGGATGGCGACTTCGGCAAGCCGATCATCGCCGTGGTCAATTCCTTTACCCAGTTCGTGCCGGGCCATGTGCATCTGAAGGACATGGGGCAACTGGTGGCGCGCGAGATCGAGGCGGCGGGCGGCGTGGCCAAGGAATTCAACACCATCGCCATCGACGACGGCATCGCCATGGGTCACGGCGGCATGCTGTATTCGCTGCCTTCGCGCGAGTTGATCGCCGATTCGGTCGAGTACATGGTCAACGCCCACTGCGCCGATGCCATGGTGTGCATTTCCAACTGCGACAAGATCACGCCGGGCATGCTGATGGCGGCGCTGCGGCTCAACATTCCCGCTGTGTTCGTCTCGGGCGGGCCGATGGAGGCCGGCAAGGTGCAGTGGCACGGCACCCTGCGCCATATCGATCTGATCGACGCCATGATCGAGTCCGCCGACAGCAAGAACAGCGACGCCGAGGTGGCGGACATGGAGCGCTCGGCCTGTCCGACCTGCGGCTCGTGTTCCGGGATGTTCACGGCCAATTCGATGAACTGCCTGACCGAGGCGCTGGGCTTGTCCTTGCCCGGCAACGGTTCGTTGCTGGCGACCCACGCCGACCGCAAGCAGCTCTTCCTGCGCGCCGGTCGAATCGCGGTGGAATTGTGCAAGCGCTGGTACGAGCACGACGACGCCAGTGCGTTGCCGCGCTCCATTGCGACCTTCGCCGCCTTCGAGAACGCCATCACACTCGACATCGCCATGGGCGGCTCGACCAACACGGTGCTGCATCTGCTGGCGATGGCTGGCGAGGCCGAGGTCAACTTCACCATGAAGGACATCGACCGCCTTTCGCGGCGCGTGCCCTGCCTGGCCAAGGTGGCGCCTTCGACCCAGAAATACCACATGGAGGATGTGCATCGCGCCGGCGGCATCATGGCCATCCTCGGCGAGCTGGATCGCGCCGGGCTCATCCACCGCGACATCCCGACGGTGCACGAAAATACGCTGGGGGATGCGCTGGTGAAATGGGATGTGATGCAGGCCCATGACAATTCGATTTTTGATTTCTATCGCGCCGCGCCCGGCGGCGTACCTTCGCAGACAGCTTTTTCGCAGGAGCGTCGCTATCCCGAACTGGACCTCGACCGCACCCACGGCTGCATCAGGGATCGCGCCAATGCCTATTCGAAGGACGGCGGCCTTGCCGTGCTGTTCGGCAACATTGCGGAGAAGGGTTGCATCGTCAAGACCGCCGGCGTCGATGATTCGATTCTCAAATTCACCGGACGTGCCCGCGTCTGCCAGTCGCAGGAAGAGGCGGTGGAAAAAATTCTGGCCGACCAGATCGTTGCCGGCGACATCGTGATCATCGTCTACGAAGGGCCGAAGGGCGGTCCCGGCATGCAGGAAATGCTGTATCCGACCTCGTATCTGAAAACCAAGGGCCTGGGCAAGGTGTGTGCGTTGCTCACCGATGGCCGCTTTTCCGGCGGCACCTCGGGGCTTTCCATCGGCCACGCCTCGCCGGAAGCCGCTGCTGGCGGCGCCATCGGCCTGGTGGAAGAGGGCGACACCATCGAGATCGACATCCCCAACCGGCGCATCCATCTCGCGGTGCAAGAGTCGGCGCTGGCGGCACGGCGCGCCGCGATGGAAGCGCGCGGCCAGGGTGAACATGGGGCGTGGAAGCCGCTCAATCGCCAGCGTCAAGTTTCCGCCGCGCTTCTTGCTTACGCCGCGATGACCACTTCGGCCGACACGGGCGCGGTGCGCGACATCAGTCAACTGCGATGAACGCGCCCGCCCTCCCAATCAGCGAATTCCAGCGTCTTTACACCGGTCGCCTCTGGTCGGTGATGCAATGGGATCAACTGACGGCCCTTTGGCAGCGGATCGATCCCGCCGCAGGCTGGTATTTGCACGGCGTCGGCGTCTCGCCAACGCCGACTATTGGAGATGCGGCCCATGCGCCCAAGGTGGCTGATGCCGCCACCGTCAGCGCCTTCATGGAGCGCATCGATGTCCTGCTGCGCGCCGATCATCACGAGTCCTACTGCGGCATCGTTTACGCCGACAACCTGGAAAACCCGCGCCTGATCAAGATTTACGATCCGAGCCATCTTGGGTCTTCCTGCGGCTCGTCGAAGAACCCGCCGCCGCCGGGCTGGATCATGAGCCGCGTGCCGCCGGATGAGAGCATTTCCGCCCGCCCTGCGGCGGAAAACCGCAAGCGATGGTGGCAGGCCTTGCTGGGAGATAGCTAGGCAGTTCCTGCCCGTATTCGCGGTTTTGGCCCCCTCCTGCTTAAGGCATAGTGCGTTCCATTCGCTCTCCGCACGGACAAGATCATGCCCGATCGCACCTCACTCAAGTTTCTGGTGGTCGACGACTTTTCGACCATGCGCCGCATCGTGCGCAATCTGCTGAAAGAACTCGGTTTCACCAACGTCGACGAAGCCGAGGATGGCGCCGTGGCGCTGACCAAGTTGCGCGAGGGTGGTTTCGAGTTCGTCGTTTCCGACTGGAACATGCCGAATATGGACGGGCTTACGCTGCTGCAGAATGTGCGCGCCGACCCCAAGCTGAAGACTCTGCCCTTTCTCATGGTCACCGCCGAAGCGAAGAAGGAGAATATCATTGCTGCTGCGCAGGCCGGAGCCTCGGGCTATGTCGTCAAGCCCTTCACCGCCGCCACGCTGCAAGAGAAACTTGAGAAAATATTCGAAAAGATGGGGATATGAACATGGTTACGAAGAAAACCTCCGGCAAGATCAGCGGCAGTGCCAAGAAGTCCGCGCCACGCAAGATGGCGGCCCGTAAGCCGGCAGCCGGCAAGCCCGCTGTGCGGCGTCCTGGCGGCGGCACCGGCGATGTCCTGTCGGAACTCAAGTCATTGGCCAAGGAACTCAACAAGGCGGCCAAGGGCCTCGGCAAGAAGCGCAGCGGCAATCCCAAGGATGTCTCCGCCATACTCGGCAATGTCGAACGCATGACGGCGGAAGCCGCGACCAAGTCGTTGATCGAAGCCGAGAGCGCCAAACTGATCGTGGGCAGGCTGACCGAGAGCCTGAGCCGCGACTGGAGCCGCAAGGACATTGAAGCTTCGCTCAAGGATCTTGGCGGCCACCTCACCAACATCATCGTCGCCCAGGAATTTCAGGATCTGGCCGGGCAATCGATTCGCCATGCCCTGAAAGCGCTGGTCGGCGCCATCATCGTCACCGAAGGCGGCGGCCCCACCGAGGACGGTCGACTCTCGCAAGTCGAAGTTGACAGCCTGCTCAAGGATCTGATGTCCTGAGCGGGCAGGGCATTTGCCCGAATGTCGGTGCCTTGCACCCTTGAAATGCTTGCGGGCGCGCGCATCCTGTAAACTGACCGGTAAATCAAGGAACTTCGAGGAGTTCCGCAGTCAGGGAGGCATGATGAAGCGATTTGCCGCAACGCTGCTATTGCTTGCGCTGACGGTCTCGGCCTGGGCACAGACCTATTCCTTCGGCGTGGTTCCGGTGAGGAGCGCGCTTTTGACGGCGCAGTACTGGAACCCGATTCTTGATTACGTCGGCAGGAAGAGCGGCGTGACGCTGGAATTCTCGACAAGAAAAAGCTCGCTGGAATATTCCGATGCCGAAGCGCGCGGGGAGTTCGATTTTGTCTACAACAATCACATTTTCGCTCCGAGCCATGCCGCCGCCGCTTATCGGGTTATTGCGCGGATGGCGGGGAAACCCCTTTACAGCCAGATCGTGGTTTCGGAAGCCTCTTCGATACACGCGCTGCGCGAACTTGACGGCAGGGAAATCGGCGCGCCCAGCAAGAATGCATTTGTCGGCTATGCGGTGCCGATGGTCGCCCTGATCCAGGCGGGGGTAACGGTTACGCCGGTATTCGGCGGTAATCAGGAGGGCGTCATGGCGCAGCTTCGTGCCGGCACGATCCCTGCTGCCGGCGTCAATTCCAGGGTGATGCAGGAATATGCCGCACGAGAAAATTGCAAGTATCGCGTACTGTGGACCTCCGAGCCTTATCTCGATATTCCCGTCGCGGTGCATCCGCGCGTTCCCGTGCGGGTGGTGAACGCCGTGCGGCAGGCCCTGATCGACATGACAGCTGATGCGGAAGGGCTCAAAGTCCTCGAGGCAAGCGCCGCCGTCATCAAACAGGAAAAGCCATGGGGATTCGTGGCGGCGGACGATGCCGGATATAGGAATCAGGGTGAGGTGTATCGCATCCTCTGGAAGACAGAGGCGCGCTGAGCGTGAAACAAGCCGGGTTTTGTTTCCTTTCTCCCTTCTGGGAGCGCCTCCCCCTGATTACCCGGGTGATGTTGACTGCGGGCCTTGCCATGGTGGTGGCGGGCAGTTTGCTGCTGTTCGTTTCCACCGGCAAGGAAGCCGACTTTGCCCACGCTCAGATCAAGGAGCATCTTGAAGACGAGATGGAAGCCCTGTTGCCCGCCATTTCGGAGTGGGCGGTACTCGGCGACTATGCCAACATCGAACAGGTTCTGCGGATGAAGGCGACGCATGCCGACATTCAATCCGTGGTATGGACGAACGCCAGAGGCAAGACACTGGAGGCGGGCGATCAGGATGTCGCGCTTCGTGCACCGGGCTGGTTCTTGCGCTGGATCCACGTATCGCCGTTGCAGACCAGTCGTGCGCTGTTGATTGGCGGACGGGATTATGGCCAGGTTACGATCAGGATGACCGCCGTGCCCGCTCAAAACCGTTTGTGGGAGTCTTTTCTCGATCATCTGGGAATTCTTGTCTTGGCGCTGGGGATCGATTTCGTCGGCGTTCTGTTTGTTCTGAGAAACGGTTTGCGTCCTCTCGTCGCGCTGACCGAAAGCGCCAACCAGGTGGCGCGCGGCGATTACGTCGGGCGCGTTCCGCCTCAGGGCAGTCCGGAACTACTGAGCGTTATCGCCGCTTTCAATCGCATGGCCGACGGGGTTGCCGCAGCACAGGGCGCGTTGCACGCAGAGGCCGAACGTCTTGCCGTGACGCTGTCGTCCATCGGCGACGCCGTGATCGCGACCGACACCGAAGGCCGCGTGGAATTCATGAATCCGGTGGCCGCAGCGCTGACTGGCTGGGGTGGCGCCGAAGCCGAGGGACTTTCCATCCCCGAGGTGTTCGTCATCATCAGCGAAACCACGCGCGAGAAGGAGGATTGCCCGGTAGGGCGCGTGGTACGGGAAGGCGCGGTCGTCGGGCTGGCCGACCATATCCTGCTGGTTTCCCGCGACGGCGTCGAGCGCCCCATCGCCGGCTCGTCGGCGCCCATACGCCGGGCCGACGGTCACATCACTGGAACGGTACTGACATTCCGCGACCAGACCGAGGAGCGGCGCACGCGTGCCCGGCTCACCATGGCCGCCAGCGTGTTTGAAAACTCCCTCAATGGTGTCGTCATTACCGATGCCATGCAGCGCATTGTCGAGGTTAATGCGGCTTTTACCCGGATCACCGGTTACAGCCGCGCCGAGGCGCTGGGGCAGACGCCGCGTCTGGTTGTCTCCGGGCGCCAGGATGCCAGCTTCTATGTCGCCATGTGGTCGGAAATTCGGGCCGCCGGACAGTGGCACGGCGAAGTCTGGGACCGGAACAAGGACGGTGAAGCCTTTCCAGTGGAGCTTGCCATCGCGTCGGTGAAGGGCGAGGACGGATCGGTGATCCATTACATCGGCGTCCTCAGCGACATCCCGCAGCTCAAGGCGCAGGAAGCGCGGCTGCGGCAGATGGCGCACTACGACTCCCTCACGGGGCTACCCAACCGGGCGCTGCTGGCCGACCGCATGAAGGTGGCGCTGGCCCAGGCCGAGCGATCCGGGGAAAAACTGGCGGTGTGCTATCTCGACCTCGACGGTTTCAAGCCGGTCAACGACACCTGCGGTCATGCCACGGGCGACCGCTTGCTGGAGGAGGTCGCCCGGCGTCTGCGTGACACGGTGCGCGGCGGCGACACCGTGGCCCGGCTGGGCGGTGATGAGTTCGTCCTGTTGTTGGCAAATACGACCGACATGGAGCAGTGCGAAATTTCCCTGTCGCGCATATTGCAGAGCGTGGCGCGGCCCTGCTTGATCGACGGTGCGGAGCTGAATGTCACGGCCAGCATCGGCGTCACCCTCTTTCCCGACGACAAGGCGGATGCCGACATTCTGCTGCGCCACGCCGATCAGGCTTTGTACGTCGCCAAGGAAGCCGGACGCAATCGCTACTGCCTGTTCAATCCGGGCCACCATGCAGGCGCTCCGGAAGGCGCGGAATCAGACGCCAAAGATACGCCGGGTGATACTTGACAAAAATAATAGGATATAGTGTGCGCTCTGCTTGAGGCGCACCATGTCACGCTCCCTGTCCAACCGGCTTTCCGCCGAAACCTCGCCTTACCTGCTGCAGCACGCTGACAACCCGGTGCACTGGCAACCCTGGGACGAGCAGGCGCTGGCGCTTGCCCGCGACGAGAAGCGACCGATTCTGCTGTCGATCGGTTATTCCGCCTGTCACTGGTGCCATGTGATGGCCCACGAATCCTTTGAAAATGCGCAAGTGGCGGCGGTGATGAACCGGCTGTTCGTGAACATCAAGGTCGACCGCGAGGAACGGCCCGACCTCGACCAGATCTACCAGACCGCGCACCAGATGCTGACCCAGCGCGGCGGCGGCTGGCCGCTGACGATGTTTCTCGCCCCGGATGGCACGCCATTTTTTGGCGGTACCTATTTTCCCAGGGAGCCGCGCCATGGTCTGCCCGGCTTTGCCAACCTCTGCGAACGGGTGGCGGAAACCTTCGGCAATCGTCGCGGTGACATCGACGCGCAGAACGCCGAACTGCGCCGTGTGCTGGCCGGCACCGCGCCTTTGTTGGACGCGGAAGAGGACTTCGATTCGACGCCGCTGGCCGTAGCGGAAGATTCGCTGGCCCGCACTTTCGATGCCCGCTACGGCGGCTTTGGCAATGCACCGAAATTTCCGCACGCGCCGGACCTGGCCTTTCTTCTGCGTCGCGGTGATGCGGTTATGCGCCAGATGGCGCTGACCACGCTGACGCGAATGAGCGAAGGTGGCATCTACGACCAGATCGGCGGCGGTTTCTGCCGTTACAGCGTCGATGAGCGCTGGGAGATTCCGCACTTTGAAAAAATGCTCTACGACAATGGGCCGCTCATCGCACTTTGCGCCGACGCCTGGGCGCAAACCGGCGATCCGCTCTACGCCCGCGTCACCGACGAAACTGCGGCGTGGGTGATGCGCGAAATGCAGTCGGTCGAGGGCGGTTATTACTCCTCGCTCGACGCCGATTCGGAGGGCGAAGAAGGCAAGTACTACGTCTGGGATCGCGGCGAGGTGGAGCAACTGCTGACGCCGCAAGAGTCGGCGCTGGCGGCACGGCGCTGGGGCTTCGCTGGCCCGCCGAATTTCGAGAATCGTCATTGGCATGCGAAGGTCGCTGGCGATTTGGCTGACGCGGAAATTCCGCTGCTCGCCTTGGCGCGCGAAAAGCTGTTCGCCGCTCGCGAGCAACGCATCCACCCGGGGCGCGACGACAAGATGCTGACCAGTTGGAACGCGCTGATGATCGAAGGCATGGCTCATGCGGCGCGTGTCTTCGACCGTGCCGAGTGGCTGGCGTCGGCGCGGCGTGCGATGGATTTCGTGCGCCAGACGATGTGGCAGGACGGTCGTTTGCTGGCGACCGCGAGGAACGGCCACGCCCACCTCGACGCCTATCTCGACGATCACGCCTTTCTTCTCGCCGCTCTGCTGGAGCTGATGCAGGCCGAGTTCCGCGACGACGATATGGCCTTCGCCATCGAACTGGCCGATACGCTGCTGGCACGCTTCGAGGACCCTGTTGCGGGCGGCTTTTTCTTTACCGCGCACGACCATGAGGTACTGATCCACCGTCCGAAATCCGGCCACGACAATGCCACGCCCGCCGGCAACGGCGTCACTGCGTTTGCTCTGCAACGTCTGGGCCACCTGTTGGGAGAGAGTCGCTATCTGGATGCCGCAGAGAAAACGCTGCGCCTGTTCTGGCCGCAACTGCGCCGCTCGCCGGTCGGCTTTGGCAGCCTGTTGCTGGCCCTGGAAGAAGCACTTACTCCACCGGAAATCATTATCCTGCGCGGTCCGGCTGAATCCATGAGGAAATGGCGGCGAGCGCTGGGCGCCGACCCGCGCCAGCTGGTGCTGGTCCTGCCCAACGGCATCGCCGGTCTGCCCGCAACGCTCGCCAAGCCGGAAAGCGGGCAGGTCAACGCCTGGGTATGTCGCGGCGTTACTTGTCATGCCCCGACGGCGAATTTGGTGGATCTGATTCGTGTCGCCGCGCCTGCGGTCGGAGACGATACTTCGGGCTCTTGATTTTGAGCATTTTTGCGCAACATGAATCCGGTAACATTCGCCCTGTTTATTCTCGTATACACCACAAGGAATCCAACATGAAATCGGTATTGATCTCCTCACTGCTCGCTGCCGGCATTCTGGCTTCGGCTCCGGCTTTCGCCAACAAGGATCTGGCCACCAAGAGCGGCTGCCTGGCCTGTCACGCGGTCGACAAGAAGCTGGTCGGCCCCCCTTATCAGGATATTGCCAAGAAGTACAAGGCAGCGGACGAAGCGCGGCTGATTGAGCGCGTCAAGAAGGGCACCGCAGCGACGGGCGGTCAGGTCTGGAAGGAAATCAATGGCGGCGCTGTTCCCATGCCGCCGAATCCAGCGTTGAAGGATGCGGACCTGAAGACGCTGGTCAAGTGGATTCTCGCCGGCGCCAAATAGTTCTTGCTACAGCATCAAGAAAAGCCAGTCCCACCGCGTGGGACTGGCTTTTTTTCGCCGGCCCGCGAAGGGGAATTCCCGGCGTGCAAAGCAACGCGTTTGCAACTACCGAACAACATTGACAAGTCCATGACGGAAGGCAAGAATCCTCCCGGTTAATCTGCCATCCAACTATTCGCCGACCTGAACGGAGCATCGCCATGAATGTGCCCAATAAAGCTTTTGCGCTTTCCATAATCGCCGCTTCTGCCCTGATGGGCTGCGGCAAGGAAGAACCGCCGACACCGCCGCCGCCGCCACCTCCGCCGCCGCCCATGGTGGTCAAGATCGGCAGCGCCGCGCCGCTCACCGGCGGCATTGCGCATCTGGGCAAGGACAACGAGAACGGCGTGCGCCTGGCGATTGACGAAGCCAACGCAGCCGGCATAACGCTGGGCGGCAAGAAGGTCAAGTTCGAGATGATGTCGGAAGACGACCAGTCCGATCCGAAGGTGGGCAACACCGTGGCGCAAAAACTGGTCGACGCCAAAGTCGCCGGCGTTGTCGGCCATTTGAATTCCGGCACCACCATTCCCGCCTCGGCCATCTACAACCAGGCCGGGCTGCCGATGGTTTCCGGTTCCGCCACCAATCCGGCGTTGACCGAGCAGGGCTTCAAGGGCGTGTTCCGCTTGGTCGGTCGCGACGACCAGCAAGGGCCGGCGGTGGCCAACTATCTGGTCGGCCAGACCAAGCCCAGGACCGTGGCCGTGATCGATGACGCCACAGCCTACGGCGAAGGTCTTGCCAACGAAGTCGAAAAATCCCTCAAGGCGGCCGGTGTCAAGGTACTGCCGCGCGAGAAGGGTACCGACAAGACCGTGGACTGGAAGGCCGTGCTGACCAAGCTCAAGGGCAAGCGGCCCGATGCCGTGTTCTACGGCGGCATGGACGCCACCGGCGGGCCGCTTCTCAAGCAGGCGCGCGAGCTGAAGATGACTGCGGTATTCGCCTTCGGCGACGGCGCTTGCACCGACAAGATGGCCGAACTCGCCGGCCCCGCCGCCGAGGGATTGCTTTGCTCGCAGGCCGGCATACCGGTGCAGGCTGCCGGCAAGAAGTTCCTCGACGCTTACAAGGCCAAGTTCAAGAGCGATCCGATCCTCTACTCGCCCTTCACCTACGATTCGGCGCGGCTGCTGATCGCGGCGATGAAGAAGGCCGAATCCAGCGACCCGGCGAAATATCTGCCGGCCCTCGCCGCCAGCGATTACACCGGCGCCACCGGCAATATCCAGTTCGATGAAAAGGGCGACCGCAAGGATGCCGAGATGACGATCTTCACCTTGAAGGAAGGCAAGATCACTCCGGTGGCCATCCTCAAGAGCGGCAAGTCGATGACGCTGGACGAGTACGCTCAGGCCATGGCTCCGGTCGTCGTGGCGCCAGCGCCGACTCCTGCCGCAGCACCGGCTCCGGGAACGCCGGCGCCAGCGGTTGCGGCTGTTCCCGCCTCTGCCGCTCCCGCTGCCGCGAAGGAGTAGGCACCCGCCGTAAGCAACGGGGAAGTCGCCCTCCGGCGACTTCCCCGTTTTTTGTGAGGTAAGCCGAAACGCATGGACACCCTGCTCCAGCAGATCATCAACGGGCTCACCACCGGCAGCGTGTATGCCGTGGTCGCTCTGGGTTACACGATGGTCTATGGGGTGATCCAGCTCATCAATTTTGCTCACGGCGAAGTGGTGATGATCGGCGCCATGGTGGCTTTTTCCGTCATCACCGCGCTGGCCGGCAGCGGCCTGCCGCCGCTGGTCATTGTTCTCGCCGGAGTCATGGCGGCGATTCCGTCCTGCATGCTGATGGGTTATCTGCTGGAGCGCGCGGCTTATCGTCCGCTGCGCCACGCGCCGCGCCTGGCGCCGCTGATCACTGCAATCGGCATGTCCATCGTGTTGCAGCACCTGGCCTTGCTGGTCTGGGGCCGCAATCCGCTGGCCTTTCCGCAGATCGTCGATAACCATGTGTTCGGCATTGGCGGCGCGGCGATCAGCAGCGTACAGATCGTCATAATACTTTTGTCATTGACGATGATGGCCGGCCTTTCCTGGTTTGTCTATCGCACCCGTTTCGGCATCGCCATTCGCGCCACGGCGGAGAACGTCGATGTCGCCGGCCTGATGGGCGTCAATGCCGACCGCGTGATTGCCGCCACCTTCGTCATCGGCGCCGGGCTGGGCGCGGTGGCCGGCGTCATGTACGGCAGCTACTATGGCATCGCCCATTACACGATGGGCTTCAGCCTCGGCCTCAAGGCATTCTCGGCCGCCGTGCTGGGCGGCATCGGCAACATCGCCGGGGCCATGCTCGGCGGCATCCTGCTCGGCCTGGTGGAAGCGCTTGGCACGGGTTATGTCGGCGAACTGACCGACCTCTGCGGTTGGCCCATCGCGCATGGCTGGCTCGCTGGACAATGCGCCGACGGCGGAAACTTCGTGCTGTTCGGCAGCAACTATCAGGATGTGTTCGCCTTCCTGATGTTGATCCTGGTGCTGGTGTTGCGCCCCTCCGGCCTGCTTGGCGAACGCGTCTCGGAGCGGGCTTGACGTGAAAACAAACCGCGAACGTTTCGGCCTCGCCCTGATCGCCATCGCGCTGATTGCCCTGCCTTTCGTTCTCGCTTCGGTCGGTACCGCGTGGGTGCGCATCACCAATTTTGCCGTGCTGTTCACGCTGCTGTCGCTGGGCCTGAACATCGTGGTCGGCTTTGCCGGCCTGCTCGATCTCGGTTACGTCGCTTTCTTTGCGGTAGGGGCCTATGTCTACGCCTTGCTGGCCTCGCCGCATTTCGGGCTGCATCTGCCCTTCTGGGTGATCCTGCCGATCGGCGCCACGGTGGCCTGCATCGCCGGCGTGGTGCTGGGCGCGCCGACCTTGCGCCTGCGCGGCGACTATCTGGCCATTGTCACGCTCGGCTTCGGCGAGATCGTGCGCATCTTCATGAACAATCTTTCCTCGCCGGTCAATCTGACCAACGGCCCAAAAGGCATCAACCGCATCGATCCGTTCCAGATCGGGCCGCTGAACTTTTCCGCCAGCGACAGCTTTGGCGGACTGGTTTTCAGCGGCCCGATCAAGTACTACTATTTCCTGCTGCTGGTGTTGCTGGCGGTGATTATCATCAACCGCCGCTTGCAGGATTCGCGCATCGGCCGCGCCTGGGTCGCCATTCGGGAGGACGAGATCGCCGCCAGGGCCAGCGGCATCAACACGCGCAATATCAAGCTGCTGGCCTTCGCCATGGGCGCATCGTTCGGCGGCATCGCCGGCGGCATGTTCGCCGCGATCCAGGGCTTCGTCAGTCCGGAGAGTTTTATCCTCAATGAATCCATCATGATTCTGGCCATGGTGGTGCTGGGCGGCATGGGCAACATCTGGGGCGTGGTGGCCGGCGCCGTGCTGTTGTCATTCGTTCCCGAACTGCTGCGTTATACGGTGGAGCCGGCGCAAAAAGCACTGTTCGGCAAATTGCTGGTCGACCCCGAAGTGCTGCGCATGCTGATCTTCGGCCTGGCGCTGGTGCTGACCATGCGCTTCCGTCCTGCTGGCCTGTGGCCGGAGATGCGTCACCGCAGGGAACTCGACCAGGACCGCGCATGAGCCCCGTTTTGCTTGAAGCCCGCAACATCGGCAAGCGCTTCGGCGGCGTGCAGGCGCTGAAGGATGTCTCGCTGACCATCAAGAGCGGCGAAATCTACGGCCTGATCGGACCCAATGGTGCCGGCAAGACCACGCTGTTCAATGTGTTCACCGGACTCTACCCACGCGACTCCGGCGAAGTGATATTTTGCGGAACGACACTGACGCTGGACAGCCCGCATGCCGTGGCCGCCGCCGGTATCGCGCGCACCTTCCAGAACATCCGCCTCTTCGGCAACATGACCGCGCTGGAAAACGTCATGGTCGGTCGCCATCCGCGCAGTTATGCCGGGGTTTTCAGCGCGATCCTGCGCACCCGCGCGGAGCGCGCCGAGGAAGCCGGAATTCGGCGACGCGCCGATGAACTACTGCATTACGTAGGCATAGCCGACCGCGCCGGAGATCTTGCACGGCACCTTTCTTACGGCGATCAGCGACGGCTGGAAATCGCCCGCGCGCTGGCCACCGATCCAAAACTGCTGGCGCTGGATGAACCCGCCGCCGGCATGAATGCCACCGAGACTGCGGCGCTGCGCCGCCTGATCGAGGGGCTGCGCAGCGACGGATTGACCGTGTTGTTGATCGAGCACGATGTCAAGCTGGTGCTGGGGCTGTGCGATCGCGTCGCGGTACTCGACTACGGCGAAAAGATTGCCGAGGATGCGCCCGAAGCCGTGCGCGCCAACCCAAAAGTCATCGAGGCCTATCTTGGCGCAAGCACTGCTTGAAGCGCTGAACCTCCAGGTGCATTACGGCGGCATTGCTGCGGTAAAAGGCATTTCCTTTGCCGTTGAACAAGGCGAGATGGTCTGCCTGATCGGCGCCAACGGCGCCGGCAAGACATCCACGCTCAAGGCGCTGGCGCGCATGATTCCTTCGCGCGGCGAAATTCATTACGGCAATCGGCGTATCGAAACCCTGCCGAGCCACGAGTTGATCGGCAAGGGACTGGCGCTGGTGCCCGAAGGCCGGGGCGTGTTCGCCCGACTTACCGTCGCCGAGAACCTGTTGATGGGCGCCTATCATCGCAATGATGCGAATGGCATCGCCGTCGATCTGGCACGGATTTACGACTTGCTGCCACGCCTCAAGGAACGCAGTTCGCAAGTCGCGGGCACGCTGTCTGGCGGCGAGCAGCAGATGCTGGCCATCGGTCGCGCCCTGATGGGGCGCCCCAAACTTCTCTTGCTCGACGAGCCGTCGATGGGCCTGGCGCCGCTGATGGTGCAGAAGGTGTTCGAGGTGGTGCAGAAGATCGCGGCGGAGGGCGTGACGATACTGCTGGTGGAACAGAACGCGCGCCTGGCTCTGGAGGTCTGTTCGCGCGGCTATGTCATGGAAAGCGGCCTGATCACGCTGGCGGACAGTTCGGTTGCGCTGCTTGCCGATTCGCGCGTGCGCACGGCCTACCTCGGCGAATAATCCCCGCAACAGTCGGCGCCGGCGAGACGGCGGTCAACTTTCGGTTTGCACGCTACGGCCCATGGCTCGCCTGGCGAGGCTGGTTTCGAGCACTGCGCGCCCGTCGCCCTTGAAGCTTTCGAAGTGAAACCCGATGCGAAACCGGCAGTGTTCGGAGGAATGCACCGTGTAGCGCATGCGGCCGCGTATTTCGACGATGGTCTTGCCCTGACCGGAATTCATCGGCGGAATCGCCAGCAGCAAGGTCACCAGATTGGTGGCGTAAATGTTGGTGTCGGTCAAAATCGACGCGCCGGCGATCGATATGTCGTTCGTACGTCCCTTGAACGCCGGGCGTGCAACCCCTTCATCGAAGGCTACGACGACATCCCAATGCATGGGGTAGCGCTGATGAGACCGGTGTTCCTTGGTTTTCTTGTTCGACACAACGAGACGGCAATTTCCGGTGAAAACAACTGGCGGATTATAGCCGCGGCCCCTGACGCTATATGGCAAAAGTAAAAGCGTCGGCGAAGATTTCTTCCGGCGGCAAACCGCGTGCCACAAATTCGCCGCGCGCGGCATCGATCATGGCCGGCGCACCGCAGGCGTAGACCTGATAAGCGGAGAGGTCGGCGTGGTCTTCCAGCACGGCGCGATGGACCAGGCCGATGCGTCCGGACCATGCGTCCTGCGCCGTGGCGTCGGACAGCACCGGCACGTAGCGGACATGACCGTGTGCGGCGGCCCAGCCGGTGGGCAGTTCGGGCAGGTAAAGACCGGCGCGATTGCGCGCCCCCCAGTAGATTTCCATCGACCGCGCGATGCGATTGTGAATGGCATGCTCGACCAGCGCCTTGATCGGCGCGAAACCGGTGCCGCCGGCGAGCAGGATCATCGGTTTCGCCGACTCCTCGCGCAGGAAGAAGCTGCCGTAGGGGCCCTGAAAACGCAGAATGTCCTTCTCTTTCATGCCATCGAAAACATGGCCGGTGAATTCGCCGCCGGCGATCAGGCGGACATGCAGTTGCAGGAGGCCGTCGTCGTGCGGCGCGTTGGCGATGGAAAAGGCGCGGCGCTTGCCGTCCTTCAGAAGAAACTCGATGTACTGTCCGGAGAGAAATTGCAGCCGCTCGTTGGCCGGCAATTTGAGGCTGAGCACAATCACATCGTCCGCCACGCGCTCGATCTTCTCCACCCGGCAGGGCATGATCTTGACCGGGATGTCTCCGGTCGATCCTACCTCGCGACATTCGAGCACCAGGTCGGAGAGTGGTTTTGCGCAACAGAACAATGCCAGACCGTTGGCGCGGTCTTCCATCGATAGCGCCTGATCCTGCGCCGAACCGTGATCCACCACACCTTCGATCACGCGGCCCTTGCAGGAGCCGCACGTGCCATTGCGACAGCCGTAGGGCGGCGCAAGGCCGGCATCGAGGGCGGCCTGCAAAATCGAGTCGCTGCCGTCGCTGGTGAAGCTGTGTCCGCTGGGCTGAAGGGTGATGCGAAATGAGGCAACTGAGGGGGCAACTGAGGCCATGCGATAATCGTCCGATGCGTAGATTGCTGATCATTGGTTGCGGTGACGTGATGCGCCGCGCGCTGCCGCAGCTCATGCGGCACTGGCGCGTGGTGGCGCTGGTACGCCAACGCGATCCGCAATTGGCGGCGCTGGGCGTGGCACAGATCGAAGGCGATCTTGACCGGCCCGACACCCTGACACGACTGGCCGGCATTGCCGACGCGGTGATCCACAGCGCGCCGCCGCCGCCGCAAGGCACCGAGGACACACGCACGCAGAACCTGATTGCCATTCTGCGACGCGGGAAAAGTCTACCACGGCAGCTTGTCTACATCAGCACCAGCGGCGTCTATGGCGACTGCGGTGGCGCCTGGGTAAACGAGACGCGGGCGCCTGCGGCAAAGTCGGCGCGCGCGGTGCGGCGAGTGGACGCGGAACAGCGCTTGCGTCGATTTGGTCGGCAACGGGGATGCCAATGTCGTGTCAGCATCCTGCGCGCCCCCGGTATCTATGCCGCCGACCGGCTGCCGCTGGAACGCCTGCGCAAGCTCCTGCCGTTGATGCTTCACGCCGAGGACAGCCACACCAACCACATCCACGCCGACGATCTTGCTCGTGCCTGCATCGCGGCACTGACGCGAGGCCGGGCAAACCGGGTTTACAACATCAAGGACGACTCGTCCCTGGCGATGGGCGAATGGTTTGATGCGCTGGCCGACGCCTTCGCGCTGCCGCGAGCAGCGCGTCTGCCGCGCGAGGAAGTCCGCTGCGCGGTACCGCCGACGCAGTGGTCATTCATGAAGGAATCGCGCCGCATGGATAACACCCGAATGAAACAGGAACTGCGCCTGCGCCTGCGCTACCCGTCCACAGCCGAGGGAATATCGGCGGCAGTTGCGGAGAATGCGACATGCTCTGGGTAAAGTCCTTCCACATCGTCTTTGTCGTGAGCTGGTTCGCCGGCCTTTTCTACCTGCCGCGAATTTTTGTCAATCTCGCCATGGTGCCTGCCGATAGTCCCGCCGAACGGGAACGTCTGCTGTTGATGGCGAGGAAACTCTACCGCTTCGTCACGCCCATCGCGGCGCTGGCGATAGGACTGGGTCTGTGGCTATGGTTCGGCTACGGCTTCACGGGCGGCTGGCTGCATGTCAAGACCGGGCTGGTGGTCGGCCTGATCGCCTATCACTTCTGGTGCGGCAAGTTGCTCGGCGAGTTCGCCCGTGGCGAGTCGACCCGGAACCACGTTTGGTTCCGGTTTTTCAACGAAGCGCCGGTGCTGGCGCTGATTGCCATCTGCATACTTGCGGTGGTGAAGCCGTTTTAGGGGCGGTCGCTACGACAAGCCACGCCATGCTTGCGCTGCTCGTGCCAAGCAGCGCCGTGTCATCAGCGCCGACTATTGGTTTGGTCGCTTTGCTTCCACGGTCGCGCCGGGAGTTCGCCCCTGCAGGCAACCTATTTTCTTGCTCGTGTGCAAGAAAATAGGTAAAGAAACACGCCGGGTCGGTCGCTAAACTAGCCGCCCGCTACGCGGACGGCGTCGGACAACGCGACCGGATACCTTCCGGCGAACCTTCCTCGTTCGGCGGGACAGAGGGGAATGAAGATCGTCGATCACGTGAGTCCGCGACGAAAATCAATTTGAACCCGACCCCAATGGCACGAATACCCGATTCGTCGTGCCGCCAGCACCGACTCTTGGGCAATGCGGTGACCAAGTGCTGAGAATCGCGACCGGCAGAGTCCGGCGGTTGTTGCGGGAATCCGACACTGTGGCGCGCATCGGCGGCGACGGATTTACCGTGATCTTGCTGCAGATTACCAGCCGCGAAGATGCGACCGAGGTCGCGACCAAGATTATCGATGCTCTGGCTGAGCCGTTTCAACTGTCCGCAGACGGAAGCACGCGCCAGGTCAGCATGGGTTGCAGCGTCGGTATCGCGGTATTTCCAGACGACGCCGAAAGTCCGGACAGATTGGTCGTGGCCGCAGACGCAGCGATGTACAAGGCCAAGCGGAACGGATCCGGTTTTCGCTTTCGCGCAAGCGGCAAGTCGCACTGATCCAGCGGCGTTTGTCGTGTTCTGCCGTGCGTATGCGCGCGCCAAGCCTATGTGCGCCAGCGCACAGAGTCCCCCGTGCCGCAGGGCAATACTGGCAGTCGTAATGTTCCGCGCGACCGCGATTCGGTCAATCGATGATTTTCTGCACCAGATAGCGAGGCTAATGAAATGAACAGAATGAGCGAATTCAAGAGCTATACCAGATTCCTTACGTGGTTCATGGCATTGTGGTTGGCCGCATTGGTGGCGGGATGCGGAGGCGGAGATGACGTGCCTGCGGCGACGACCGTGTCGGGTATCGCAGCGTCGGGCGCGCCGATCGTCGGCGGAACGGCTCAGATGGTATGCGCCGGCAGCACCCCTGGAACGGCAGTAACCACCGGCACGGACGGCAGCTTTACGCTGAGTGCGCCGGGCAGTGCGCCCTGCGTGATTAAGGTTTCCGGCGCGACCGGCGCCATCGGCGGACCGCTATTCTCGGTCATTGCTTCCTCGAGTCAGACGCGCGCCAACGTCAACCAGCTCACGCATATGCTTGCGTTCCTGCTTGCTGGCGGCGATCCGGACACCGGGCTCTTCCAATCGCCGAGTTCGATCTCAAGCAAGATCACTACAGCGGCAGTGGCAACGCACAAGGCAACGATCACTGCCAGCGTAATCGCAAACCTGGGCGCAGCGGCGGGAATCCCGACGTCCTTTGATTTTCTCGAGGGGGACTTTACCGCGAACCACGCCGGATTCGACCTAGTGCTGGATAAGATCGGATTCACCGCCGTCGGAACTACTGTTTCGACCATGTTCAACGGAGCACCGCTCCTGGCAGTGAACGCGGCAACCGGCGAGGTCAGCACCACGTCTTCGGCGGTGATTAGCAGCACTTCTCTAGCCGCCGCCAGTACCTTCGGCGCTCCAGTTACTGCCAAGGCTGTTACCGCACTTTCGTTTGCCGGGTTTCCCGGGGCTGCAGCAGTTATAGATGAAACGGCAAAGACCATAGCGGTGACCGTGCCGAGCGGGACCAACGTAACGGCCCTGGTTTCGAAATTCGCAATCACCGGGGCAACCGTAAAGGTGGGAACGACGGTTCAGACGAGTGGTGTAACAGCGAATGACTTCACCAATCCTGTGGCATTCACGGTAACCGACGCAAACAGCGACACGGCGACCTATATCGTAGCTGTAACGGTGGCCTCGGCTACTGCCAAGGCTATTACCGCACTTTCGTTTGCCGGTCTTCCCGGGGCTGCGGCAGTTATAGACGAAACGGCAAAGACCATAGCGGTGACCGTGCCGAGCGGGACCAACGTAACGGCCCTGATTTCGAAATTCGCGATCACCGGGGCAAGCGTAAAGGTGGGAACGACGGTTCAGACGAGCGGCGTCACGGCGAATGACTTCACCAATCCCGTGGCATTCACGGTAACCGACGCAAACGGCGTGACGGCGACCTATACCGTAGCTGTAACGGTGGCTGCGGCCTCTGCCAAGGCCAGTACCGCATTTTCGTTTGCCGGGATTCCGGGGGCTGCAGGAACTATAGATGAAGCAGCAAAGACCGTAGTGGTGACTGTGCCGTTCGGAACGGACGTAAAGGCTCTGGCTGCGACCTTCGCGACCACCGGGGCAAGCGTAAAGGTGGGAACGACGGTTCAGACGAGCGGCGTCACGGCGAATGACTTCACCAATCCGGTGGCCTTCACGGTAACTGCGGCCGACGGCACAACGGCGACCTATACCGTAACCGTGGCTGTGGCTCCGAGCTCCGCAAAGGCGCTTACCGCCTATTCGATCGCCGGGTTTCCTGCGGTTGCAGGAACGATAAGTGAAGCGGCGAAGACGGTGGTGGTGACCATGCCGTTCGGAACGGACCTGACGGCCCTGGTTGCGACATTCACGACCACAGGAGCCAGCGCAAAGGTGGGAGCGGCAGTTCAGACGAGCACCGCAACGGCAAATAACTTCACCAGCCCGGTGGCGTACCTTGTAACCGCGGCCGACGGCACAACGGCGACCTATACCGTAACCGTGGCTGTGGCTCCCAGCTCTCTCAAGACCATCACCGCCTATTCGTTTGTCGGGTTTCCCGCGTCTCCAGGTGTAATAGATGAAACGGCAAAG
>JALNZB010000036.1 GCA_023229545.1 Sulfuritalea sp. | reverse complement strand
TTGGGTCGGCACCCGCCCCGGTTGCGTGCCCGATACCGTCCTGGAAATCCTCGCCGATTATCGCCAGCGCGGCTACGAGGTGTGGCTGGAACTCGGCCTGCAAAGCGCCGACGACGAGACCTTGCGCCGCATCAATCGCGGCCACGGCTTTGCCGCCTACGTCGATGCCGTTTCACGCGCCCATCGTCACGGCATCCCCGTCTGTACGCATTTGATTCTCGGCCTGCCGGGTGAATCGGATGTCATGTGCCGCAAGACTCACGCGCGGGTTCTCGAACTCGGCGTCGCCGGTCTCAAACTGCATCCGCTGATGATCGTCAAGGGCAGCGCCATGGCCGCCCAGTACGCGCGCGGCGAACTGTTGCCGCCGGCAATCGATGACTACGCCGCCACGGCCGCCGAACTGATCCGGCGCACGCCGCCGGAGGTGGTGTTTCATCGGGTAACGGCCACCGCGCGGGAACCGACGCTGATCGCGCCGGACTGGTGCCACACCTCGTGGCCGGCGATCCATGCCATTTGCAACGACCTGATTCGCAACGGCATCCAGGGCTGTCACGCGAATCAGTGATTCGTCGCGTCGTCCAGGTGCGCGACATCGTCGCGCTCGCGTTGATTGGCCTCGTGCTGACGCTTGACCAGCCACATCGCGCCGCCAACGAACAGGCCGAACATGACGATGATCCAGTAAATCGACAACTGTGCTTTGAGCAGCGCGGAGTAGACGCTGGTCATGATCAGGATCGAAAGATTCTCGTTGAAGTTCTGCACCGCGATGGAATGGCCGGCGCCCATCAGGATGTGCCCGCGATGCTGCAACAACGCGTTCATCGGCACCACGAAGAAGCCGGAAAGAACGCCTACGAGGATCAGCAGCGGCGCCGCCAGCCACATGTCGCGCACGCCGATCATGCCGATGACGCCAATGCCCATGGCGATGCCCAGCGGGATCACGCGCACTGATCTCTTCAGCGTGATCATGCGCGCCGCGAGCACGGCGCCGATGGCGACACCGACGGCGACCACGCCCTGCAACAGACTGGCCTTCGACAGGTCCAGATTCAAGGCCATCCTGGCCCATTCCAGCACGATGAATTGCAGCGTCGCGCCCGCACCCCAGAACAGCGTGGTGACCGCCAGCGAAATCTGGCCCAGCTTGTCGCGCCACAGCAGTTTGAGGCAGTGATTGAATTCATGAAACAAGTACACCGGGTTCTTCTTCAGCGGCTTGTGATCGACGCCGGTATCCGGAACGTAGAGATTGAACAGCGCGGCGACGAAGTAGAGCGAACCGATGATGACCAGCGTCATCTCGGCCACGCTGTCGACACCAGTGTCGATCACCGGAAAATCGAAGGACAGCAGACTGTGCGCTATTTCCGGCCTGATCAGCGCGCCGCCCAGTACCACGCCGAGGATGATGGCGCCGACCGTGAGACCCTCGATCCAGCCATTGGCGACGACCAGCAGCCGGTGCGGCAGGTATTCGGTGAGGATGCCGTACTTGGCCGGCGAGTAGGCGGCCGCGCCGAGTCCGACCACGGCGTAGGCCAGCATCGGATGTACGTCAAGGAACATCAGGCTGCAACCAAGAATCTTGATGCCGTTGCTGATGAACATGACCCGCCATTTGGGCATGGAATCGGCAAAGGCGCCGACGAAGGCCGCCAGCGCCACGTAGGACACGGTAAAGCAGGTTTTCAGCAGGGGTTCATAGGCCGCCGGCGCGTGCATGTCGCGCAGGATGGCGATGGCGGCGATCAGCAGGGCATTGTCGGCCAGCGCTGAGAAAAACTGCGCCGCCATGATGATGTAGAAACCTGTACTCATTGAGTGACCGTATTTTGGCCTGCGGGTTTATATCACGAAAGAAGCGCCACAACGGAGATGTCGCGGCGCACGGCAAAGTCAATTTCACTTGGGAATACCGCGTCTGTCGCAAGTTCTTGAGGTATAAATTGTGTTCATGAGGTGTGTTTTGTGATTGAATACCGCCCTTACGCAATTTCTTCGAATCGGAGGTGGTATCCATGGCTGATCGCCGGCTTCAGGTTTTTCATGCGGTTGCCAAGCAGTTGTCGTTTACCAAGGCGGCGGAAGTGCTGTTCATGACGCAGCCGGCCGTGACTTTTCAGATCAAGCAACTCGAAGAACACTTCAGCACGCGGCTTTTTGATCGCGGCCATGGGCGTATCGCGCTCACGCCGGCCGGCGAGGTGGTGCTCGGCTATGCTGAAAGAATTCTGGGACTGTCGTCCGAGATGGATGTGCGACTGTCAGAATTAACCGGGGAGATCGGTGGATCGTTGATGGTGGGCGCCTCGACCACGATCGCCGAATTCATGCTGCCGGGGATACTCGGCGAATTCAAATCGACTTATCCCGGCGTACGTTCGCATCTTATCGTTGGCAATTCGGAGACGATCGAACACCGCGTCATGGAGCACACCATCGACATCGGCTTCATCGAATCGCTGCCGCACGAGCCGACTCTGGAAGGCGTGGTGTGCTGCGACGATGAACTGGTGGTGATATGTCATCCGCGCTTTCCGCTGGCGCGGAACAAGGAACTGACCCCGCAAAAACTGCTCGGACATGCATTCATATCGCGTGAACCCGGTTCCGGAACGCGCGAGTTCACCGAGAAATTCTTCCGCAATTCGGGAATAGCGTTCGATCAGATGAATGTGGTGATGGAACTTGGCAGCCCGATTTCCCTCAATGGCGTCGTCGAGACCGGGTTGGGCTTCGCCATCGCTTCGCGCGTTTCGGTGACCAAGGAACAACGGCTGGGCGACATTGTGGCGATACCGCTCAAGCCGCGCCTGATTCGTCCGCTCTCGATGGTCTATCCAAAAGAGAAATTCCGCTCGCGGCTGGTTGCCGCCTTTGTCGAATTCGCTTCTGTACGGCTGCGTGCCCCGGTCACGGGGTAGCCATAAAACGGAGCATGTCGCGACCGATACGCGCACGACTGGACTGGTCGGCACTGCGCCACAACCACAGCATTGTGCGGTGCCATGCCGGCAGCTCAAGAATTTGGAGCGTGGTCAAGGCCGATGCCTATGGCCATGGCTTGTTGTCCACGGCGCGTGCCTTGATGGACCTTACCGACGGATTCGCGCTGGTGGAACTGGAAGGTGCCATGGCGCTGCGCGATGCGGGAATTTCGCAGCCGATCCTGATGCTGGAAGGCCCGTATCAGGCTGATGAACTGCCTTTGTTCGCCGAGCTTGAACTGACCCCCGTGCTGCACACGATATGGCAGGTCGATGCGCTGGTCGACGCCCGTCTGCCGACGCGCCTGCCGGTCTACCTGAAGCTCAATACCGGCATGAACCGTCTGGGTTTCAACGAGGATGATTTCAGTGTGGCGCTGGCCAGGCTTGACGCCGCCGATTGCACGGAATCCGTCACGCTCATGACGCATTTCGCCGACGCCGACGAAGAGCGCGGCATCGGTCAACAGATGGCGCGTTTTCGCGCCAGGGCGGACGACCGCAAGCTGCCCGTATCGCTGGCCAATTCCGCCGCCTTGCTGCGCTTCCCGGAAGCATTGGGGGACTGGGTGCGCCCCGGCATCATGCTCTACGGTTCATCGCCCTTCCCCACCATGCAAAGCGCCGCCGAACTCGATCTGCGACCGGTGATGACGCTGGAAAGCGAGTTGATCGCCGTGCGCCAACTTGAGGCGGGCGCTGCCGTGGGCTACGGCAGCAGCTTCGTGGCGGATGAATCGATGCGCGTCGGCGTGGTGGCCTGCGGTTATGGCGACGGCTACCCGCGTCACGCGCCCACCGGCACGCCGGTGCAGGTCGCCGGACAGCGCACGCGCACCCTGGGCCGGGTCTCGATGGACAAGATCTGCATCGACCTGAGCCGACTGCCATCAACAGTCGGCGTTGGCGATACGGTGACGCTGTGGGGTGGCGAGGGCAACATGCATCTGCCCGCCGACGAGGTGGCCGCCGCCGCCGGCACCGTGGCCTACGAGTTGTTCTGTGGCCTCGCCGCGCGCGTACCGGTGATCGAAGTTAATTGATAGCCATCTGATGGCGAAAGCAAAAACACAGTATTCCTGCACCGAGTGCGGCGCCAGTTCGCCCAAGTGGCAGGGGCAGTGTCCGGGCTGCGGCCAGTGGAACACCCTGGTCGAGGCGGTGATCGAAACCGCGCAGCCGGCAGGTCGCAACTTCGCTGCGCTGGGCGGCGCCGACGGCGTGCAACTGCTGGCCGGGATTCGTCCGCGCGAGGAACCGCGCCAGCCCACCGGCGTCGAGGAATTCGACCGCGTGCTGGGCGGCGGCCTGGTGGCCGGCGGTGTGGTGCTGATCGGCGGCGACCCCGGCATCGGCAAGTCGACGCTGCTGTTGCAGGCGCTGGCGCGGCTGGCCCAAACCAACCAGAACGTGCTCTATGTCTCCGGCGAGGAATCCGGCGAACAGGTTGCCTTGCGCGCCCGGCGTTTGCAGCTCGATGTCGGCAGCATGCAGTTGCTGGCCGAGATCAATCTGGAAAAAATACTCGCCACGCTGGTCAAGCTGCGCCCGGCGGTGGCGGTGATCGACTCGATCCAGACCGTGTGGTCGGACGCCATGCAATCGGCGCCCGGCTCGGTGGCCCAGGTGCGCGAATGCGCCGCGCAACTGACGCGCTTCGCCAAGCAAAGCGGCACCTGCGTGATTCTCGTCGGCCATGTCACCAAGGAAGGCAGCCTGGCCGGTCCGCGCGTGCTGGAGCACATGGTCGATACCGTGCTCTATTTCGAGGGCGATACGCATTCCAGCTTTCGCCTGGTGCGCGCGGTGAAGAACCGCTTCGGCGCCGTCAATGAGCTGGGCGTGTTCGCCATGACCGAGAAAGGGCTGCGCGGCGTCGCCAATCCGTCGGCGCTGTTCCTCTCGCAGCATTCGCTCGATGTCGCCGGTTCCTGCGTGCTGTGCACCCAGGAAGGCACGCGGCCCCTGCTGGTGGAGATACAGGCGTTGGTCGACGGCTCGCAGATGCCCAATCCGCGCCGGCTCACGGTCGGCCTCGAACAGAATCGCCTGGCCATGTTGCTGGCGGTATTGCATCGTCATGGCGGCATTGTCTGCGCCGATCAGGACGTGTTCGTCAATGCCGTCGGCGGCGTCAAGATCGCCGAGCCGGCGGCCGATCTGGCGGTGTTGCTGGCCATCGTTTCATCATTGCGCAACAAGCCGCTGCCGGGCAAGCTGGTGGTCTTCGGCGAAGTCGGCCTGGCCGGCGAAATCCGCCCCGCGCCGCGCGGCCAGGAACGGTTGAAGGAGGCCGCCAAGCTCGGCTTCAGCCACGCCATCGTGCCCAAGGCGAATGCGCCGCGGCAGGCCCTCAAAGGCATCGAGGTCATTGCGCTGGACCGCATCGAGCAGGCCATCGAACAAATGCGGGCGTGGTGAACTTTTTTTCATCGTTGCGACTGGCCCGGCGCATGTTGGCCCGCGACTGGCGTGCCGGCGAACTCACGGTGCTGGGCATCGCCCTGGTGCTGGCGGTCGCCGCTCTGACCAGCGTCGGCTTCCTGACCGACCGCGTCGAGCAGGCGCTGAAGCTGGAATCGCACAAATTGCTCGGCGGCGATCTGCTGCTGACCGCCGATCATCCGTGGTCGAACAAATTTCGGCAGGAGGCGGCGGCACGCGGACTGCGGCAGGCCGAGAGCATCACCTTCCCGAGCATGGTGAGCCTGGGCGATGCCGCCGTGCTCGCCGAAATCAAGGCGGTGTCGACCGGCTATCCCCTGCGTGGCGCCTTGCGCACCGCGTCGGTACTCAACGCCGCCGATGACGTCAATCCGCGCGTGCCGCAAGCCGGCGAAGCCTGGCCCGACGAGCGCCTGGCGACGACCTTGAGTCTCGCCGCCGGCACCTCGCTGGCGCTCGGAAAAATCGCGGTGGCCAGCGGCCCGGTGCTGACCCAGGAACCGGATCGCGGCATGAACGTGTTTGCCTTGGCGCCGCGCCTGATGATCAACCTGGCCGACTTGCCGGCGACCGGCCTGATCCAGAACGGCAGCCGGGTGCGCTATCGCCTCCATCTGGCCGGTGAAGCGGCGGTGGTGGCGGCTTTTGAAGTCTGGGCCAAGACGCAGTTGGGTCGCGGCGAAAGAATCGAAAGCCTGGATAACGCGCGGCCCGAGATTCGCAACGTGACGGAACGGGCGCAGCGCTTCCTGCGTCTGGCCGCGCTGCTGGCCGTGATTCTGGCCGCCGTGGCCGTGGCGCTGGCCGCCGAACGTTACATGCGGCGGCATCTCGACGGCTGCGCGGTGATGCGCTGCATGGGCGCCTCGGGCCGGCAACTGCTGCTGATTCACGGCGGCGAATTCCTCCTCTTCGGCCTGGCGGCGACGCTGGCGGGTTGCCTGCTGGGCTATGCCGTGCAGGTAGCGCTGCAAACTTTGCTCGCCGGTTTGCTGACGACAAAACTGCCGGCGCCCTCGCTGCTGCCCTGGCTGCACGGGCTGCTGGTGGGCATCACGCTGATCGTCGGCTTCGCCCTGCCACCACTGCTGCGCTTGCGGCGCGTGCCGACCATCCGCGTGCTGCGGCGCGAATGGAGCGCGTCCGAATTTTCCTCACTGTCCGCCTCCGTCGGCGCGTATCTGCTGGGCGCGCTGGTGCTGGCGGCGCTGATGCTGTGGATGGCGGGAGAACTGCGCCTGGGGCTGATCGTGCTGGGCGGTTTCGTCATCGCGCTCGGCTTCTTCGCCGGCATGGCGCGCCTGCTGCTTGCCGCCTTGAGTCGTCTGCGGCCTGTCGGTGGCGGTTATGGCTGGCGTCACGGGCTGGTCAATCTGCGGCGGCGGCTGGCGGCGACGCTGGTGCAGGCAGTGGCGCTGGCGCTGGGCCTCACCGCCCTGCTGCTGCTCACTGTGGCGCGCGGCGATTTGCTCGACAACTGGCAGGCGCGCGTGCCCACCGACGCGCCGAATCGATTTGCGATCAATATCCAGCCCGATCAGCGTGTCGCCATCGCCGACTTCTTCAAGGCGCGCGGGCTGCCTGCGCCGGAGCTGGAGCCGATGGTGCGAGGCCGCCTGGTGCGGATCAATGACAATGCGATCGGGCCGGAGAGCTATGCCGATGATCGTGCCCAGCGCCTGATCGATCGGGAATTCAACCTGTCGTGGTCGGCCACGCTTCCCGCCGGCAACACGATCAGCGGCGGGCGCTGGCACGGCGTCACGCCAGCCGCAGAGTTTTCCGTCGAGCAAGGCCTGGCCGAGACGCTGAACCTCAAACTGGGTGATCGCCTGGCCTACGACATCGCCGGCAACCGGGTCGAGGCGACGATTACCAGTCTGCGCAAACTCGACTGGGATTCGATGCGCGTCAATTTCTTTGTCATGGCGCCGCCTGGCGTGCTGGACAATTTCCCGGCGAGCTACATCACCAGTTTTCATCTGCCGTCCGACAGGGCCAGCGTCATACCCGAGCTGGTGCGAGCCTTCCCCAACCTGACGGTGATCGATGTCGCCGCCTTGGTCCGGCAACTGCATGCGACCATCGACCAAGTGGCGCGCGCCGTGCAACTGGTGTTCGGCTTCGCCGTGCTGGCCGGCCTAGCGGTGCTCTACGCGGCGCTGCAAGCCAGCGGCGACGAGCGCCGCCACGAACTGGCCGTGCTGCGCGCCCTCGGCGCCAGGAACAGGCAACTTTCCACTGCGCTGCTGGCCGAATTCGCCGCGCTCGGGGCGCTGGCCGGCCTGCTTGCCGGCATCGCCGCCAGCCTCATCGGCTGGGGTTTGGCGCGCTTCGCCTTTCACCTCGATTACCTGCCGCAGCCGGCATTGTGGCTCATCGGCCTTCTCGTCGGCACCGTGCTGGTCGTCGTCGCTGGCTGGCTGGGCGCCTCGTCGATGCTGCGCCAGTCGGCGCTGCCGGCCCTGAGAGCGGCACAGTAAACCAGCGCCGATAGCTTGAACCGCCGGCCCGCGCTGCGCGTCTGCGAGCGTCGGCTACCGTTCGGAACCCGTGGTCGGCCCTGCACGTCGGCGCACACTGTCGTGAATATCCCCCTTGACCTTTTTACATTGTCGACAATAATGGTTAATACCATACAACGGTTGTCGGGTATCCGGCGGTCTGGGGATTCCCGTTCCAGGGAGGAGAGCGGCGATGCTATTGGAAGCCAGAGGCTCGGTTCGGAAGCCCGCTCCTTCCTGTCGCCAGGTGCCCGTCGTCGCCCACCGCAGCGTGGTGCTGCGGCTGTTGCTGGTCGCAACTGCTTCTGTCGTCTTCACCCTGGCGCTGGTGCCGCTCTACGACGTGCTTTGCCAAGCCGCCGGCCTCAACGGGCGCGTGGCGGCGAACGATGGTTTCCAAATCGGCGGGTTCAATCTTGGCGGTCGCCAGACTGACAATCGTATTGACCGCAGCCGCGTTGTGACGGTGCAGTTCATCGGCACGGTTATGCCCGGGCTGCCTTGGGAGGTGCGCTCCCTTACCCGATCCTTGACGGTTCATCCTGGCGAATTTCAGGTCGTCGAGTACTCGGTGCGCAATCTGAGCGGTAGGTCCGTGACGGGCCAGGCGATCCCCGGCGTAACCCCCGGCCAGGCAGCCCGCCACGTGCACAAGATCGAGTGCTTCTGCTTCGCCCACCAGACCATGGCGCCGTTTGAAGAACGCCGGATGGCGGTGGCTTTCGCCATTCGATCAGACATGGACCCGGAGGTCAGCGAATTGACACTGGCCTATGCCTTCTTTCCGCTGTCGACCGTCCGCGTCGCCGCCGTCAGCGCGAACCCCAAAGGCCTGTCTGGAAACCAATCATGAGGAGGATGAACAAGCCCACGGAAAGGACGATGCGCAGCGTCAGCGCCTGCACGGTGCGCTTGCCGCCGCCACCTTGCCGCAGCATGAAGAACAGCCCGGAAAACAGACTGGCGATCACCGCCAGCAGCATCAGCACGACCAGGGTCTTGATCACCACGGCGTTGCTCCTCGCAAGAAATGGACGCTCCCATTATGGGCGGGAATTTTCATGATTGCCACGGCGGCCTTTTGCTTCCACCCGCAGCCCCGTGCCACGCTGCTGCTGACTGTGGCGCTGCCCTGCCTGATCGGCCTCGGCCTCTGGCAACTCGACCGCGCCCATGAGCGCGAAGCCGCCGAGCGCCTGCTGGAGGCGCGCATGGAAATGCCGGCCATCGTTCTGCCAGCCGTGATCGTCGATGCTGAGTCTTTGCGCGAACGGCATGTCACGGCTGCGGGCCACTACCAGCCGAACCGCCAGTTCTTTCTGGATAACCGTGTCCGGCACGGACAGGCCGGCTACGAGGTCATCACGCCGCTGCGTCTGGCCGGCAGCGACATGACGGTACTGGTAAATCGCGGCTGGGTTCCTGCGCCAGCCGACCGGCGGCAGTTGCCGGTCGTCGCGACGCCGGAGGGAATCGTCGCCGTGGACGGAATCGCCGTCGTCCCGCCGCCATGGACCTTCTCCCTCGCCCGCCCCGGCGAAGGCTGGGAACCCGTCTGGCAGCACCTCGACCTCGACCGCTTCCAGGCACTGACCGGCATGCGACTGCAACCGGCGGTGGTCCGCCTGTCGCCGCAAAGCGCAGGCGGCGGATTCGCGCGCGATTGGCCGCGCGCCGACGCGGGTGCCACACGCAATTTGAGCTACGCCGTGCAGTGGTTCGGCTTCGCCGTCGCCGCAGTTGTGCTCTGGATCGGCTCCGCCGTGAAAAGGACGCCATCATGAATACCGCCGTCTTGACCCGTTCGCCCCGTCTGCGGGCCTTCGCCTCCCTGTGCAAGTTGCGGGTGAACAGCCTGATCGTGTTCACCGCCATGGTCGGCATGCTGCTGGCACAACCGGGGCTGCCGCCGCTGGCCCGCTTTTTGGCTGCCTCGGCAGGCATCGGCATGGTGGCCTTCGCCGCCGCCGCCATCAACTGCCTCGTCGAACGCACCCTGGACGCCCGCATGGCGCGCACCCGCAGCCGCCCCTTGCCGCGCGGCGACATCGCGCCGACCGAGGCGCTGAGCCTGGCCATGGTCCTCGGCGGCAGCGGCCTCGTGGTACTGCATACCTGGGTCAACGACCTGACCCTGTGGCTGACGCTCGCCACCTTCCTCGGCTACGCGGTAATCTATACGGTGGTGCTGAAGCCGGCCACGCCGATGAACATCGTCATCGGCGGCGCCGCCGGCGCCATGCCGCCCCTGTTGGGCTGGACGGCCATGACCGGGCAGGTGGCGCCGCAAGCCGTCGTGCTTTTCCTCATCATCTTCCTGTGGACGCCGCCGCACTTCTGGGCCTTGTGCATGGCGCGGCGCGACGACTACGCCAGGGCCGGTTTCCCCATGCTGCCGATAACCCACGGCATCCGCTACACCTGCCTGCAATGCCTCATCTATGTGGCATTGCTGAGCGCGGCGAGCTTCCTGCCGGTCGCCCTGAACATGGCCGGCGTCGCCTATGCCGGCGCGGCAACAGTCCTCGACGCGGTGTTCCTGCTGCGTTTCTTCCGGCTCTGGCGCGACTATAGCGACGCGGCATCGTGGCGCCTGTTCCGCTACTCGATCACCTATCTGGGTTTGCTGTTCGCCGCCCTGTTCCTCGACCGTCTGGTGACGCCATGGCTGCCCATGTGATGGTTGCCGACGTGACGACGGCGCCCGCGCACTCCGGGGCGTACCGGTCGCTGCTGCTGCTCGCCACGGCGCTTGCCCTGTGCGTGGTCGGACTCGGCGCCTATGTCCGGCTCACCGACGCCGGCCTCGGTTGCCCGGACTGGCCCGGCTGCTACGGTCACCTCTTGGTGCCTGACCATGCGGTCGACGCCGGTCGCGCCTGGCGCGAAATGATCCACCGCTATGCCGCCGGCAGTCTGGGTCTGCTGATTCTGGGTCTGACCGTCGCTGCATGGCGCCGACCGCCCCACCCTGGCGCCTGGCTCACCAGCGGACTTTGCGCTCTCGTGGGTCTGCAAGCGCTGATGGGCATGTGGACCGTCACCGAGCTGTTGCAGCCGGTCATCGTCACTGCTCACCTGCTGGGAGGTCTGCTGGTGTGGACAACACTGGTCGTCCTCTGTCGACGCGAGTTCGGCGCCAGGGATAGCGGCAGTTGGCGGCGGCTGGGCGGCTTCGCCCTGGCCGCCGCACTGGTCCAGGTCGGGCTCGGCGGCTGGGTAGCCAGCAACTACGCGGGACTCGCCTGCTCCGATTCGCTCGTCTGTGCCGACGGCTGGTGGCCGCAGACGACAGCGGCTGCCATCCAATGGGCGCATCGCCTGGGCGCAGCGGCGGTGCTGATGATCGCCGGCAGCTATGCATTTGTACTGATGCAGAAGCCGGCCCAACGACCGTTTGGGCTTTTCATCGCCATAGCACTCGTCATGCAGATTGCATTGGGCATCGCCAACGTCGTCCTGCGGCTGCCGTTGCCGCTGGCGCTGGCGCATAACCTGGGCGCTGCGTTGCTGCTGGCGTCCATCGCCGTAGCGCTGACCGGGAGGCGCACATGAACCGCGTCAAGCCACCCTTTTCCATCGCGCTGATACTCGCGGCGCCCGGCGCCCTGGCCGAGATGGCGATCAATCTGCCGCCGCCGGCTACCGGCATCGCCCGCGACATTTACGATCTGCACACCCTGGTGCTGTGGATCTGCTTCGGCATATTCCTGGTGGTGTTCCTGCCGATGTTCTACGCCCTCTGGCGCCATCGCAAGGCGGCAGGCCACGCGGCTGCCGGCTTCCGCGACAACACGCGGCTCGAAGTGCTGTGGACCGTCGTTCCGGTGCTAATCCTGATCGGCATGGCGTGGCCGGCGACGCAACTCATACTGGATATGAAGAACGTCGGCGATTCCGACATGACCGTCAAAGTCACCGGCCATCAGTGGCGATGGGAGTACGAGTACCTGGACGACGGACTGCGCCTGGTCAGCAACATGTCGACGCCCCGCGCCGAGATCGACAGCGGTCGCCCGCAATCGGCCCATTACCTGCTGGAAGTGGATCGCCCCCTGGTGGTGCCGACCGGCAGCAAGGTGCGCCTGGTGCTGACCGCCACCGATGTCATCCATTCCTGGTGGGTTCCGGCTTTGGGCGTCAAGCAGGACGCCATCCCCGGCTTCATCAAGGAGGCCTGGTTCCGCGTGGACAAGCCGGGCACCTTCCGCGGCCAGTGCGCGGAACTTTGCGGCATGGGCCACGGCTTCATGCCCATCGTCGTCGAAGCCGTGACCCCGGAACAGTTTGCCGCCTGGAAGGCCGGGCAGATGGCAGGAGTCGCAACCACCCGAGCTACAGCCCAGGCCGCCATCGGCAAGGTGTTTTCCATCGCCGAATTAATGGCACGGGGCGAGCAGGTCTACAACGCCAACTGCGCTGTCTGCCACCAGTCGACGGGGCTCGGCATCCCTGGCGCCTTCCCGGCCATGGACGGCTCGGCCATTGTCAACGGCCCGAAGCTCGCACACATCGACCGGGTCTTCAACGGCAAGCCGGGCACCTCCATGCAGGCCTTCGGCAAGCTGCTGCCGGACCAGGATATCGCCGCCGTCATCACCTACGAGCGCAACAGTTGGCATAACCGGGTCGCCGCACCGGACAACATTGTGCAGCCCGCCGAAATCGCTGCCTTGCGCCACTGAGGACCACCGCCATGGACGCCGCCGCCATCCATTCTGGATACCAGAGCCACCCCACCGGCCCCATGCGCTGGCTGACCTCGACCAACCACAAGGACATCGGCACGCTCTACCTGTGGTTCTCGCTGAGCATGTTCCTCGTCGCCGGCTCGCTGGCGATGCTGATCCGCGCCGAGCTGTTCCAGCCGGGCTTGCAGCTTGTCCAGCCGGGACTCTTCAACCAGCTGACGACCATGCACGGCCTGCTGATGATCTTCGGCGCCATCATGCCGGCCTTCGTCGGCTTCGCCAACTGGCAGGTACCGCTGATGATCGGCGCGCCGGACATGGCTTTCCCACGGCTCAACAACTGGAGTTTCTGGCTGTTGCCGGCGGCGGCCTGCCTGATGCTTTCTTCCTTCTTCGTGCCCGGCGGCGCCACCTCCGGCGGCTGGACGATGTATCCGCCACTCTACATTCAGGGTGGCATCGCCTACGACATGACGATATTCGCCATCCACATCATGGGCCTGTCGTCGATCCTCGGCGCCATCAACATCATCGTCACCATCCTCAACCTGCGCACGCCCGGCATGAAGCTGATGACCATGCCCATCTTCGTGTGGACCTGGCTCATCACCGCTTACCTGCTGGTGGCGGTGATGCCGGTACTGGCCAGCGTCGTCACCATGCTGCTCACCGATCGCCACTTCGGCACCCACTTCTTCGATGCCGCCGGGGGCGGCGACCCGGTCATGTTCCAGCACCTGTTCTGGTTCTTCGGCCATCCCGAGGTGTACATCATGATCCTGCCGGCCTTCGGCATCGTCTCCACCATCATCCCCACCTTCGCCCGCAAGCCGCTGTTCGGCTACGTCTCGATGGTGTACGCGGTGGCCTCCATCGCCATCCTTTCCTTCCTGGTCTGGGCCCACCACATGTTCACCAGCGGCCTGCCGGCGGGCGCGCAGATATTCTTCATGTACTCGACCATGCTCATCGCCGTGCCGACGGGGGTCAAGGTGTTCAACTGGGTGGCGACCCTGTGGCGCGGCTCCATCAGCTTCGAGACGCCGATGCTGTTCGCCCTGGCCATGGTCTGCCTGTTCACCATCGGCGGCTTCTCGGGCCTGGTGCTGGCCATGGTGCCCGTCGATGTGCAGCTTCAGGACACCTATTACGTCGTCGCGCACTTCCACTACGTACTCTTCGCCGGCGCCGCCCTGAGCATCATGGGCGGCATTTATTACTGGCTGCCCAAATGGACCGGTCACATGTATGACGAACGCCTTGGCCAGATCCACTTCTGGCTGACGGCCATCGCCTGCAACATCACGTTCTTTCCCATGCATTTCCTCGGCCTCGCCGGCATGCCGCGACGCATCCCCGACTACGCGCCCCAGTTCGCGGATTTCAACATGATGGCCAGCGTCGGCGGCTTCGTCCTTGGCGCCAGCCAGTTGCTGTTCCTCTATACGGTGATCAAGTGCATTCGCGGCGGCGCAGCCGCTGGCGACAAACCCTGGGAAGGCGCCACGACACTCGAGTGGACCCTGCCCTCGCCGGCGCCCTACCACTCGTTCACGACGCCGCCAACGCTGGAACCGGATAATCATCATGGTCACGCCTAGCCCCTACTATCAGCCGCCGCCGTCCCTCTGGCCCGCTGTCGGCTCGCTGGCCTTGCTGGCCTTCGCCAGCGGCTTCGTGCTCTTCCTCGCCAAGGCGGGCGCGGGGCCCTATCTGATGCTGGCGGGCGGGCTGCTGCTGGTCGTCATGCTCTACGGCTGGTTCGGCATGGTGATCGAGGAGAGCCTGGCGGGAAAACTGGAGGGTCAGGTCGACAAGTCCTTCCGCTGGGGCATGGTCTGGTTCATTTTTTCCGAGGTGATGTTCTTCGCCGGCTTCTTCGCCGCCCTGTTCTATGCCCGCTATATCGCCGTGCCCGACCTGGTCACGGCGCAATCGATCTGGCCGGGTTACCTCGGCGGCTGGCCGACCGCCGGACCGGGCAGCAAGGAAGCCTTCACGCCCATGGCGGCCTGGGGCATACCCGCCGTCAATACGATGATCCTGCTCAGCTCCGGCGCGTCCGTCACCTGGGCGCATTGGGGCCTGCAGAACGGACGCCGCTGGCAGATCGTCCTCGGCCTGCTGATGACCGTCCTGCTCGGACTGATCTTCCTCGGACTCCAAGCCCACGAATACCTGGAGGCTGCGTTCAGCATTCGCACCGGCATTTACGGCGCCACCTTCTTCATGCTCACCGGATTCCACGGCGCCCACGTAACCCTGGGAGCGATCATGTTGAGCGTAATCCTTGGCCGCGTCCTGGCCGGCCACTTCACTGCCGACAGCCATTTTGCCTTCGCGGCGGCATCCTGGTATTGGCATTTCGTGGACGTCGTCTGGCTGCTGCTGTTTACATTTGTGTATTGCCTGTAAGACTGCCGGAGCTTGGTCAGGCAGCGGCCACTGCGGCCTCCGCGCCGTACCACCAGCGCCGACTTTCATGCCATTTGCCCTGTGTGCGCTGTCGCACCGAGTTGCTCTTGTCGAAAACCGATAATCGGAGGAGTTCCGGACATTCCTGTCTGGAAATTGTCGGCATTGGCTCCCCACCATCGTGACGCTGCTCCGTTCGCTCAAATGGATAGCCGGAATACTTCTTGCACTTGTCGTGCTGGCGGTTCTGTTCATCGCGATTTTCGGCTGGAACTGGCTGCGCGCCCCGATAGAGCGCATGGCGACGGAGAAGACCGGTCGCGTACTGGCCATCAACGGCGAACTGAGCCTGAAACCCGGCTGGCCTCTGCCGCGCGTTCAAGCCGAGTCCGTGACCTTCGCCAATCCGGACTGGGCCACGGAAAAACAGATGGTCACGGCGGACCGGGTGGAAATCACCATCGACTTGCCGCAACTGCTGCGGCAAAACATCGTCCTCCCCGAGGTGCGATTCGAGCGTCCCGTGGTCTATCTCGAACAGGGCAGCGACGGTCGCAAGAACTGGCTGCTGGACCGCCAGCAGCAGGACGAAAAGGCGCGCATACGGATCGACCGCCTGACGCTGGACGACGGCCAGATCGGCTACGACGATGTCGACAAGAAGACCCGCATCCGGTCCACGCTGTCTACATCGAATACCCAGCAAGCCAGGGCCGGGCTTGGCTTCACCGCGCAAGGGCAATACCAGGGTTTGCCGCTCAACGCACACGGCAACGGCGGTCCTGTGCTTGGCTTGCAGGACGAAGACACGCCCTATCCGCTGAAAGTCTATCTCAGCGTCGGGCACACCCACGTCAAGGCCGACGGCAGCATTACCAGCTTGTTGAAGTTTTCCGCCATGGACATGCAGCTTGCATTGCGCGGCGACAGTCTGGCACAGCTATTTCCCTTGCTCGGCATCGCGTTTCCGGAAACCCGCGCCTACGCGACCGACGGCCACATCGTGCGCGCCGGACGAACCTGGCGCTACGAGAATTTTTCGGGCCGGATCGGCGACAGCGACATCGCCGGCAGCTTGCGCATCGACACCAGCGGCAAACGCCCGGCAATGTCCGCTGATCTGGTTTCCAAGCTGCTCGATATCGATGATCTTGGCCCGCTGATTGGCGCCAAACCCGGCAAGCTGCAAGCCGCCAAACAGGCCGCTGCGCCGCCTTCCGCGCCATCCGCCGCCACACCCGCGCAAGCCCGCGTGCTGCCGGACACGCCGTTCAAGACCGAGCGCTGGAACAGCGTCGACGCCGAAGTCACGCTGAAGGCCAGGACCATTCGCCGCGCCAAAGAGTTGCCGCTGGAAAACCTCGTTACCCATTTGAGCTTGCGCGATTCCGTGTTGACGCTCGATCCGCTCGATGTCGGCGTGGCCGGCGGCCAGCTCAACGCCGTGATCTCGCTGGATGGGCGCACCGACCCGATTGTGGCGCACGCCCGGGTAAGGGCGAGAAAAATCCTCCTGGCCAGGCTGTTTCCGACCGTCGACCTGAACCAGGCCAGCATCGGCCAGGTCAACGGTGAGTTCGATCTGGCGGGCAAAGGCAACTCGGTCGGGCGCATGCTGGCGAATTCCAGCGGCAAGGTGGGGCTGGTCGTCGCCGGCGGCGAAATCAGCAAGTTGATGATGGAGAAAGTCGGCCTGCACCTCTGGGAAATACTGGAACTGAAATTGTCGGGCGACAGACTCGTCAAATTGCGCTGCGGCGTGGCCGACTTCGATGTCAAGCAAGGCAGCATGAGCGCCCGCGCGCTGATCTTCGACACCGAGGTGACCACCATCATCGGCACCGGCAACATCGATCTGGCGCAGGAAAGGCTGGACCTGACGCTCAACCAGAAAACCAAGAACACCAGTCCGCTGGCATTGCGCAGCCCGATCTACATTCGCGGCAGCTTTGCCAAACCAGCGGTCGAAGTCGATAAAGGCCGCATCGCCGCGCGCGCGTTCGGCGCGATTGCACTGGGCATTGTCAATCCACTGCTTACGCTGATCCCGCTGATCGACGCCGGTCCGGGAAAGGACAGCGATTGCGGGCAATTGGTGCGAGACGCAAGGGCGTTGCCGCATCCAGTCAAAAAGAACGTGGCTCCACGGAAACAGCCATGACGCGAAAACCGGAATTCCCTTGCTGCGGATTGATACTGCCATGCCGTGCGCTGAAAAATGCCGCCGCAATCATGTTCCTCCTGCTCTCGGCAACGGGCTGTGCGACGCTGCCCGATACCGATGCCCTCATAGCAAGGCACGCCGGGCAGGCCGCCCGATTCGAGAACGCGAGCGGTCCGCTTTCCGCGAAAAGAAGCGCCGCCATTCTCGCCGAGCTCAAGCGCAAGTCCGGCGACATCGACATTCTGGAAAAGCAGATCGCGCTGGAACAGGCCATCGTCGGCAGCCCGCTCATCCTGGGCAACAAGATCACCCTGTTGCAGAATGGCGCGGCCATCTACGCGGCCATGTTCGCCGCGATCCGCCAGGCCCGCGACCACATCAACCTTGAGTCCTACATCATCGAAGACGATGATATCGGTCGCGAGTTTGCCGATTTGCTGCTGGAGCAGCAGGGCCGGGGCGTCCAGGTCAACGTCATCTACGACAGCGTCGGCGGCATCAATACGCCAAAGGCCTATTTCGAGCGGCTGACGCAAGGCGGCATCGAAGTCCTCGAATTCAATCCGATCAACCCGCTGGCGGCAAAGGGACGATGGCTGATCAATAACCGCGATCACCGAAAACTGCTGATCGTCGACGGGCGCACCGCATTCATCGGCGGCATCAATATCAGCAGCGTCAATTCTTCTGGATCGGGGGCCGGACGCTCCGGGAAGCCCCGCGAAAACAAGATTCCATGGCGCGATACCGACCTGCAAATCGAAGGCCCGGTGGTCGGTGAATTGCAGAAGCTGTTCATGGAGACATGGACCAAGCAGCACGGCAAGCCGCTGGCCGCGAAGGAGTATTTTCCCGAGCTGAAGGCGCAGGGCAAGGACATGGTGCGCGCCATCGGCAGCACGCCCGACGATCCCTACAGCCTGATCTACCTGACGCTGATCTCGGCCATCGGCAATGCCGAAAAACAGGTACAGCTCACCCATGCCTACTTCGTGCCCGATCCCCAGTTGCTGAAATCCCTGATCGACGCAGCAGGACGCGGTGTCGCAGTGACGCTCATCCTGCCGAGCCATTCCGATTCGGGCCTGACGTTTCATGCCGGGCGCTCGCACTATTCGGCCCTGCTCAAAGCCGGCGTCAGGATCCACGAACGACGCGGCGCGCTGCTGCATTCCAAGACCGCAATGATCGACGGCGTCTGGTCCTGCCTCGGCTCCAGCAACCTCGACTGGCGCAGCTTCCTCGACAACGACGAGATCAACGCGGTGGTCCTGGGGCGCGAATTCGCGCGGCAAATGCAGACCATGTTTGCACGCGACCTCGAAGCCTCTGAGGCTATCGATGCGAAGACCTGGGAACGCCGTTCACTGATACTCCATTTCAAGGAATGGGGCGCCAGATTGTTGCAGCGGTTGCTGTAGGCGGAACCCGCTCCGGGACTGGCGGCTAATGCGCGCGCCGCGACTGCTGCCAGGCGATGACCGCCCGATTGGCGTGCGCCAGCATCGGCTCGAAGATCTCGCCGGGTAGCGCCTGGCGCAAGACAGTGAACAGTTCCTGAGTGGTCTCCCGCGCAAGGCCCTCGCTGGCCGCAGCATCCGTCAGGCAGCGCAACTGAATGTGGGCGAGCGCGTCGGCGGTCAGGCGCCAGCCGAGCGTCGGCATTTGACCAACCAGCGCCACCAGCATGCCGCCCAGCGCGGCGAGAATGGCCAATGCCTCATCCCGCTCCTCGCAGGCAATCATGGCGTGCCACAATGCCAGATGGATGTTGCGGCGCAATTCCATCTTGAAATCGACGGCATCGCTTTCGTGCTGCTCGATGGCGGCGAATTGCCGCTGCAAGCGCTCCTCGGTCGTGGCATCCAGATCGCCGCGCAGGGCGCCGAGCAAAGCACCGATGCCGGGAATCGCCACGAGGCCGAACGCCTGGCACCAGGCCAGCCGCCACTGGTCGATGCCCGCCAGCAGCAAGGCCAGCCGCAAGGCGCGCGCGTCGTCATCCGGCGCGGCGCGAACCCAGTTGCGGGCAAGGCGCTCGATTTCGGCCACGGCAAGCTGGATGGCATCTTCGTCGCCCTCCAGCGTCAGGCGGAAGATTCGCGTGAAGGCATCCTGCGCCATGCGCGCGGCAAGCCGCTGCACGTCGGGCGTGACAAGCGCCGCAAGATCATCGGGCGGCAGGGTTGAGGGTTGGTTCATGTCGTCAAGGATACCGTCCCCGCCTCTCGCGGGCACATAATCCAGTCCGGTCAATCAAAGTCGCCATTATGCAGATATGGGTCGATGCCGACGCCTGCCCCGGCGTCATCAAGGAAATTCTCTACCGCGCCGCCACGCGGCATGGCCTGCCGCTGGTTCTGGTCGCCAACCAGTGGCTGCGGGTGCCGCCCTCGCCTTACATCAGGGCGGTACAGGTGCCGCAGGGTTTCGACGTGGCCGATAGTCATATCGTCGAACAGGCGGCGCCGGGCGACCTGGTGATCACCGCCGACATCCCGCTGGCGGCGCTGGTGATCGACAAGCAGGCCTTTGCGCTCAATCCGCGCGGCGAGTTCTACAGCGCCGAGAACATCCGCCAGCTACTCGACATGCGCAACTTCATGGACACCCTGCGCAGCAGCGGCGTCGAGACCGGCGGGCCACCCGCCTTCAGCCACGCCGACCGGCAAAGCTTCGCCAATCAACTCGACCGCTTCATCGCCAGCCGCCGCAAGCCAGCCTGACAGACTCGTTGCCCGGTACCGCGCAAGGCGATCGGGTGCGTCTGCCGCCTGCCGACGCCTTCGCACAATGGCGCGCCGTCTCGCCAGCGCCGACTTTCTGATCGAAGCTCCAGTAGTCACGTGCTTGGCAACGAAGCGGCGAAGGGCGGAGAAGTGCTCTAAGCGGTCATTGGCGTTTGAAAGCCATCGCGACATGATTCCCATCCGAATGCGCGGGTGTTAGAATTTCGCTAGTCTGGAATTGATCAACTATCCATGCTATTGGCATCGAGTAGTCCGAAGGAAACGTAATGTGATTGCGCAATTATTGATTGCCATAATGCTTCTTGCCCCCCTTACCGCAACGGCGTACGAAATTCTTGCCTTTGGAACAAGCAACACGAACAGCAAGAATGTCGAACGATCAAAGTCATTTACCGCGCATCTGCAAGATCAACTCCGCGCCAAGGGGCATGATGTAACGGTAGTGAATGCTGGCGTAGATGGTGACAAGCCTTTCTGGATGATCAACAGAATGCCTGATCTAATCAATGGAAACACTCGACTGGTCATCTTTGAGCCGGGGCCAAATGATAGGAATAAGTCATCGAATGTTGAGTATTCAGAGAAGATTCTTGCTGAATTACAACAAAAAAAACTTCGTACGATCTACATTTCTCACGGTTATATTCAAACAGAAGACGAGGGTCGGGATACAGCGCTTAAGTACGGGGCGCTTTACTACGGGCATTGGCATAGGAACGTGCCGAAAGACCGCGAACACTTTCAGTTTGACCAACCTCCGCCCAACCTCGGGCATATGACGGCAGAAGGATGTCAGATGGTGGCGAATCAAATTCTGCCATTGGTCGAAATGGCAATTTCAGAACGCTTGACGGCTAGTTTCTAGCGATCAAATCGTTCTGGGCTTGTCCTGGCAACCAGGTATTTCAAGTGTCTGGTTGTGTCCGACTGGAGCCGATCAAGGGTCATGGTGTCAGCTTCGAGCACAGGCGAGTAGGGACGCGTAGTCGCGGGCATAGGCGGCTTGCAGGCCAGCGATATACGCCGACCGCGTCACGCTGGCATCAACCAGGCTGCGGCTGCCCCCGGTTAAAACGGGGCTGGCCCAGGCGCTCGACGAACAGATCGGCCATGCCTATTTACCCTCGCGCCACAGCTCGCGTCGGGAGCCTTTAAGCAGCCGGCTATCATTCCAGATATGCTTCTGTTCGGAGCCCCCCGCCGTACCACCAGCGCCGACTATTGACGCCGCCATGATCCCCATCTCCATGTCCTCTGTGTCCTCCATGTTCTCCATGGCAAGAAATGCGGCATGGCTGATTCCGCTTCTGTCCGCGTTTTCCTGTTTCGCCGCGCAGCCGTTGACCGGCGTCGACCGGGACTACGACGCCCTGCTGGCGCTGACGGCCAAGGCGCGCGTGGTCATGCTCGGCGAGGCCAGCCACGGCAGCCGCGAGTTCTACCGGGAGCGGGCGCGCATCACGCGGCGCCTGATCGAAGAGCAGGGCTTCGGCGCCGTGGTGCTGGAAGCGCCCTGGGAACCGGTGACCCGCCTCGACGCCTACATCCGGGGCGCGGGCCGCGACAGCGATGCCGTCTCGGCGCTGGCCGGCTTCGTGCGCTTTCCCGGCTGGCCCTGGCGCAACAGCGAGGCCCGCGATTTCATCGAGAGCCTGCGCGCCATCAACCGTGTCCGTGGCGGCGCTGCGGCGCCGGTAAGGCTGTACGGCATGGACCTCTACAGCGTTCCCGAGTCGGCCGATGCGGTCGTGCGCCATCTGGCGCGGCGCTCCATCGTCGCGGCGGCGACGGCCCGCCAGCGCTATGGCTGCTTCAACGATTTTTTGCCCGAGCCGATGCTCTATGGACGCGATGCCGACGCGGGTCGGACCCGCTCCTGCGCCGAGGGCGCGGCGGCGCAACTGGCCGAGATGGAGCCTGCGCCGACCGCCGAGGATGACTTCGCCGCATGGCAGAGCGCACGCGTGGTCAGCAGCGGCGAAAGCTACTACCGCGCTTTGTACCGGCTGGGTCCGCCCTCGTGGAACCTGCGCGAGCAGCACATGGCCGATACCATCGTTCAGGTGCTGGAGCGCCTGGGACCGCAGGGCAAGGTGGTGGTGTGGGGCCACAACCTGCATCAGGGCGATGCGCGCGCCACGGATCAGGCCCCGGCGGGCGAACTCAGCCTCGGCCAGTTGATGCGCCAGCGCTACTTTGATGAGGCGGTGCTGGTCGGGTTTTCCACGTATCGCGGCAAGGTGCGCGCGGCGCCCGAGTGGGGTGCGCGGGACCGCGTCCGGCGGCTGCGACCGGCGCTGCGCGGGAGCTGGCATGAAGTCCTGCACCGACAGGGGCTGCCCGCCATGCTGCTGGTCTTCCGCGACAACCCTGCCGTGGCCGAAAAGTATGCCGAGCGGCGGCTGGAGCGCGCGGTAGGCGTCATCTACGTGCCCGGCGACGAACGCAAGAACCACTATTTCCATGCGGTGCTGGCGCGGCAGTTCGACGCCGTGATCCACATCGATGTCACCAGCGCCCTCGATTCCCTCGCCAAGTGAGGGCAAGCAAGGGCAAGTGAGCCTGCCCTGCGAACGGGCGACGCGTCGCGACCCGCAAAACGCCGTACCGCCAGCGCCGACTATAATCGGCGGCACTGGAGGACTTCTTGACCATTCACCGCTTTCAACTTCAGGGCGAGTTCATCGAACTGAACGTCCTCCTCAAGCTGCTGGGCCTGGCGCCTTCCGGTGGCGCCGCCAAGGCGCTGATCGCCGAAGGCGCCGTTGGCGTGGACGGCGAAATTGAAACCCGCACCCGGCGCAAGCTGCGACCGGGCCAGATCGTGCGCCTGGCGGATGAAGAAATTCACATAGTCGCCGCAAACTGATTCCGCTCTGAACTGATTATTCCATGACCATACAGTGGTTCCCCGGCCACATGACCTCGGCCCGCAAGAAGGCCGCCGAGACCATGGCGCTGATCGACGTGGTGATCGAGGTCTGCGATGCGCGTCTGCCCGAGGCCAGCAGCAACCCGATGATCCGCGAGCTGCGCCTGCACCGCCAGCGTCCCTGCCTCAAGCTGCTGAACAAGTCCGACCTCGCCGACCCGCTGGTGACGCAAGCCTGGCTCGATTATTACAACAGCCAGCCGGGGGTCAAGGCCGTCGCCATATCGAGCAAGAAGCCGGGCGAGGCGGCGCGCGTGCCAGGCCTGTGCAAGACCCTGGCGCCGCATCGCAACGACGGCATCAAGCCGTTGCGCATGCTGATCATGGGCATTCCCAACGTCGGCAAATCGACGCTGATGAATGCCCTGCTCAAGCGCCGCGTCGCCGCCGTCGGCGACGAGCCGGCGGTGACCAAGTCGCAGATGTGCATCGACCTCGACCCGACCATGAGCATCACCGACACGCCGGGCCTGATGTGGCCGAAGATCCAGCACGACAGCGACGGCTTCATGCTCGCCGCCAGCCACGCCATCGGGCGCAATGCGGTGATCGATTCGGAAGTGGCGATCTTCCTCGCCGCGCTGCTGCTGCAACGCTACCCGGCCATGCTGACAGAGCGCTATGGCATCGTCATCGACGGCATGGACGGGGTCGGCGTAGTCGAGGCCGTAGCCAGGAAGCGCGGCTGCATCGTCAAGGGCCGTCGCGGCGGCGAGCTGGACCTGGAAAAGGCGGCAATGGTTCTGCTCACCGATTATCGCGGCGGCAAACTCGGCCGCATCAGCCTGGAAACCCCTGACAGCCGCGCCGCGATGCTGGCGGGCGACGCCGGCCCGGCGTAGCGTTTATCATGTGGCTTCAACGTCGAAAGGAAATCATGATGCGTGCCTTGATTCTGGTCCTGTTGCTGCTTGTACCGCTCCACGCCGATCTGGCACAAGCGTCCATAGTGCCCGAACGCGGCAAGCTGTTCAGCGCCGGACGCTACGTCGAGCTGGAAAAGCTCATGGAAAAAGAGATCGGCGACGACCCGAATCCGAAGAGCGCCAAGCTGATGTTCCAGTGCGCCGCCTACGGCAAGCTCAAGCGCTATAACAAACTGTTTCCCTGCCTCGCCAAGCTCGAAGACAACGTGAACAAGGGCGACATCTCGATTATCGACATGGAGGAGATGGCGCGCGACAGCCCGTTCCTCGCCGGCATGGCGCGCTTCGGCGCCGGCATGGCGGGGCAGCAAAAAGAACTCGAAGGCTCCGTCGTCCCCTACCTGCACCTGATGCGCTCCGAGGCCTACAACGAACTGCGCGACTATCCCAAGGCCATGGCGGCGGCGCGTGCCGCGACCGACTCCATTGTCGTCGGATCGAATGGGGAGCGTGCGCTGCGCATCATGACCCTGACCAGTCACGGCCTGGCCGAGGGCTTCGGCGGCAACCGCGAGGCGGCGCTGAAAATCGCCGCCGATCTCACCGCCGTCGACACCTCGGGCAACTATTCGCTGCTGGCGCCGGAAAAATGGCTGGGCGTGGCGCGCATCTACGTTTCGGTGGGTGAGTATGCCAAGGCCAACGAGGCCTTGCGCAAGGACGAGAAATCGCTGTTCGACGCCTTTGCCGTCGGCGTCGCCGATGCGGTGGCCGGCATGGACGCGGGCGAGAGCCTGTTTTCCTATCTCGAACTGCCCAAGGAATTCATGCTCTACAAGACGCAACTGGAAATCGGCCAGGTCAAGGAAGCCAAAGAGGGTTTCGACAAGCTGCTGAAGGACAAGCGCAGCGCGGGCAACGGCGAAATCTACTGGCTGCTGCTGTTCGACCGTGGTCGCATCGCCGCCGGTGAGGGCGACATGGCCGAAGCCGTCAGGCTCTGGCGGCAGGCGGTGGAGATCATCGAGCAGCAGCGCTCGTCGATCAATACCGAGGCCAACAAGATCGGTTTCGCCGGCGACAAGCAGGCGGTCTACCACCACCTGATCGGCGGGCTGTTCGCCACGGGTCAGTTTACCGAGGCTTTCGATTACCTCGAACGCTCGAAGTCGCGCGCCCTGGTCGATATCCTCGCCTCGAAGAAGGATTTCGCCGTGGCCACCGGCGACACGGAGAAAATCCGCGAACTATTGGCGCAAGCGGAAAAGACCGAGATCGCGTCCCTCGTTCAGGGCGCCGAGAAACGCAGCACGACCCGCAGCATCATCGCTCCCACCGAGATACTGCGCCAGCAAGCGCCGGAACTGGCCACCCTGGTCTCCGTCAGCACCACCCCGCTGGCGGACATCCAGGCCAAGCTGAGGCCGGACGAAACGCTGGTCGAGTATTACTACGACAGCCAGTGGCTGTATGCCTTCGTTCTGAACCGCGACAGTCTGCGCGTGGTGCGCACGCAAACGGGCGAACTGGAAGCAGAAGTGCGCGCCTGGCGCACCGCCCTCGAAGAGCCGGAAGGCAAGACGCAACTGCCGCATGCCCAGACGCTGTACAAAAAGCTGGTAACCCCTATCGCCGCCTTCCTCGACCGCCCCCGCCTGACCTTCGTCTCGCATGGCGTGTTGCACTATGTACCGCTGGCGGCGCTGCACAGCGGCAGCGAATACCTCATCGACAAGTTCGCCGTGCGCCTCCTGCCCAGTGCCAGCGTCATGAAGTATCTTCGCGTCGGCGACACGCAATACGCGGGCGGCGCCCTGACGCTGGGCAACCCGGATCTCGGCGACCCGCGCCTCGACCTGGAGTTCGCCCAGCAGGAGGCGGTCGCCATCGCCAAGATGGTGCCGCAGTCCCGCGCCTTCCTGCGCAAGGAAGCCAACGAGACAACGCTGCGCACCTACGGCCAGGGCTTCCGCTACCTGCACTTCGCCACCCATGGCGAGTTCAAGGCGGACAACCCGCTCGATTCGGCGCTGTTTCTGTCCAAGGAGGCGCAGGGAGATGGCTTGCTCACCGTCAACAAGCTGTATTCAATGCGCCTCGATACCGACCTGGTCACTCTCTCGGCATGCGAAACGGGACTGGGCAAGATCGCCAACGGCGACGATGTCGTGGGGCTGACGCGAGGCTTTCTCTACGCCGGGGCCGCCACCATTGTCGCCAGCCTGTGGAAGGTCGACGATCAGGCCACCTCCGACCTGATGCGTGCCTTCTACACCAACCTCGGTCGCACCGGCAAGCTGGACGCCTTGCGCCAAGCCCAGCTCGACATCAAGCGCAAATATCCGCCGCCGTATTTCTGGGCGCCGTTTCAGTTGCTGGGCAATCCGGACGGCGGCCAGTACGTGGCGGCGAAAGCGCCCGAACCTGCTCGCCCGGCGGCCAAGGGAAAAACCGACGCGTCGAGGAAGGCTAAACGATAGCTCGCTGCAAGGAGCCGGCGAGGACGACGTGCTTTGGGAGCGCCGCGGACGCGGCGGCGAAACAGGAATCGCCTACTCCGCGAGATGATCGACGATGTGGTGGGTAAGGACGATGGTGCCGATACCCGCCGCGATCAACAGCACCTGCTGCACGGTGGCGCGAATTTCCGGGCGTTTGTGCAGGCCCGGAATCAGGTCGGCCACCGCCACGTAGATCATGCTCGCCGCTGCCAAGGCGAGCAGCACCGGCACTGCGCTTTGCACCTGGCCCAGCGCGACATAGGCCAACAGGGCGCCGACCAGCGTCGCCAGGCTGGAGAGCAGGTTGAAGGCCAGCGCGCGCCCCTTGCTGTATCCAGAATGCAGCAGGATGACGAAGTCGCCCACCTCCTGCGGAATTTCGTGCGCGATCATCGCCAGCGCGGTGATTATGCCGAGCCGCACGTCTTCCATGAAGGCCGCCGCGATCAGCACGCCATCGACAAAGTTGTGGAAGGTATCGCCCACCATGATCATCAGGCCGCTACGACCATGATCGTGACCGTGGTCATGCGCCAACGGCTCGTGTCCTTCGCAGGACTCGATATGGCAATGACGCCAGAGCACCAGCTTTTCCAGTACGAAAAACGCCAGGATGCCGCCGAGCACCGTCGCCATGGTGGTCGTCGCATCGCCGCCAGCGGTGATGGCATGCGGCAGGACTTCGAGGAAGGAGGCGCCGAGCAGCGCGCCGATGGCATAGCTGACGAGCAGCGACACCCATTGCGTCCGCGCCTTGAAGGCAAACGCGGCGGCGGCGAGAACGCTCAGGGCGCCGCCGGCGAATGACATGACAATGATCCAGGAAATAACCGACATGGGCCGGAATTATAGGCGCTAATCCAGCCAGATCAGGCTGGTCATGCGCCCGGTGACGCCGTCGCGCCGGTAGGAAAAGAAGCTCGCCGCATCGCTCAGGGTGCAAGAGTCGGCGCCGGTAATACGGCGAATGCCCAGCGCATCAAGCCGCCGACGCGCCAGTTGATGAATGTCGCACAGCCATTTGCCGTCGGCGCCAACGGCAAACGCGCTCGCCGCGTCGGGATCGTGGCCGACGAATAGTTCACGCACCTCGCCACCAACTTCAAAGGCTCGCGGCCCGATGGCGGGACCGAGCCAGGCCATGAGGCGCGTTCCCGGTTCCCCCATCGCAGCGACCGTCGACTCGATCACGCCCGCCACCAGTCCGCGCCAGCCGGCGTGCGCGACGCCCACCACCGTCGCCCGCTCATCGCACAGCAGCACCGGCAGGCAGTCGGCGGTGAGCACGGCACAGACCACGCCGCGCTGCCGCGTGAAACTGGCATCGGCCTCCGTGCCGGGTTCCGTGATGGCGGCATCGACGCAGCGTATGCCATGCACCTGGGACAGCCACACCGGCTCGGCTGGCAGATCGCGGCGCAGCAGCGCCCGGTTTGCAGCCACCGCCTGCGGGTCGTCGCCGACGTGGGCGCCGAGATTGAAGCCGCGCCACGGCGCCCGGCTGACACCGCCGCGACGCGTCGTCGCCAGTGCGCGCACGCCAAGCGGCGCCGGCCAGTCGGGCAGGATGCAATTACTCATGCCGCAGTTCATCCAGCAAAGCCGCGAAATCGGCGGGCAGCGCGGACTCCCATGCCATGTCAATGGCCGTCGCCGGGTGCCGCAAGGCCAGCCGCCATGCATGCAGCGCTTGGCGCGGAAAGGCGTCGAGCCGCGCGTCGCCGCTCTTCGCCTTGCCATACACCGCGTCGCCGGCCAGCGGATGCTTGATCGACGCCATATGCACGCGGATCTGATGCGTGCGCCCGGTCTCCAGCCGACATTCCAGCAGCGTGGCCTTGGCAAAACGTTCGAGTACCGTGTAATGCGTCCGTGCCTCCTTGCCACCGGCGCGCACGATAGCCATTTTGGTCCGCTGTACGGCGTGGCGCCCCAGCGGCGCATCGACCGAGCCGTCGCGCTCCACATTGCCCAGCGCCAGCGCAAGGTAATGCCGCTTGACTGAGCGGGCCTGCATCTGCCGCACCAGATCGGTCTGCGCGATCAGCGTCTTCGCCACCACCAGCAGGCCGCTGGTGTCCTTGTCGAGTCGATGCACGATGCCAGCGCGCGGTATCTCGGCCAGTTGCGGCGCATGGTGCAGCAGCGCATTCATCAGCGTGCCGGAAGGATTGCCATTGCCCGGATGCACCACCAGTCCGGCGGGTTTGTCGACGACGATCAAAGCCTCGTCCTCGAACACCACGGCGAGTGCAATATCCTCGGCGGCCTCGGCAAGAGTCGGCGCTGGCGGTACGGCGGCGCTGGCGTCGAAATCGATCCGTTCGCCGCCATACACCTTGCGCTTGGGCTCCGCCTCGCTGCCGTCGAGGTGAATCAGCCCCTGCTTGAGCCAGCCCTGCAAGCGGCTGCGCGAGTGCTCGGGAAACAGCTTGGCCAATACCGCGTCGAGCCGCCAGCCGGCGCATTCGCGGGGCACTTGCGCGCTCGGAGGCAGGCTGGGGCTTCGGCTATAATCAGGCGGAAATTCATGCGAGGTTTTCACCATGCGTAGTGTAGCGGCATTCCTGCGGGCGCTCGCCCCCATCGTATTCATCGGCGCCAGTCTCGGCGCGACCCTGCTCGGCGGTTGCGGCTTGCTGCCCGATGTGGTCGATGCAACCGCCGGCTGGACGCCCAACAAGCTCTACAGCGAAGCCAAGGACGCCATGAACGAGGGCGCCTACGACAAGGCGATCAAGTTTTTTGAAAAGCTCGAAGCCCGTTTCCCCTACGGACGCTACGCGCAGCAGGCGCAGCTTGAAGTCGCCTATGCCTATTTTCGCCAGAGCGAGCCGGCATCCGCCATCGCCGCCTGCGACCGTTTCATCCGCCTGCATCCGAACCATCCCAACGTCGACTACGCCTACTACCTCAAGGGTCTGACCAACTTCAACGAGGACCTCGGCCTGCTCGGCTACATCAGCCTGCAGGATCTCAGTGAGCGCGACCCCAAGGCCGCGCGCGACTCCTTCGATGCCTTCAAGGTGCTGGTCAGTAAGTATCCCGAAAGCAAGTACACGCCGGACGCCACGGCGCGCATGAAATACCTGGTCAATGCCCTCTCTTCGCATGAGGTGCATGTCGCCCGCTACTACATGAAGCGCGAGGCTTACGTCGCCGCCGTCAATCGCGCGCAAACCGCGATCAAGACCTACCCCGATGCACCGGCCAATGAAGAGGCTCTGTTCATCATGATCAAGGCCTATGATCTGCTCGGCATGAACGACCTGCGCGACGATGCCGAGCGCGTGATGCGCAAGAACTTCCCCAAGAGCGAGTACTACGCGCGCGGCCTCAACACCGCCCTGCCCTGGTGGCGGCTCTGGTAGGTCGCTGAACGCCCTCCTCCGCCCCCGTTTCAAAGGCTGATTGGGCGTGCAGCCCCACTCAGGACAACTCCCCATGCCCGTCGACGTCCAGTCGCCATCTCTCTGCATCGGCATCGTCGGCACTGGCGCCATGGGTCGCGGCATCGCCCAGATCGCCGCGCAGGCCGGCATCCGCGTACTGCTGTTCGACGCCATGCAAGGCGCGGCAGCCGGCGCGCGCGAAACCGTGGTGGGTGCGCTGAGCACGCTGGCTGACAAGGGCAATATCTCGGCCGAGGCGCTCGCCGCCGCGTCGGCCAAACTGGAAGTCGTGCCGCGCCTCGATGAACTGGCTTCGGCGCAGATCATCGTCGAGGCCATTGTCGAAGATCTCGCTGTCAAGCAACAGTTGTTCCAGCAACTGGAGGACATCATCGCTGCCGATTGCATACTCGCCAGCAATACCTCGTCGCTGTCGGTGACATCGATTGCCGCCGCCTGCAAGCGACCGGGGCGCGTCGGCGGTTTTCACATGTTCAATCCCGTGCCGCTGATGAAAATCGTCGAGGTCATCGACGGTCTGCTCACCGCGCCGTGGGTGTCGGAAACACTGCTGGCGCTGGGCCGGCGCATGGGCCACACGGCGGTGCGAGCCCGCGACACGCCGGGCTTCGTCGTCAATCACGCCGGTCGCGGTTTTGTCACCGAAGCGCTACGCATCCTCGGTGAAGGCGTCGCCGATTTCTGGGAAATCGACCGCATCATGACGGATGCCGCCGGCTTTGGCATGGGACCCTTCGAGTTGCTCGATCTCACCGGTCTCGACGTTTCGCAACCGGTGATGGAATCCATCTACCACCAGTACTTCCAGGAGCCGCGCTATCGGCCCTCGGCACTGGCGGCGCAACGACTGGCCGGCGGGCTGCTGGGGCGCAAGACCGGTCGCGGCTTCTACCGCTACACCAATGGCACGCCGGAACCGATGCCGGTGGTGGCCGTGCCGACCGCCAGAGCCGCCAGCGTTTGGGTCAGCCAGACCATCCCGGAGTGGGCGGATGCCGTGCGCGAGATCGCCGCCAAAGCCGGCATCACCGTGGAGACGGAGTTCGCACCGAGCAACGAGGCGCTGTGCATCGTCACCCCGCTGGGCAGCGACGCCACCACTCGCTGCGTGACGCAGGGTCTCGACCCCAGACGTACCATCGCCATCGACTGCCTGTTGGGAGTCGGCGCCGGCGAGACGGCGCGGCGTACCCTGATGAGCACGCCACTTACCACATCCGCCATGCGCGACGCGGCGCACGCCCTGTTTGCCGCCGATGGCACAGCAGTCAGCGTGATCCGCGACAGCGCCGGATTTGTCGCCCAGCGCATCATCGCCAGCATCGTGAACATCGGTTGCGACATCGCCCAGCAGCGCATCGCCAGCCCGGTCGACATTGACCTCGCGGTAAGCTTGGGGCTGGGCTATGCCAAAGGCCCGCTGGCCTTGGGCGATGCGCTCGGCGCCAGGAACGTGCTGGCGATCCTCGAAGCAATGCAGAACTTTTACGGCGACCCGCGCTACCGTCCCAGCCCGTGGCTGAAACGCCGCGCCTTGCTGGGTGTCTCGCTGCTCACTGCGGAAACCTGATCTCGTGTTGCGCTCGCAATAGATGTCACCCAATATCCAGTCTCAACACACCAGCGCGGCGCGTCTGTCGGCAAGTCAATTGCGCAGACGCTACATTGTGGCGCTGTCGCTCATTGCGATTCTGACGATGGCATCCCAGGCCCTGATGCAATTCCTGGTCTCCGATCAGATGCATGACTCGCGCGTGGTCAACATTGCGGGCCGACAGCGCATGCTGAGTCAGAAGATCACCAAGCTGAGCTATTACGTCTCGAATGCCGAATCAGCCAATACCGCATCCCGTTTTCGCATGGAACTCGCAGAAGCCCTCAGCCTGTGGCAACGCTCCCATGTCGGTCTGTTGCGAGGCGATGGCGCCATGGGACTGCCGGGGAAAAACAGCAAGGAGGTCATCGCGCTGTTTGAGCGCATTCAGCCGCACTACGAGGCAATTGTGTCCACCGCGAGAACCATCGTGTCGTCGTCCGGAGGCGCCGCAGCACTGGCTCAAAGCATTCGCAACCTGAGGGAGCACGAGGCGGAGTTCCTCAACGGGATGGACGACATCGTGTTTCGCTATGACCGCGAGGCCAACGCGAAAGTCGAGTTTGCCCGCTGGTTCGAGATCGGATTGATGGCCGTCACGCTGCTGGTATTGATGCTCGAAGCCGCTTTCATTTTCGCTCCGGCAACGCGCCGTATCCAGCGCGACATGCAGGAACTCGCCAAGCGCGATGAAGACCTGGAACTGCTCTTCTCGGTGAGCCCGACCGCTCTGCTGTTGATCGACAGCGGCACGTTGACGATTCTTCACGCCAATCAGAAGGTGACGGATCTACTCGGGTTGCCGATTGAAGAACTGACCACAACGAACCTGAAGGACTACCTGGACGGAGACCATGACGCCAGTCGGAATTTCCTCGCCAGGATAATCAAGGGCGAAAGCCTTAACGAATACGAGGTCATCCTTCTCGATTCCCGCCGTTCCATGATCGAAGCGCTGGTATCCGTTCGTGCTGTCGAGTTCTCCGGCCAAACCGTATTGGTGCTCGGCGCTACGGACATCACCGAAGTCAAGAAGACGCAGCAGACCCTGGCCGACGAGAGGCGTGATGTCGAGCAGAAGAATCGCGAACTTGCGCTGCTCTATGAGATCACCTCGTATCTGGCGGAACCGGCCAGCCGCGAAGCCGTGTGCAAAGGCGTGTTGCAGAAGCTTTGCAACCTGCTCGGTGTGTGCGGCGGCATGGTGCGACTGGTGAACACGGCGACGCACGAACTGGAAATCGTCGTCAGCAGCAACATGTCGGAAACCATTCTCAAGGCCGAGGCCCGCCTGCCGATGGGTTCCTGCCTGTGCGGAAATGCCGCCATCCAGGGCACGTCCGTGACCAGGGATTTGTCAGTTCCCCCGCGCAACGTGACACTGCTGACAAACTGCAAGCGCGCAGGCTACGCCGCCATGGCCGCCATCCCGATCTGCTCCAAGAACCAGGTTCTCGGTGTCTTTACATTGTTCTTCGACGAAGTGCGAATTCTTGCCGCCCACGAGTTGCGACTGCTGGAAGCCATCGGCCTGCATCTGGGCGTGGTGATCGAGAACCTGCGCCTGGTGGTGCGCGAAAAGGAAATGGCGGTTTCCGAGGAACGTAATCTGCTTGCCCAGGAACTGCACGACAGCATTGCCCAGTCACTGGCTTTCCTCAACATACAAGCCCAGATGCTGAAGGAATCGCTGCACAACGGCCAGCTCGAAACGGCAACGGCGGAACTGGCTCTCATGGGCGAGGGAATCCAGGAGAGCTACGACAACGTGCGCGAACTCCTGGTGCACTTCCGCATCAAGGTGGACCACGCCGAACTCGACGACGCCATCCGTAGCGCGCTGGAGAAGTTCGAGGGACAAACCGGCGTCCTTACCTCGTTCCGCAAGGAAGGCGACGGGGTCGTCCCCGCCGCGACCAGCACCATCCAGGTGCTGCACGTGATCCAGGAGGCGCTGTCCAACGTGCGCAAACATGCCGGCGCCACGACCGTGGAAGTGACCATGCGCGGCGACGAAGAATTCAGCATCGCGGTACGCGACAACGGCAAGGGCTTTGATCCGGCGCTGGTCATGGAAGAGGGCGGCTCGCACGTCGGCATCGGCATCATGCGCGAGCGCGCCCATCGCATCGGCGCGCGACTCGAACTGGACACGGCGCCTGGCCGTGGCGCCTGTGTTACCCTCGTGCTGCCTCGATAAAGACGATGACATCCAGCATGGAACAGACGATTCGCATACTGTTGGTAGACGACCACACGCTGTTTCGCAGCGGCATCAAGGCGTTGCTGCAACGCCAGGCGGGCTTTGAAGTGGTCGGCGAGGCCGGCGATGGTCTTGAAGGCGTCAAGCGTGCCAAATCGCTGAAACCCGACGTGGTGCTGCTCGATCTGCACATGCCCGGCATTTCCGGGCGCGAGGCGGTGCAACTCATCATCGAGGAGGTGCCGGACACCTGCGTCGTGATGCTGACGGTTTCGGAAGATGCCGACGACCTGCTCGAAACCCTGCGCGCCGGCGCGCAGGGTTATCTGCTGAAGAATATCGACGCCGACTTCCTTATCAACGCCGTGCGGCGCGCCGCCGAGGGCGAAGCGGTAATGTCGGCCCAGATGACGGCGAAGTTGATGCAGAACGTACGTAGCGCCGCTACGCCTCAGCCTGTCGCCGACCATGAGAAGTTGTCGCCGCGCGAAAGGGAAACGCTCGCCTTCCTCGCCCGCGGCGCAAGCAACAAGGAAATCGCCCGTACGCTCGATTTGGCCGAGAGCACGGTCAAGATACACATTCAAGGAATCTTGAAGAAGCTCGGCATGACCAGCCGCGTGCAGGCCGCCGTGTATGCGGTAGAGCACGGTCTCGCAAGCAAAACCTAGTTCTTCCGAACTACCCCCGCCTACCTACTTGGTAGGACACCCCCTACGTCGTCTGCCTCCGCCGAATGTGCTTCCGGCGGATTTCCTCATTGAGGCGACGTCCCTAACATTGCGCGGTGCAGAAACCACATTGATCAGCAATGTTATTTACTTGGCGCGCACGTGCTGTCCAACTGGAACAATATCTGGGAGCCCAAATGAAATCTCTAAGCAAGCTGGCGAAAGGATGGGTGTTTATCCTGTCCTTATTCGCATTCACCGCGGCAAACGCCGCAACGGCAGCAACGACTCTTCCGGCAAAGTCCAAGGCAGATGCCCAGATCGGGCAGATGTGCGTGGAATGCCACACCAAGGAGAGTCCCGGCATTGTCACCGACTGGAAAAAGAGCGCCCACGCCGGCAAGAAGGTAGATTGCT
>JALNZB010000035.1:33335-35850 GCA_023229545.1 Sulfuritalea sp. | reverse complement strand
GCCCTGCCGCCCGCCGATAACGAAGCCGCGCGGGAGGCCTACCGGACCATGGCCAAGGCTTTCGATTTCGATCCGCGAACCCACCTGAAAGGATGACGCGTCATGAATCAAACCCATATGACATTGATTCGGGGGCTGGTGGTCGAAGAAGAAGTCCAATTGACGCTGGTGGAACTGTGTCAGGCGTGTAGCGCCGAACAGGAACATGTGCTGGCCTGGGTTTTTGAAGGCGTGCTGGAACCCGTCGGCGAGTCGCCGCAGGACTGGCGCTTCAGCGGTGATTCGTTGCGCCGCGCGCGGCAGGCATTGCGCTTGTCGCGCGACCTGGAAATCAATCCGCCCGGCGTTGCGCTGGCGCTCGATCTGCTCGATGAAATCGCCGCGCTGCGGGCGCGTCTGCTGCGCGCCGGAATCGGTTACTGAAGCGCCAAGCGGTTTCCGCCCGTGCACATTCATGGCCTCGGTGTTGAGCCGGCTCTCGCCAGCCTGAAAACAACCGCCGCTGGCCTGGCTCCGGCCGAGGCGGCGCGCCGGCTGGCGGAGTTCGGGCCGAACCATGTCGAGGAAGTGGGCCGCGAAAATCTGCTGCTCAGCTTCGCCCGTGAATTCACCCACTTCTTCGCCATCATCCTGTGGATCGGCGCCGCACTGGCCTTTCTCGCCGAACATTTCGATCCGGGCCAGGGCATGGCCCGCCTCGGCGTGGCCATTGTCGGCGTCATCATCGTCAATGGCATCTTTTCCTTCTGGCAGGAATACAAGGCCGAGCAGGCCGTCGCCGCGTTGCGCCAGTTATTGCCGCAAAAGGTGCAGGCGCTGCGCGGTGGCGTCATCGTGGAAATGCTTGCCACCGACCTGGTGCCGGGCGATATCGTGCTGCTTGAGGAAGGCAATTACGTTCCGGCCGACTGCCGCCTGATCGAGGCTTTCGGCCTGCGCGTGAATACGGCGACGGTTACCGGCGAATCTCAGCCCATGGCGCGTAGCGTCGAGCCCAGCACCGAGCATTCGCCGCTGTATGCCAGGAACGTCGTGCTGGCGGGAACCTCGGTGGTGTCGGGGCAGGCGCATGCGGTGGTGTACGCCACCGGCATGCGTACCGAGTTCGGTCGCATCGCGCATCTGACGCAAACCGCCGGCGCCGCCTCGTCGCCGCTGCAACGCGAAATTGCGCGCCTGTCCCGCATCGTCGCGGCGCTGGCCACGGGCATGGGCGTGGCGCTGTTCTTCATCGGCCAGGCGATGGGGCTGCCGACCTGGGAGAACCTGCTGTTTGCCATCGGCATCATCGTCGCCAACGTCCCGGAAGGCTTGCTGCCGACGGTAACGCTGTCTCTGGCGATGGCGACCAAGCGCATGGCCAGGCGCAACGCGCTGGTGCGCCACCTGCCGGCGGTCGAGGCGCTGGGGTCGACGACGACCATCTGCTGCGACAAGACCGGCACCCTGACGCAGAACCGCATGTCGGTGCAGCGCCTGTGGCTGGGCGGTGGTTTTCTCGATTTCGGCGATCTGGCAGCCCAGCCTCGCCTGACCCAGGACAATCCCGAACTGTTCGTCAATGCCGCGCTGTGCCACAACCTGAAAATCGTCGACCAGAAAATGCTCGGCGATCCGATGGAAGTGGCGCTGGCCGGAATGGGACGGCAGGTGGCCGGCGAACTGGCCGACCGCAAGCGGATTGACGAGATTCCCTTCGACACCGACCGCAAGCGCATGTCGGTGCTGTGCGAGACGCCGCACGGCCGCATGCTCTACTGCAAGGGCGCGCCGGAAACGGTGCTTGCCGTCTGCGACTTCGTGCAGTTCGATGCGGGGGTCGTCCCGCTCGATCCGGCGGCGAAAACGCGTCTGCTGGCGGCGCAGGAGCAGATGACCGAGGCGGGGCTGCGCGTGCTGGCCTTTGCCCATTGCGCCGTGGCGGACGGACTGCCGAACGAAGAGCGCGGCATGATTCTCGCCGGGCTGGTTGGGCTGGAAGACCCGCCACGGGCGGAAGTGCCGGACGCCATCGCGCGCTGCGCCACTGCCGGCATCCGCATCATCATGGTCACCGGCGACCACCCGCACACGGCGCTGGCGATTGCGCGCCAGATCGGCCTGGTAAAAGGTGACAAGCCGACGGTCATCAACGGTGATGAACTGCGCGCCATCTCGCCGGCGCACCTGCAGCTGGCGCTCGATGCCAAGGAGATAATATTCGCCCGTGTTGCCGCCGAGCAGAAAATGCTGATCGTCCAGGCCCTGCAGAAGAAGGGCGAGATCGTCGCGGTCACCGGTGACGGCGTGAACGACGCACCGGCGCTGAAGACCGCCGACATCGGCATCGCCATGGGCATTGCCGGCACCGACGTGGCGAAGGAGGCCGCCGACCTGATCCTGCTCGACGACAACTTCGCCAGCATCGTCGCCGCCATCGAGGAAGGGCGCGCGGTGTTCGACAACATCCGCAAGTTCCTCACCTACATCCTGAGCTCGAACATTCCCGAACTGGTGCCCTATCTCGCCTTCGTCC
>JALNZB010000035.1:0-33325 GCA_023229545.1 Sulfuritalea sp. | reverse complement strand
GTTCCGCATTCCGCTGCCGCTGACCATCATCCAGATCCTCGCCGTCGACCTCGGCACCGACATGCTGCCGGCACTGGCCCTGGGCGCCGAGAAGCCCGATCCCGCCGTGATGAATCGCCCGCCCCGGGCGCGCGATGAGCGCCTGCTGTCCGTGGGTCTGCTGCTGCGCGCCTACCTGTTTCTCGGCGTGCTGGAAGCGGCGGCGGCGATGGCGGTGTTCTTCTTCGTGCTCGACGCCGCTGGCTGGCATTACGGCACGGTTCTCGACAGAAGCAATCCGCTATATCTACAGGCGACCTCCGCCTGCCTGGCGACGATTGTGGTGATGCAGATGATGAATGTGTTGTTGTGCCGCCACCCGCTCAAGTCGTCGCTCGCCTTCGGGTTCGTCGGCAACCCCTACATCCTGCTGGGCCTGGCGGCGGAACTCGGCGTGATCCTGTTCATCATCTACACCCCGGCCGGCCACTGGCTGTTCGGCACGGCACCCATCGACGCCAAGGTGTGGCTGCTGGCGCTGGCTGGCGCGGCGTTGATGTGGATGCTGGAAGAAATGCGAAAGGCATGGCTGCGGCGGCTGGGCAGCTGGTCAAGCTGAACGGCAAGCAGGCGACAGTGCCGGTACATGGCGATATGGATTACGACCCTGAGTGTCTGGACGATATTTGCAAGCAAATCAACACCCGTCCGAGGAGCATTCAATGACACTTCATCGCCTCCTTGAGCGCCTTGGCGATGTTCTTCTCTTCCGGCAGATTCAGCAGGTGCTCGTAGCGCGCGTGGTCGGGCAGGTAGAAGCCGCATTTCTCGATGGCGATGTCGGAGATTTTCTTTTCGCGCCGGGTGCCTTTGAGTTTGGTGTACTCGGCGTGGATTGCTGCCTCGTGGCGGCGGTAGTTGTTGTCGGCGAACTTGAGGAAGATCAGCCCCAGCACCGGGGTGGCGTATTCGCTGGACTTCAGGTCGGAGTTGGCGCGCAGCTTGTCGGCGGCACTCCACAGATCGGCTTCGAGTTTCTTGAGTTGGTCTTTGTTCATGTCTTGCGTTCGTTGTCCGGTTCAGGCGGTGAAGCCCTTGGTGAATTGTTCCAGCAGGCGACGCGAATAGTCCAGCGCATCATGCCTGCCAAGCATTGCTCTTGCCATATCTTCGATCAGTTTTTGTCTTTTTGGTCCATGCAACAGTGTGTCGAGGTCTGTATTTGTCCGCGTTGAAACCATAACTGCGGCATCGCTTCCCAGCAGCCAGGCTCCGGCAAGTTCCAGGTCGTAGCCGGCCGCTTCAAAGGCTGCAAGCGAATTTACTTCCTCATAAAGTCTGTCCGCGTTGCCTGCATCGCTATAGCTGCGCAGCAGCAACACCAGATCAATTGCATCCTTCGGGTTTTCCTGCCCTCGGTCGGCCCATGCGAATATTTTCAGGATTGCAATCCCAGGCAGCGAGGCGACGGCGATGCTTGTTCCGGGGCTCACTTCAACACTCACTGCGGCAGCCAGCGCGTCGGCAAAACCCGTTACGTTCATCATGACTGCCATGTCTGGCGGCCAGGCGATGGTGTTGGGGCTGGTTTCAATTCCACCGAACGGAATCAGATCCACTTTGTACTGGTGCTCCAAGCCTTCCGGACGGAAGTGCAGGCGTTGGGCCACATGTTTCGATTCCTCGAAATTGGTGTTGGCCAGCAAGGACGCCTTGATCGCCGTGAACTGATCCCAGTTGTCCAGAGCAAAGGCGAAATCCACATCGGTGGTCGCACGCCCGACCGTCAGCCCATGAACGTTTTCGAGCAGGATAATGCGCGCCATCGCCCCAACCAGAAATACCGGAAGGCCCAGTGCTTTTGATGCCTTATGGATTTCCTGAATCACCAATAGGGCGATCGGCTCGACGGGGCGGTCAGGCTTGGGCGTCAGCGGTCGCGAGATAGCGGTCATATATCAGCTTTGCAGTTTCCAGATTGCGGGGGTCCAGCGTCGCTATCAGATCGGCATAGGCCAGCAATGGCGGCACGGTTTCCGGCATGGGCTTTTCGTCTTCGAAATGCCAGAAGGCATCGAGGATTTCTATGTCGCCTTGCGGGTCTGCGCGAAGCTTGTGCGCCGCCACCAGTCTGGTCAGATTCTTCTGGCCTTGCTCCTGGTGGAGATAAATGGTGAGTGCGTGCGGTCGCAGGTAAGCGGTCAATTTTTCCGCTGCCACCTCTGCCCCCCATTGGCCGCCATATTTGGTGATATCCACGTCTTTCCACCAGTCGGTTTTCGCAGCGCGGAACCTTCTTGGATTGAGTTTCGGACGCAGCTTGATCGGGTAGTTCGTTACCCACTCCTGCACCAGTCTCTGGCGCTCAAGCAGCACTCTGTCGCCCTTGCCCTTGCCTTTGCCTTTTGCGCCGGTGATATAGCCTCTGGCATTCAGGTCGAAGAATACCCATCCAATCGTGCCCAGTGCGACACCGGCGGCCTGCTTGATATCGCGGTAGGGTGCATTGAGCAGTTGCGGTTTGCATAACAGAACGAAAAAGACACGCAAGTTGGTTGCGGTACCGGCGCGATTGCCCTCTGGCGCTGCCTGTTGCTGGTCTTCTCCTGCAATGGGCCGCTGTCCTTTCACCAGGACAAGCAGGCCGGGACCCCGCAGATAGGCATTGCCGAGAGTGTCGATGAACTGCAGATCGAGTTCGCGGCATTTTTCGGCAGCTTCTGCGGTGACGCGGGGTGCTACCAGAAGCAGTTGATCGCCATACTGGGCGCACTGACGCTTGATATCCCCCAGGATTGCGAAGCGATCGACGCGTTTGATTTCGGCCAGATAGGGATAGCGCTGTCCGTTTGCTTCGACTTCGATCCGAGCGTCCGCACGAAAACCCTGGGCCACCATCGGCTCTCGTTCAATCACCTGGCCGGCAATACCTGTTGTCCTGTGCAAGGCGTCCAAGGCGCGCTGCAACATGGCCTGCCATTTATCGTTAGGCGGGTTCATTGTTTTGGATTTCTGTTTGTTCACGTTACGTGAACATTACAATTAAATGAACAGCGACGTCAACCGATTGTTCGTAAAGCAGCGTTGTTCACGTTCCGCGAACGATTGAGAATAGCGAACAAACCGTCAAGGCAGGGCGAAACATCCCGCCGGAAAGCTGTCGGTCATCACGGTCTTCTGATGGCCGGAAGCCGACCACCATCAAATCATATCCACCTGCCGCTCCGGTTTTGCGGACGTCAGAGCAGCAAGCCGTGATGGGGCGCAGCCGGTCAAAGCCGGCACCCCTGTCAGCGCTGTTCCAGTATTGCCTTCAGCGCCGCCACCAGCGCCGCGCACTGCTCGTCCGTTCCAACGGTAATCCGCAGGAACTGTTCGATGCGCGGCAGCTTGAAATGGCGAACGATGATGCTGCGTTGCCGTAGCGCCAGCGCCGACTTTTCGGCATCGTGCTTTGGATGGCGAACGAAAATGAAGTTGGCAGCCGAGGGCAGCACCTCGAAGCCGAGCGCTTTCAATTCCGCGACCAGTTTCTCGCGCGAGGCGATGACGGCGTTGCGGGTCTTGTCGAAATACTCGCGGTCCTCGAAGGCGGCGGTTGCGCCGGCAATCGCCAGGCGGTCCAGCGGGTAGGAATTGAAACTGTTCTTGACCCGCTCCAGCGCCTCGATCAGATCGACGTGCCCGACAGCGAAACCGACCCGCAATCCGGCCAGCGAGCGCGACTTGGACAGCGTCTGCACCACCAGCAGGTTCGGATAGCGGGCAACCAGCGGGATCGCGCTCTCGCCGCCGAAATCGACATAGGCCTCGTCGATTACCACGACCGAGTCGGGGTTCGACCGCAACAGGATTTCGATCTCAGCCAGCGGCACCAGGCAGCCGGTCGGCGCATTCGGGTTGGGAAAAATAATGCCGCCGCATTTTTCACCATGGGGCTTCGCATAGTCGCTCAGCTGAATCGAAAAATCATCGGCCAGCGGGATGGTCTCGAAGGCCACTTGGTACAGCCCGCAATACACCGGATAAAAGCTGTAGCTGATGTCGGGGAAGAGGATCGGTCGCGCCTGCTTCAGCAAGCCGAGAAAGGCATGGGCGAGAACTTCATCGGAGCCGTTGCCGACAAAGACATTCCTGGCATCGATGCCGTGGTATTTGCCGATGGCCAGCTTGAGCTGCTCGGCATTCGGGTCCGGGTAGAGTTTCAGCGATTCCCCTGTGGCCTCGCGGATCGCGGCCAGCGCGCGTGGCGAAGGACCGTAGGGATTTTCGTTGGTGTTGAGTTTCACCAAGTTGGCGAGTTTGGGTTGCTCACCCGGCACGTAGGGGGTAAGCCCCTTGACGACATCGCTCCAGAAACGGCTCATGGTTAGGCGGAATGGTAGGTAGGGCAGGGGTGAAGTGGCGTTCAGGCGCTGCGTGCAGGCAGCTAGGCCGATGGTATCATGCGGCTCTCGACCCTTTGCTTGATCACCCCTGTCATGCGGCAAGCCGACATCTCACGCAACACCCTGGAAACAAAGATCCGCGTCGCCCTCGATCTCGATGGCACGGGCGTTTCCAAACTCGCCACTGGCGTCGGTTTCTTCGACCACATGCTGGACCAGATTGCGCGCCACGGTCTGATCGATCTTACGGTCGAGGCGGCGGGCGATCTGCACATCGACGCGCATCACACCATCGAGGATGTCGGCATTACTCTCGGCCAGGCCTTGGCCAGCGCCTTGGGCGACAAGAAGGGTTTGCGCCGTTACGGGCACGCCTATGTACCGCTCGACGAGGCTCTGTCGCGCGTGGTGGTCGATCTCTCCGGGCGACCGGGGCTGGTCTTCGACGTGCCTTTCACGCGCGCCACCGTCGGCGAATTCGATGTCGATCTGGTGCGCGAGTTCTTTCAGGGGCTGGTGAATCACGCCAATATCACGCTGCACATCGACGCCTTGCGCGGCGACAATTCCCACCATCAGGCCGAGACCGTGTTCAAGGCTTTTGGCCGGGCGCTACGCATGGCGGCGGAAGCCGATCCGCGTACCGCCGGTGCGATTCCTTCTACCAAAGGCGCACTCTGATCCTTCCATGAGCAAGGTTGTGGTGGTTGATTACGGTATGGGTAACCTGCGTTCGGTGGCGAAGGCCATCGAGCACGTTGCCCCTGAGGCCGAGGTGCGCGTCAGTGCGGATGCCGCCGAGATCGCCGCAGCGGATCGCGTGGTCGTTCCCGGTCAGGGCGCGATGCCGGATTGCATGCGCGAGCTGTCGGCGCGCGGCTTGCGCGAAGTCGTCGTGCGCGCCGCCGCCGAGAAACCTTTTCTCGGCATTTGTGTCGGCTTGCAGATGCTCTTCGGTCATGCCGAGGAGGGTGACGTCATGGGCCTGGAGATTCTGCCGGGCACCGTGCCGCGTTTTCCCGATGCCGCCATGGTGGCGCCCGACGGCACGCGTCTCAAGGTGCCGCACATGGGCTGGAACCAGGTCCAGCAGGTCGATGCCCATCCGCTGTGGGACGGCATCGCGGACGGTGCACGCTTCTATTTTGTGCATAGCTATTACGTCGAGCCGCAGACGCCCGAGGTAATCGCCGGCTCAACCCACTATGGCATCCCCTTTACCAGCGCGATTGCCCGCGCTAACATCTTCGCCGTTCAATTCCACCCGGAAAAAAGCGCCCAGGACGGGCTGCGACTGCTCGCCAATTTCATGCGCTGGAATCCCTGATCCAGCCGCCACACAGACCTCTCTTTATCTCGACATATTCCCATGCTGCTGATACCTGCGATTGATCTCAAGGATGGTCACTGCGTCCGCCTGAAACAGGGCGCCATGGAAGACGCCACGGTATTCTCCGAAGACCCTGCGGCCATGGCCCGCCACTGGATAGACCAAGGCGCGCGGCGTCTGCATCTGGTCGACCTGAATGGCGCCTTTGCCGGCAAGCCGAAGAATGAAGCCGTGATCAAGGCCATTCTCAAGGAAGTCGGCGAAGAGATTCCGGTGCAATTGGGCGGCGGCATTCGCGATCTGGAAACTATCGAGCGTTGCCTCGACGATGGCTTGACTTACGTCATCATCGGCACCGCCGCAGTGAAGAATCCCGGTTTTCTGCACGATGCCTGCGGCGCGTTTCCCGGCCACATCATCGTCGGACTCGATGCCAGGGATGGCAAGGTCGCGGTCGACGGCTGGTCGAAGATGACCGGCCACGATGTCGTCGATCTGGCGAAGAAATACGAGGACTATGGCGTCGAAGCGGTGATCTACACCGACATCGGACGCGACGGCATGCTCTCCGGGGTGAACATCGAGGCCACGGTGAAACTGGCGCAGGCGCTGCGCATCCCGGTGATCGCCAGCGGCGGCATCGCCTGCATGAAGGATGTCAAGGCGCTGTGCGCGGTGCAGGGCGAGGGCATTTCCGGCGCCATCACCGGCCGCGCAATCTACGAAGGCACGCTCGATTTCAAGAAAGCCCAGGCCGAGGCCGACAAGCTGTCAGGCCGCTGATGCTCGCCAAGCGCATTATTCCCTGTCTTGACGTCAACGCCGGTCGCGTCGTCAAGGGAATCAATTTTGTCCAGTTGCGCGACGCCGGCGATCCGGTCGAGATCGCGCGCCGTTACGACGAGCAGGGCGCCGACGAGATCACCTTTCTCGACATCACCGCCAGTTCCGATGACCGCGACATCATTCTGCACATCGTCGAGGCGGTGGCCTCGCAAGTGTTCATTCCGCTCACGGTGGGCGGCGGCGTGCGTCAGGTCGAGGATGTGCGCCGGCTGCTGAACGCCGGCGCCGACAAGGTCGGCATGAACACGGCGGCGGTGAACAATCCGCAACTGGTGGCGGATGCCTCGGCCAAGGTCGGTTCGCAGTGCATCGTGGTCGCCATCGACGCCAAGGAGACCGCGCCGGGGCGCTGGGAGGTATTCACTCATGGCGGGCGCAAGAACACCGGGCTGGACGCCGTCGAGTGGGCGCGCAAGGTCGAGAGCCTCGGCGCGGGCGAGATTCTGCTGACCAGCATGGATCGCGACGGCACCAAGGCCGGTTTCAATATTCCGCTGACGCGCGCCGTCGCCGAGGCGGTGGGCATCCCGGTGATCGCCAGCGGCGGCGTCGGCACGCTCCAGCACCTGGCCGATGGCGTCACCGAAGGCAAGGCCGACGCGGTACTGGCGGCGAGCATTTTTCACTATGGTGAATTCACCGTGCGCCAGGCCAAGGAATTCATGCGCAGTCGCGGCATCGAGGTAAGGCTATGAGCGCGCCGGAGAACGACTCCTGGCTGGACGCGATCCGCTGGGACGCGCAGGGTCTGCTACCCGCCATCGCGCAGGACGCGGCGACGGGCGAGGTGTTGATGTTCGCCTGGATGAACCGGGAGGCGCTGGCACTGACCGCCGAATCGGGCCACGCGGTGTATTGGTCCCGTTCGCGCGGGAAGCTGTGGCACAAGGGCGAAGAATCCGGCCACACGCAGCGGGTGATCGAGATGCGCGTCGATTGCGACAAGGATGTGGTGCTGATGAAGATCGAACAGATCGGCGGCATTGCCTGCCACACCGGCAGGCGCAGTTGTTTCTTCAGCCGGCTTGAAACCTCTGGCTGGCGGGATGTCGAGCCGGTGCTCAAGGACCCGAAGGAGATATACAAAAAATGATCGATCTTGAGGTTATCCACCGCCTTCAGGCGACCTTGCTCGAACGCCGGGGCGCGGCGCCCGATTCATCCTATGTCGCCAGTCTGTATGCCAAGGGTACCGACGTGATTTGCAAGAAGGTGGCGGAGGAAGCCGCCGAAACCATCATGGCCGCCAAGGATGGTGATCGTTTGCATCTGGTGCGCGAAGTGACGGATCTCTGGTTCCACAGCCTGATCCTGCTGACCCAGTTCGGCGTCGGCATTGACGACGTGATGGCCGAGTTTCGCCGCAGGGAAGGCATTTCCGGTATCGACGAGAAGGCCAGCCGGAGCATCGGTTCATGAGCGACTGCATTTTCTGCAAGATTGCGCGCGGCGAAATTCCGTCGAAAAAAGTCTATGAGGACGAGGAAATTTTCGCCTTTCACGACATCAATCCGGCGGCGCCGGTGCATTTCATGATCGTGCCGAAGCTGCACATCGCCTCGCTGATGGAGGCCGACCCGAGCCACCAGATGCTGCTCGGGCGCATTCTCGTAATAGCCGGCGAACTGGCCAGAAGTCAGGGTCTCAATGAAGGCTTCCGCACCATCATCAACACTGGTCGGATCGGGGGTCAGGAGGTGTATCATTTGCACGTTCATATTTTGGGTGGCCCCGAGCCCGTGGGGCCCATGCTACAGCGGAAGGCGCCTTGAAATTTCACTGAGCGCGAGGAGAAAATACAATGGGAACTTTTAGCATCTGGCACTGGCTGATCGTGCTGGTGATTGTCATGCTGGTGTTCGGCACCAAGAAGTTGCGCAACATGGGGTCTGACCTCGGTGGCGCGGTCAAGGGCTTCAAGGACGGCATGAAAGAAGCTTCGGCAGACAAGCCGGCGGAGCCGCCGCCGCAGCAGGTGACCGGCCAGACCATCGATGTCGAGTCACGCCGGGAGCAGACCAAGACCTGAACGCCGGCGCATGAAGCGGTTCGCGGCTTGTTCGCGACCGTTGACTCCTGCCTTTCATTTCATTCCCGGCCTCCCGACGAACCCATGTTCGATGTCAACCTTTCCGAGTTGATGGTCATCGCCGTGGTGGCGCTGGTCGTCATCGGACCCGAGCGCTTGCCCAAGGTTGCGCGCACCGCAGGTCTGATCCTCGGCCGCTTGCAACGCTATGTCAGCGATGTCAAGGCCGACATCAACCGCGAGATTCAGCTCGACGAGTTGAAACAGCTCCAGCAGCAAGTGAGCCAACAGGTGACGAGCCTGGAGGCTTCCGTGACCCATGAAATGCGCGAGGTCGAGTCCTCGGTCGACAAGGTGATCGCGCCGCTGGCAACGGATATCGCCGCTCTACCAGAGCCGACTCTTGAGAGCGTTCCAGTCGTTGATGCGCAGGCGCCCGCCGTGGTTGCCGAGATACAGAAGTCCTGATGAGCGACGGACAGGAGACTTTTCTCTCCCACCTGGTCGAATTGCGCGACCGCCTGATCCGGGTCCTGATTGCTGTCGGCGTCGCTTTCCTGCCGCTGGCTTTCTTTGCCCGCGAACTGTATTCGCTGCTCGCCGCGCCGTTGCTGGCGACCTTGCCCGCTGGCGGCCAGATGATCGCCACGGACGTGGTCGGGGTGTTTCTGGTGCCCATGAAAGTGGCGCTGATGAGCGCATTCCTGATTGTTTTGCCTTACGTGTTGTATCAGATATGGGCTTTTGTTGCGCCCGGACTCTATGCCCACGAAAAGAAGCTCGCGATGCCATTATTGGCGGCGTCGGTCATCCTGTTTTTCATCGGCATGGCCTTCGCCTATTTCGCCTTTTTTCCGATGGTGTTCGGCTTCATGTCCAAGTTCGCGCCCGAGGGCGTGGCCTGGATGACGGACATCGAGAAGTACTTTTCCTTCGTGCTTACCATGTTCATGGCTTTCGGCATTACCTTCGAGGTGCCGATAATCGTCATCGTGCTGGTCAAGATCGGCGTGGTGAATGTGGCCAAGCTGCGCGAATGGCGGCCTTATGTGATCGTCGGCGCCTTTGTCGTTGGCGCGGTGTTCACGCCGCCCGACGTGATTTCCCAGTTCATGCTGGCCGTGCCGATGTGGCTGCTCTATGAACTGGGGATTGTGTTGGCGAACATCATCGTGCGCCCCGCAGAGTCCGCCGGCGAAACGCCGGCGCTCCCGGAATAGTCAGCCGTCAGGACGAACTCGCCGTGGCATGCCACAGCCGCAGCCTTTCCAGGGAAACCCGGTCGGCTTCGTGCAAGACCATGCGCGCGCCATCGAAGTTTTCGTTGATGGTGTAATCGCTGACCGTGATCACGGTCGGAACTCCAGCCGCCAGGCTGGCTGCCAGGCCGTGGGAAGAATCTTCGACCGCCAGGCAATCGCGCGGCGGCAGATTGAGTTGGCGCAGGGTCCATAGATAGACTTCCGGCGACGGCTTCTTGGCCGCCACCACACTGCCGGAAGCGATGGCATCGAACCAGGTATCGGCGTTCGGGCCAAGGTTGGCCCGCAACAGACCCACCACATTTTCCAGCTTTGAACTTGAGGCAATCGCCAGGCGCACACCCTCGGTGCGCGCATCGCAGATCAGGTCACCGATATCGGCCCGCAGGGGAATCGCGCCGGCGGCGAGCAGACGCTGGTAATTTCGTGTCTTGATGTCGTGCACCCGGTGCAGCAGTTCGTCAAAATCCGGTCGTGCAGCCGTTGCCGGGTCGAAGTTATTGGCATAGTGGCGAATCCTTTCCAGACCGCCGGTGACACCAAGCAGGGTGCCGTAGAAGGCCTCGTCCCAGTGCCAGGAAAGACCCACCTCGGCAAAGGCCGCATTGAACGCCGGGCGATGACCGTCCCGCTCGGTGTTGGCCAGGGTGCCGTCGACATCGAAAATGAGCGCGCGCAGGGGCATGATGAACCACCATCGGAAAGGAAAGTCGAATGCGGAGCCTAGCCGAAATTCGACCTTGATGGAAAACCTCTTGATATTTTTTTGATCGAAGTACAAGCTGGGTTTATACGATGATAAAGTTAACCACGAAATGGAGTCGGCAGCCCCGCTGCCGGTGCCGTTATAGCTGCAGTGACTGGAGATTGAGTTCACGTGAAACCGACGAACATTGGCGCCCACGATTATTTTCACAAAGTCGTGGATTGCCAGTGGGCCTGCCCCTCCCACACCCCCGTTCCCGAATACATCCGGCTGATTGCCGCCGGTCGCTACTCGGATGCCTACATGATCAACTGGCAATCCAACGTCTTTCCCGGCATTCTCGGGCGGGTCTGTGATCGTCCCTGCGAGCCCGCCTGCCGTCGTGGCCGGGTGGACAAGGAGCCGGTGGCCATCTGTCGCCTGAAGCGGGTATGCGCCGATCTCAAGGACGACATCCTGGATCGCCTGCCGCGCGCGCCGGAAAAAAAGAATGGCAAGCGCATAGCCTGCGTCGGCGCCGGCCCCGCTTCGTTGACCGTGGCGCGCGATCTGGCGGTGCTGGGTTACCAGATCACGGTATTCGACAGCGGCACACTTCCCGGTGGCATGATGCGCAGCCAGATTCCCAAGTTCCGTTTGCCGGACAACGTGATCGACGAGGAATGCGCCTACATCATCGATCTGGGCGTCGAGATGCGCTACGAACACTGTGTCGGCAGCCTGCGCGAAATGCTGACGGAGAACTGGGACGCGGTGTTTGTCGGCACCGGCGCGCCGCGCGGGCGGGACGCCGAACTTCCGGGGCGCAAGGAAGCTGCGGCGCATATCCATATCGGCATCGGTTGGCTGTCCAGCGTGGCCTTTGGCCACACCACCAAAATTGCCAAACGCGTGATCGTGCTTGGCGGCGGCAACACGGCGATGGACTGCTGCCGCTCCGCGCGCAGGCTGGGAGGCGAGGATGTCAAAGTGGTGGTGAGAAGCGGCTACGACGAAATGAAGGCCTCGCCCTGGGAAAAGGAAGACGCGGTGAACGAGGGCATCCCGATTATCAACATGCGGGTGCCGAAAGAGTTCCGGCACGACGAGGGCAGGCTTACCGGCGTGCTGTTCGAGATAGTGCGCGCCGAATATGACGACAAGGGCCGCCGCAGTCTGGTGGCGACCGGCGAGCCGGACGAACTCATGGAATGCGACGAAGTGCTGGTCGCCATCGGCCAGGAAAACGCCTTCCCGTGGATCGAGAAAGACATCGGGCTCCAGTTCGACAAGCGGGGTATGCCGGTGCTGAACCCGGTCACGCTGCAATCGACGCTGTCCCCGGTGTTTTTCGGCGGCGATGCGGCGTTCGGCCCGAAGAACATCATTACCGCCGTGGCCCAGGGTCACGAGGCGGCCATTTCCATCGACCACTACTGCCGTGGGCGGGATCTGCTGCAACGACCGCCGCCGCTGACCCGTCTGGCGAGCCAGAAGATGGGCATCCACGAATGGAGCTATGACAATAGCGTCTCCGAGGAAGCGCGCATGAAGGTGCCGACCAAGACGCTGAAGAAGACCCTCAAGGACATCAAGCTTGAATTCGAGACCGGCTTCGATCCGCTGCTGGCCTGTGCCGAGGCTGCGCGCTGCCTCAATTGCGACATCGAGACGGTGTTCAACCACAAGACCTGCATCGAATGCGATGCCTGCGTCGATATCTGCCCGACCGAATGCATCACCTTCACCGCCAACGGCGAAGAGGATGACTTGCGTCTCCGCCTCAAGGCGCCGGCGAAAAACCACGATCAGGCGCTGTATGTTTCCGAGATGCTGAAGACCGGACGCGTGATGGTCAAGGACGAGAACATCTGCCTGCATTGCGGCATGTGTGCCGAGCGCTGTCCGACCGGCGCCTGGGACATGCAGAAATTCTTCCTGGAAATCGCCGGGCCCGGCGTGGAGGCGCGCAGAACATGAAGGCCACCAATTCGACCGGTTCCATCCGGCGCAGCAACGACTTTGTCATCAAGTTCGCCAACGTCAACGGCTCCGGCTCGGCCTCGGCCAACGAACTTTTCGCCCGTGCCATCATGCGCATGGGCGTGCCGGTGGCGCCGCGAAACATTTTTCCCTCCAACATCCAGGGCATGCCGACCTGGTATGAAATGCGCGTCTCCAGTGCTGGCTGGCTGGGGCGTCGCGGCGGCTGCGACCTGATGGTGGCGATGAATCCGCAGACCTGGGACCGCGACATCGCCGAGATCGAAACCGGCGGCTACCTGCTGTACGACTCGACCAGGACGCTGCCGCGCTCGCGCTTCCGCAACGACATCACCGTAATCGGCATTCCGCTCACCGAGTTGTGCAATTGCGAATACACCGATTTGCGCCAGCGCCAGTTGTTCAAGAACATCATGTATGTCGGCGCGCTCACGGCGCTGCTGGACATGGAACTCGCGGCGGTGGAGCAGTTGATCGCCGATCAGTATCGCGGCAAGGACAAGCTGATCGAGGCCAACATCAATGCGCTGAAGCGTGGTTACGAGGCGGCAACGAACGCGCTGCCCTGCCCGATCGGCTTGCGCGTCGAGCGTGCCAACGGCGTCGGCGACAGGATTTTCGTCAATGGCAACGACGCCTGCGGACTTGGCGCGGTGTATGGCGGCGCTACGGTGGCGGCCTGGTACCCGATCACGCCGTCGACCTCGGTGATCGAAGCCTTCACCAGCTATTGCCGCAAGTACCGCACCGATCCCGACAATGGCCTGGCGCGCTACGCGATTGTCCAGGCGGAAGACGAACTCGCTTCCATCGGCATGGTGATCGGCGCCGCCTGGAATGGCGCGCGCGCTTTCACCGCGACCTCCGGCCCCGGCATATCCCTGATGCAGGAGTTTTTCGGTCTGGCGTATTTCGCCGAAGTGCCAGCGGTAATTTTCAACGTGCAACGCGGCGGCCCATCCACCGGCATGCCCACTCGCACCCAGCAGTCGGACCTGATTGCCTGCGCCTACGCTTCGCACGGCGACACCAAGCACGTCATGCTTTTCCCCGAGGATCCCTACGAGTGCTTCACGTTCGGCGCCCAGGCGTTCGACCTGGCGGATCGTCTGCAAACGCCGGTGTTTGTCCTCCTCGATCTTGACATCGGCATGAATGATCGCCTGTGCCAGCCCTTCGACTGGGACGACCAGCGCCGCTACGACCGTGGCAAGGTGATGAGCGCCGAGGAACTCCAGGCCGGCAGGAATTTCGGTCGCTATCTCGATGTCGATGGTGATGGCATTCCCTGGCGCACGATCCCCGGCACGCATCCGACCAAGGGCGCCTATTTCAGTCGCGGCACCACGCGCAACGCCTATGCCAAGTACAGCGAGACGGGCGTCGATTATGTCTACAACATGGAGCGTCTGCGGCGCAAGTTTGAGACGGCGAAGAAGCTGGTGCCGGCGCCGGTCATTCGGCGCGCGGCGCAGCCCACTCGTTACGGTGCGATCTATTATGGCTCGACCAGTCCGGCGATGGACGAGGCGTTTGCGCTGCTCGAAGAACAGGGTATCCATGTCGATACGCTGCGGGTGCGCGGCTTCCCGTTCGCCGACGCGGTGATCGATTTCATCAACGAGCATGACTACGTATTCGTCGTCGAGCAAAACGAAAGCGGCCAGTTGCGCATGCTGCTGGTCAATGAAGGCGAGGTCGATCCGAAACGCCTGATTCGCGTGCTGCACTACGACGGCACGCCGATCACCGCCGCGTTTATTTCCGGCAGGATCGCCGACACGCTCGCCGCGCACAAGGTGACTCCCATTCGCAAACAGGTGGCCTCATGACTTATCTCGTCAAACCCAGACTGCTGCTGGACGCCGCGCCGAAAAACGCCCTCGGCTACACCAAGCGTGATTACGAAGGCGCCATTTCGACCTTGTGCGCCGGCTGCGGCCACGATTCGATCAGCGCCGCCGTGGTGCAGGCCTGCTTCGATCTCGACATCCAGCCGCATCGCGTGGCCAAGCTCTCCGGCATCGGCTGCTCGTCGAAGACGCCGGATTACTTTCTTGGCAACTCGCATGGCTTCAACACCACGCATGGCCGCATGCCCTCGGTGCTGACCGGCGCGGCGCTGGCCAATCGCGAACTGATCTACCTCGGCGTTTCCGGCGACGGCGATTCGGCCTCGATCGGCATCGGCCAGTTCGCCCATGCCATGCGCCGCGGTGTGAATATGACCTACATCGTGGAGAACAACGGCGTCTATGGCCTGACCAAGGGACAGTTCTCGGCCACCGCCGACAAGGGCTCGAAGAACAAGCGCGGCGTAGTGAATAACGATACGCCGATTGATCTCGTTGCCCTGGCTCTGCAATTGGGCGCCAGCTATGTCGCCCGCAGTTTTTCCGGCGACAAGGAGCAGTTGATACCGCTGATCAAGGGCGCCCTGCGCCATCGCGGACCGGCATTCGTCGATGTCATCAGCCCCTGCGTGACCTTCAATAACCATCACGGCTCGACCAAGAGCTACGACTATGTGCGCGAGCACAACGACGCGGTGAACCGCCTCGACTTCATCCTGCCGCGCGACCAGATCAAAACCACCTATGCGCCTGGATCGTTGCGCCGCATCGTGCAGCATGACGGATCGATTCTGCTGCTGCGCAAGCTGGACACGGAATACGATCCATCGGATCGCGTCGGCGCCATGAACCACTTGCAGGAACGGCATGCCATTGGCGAGATTGTCACCGGCCTGCTGTATGTGGATAGCAGCTCCGAGGAGTTGCATCGCTACCTGAATACGGTGGAGAAGCCGCTGAACCAGCTTGGCGACGCCTATCTTTGTCCCGGCAGCAAGGCGCTCGACGCGCTCAACGCCTCGCTGCGGTAGCCGCCGTCAGGCATCCCCGCGAAACCGGGACCGCCCTATTCCCTCGGCGGCTTCGGTCGCTTGCCGATGGTGACTTCGATGGGTACATCGTTTCCGTTGCGCTTCAGGTCGAAGCGCGCGGTTTTGCCGGGCTCCAGCGCGGCGATCAGTTCCAGCATGACCTGAGCATCCTTGACGCGCTTGCCGGCCACTTGGGTCAGCACGTCGCCGGGCTTGATGCCGGCCTTGTCCGCCGGGCTGCCGCGCATCACGCCGGCAATCAGCGCGCCCTGCGTGGCGGATAACTTGAAGGATTCGGCGAGCTCCGGCGTGATCTCCTGGACCTCGATGCCGACCCAGCCGCGCGTCACGCCGCCGGTCCTGACGATCTGCTCCATGACGTTCTTCGCCAGCGACACCGGAATGGCGAAGCCGATGCCCATCGAGCCGCCGCTTTGCGAATAGATGGCCGTGTTGATGCCCACCAGATGGCCGTTGGAATCGACCAGCGCGCCGCCCGAATTGCCGGGGTTGATCGCGGCGTCGGTCTGGATGAAGTTCTCGAAGGTGTTGATGCCGAGGTGCGAGCGGCCCAGCGCCGAGACGATGCCCGAAGTGACGGTCTGGCCGACGCCGAAGGGATTGCCGATGGCCAGCACCACGTCGCCGACGCGCAGGGTGTCGCTGCTGCCGAAGGCGATCACCGGCAGCTTGTGGTCGGCGGGAATGCGCAGCACCGCCAGATCGGATTCGGGGTCGGAACCCACCACGCGCGCCTTGTACTTGCGCCCGTCGCTGTGCGCGACCTCGATCTCGTCGGCGCCATCGACCACGTGGAAGTTGGTCAGGATATAGCCCTCCGGGGAAACCACCACGCCGCTGCCCAGTCCCGAGCGGCGCTGCGATTCCTCGCCGAAGCGGTCGCCGAAAAAATGCCGGAAGATTGGATCGTTGATGAAGGGATGGCGCGGCCCCTTCACTTCCTGACTGGTAAAAATATGCACCACCGCCGGCAGCGCCTTTTGCGCCGCATCGGCGTAGGAACCGTGTCGCTGCGCACCGCTGCCGGTTGGTGCTTCGATCACCGTCGCCACCTGGGCGACGCCGTCGCCGGCGCTGGGCAGATGGCTCAGCCACTCCGGCTTGAGCGTCTTGACAACAAACAGGACAGCAACGCAAACCGTGATGGTCTGGGCAAAAATAAGCCAAAGGCGGCGCATAATTTGGTTTTCTGGGGGGCAAAAATGATGGCGGACGATGCGGTACTGCGCGAGGATCTTCGCGTCTGGCTGGACACTTTACTGGACGCCGCGCGCTTCCGCGATTATTGCCCAAACGGGCTGCAAGTGGAAGGCCGCGAGCGCGTGCAGCGCATTGTTTGCGGGGTGACCGCCAGCCAGGCGCTGATCGAGGCCGCCATCGAACGCCGGGCGGACGCCCTGCTGGTGCATCACGGCTGGTTCTGGAAAGCCGAGGACGGTCGCGTCACGGGTTTTCGCAAGCAGCGCATGGCGCGTCTGCTGGCCCATGACATCAGCCTGTTCGCCTACCACCTGCCGCTGGATGCGCATCCGACGCTGGGCAACAACGCGCAACTGGCGCAGCGTCTCGGTTGGACCATCCAGGGCAATTTCGCCGAGCAGGACATCGGCTTTGTCGGCGTGCCGCCAGCGCCGACTCTTGCCGGCGATCTGGCGCGGCAACTGGAACGGGCGCTGGGCCGTGAACCCCTGCTGATCGGCGATCCAGCACGCCAGGTGGCGCGCATCGCCTGGTGCAGCGGCGGCGCGCAGGACTACTTCGAGGCTGCGCTGACCACCGGCGCCGACATCTTCGTCTCGGGCGAGATTTCCGAGCAGACCGTGCATCTGGCGCGCGAAACCGGCATGGCCTTCATCGCCGCCGGCCACCATGCCACCGAGCGCTATGGCGTGATGGCGCTGCGCGAGCAATTGGCGGAGAAATTCGGCATTGCGTGCGAGTTCGTCGATATCGACAACCCGGTGTGAGCAACGGATGGAGCTTGTCGGCGCCTCAAGCAGGACAAGGCCGTCGTCGATCAACACCCGGCATCCGGTTCCCCCAGTTGCGCGAGGATGACCGCACGCGCGGCGTCGCGCAGGGCGAGTGCGGCTGACCAGGTGTTTTCTTCATCGCCTTGCGCCTGCAACGGCGCGCCCGCCCGTGTCTGGAGCATGCTGAAACGCGGTCGCAGCGACTCGCCGGGCAGCAGGGCACGGGTGCCGGTCAGGGTGAGCGGCACCACCGGGATACGGCTGTTCGCGGCGATGACGAACGCGCCCATGCGAAATGGCAGCAGTCCCGGTGCGTCGCGGAATGTGCCTTCGGGAAAGAACACCAGGGCGTCGCCGCGCTTCACTCGCGCTTCCAGCGCACGCGTATCCTCGACGCCGCGCGCGCTGCCGAAACGCTCGACAAAGGCGCTGTGAAGACGGCGCAGGGGCAGGGCGGCGAAGGGATTTTTCAGCAATTCCTGTTTTCCCACATAAGCGAAACGAGGCGGCAGCACGGCGGTGAGGATCAGCGCGTCCAGGTAACTGGCATGGTTGGCCACCACGACGAGCGGTCCGTCATCCGCGATGAGTCGCATGCCTTTCACTGCGGGCATCAGCCCGGTCAGAATCAAGGCCAGGCGCGCGCTTGCGCGGGCGATGTGCCGCCGCAGCGCGAGCGTCGGCGCGAGCACGATCAAGACCCAGGCGGTCGGCACGGTGGCCGCAAACACCGCCCAGGCCCAAATACTCCATGTCCAACTCAGCACCCAGCCGAGGCCTGGTCCGATCAGTTGCCTTGTCCGCGCGCCGAGTCCGGTCAGGCCGAGTCCCAGCATCTGCCGCCAGGGTGCGCGCGGTACCGCGCCGGGTTTTCCGCTCAATTCGCCGCGTTCGTAAAGTTCCCGACAGGCGGCGCGGCGGATCTTGCCGCTGGAGGTTTTGAGCACGCTGCGCGGCGGTACCAGCACGATGTCGTCGGTCGGCAGGCCGATCAGATCGACCGCGAGACGATTGATTTCGGCCAGTATGCGGCTGCGTGCCGCAATGCTCTTTTCACCCGTCTCGGCCAGCACCACCAGCCGTTCGGCGCCGGTGCGCGGATCGGTGGCGGGGAATGCCGCCACGCCGCCCCGGCGCACGCCCGCCACCTGGTTCGCGGCCTCTTCCAGTTCCTGCGGATGAATGTTGTGGCCGCCACGGATGATGATGTCCTTTTCGCGCCCGGTGAGATACAGTTCGCCCGCCGCGAGGTAGCCCAGGTCGCCGCTGTTGAGCCATTCTCCGTCGATGAGGCGGGCCGTGGCCGCCGGGTTGTGGTAGTAACCACGGGTGGCGGAGGGGCCGCGAAACTGCACGCGTCCCTGGGTGCGCTCGGGCAGTTCGCGTCCGCTGGCATCGACGATGCGGATTTCATGATCGGCCAGCACCCGGCCGCAAGACACGATGCGCCGCGCGCGCGCATCGTCCGCCGGCGCGGCGCGGGCGAGCCCCAGCTTCGATAACGCCTCGCGATCCACCCGATCAATCAGCGGGCCGCGTCCCATCGGCGGAAAGGTCAGTCCGACGGAGGATTCCGCCAGCCCATAGACCGGTGTCATGGCAGCGGAATTGAAGCCGCACGGTGCCAGACGCGCGGTGAAGCGGGCGAGGGTGTCCGCGGCGACCGGTTCGGCGCCGTTGAAGGCGAGCCGCCAGCAGGAGAGATCCAGCCGCGCCAGGTCGCTCTCATCGAGCTTGTTGGCGCACAGCTCGTAAGCGAAGTTGGGCGCCGCCGAAACGGTGGCGCGATGGCGATGGATGGTCGCGAGCCAGCGCTGCGGTCGCGCGAGGAAGGCCAGCGGCGACATCAGTACCAACTGGAAGCCGACAACCAGGCTGCCCATGCAGGCGCCGATCAGGCCCATGTCATGATAGAGCGGCAGCCAGGATACGAAGATGTCATCGCTGGTGACAGCCGAGGCATGTTCCATGCCTCGCAGATTGGCGAGCAGGTTGGCGTGAGTCAGCACCACGCCCTTGGGGTTGCCGGTGCTGCCGGAGGTGTATTGCAGGAAGGCAATGTCTTCCGCGCCGGGCGCTGGCAATGGCGGCGGGGCGTCGGGGCGGGTCAGTTCGGCCACCGTCGCCACCCGTCGCAGGGACGCGCATTGCGCGGAGAGCAGATGACCGAGCAATTTGGCGCGCGGGTCGGTGACGAGCACCGTGGCTTCGGCGTTGGCGACGATGCCGGCGATGCGCCGCATGTGATCTTCGAGCTGGGAAAGGCGCGCCGGCGGATACAAGGGCACGGGCACGCATCCGGCGTAAAGCGCGCCGTAGAAGGCGAAGAGGAATTCCCGTCCGGTGGGCAACATGATGGCGACGCGGTCGCCGGGACCCGCAGCCGATGCACCGTGGGCCAGCAGGCCGGTCGCCAGCGCCCGGGCCTCCGCCCGCAGCAGCGCAAAGCTGATGTCCTCGCTGCTTTCCCCTTCGCCGTACAGCGTGATATGCACCTGTTCGCCGTGCCGCGCGACATGCCAGTCGAGCATTTCAGTCAGGGTGGCAATGGTCTCCGGTGGCTGCTCGATGGCGGCAAAGCGCTGTTCCGGCGAAGACTCATGTCCGCTCGCGGGCGCCATGCCGGAACTGAAGTCGGAACCGGAAGTCGGCGCTGGCGGGACGGCGTGTAACGAGGGCGCGCTGGCGGGCGGCATGCCGTCCGGCGCATCGCCCGCCATCAGCCGCAGCAGATCGCGCGGCGTTTCGGCTTCGGTGAACGCCGCCTCGGCCAGCCTGACTCCCAGTTTGCGTTCGATGCGGGCGAGCAGTTCCACGCGCGCCAGACTGTCCAGGCCGTAATCGCGCTCCAGCGCGTGCTCCAGCCCAAGTTGCGCCAGCCCCGGCGCGCCGGGGCGCATCTCGCGGGAGAGGCCGTGCACGATGCCGAGCAATTGTTCGGCGCGGGCGGATGATCGGGGATCGCTCATGTGCGCGATGCTACCGCGTCAAGTCTTGCGGCGCGCAGGGCCTGGCATCGGCTTGTGGCATCGACCGCATTTCCGGCTTCATTCACAAGGCTCGCCGTCGCCGCAAATGGCGCACGACCCACACTGCCGCCAGCGCGGCGATGACATGCTTCAAGGTGTGGCCGCTGACGAGGCCGCCGGTCAGTGCAAACACCGGGCGGTCGCTGAGATCCAGCAGCAGGGCCAGCAGATACAGGCCGACGACGGCCAGGATGTCGTGGCCGTCGCTGTAACGGGGCGGATACAGCCACAGCAGCAGCGGGATCAGCAGTATCGGCACCGCCTGCATCAGCAGGTAGGGGCGAAGGTCACCCGCGCCCAGCGTCTCGCTCCAGTGCCAGTAGGCGATGCTGCCCAGCCCGGCAACGACCAGAAACGGCAGCAGCATGAGCCCGCTGTGGAGGTCGATGCGTTCGCACACAACCGCCGCGAACAAGGCCATGAGGGCGAGCGCGATTGTCGCTCGGTCCCAGGCCAGCCCGGCGTTGTCCGGGGCGAGGTGGTAGAGGCCCGAGGCGAAACCGACGAGGATGATGGCGACGAAGAACAACGCATGGGGCCAGGCTTCGCGGGCGTCGACGAAGGTGCGCCGCGCCGCCGCGCCGCAGAAAAAGCGCAGGCCGGGCAGGCCCGCCAGCACGAACAGGGCGTTGCTGGCGGTATCGAGGCAGTTGGGCAGACCGAAGCAGGCGCGCTTGTCGGCGAAGTCGTGGTACTGCGGCGGCTGGGCGATGGGCGGCAGCGCCAGCGCCGCCAGCACGAGACCCGCCAGCGTTGCGATCGGCAACCACGGCGTCCAGGTTCGCGGCTCGCGCCATGCGATCACATCTTCTCCTTTCGCAGCTTTCGGCGCAGGATACTGCTGATTTCCCTCACGCCGGGATGCATCATCACCACGTCGTCGATCTTATCAGAAGGTCATAATCAGGACCACGCCAGGCTTTGGGCCGTGGCTTGCTGCCGCCTGAATCGGATCCGGCGACTGAAACTCCCTTCCCGAATCGGGATTCCGCCACCCGATCCAATCGCTTTCCGGTATCGACGAATACGGTAAATGCGGTATTCCTTCCGTCACCGGATCAGCCTATGTTTCGCGCATGGGAACATGCTGCGAGGAGGGTGTTTGGTGTTTCAGCAGCTTTCGCTTTATCCGAAGAAGGGGCTATAAGTTTGGTCAGGGGGGAGATGCATGGACGCTTCATCGATCATCCGCAAGACCGCCGCCGACCAGCGGGTGACGCCGAACTTCGTGGATTTCGCCGGTGAGCGGCAGCGCTTTTCCTGGGAGGCTGCGGGCCGCGAGTTGAGCGGCGCGACCGGAAAAGGGGGCATCAACATTGCCGCCGAAGCAGTCGAGCGCCAGGCGGCGGGCGCGTTGCGCAGCAAGACGGCGTTTCGGTTTCTCTCGCGCGGCAAGCCGGCCCGCGATGTGAGCTTCGGGGAAATGTCGGTGCTCACCAGCCGCTTCGCCAATGTCCTCAAGGGGCTCGGTATCGGCTGCGGGGAGCGGGTTTTCATACTCGCCGGTCGCATTCCGGAACTCTACATCGCGGTACTGGGCGGGCTCAAGCACGGGGCGGTGGTCTCGCCGCTGTTCTCGGCCTTCGGCCCCGAGCCGATTGCGACGCGGGTGAATCTCGGCGCGGGTCGGGTACTGGTCACCACCGACGCGCTCTACGAACGCAAGGTGGCGAAGTGGCGCGACAGGATGCCGACGCTGGAGCATGTGCTATTGGTGGCCGAGGAAGGCGGCGGCACAAGCATCGCCGGCACGCTCGACCTTGCCACGCTGATGGCAGCCGCCGGCGATGCCTGCGAAGTGGCGCCGACCGGCGCCGAAGACATGGCCCTGCTGCACTTCACCAGCGGCACCACGGGCACGCCGAAGGGCGCCGTGCATGTCCATGGCGCCGTCGTCACCCACTACGCCACCGGTCGCTACGCGCTCGACCTCCATGCCGACGACATCTTCTGGTGCACCGCCGATCCGGGCTGGGTGACGGGCACTTCCTACGGCATCATTGCGCCGCTGCTGCATGGCGTGACCTCGATCATCGATCGCGAGGAATTCGATGCCGAGCGCTGGTACGGCATCCTCCAGGACGAGGGCGTGACAGTCTGGTACACGGCGCCGACGGCGATTCGCATGCTGATGAAGGCCGGCGCCGAGATTCCGCGCAAGTACCGCCTGCCGCAACTGCGCTTCATCGCCAGCGTCGGCGAGCCGCTCAATCCGGAGGCGGTGCGCTGGGGCAAGGAGGTGCTGGGCTTAGCCGTCCACGACAACTGGTGGCAGACCGAGACCGGCGGCATCATGATCGCCAACACGCCGGCCTTCGACATCAAGCCCGGCTCGATGGGCCGACCGCTGCCGGGCATCGACGCGGCCATCGTGCGCCACCATGAAGACGGCACGGTGACGCTGATCGACGAGCCGGATGTCGAGGGCGAACTGGTCCTGAAACGCGGCTGGCCTTCGATGTTTCGCGGCTACCTCAACAACGAGGAGCGCTACCGCAAGTGCTTCGCCGGCCCGGACAACGAGTGGTACCTGACCGGCGACCTGGCCAAGCGCGACGCCGACGGCTATTTCTGGTTCGTCGGTCGCGCCGACGACGTGATCAAGTCGGCCGGACACCTGATCGGGCCATTTGAAGTGGAAAGCGCGCTGATGGAACACCCGGCGGTGGCCGAGGCCGGTGTCATCGGCAAGCCCGACCCGATGGTGGGTGAAGTGGTCAAGGCCTTCGTTTCGCTCAAACACGGCTTCGAGGCCAGCGAGGCCTTGCGCATGGACTTGCTGGGCCACGCCCGCAAACGCCTCGGCGCGGCGGTGGCGCCGAAGGAAATCGCCTTCCTGCCGAGTCTGCCGCGCACCCGCAGCGGCAAGATCATGCGCCGGCTGCTCAAGGCGCGCGAATTGGGCCTGCCGGAAGGCGACACGTCGACGTTGGAGACCGCATGAACACTCCCATCCCCCCGGCCCCCTTCTCCAGGAAGGGGGTGACTGTGTGCTCGCTTCGCTCGAAAGGGACATGGACATGAACATTGACCATCACGCCCCACCGCCGCCCGCCGGCCCGGTGCCGTGGCAAAGCGACTTCGCCGTCGGCCTGCTGGCCGACATGGTGCGCATCCGCCGCATGGAAGAGAAGTCGGCCGAACTCTACGGCGCCGGCAAGATTCGCGGCTTCCTGCATCTCTACATCGGCGAGGAGGCCGTGGCGGTCGGCGCGCTGCATGCGCTAAGCGTCGAGGACAACATCGTCGCCACCTACCGCGAGCATGCTCATGCCCTGGTGCGCGGCATGGCCATGAGCACGATCATGGCCGAGATGTACGGCAGGCGCGAAGGCTGCGCGCACGGACGCGGCGGCTCGATGCACCTGTTCGACAAGGCGACGCGGCTGTTCGGCGGCAACGCCATCGTCGGTGGCGGGCTGCCGCTGGCCGTCGGGCTGGCGCTGGCGGCGAAGATGCAGAACGAGAACCGCATCGCCGCCTGCTTCTTCGGCGATGGCGCGGTGGCCGAGGGCGCCTTCCACGAGTCGCTGAATCTTGCCGCGTTGTGGAAACTGCCGGTGCTGTTCTGCTGCGAGAACAATCTCTACGGCATGGGCACCGCGCTGGAGCGCAGCGAATCGCAGACCGATCTGTGCGTCAAGGCGGCCTCCTACAACATGCCGGCGCTGCGCGCCGACGGCATGGACATCGTCGCTGTGCACGAGACCACCAAGCAGGCCGTGCAGCGCGTGCGCGAAAGCCGCGGCCCGGTGTTCGTCGAGTACCAGACCTACCGCTTCCGCGCCCACTCGATGTTCGACGCCGAACTCTATCGGCCGAAGGCCGAGGTCGAGGAATGGAAGACGCGCGGGCCGATCCACACCTTCAGCGCGCGGCTCAAGGCCGAGGGCAAACTGACCGAAGAGCAATTCCTCGCCCTCGATGCCGCGGCGAACGCCGAAGTGGCCGATGCCGTCGCCTTCGCCGAAGCGGGGACATGGGAGCCGGTCGAAGACCTGCTGAAGGATGTGCATACCCCCGAGGGAGTCGCGCCATGAGCCGCACACTGAGTTACCGCGAGGCCATGCGCGAGGCGATGCACGAGGCCCTCGCCAATGATCCGCGCGTCTTCCTGATGGGCGAGGATGTCGGCAGGTATGGCGGCACCTACGCCTTCTCCAAGGGTTTCCTCGATGAATTCGGCCCGGAGCGCATCCGCGACACTCCGCTGTCCGAGCTCGGCTTCGTCGGCGCCGCGATCGGCGCGGCGCTGGGCGGCATGCGGCCCATCGTCGAGGTGATGACGGTCAACTTCAGCCTGCTGGCGCTGGACCAGATCGTGAATACGGCGGCGCTCTACCGCCACATGTCCGGCGGGCAGTTCTCGGTGCCGCTGGTGGTGCGCATGACCACGGGGGCGGGGCGCCAGCTCGCGGCCCAGCATTCGCACAGTCTCGAAGGCTGGTATGCCCACATTCCCGGCATCAAGGTGCTGGCGCCGGCGACCATCGAGGATGCGCGCGGCATGCTGGCGCCGGCCCTGGCCGACCCCGACCCGGTGGTGATCTTCGAGCACGCCGGGCTGTTCAACATGGAAGGCGATTTGCCGGACACCCGCGATGATTTGATGGTCGACATTCGCTCGGCCAAGGTGCGGCGCATCGGCACGGATGTCGCCATCATTACCCACGGCGGTTCGTTGAGCAAGGCGCTGGCGGCGGCGGGGCAATTGGCCGCCGAGGGCATTTCGGCGGAAGTGGTCGATCTGCGCGTGTTGCGTCCGCTGGATACCGCGGCCATCGTCGCCGCCGTCGCCAAATGCCGCCGCGCCGTGGTGGTCGACGAAGGCTGGAAGAGCGGCAGCCTTGCCGCCGAGGTGATGGCGCGCATCATGGAAAATGTCTTCTACGAACTTGATGCGCCGGTGGCGCGGGTCTGTTCCGAAGAGGTGCCGATTCCCTACGCCAAGCATCTTGAGGACGCGGCGCTGCCGCAGCCGGAGAAGATCGTCGCGGCCGTCAAAGGACTTTTCGCATGATCGAATTCAAGCTCCCCTCGCTGGGTTCCGACATGGACGAGGGCACCCTGCTCGAATGGAAAGTCGGCGTTGGTGACACGGTGAAAAAGGGCCAGGTGGTCGCCATTGTCGACACCTCGAAAGCCGCCGTGGATATCGAGAGCTGGCAGGAGGGAAGGGTGCACCAACTGATCGCCGGGATCGGACAAACAATGTCGGTGGGCACGGTGATGGCGCTGCTGCTCGAAGCCGGCGAGACCGCTCCTGCGGAAGTCGGCGCTGGCGGGACGGCGCCTGCGACGGCTGGGCCGGCTGCTGCCATTGCTGCACCTGCCGCCGCATCGCGCCGCATGGTCTCGCCCGCCGCGCGCAAACACGCCGAGGAAAAAGGCGTCGATCTCGCCAACATCACCGGCACCGGCCCGCGCGGCGCGGTGACTTTGCAGGATGTCGAAGCGGCGGCGGCGACACTTCAGCCGACGCCGCAAGCCGCTCCCGTTGCGACCAAAATCACAGACCGCGCCGCCGACATGCGCAAGACCATCGCCGCCGCGATGAGCCGCTCCAAGCGCGAGATTCCGCACTACTACGTCGCCGAGGACATTCCGCTGGCTGCGGCGCTTGCCTGGCTGCAGGCGACCAACGCGCAGCGCCCGATGAACGAGCGCCTGCTGCCAGCGGTGTTGCTGCTGAAGGCCGTCGCCATCGCCCTCAAGCGCTATCCCGAGCTCAACGGCTACTGGCGCCAAGAGAACGATGGCGGCTTCGTGCCAAGTGTCGCCATCCATCTCGGCGTGGCGATTTCGCTGCGCCAGGGCGGCCTGATCGCGCCGGCGCTGCTCGATGCCGACAGCAAGCCGCTGACGCTGCTGATGCAGGAACTCACCGACCTGGTCAAGCGCACCCGCGCCGGCTCGCTGAAGAGTTCCGAGATGAGCGAGTCGACGATTACGGTGACCAATCTCGGCGACCAGGGATCGCAGGCCGTGTTCGGCGTCATCACGCCGCCACAGGTGGCGCTGGTGGGTTTCGGTCGCGTCGCCGAGCGCCCATGGGCAGAGAACGGCGAGCTCAAGGTGCTGCCGGTCGTGACGGCCAGCCTCTCGGCCGACCACCGGGTATCGGACGGTCATCGCGGCGCACTCTTCCTGCGCGAACTCAGCGATCTGCTGCAACATCCCGAGGACCTCGACCAATGAACGAGACCGAAATTCGCACCACAGCCCTGACCACGCTTTTATCCATCGCGCCCGAGGTCGAAGCCGACGAACTGCGCGGCGATCGTCCGTTGCGCAATCAGGTCGATCTGGACTCGATGGACTGGCTTAACTTTCTGCTCGGGCTTCACGAAAAACTCAAGGTGGATATCCCCGAGGCCGATTACGCCAGGCTGATCACCCTCGATGACGTGGTGGCCTACCTGCAAAAAAAGCTCGGGGATGCATGAGATTCGGCGGCGACAGGGACATCGATTTCCTGCTGGATGAAATCCGCGAGGAAGTCCGGGACACGCGCCAGCTTACCGGTCGTTCGGTGCTTGACGATCGGGTGATGGATGCCCTGCGCGAGGTGCCGCGTCATGACTTTGTGCCGGACGAACTTCGATACAGCGCCTACGCCAATCATCCGCTGCCGATCGGCCATGGGCAAACCATCTCGCAGCCTTACATCGTGGCCCTGATGAGCGACCTGATCCGGCCTCGACCGGATCAGGTGGTGCTGGAGATCGGCACCGGCTCCGGCTACCAGGCCGCGATCCTGTCCAAGTTGGTGAAACAGGTTTACTCGATGGAAATCGTCGAGCAACTTGCCATAGAAGCGAAGGAAAGACTGCGCCGCCTCGGCTATGACAATGTCGAAGTGCGCGTCGGCGACGGCTGGCTGGGCTGGCCGCAGCATGCGCCCTACGACGCGATCCTGGTTGCTGCGGCGGCAACCGGTATTCCGCCGGCCCTGATCGAGCAACTGCGACCGGGCGGAATTCTCGTCATACCCATCGGCGCGCAGCATGCCGCGCAGGATCTGGTGGTGGTCAGCAAAAGCGGCAGCGGCCGCATTGAAGAAACCAGCGTCTTGCCGGTGGCCTTCGTGCCACTGACCGGAACCTCCGACGACCTGATGGATCAACCATGAAAAGCCGCATGCGCGCCATGATCCTCGATCGGCCCGGGACGCCCTTGCGCCCGGTCGAACTGCCGGTGCCGCAAGCGGGCAGCGGCAGCCTGCTGATCGAGGTGGAGGCCTGCGGCGTATGCCGCACGGATTTGCACCTGATCGACGGCGAACTGCCGAATCCCGTGCTGCCCATGATTCCCGGCCACGAAATCGTCGGTCGCGTCGCCGCCATCGGCGACAACGTCACGGGTTTCCAGATCGGCCAGCGCGTTGGCGTGCCCTGGCTCGGCTGGACCTGCGGCAAATGCCATTTCTGCGCCAGCGGCCGCGAAAACCTCTGCGACCAGGCGCGCTTCACCGGCTACCAGATCCACGGCGGCTATGCCGAATACACCGTGGCCGATGCGCGCTATTGCTTCGCGCTTGCCGCCGACGGCGATGCCGCGCTGCTGGCGCCGCTGCTGTGCGCCGGACTGATCGGCTATCGCGCCCTGCGCCTGGCCGGCGAGCCGCGCCGGATCGGCATCTACGGCTTTGGCGCCGCCGCCCATATCGTCGCCCAGGTGCTGAAGTTCCAGGGGCGCGAGTTCCACGCCTTCACCCGTCCGGGAGATACCGCGAGCCAGGAATTCGCCCGCGGCCTGGGCGCCGCGTGGGCCGGCGGCAGCGACCAGACGCCGCCGGTCCGGCTCGACGCCGCGCTGATCTTCGCCCCGGCCGGAACCCTGGTGCCGGCGGCGCTGCGCCATCTGGAGAAGGGCGGTTGCGTGGTCTGCGCCGGCATCCACATGAGCGACATTCCGGCATTTCCCTACGACATTCTGTGGGGCTAGCGCAGCATCCGTTCGGTCGCCAACCTGACCCGCCGCGATGGCCTGGAATTCCTCGACCTCGCGCCGCGGGTGCCGATACGCAGCGAGATTCGGCGCTTTCCGCTGGCGCTGGCCAACGAGGCGCTGGGACAGTTGCGCCGGGGAGAGTATCAGGGAGCCGGGGTACTGACCATGAACGGCTAGCCGGCGCGGATCGCCGGGCGTTCAGCCGTGATTGCCGCCCGTGGCCGTCCGCTCGCGGCGCCGGTGCTTGCCGCCGCCGGCGAAGGATTGGCGCACTTGCGACATTTCCATCATGCGCGTGGCGACCAGGTAATTGATGCTGCCTTCCGGCACCACGCCTTCGTCATCCGGCTCTCCCGCCGCAATGCCGGTCAGTAGCTCGATGGCCTGCTCGACGCCGGCAACCGCATGGATGCGGAACTTTCCTTCGGCCGCCGCGGCAACCACATCCTGGCGCAGCATCAGATGCTTGAGGTTGGCTTCGGGAATGACCACGCCCTGACGACCGGTGAGTCCGCGCAGACGGCAGATGTCGAAGAATCCCTCGATCTTTTCATTGACCCCGCCGATCGCCTGCACCATGCCGAACTGGTTGACGGACCCCGTCACGGCCAGCGACTGGTCTATGGCCGCGCCGGACAATGCCGACAGCAAGGCGCAGAGTTCGGCCAGCGAGGCGCTGTCGCCCTCCACCGGGCCGTAGGATTGTTCGAACACCAGGCTGGCCGAAAGCGACAGCGGTACCTGGCTCGAATAGCGCGTGGCAAGGAAGGAGGAGAGGATCATCACGCCCTTTGAATGGATCGGTCCGCCCATTTCGGTCTCGCGCTCGATGTCGATGACATCGCCCTCGCCGACCCGGACGGTGGCGGTGATGCGCACCGGATGGGCAAAGCGGAAGTCGCCGAGATCGATAACGGCGAGTCCGTTGATCTGGCCGACATGGCCGCCGCTGGAGGCGATCAGCAAGGTGTTGTTGAGGATCGCCTGCCGATAGTGGTCGCGCAGCCGGTCATGGCGCCGGACCTGGGCCGCCAGCGCCTCTTCGACCGCGTCGACGCCCACCGTGGCGCGCCCGGCGCGGGCGGCGCAATGATCCGCCTCGTGCAGCAGATTGACGATGTGCCGGGTGTTGGTGGACAGGCGTTCGGCATCGTCGGCAAAGCGCGCCGACTGCTCGATGACGCGGGCCACGGCCGTCCGCTCGAAGGGATGCAGGCCGTCGCGGCGGCAGAGGCCGCCAATTCTGCGGGCAAGGCGACGGGTGTTGTCGTCGCTGCGTTCGACATCGGTTTCAAAATCGGCGGCGACGCGGAAAAGTTCGCTGAATTCGGGGTCGTATTCCTTGAGCAGGTAGTACAGCAGCGGCTCGCCGAACAGCACGAGCTTGCATGAAAGCGCCACCGGCGCCGGCTCCAGCGGCAGCGCGCTGGTGAAGCCGATGGTCCGCTCCAGGGATTCGATGCGGATTTCCCCGGCTTTCAGGGTGCGCTTGAGCGCCTCCCAGGCAAAGGGCTGGCGCAGGATCTTGTCCGCGTCCAGCATCAGGAAGCCGCCGTTGGCGCGGTGCAGCGCCCCCGCCCTGATCAGCGTGAAGTTGGTGAACAGGGTGCCCATGTGCGACATATGGTCGACGCGACCGATCAGGTTGGGATAGGTCGGATTGTCCTCGACGATGATCGGCGCCGAGTTGCTGCCGCCGTGATCGACCAGCAGATTGACCTGGTAGCGCTGCACCGAAATGCCCTCGCCGGTCAGTTCGAATCCCTCGCTGTCGCCGTGCTGCTCGCGCAGGCTTTCGCCATATTCGACGATGTCGGCCAGCACCTCGTCGAGAAAGATCAGCACGTTCTCCAGCCCGGCGTAGCGTTCCTTCAGTTCGTCGATCAGGTGCCCGATGGCGAGACTCATGGTGTCGCGACCGAGTTGCTTGAGGCGCCCCTGCATTTCCCGCCGCCAGCGCGGAAACTGGTGCAGCAGTTTTTGCAGGCGCTCGCCGAATTCGGCGATCAGGCGGCCCAGTCGCAGCTTTTCCTCGTCCGGCAGCGCGGCGAAGGCATCGGGCTCCATCGGCTCCTCGCCGGCCAGCGGGGCGAAGGCGAAGCCCTGCGGAGTGCGCACCAGGGCGACTCCCTGCTGCCTGGATTCGTCGCCGAGCTGGTTCAGGGCACTGGTTTCGCGTTCCTTGAATTCCTTCTGGATGGCCTCGGCATGGGTACGAAAATCCTCGCTGTCGAAGGCGGCCGAAATGGCCGGCTCCAGTTCCTCGACCAGTCGCTGCATGTCGCGGCGCAGGTCGGCGCCGCGCCCGGCCGCCAGCGTCAGGATGCGCGGCGTCTGGGAGTCGGCAAAGTTATTGACGTAACAGCAATCGACCGGCGCCGGCAGGCTTGCCGCCTTCGCCTCCAGCAACTCGCGGACGTCGTCATGGCGGCTGCTGCCGGGTTCGCCAAGCACAAACAAGTTATAGCCGGGGCGCGCAATGTCGATGGCGAAATGCAGGGCTTCGACGGCGCGGGCCTGGCCGAAAATCTCTTCCAGCGGCGGCAACTGGTCGGACGTCTCGCAATCGAGCAGAGCGGGATCGCAACGGCGATACAGCGCCTGCGCGTCAAGCGGCTTGAGGTCGTTCACGGCGAGTGCGCCCCGATTCGTGCTGCTGGTTGTAGGTTCATGCCGATTCCATGCAAGGCGGTTGGTCTGAAGAGGCGCGGCCCCGTCGCCATTCTCGCGGCGCGCATGCGGAATTATGCAGCCGATTCGTTTGCAAGCGACATGCGCCGCGCGCTGTTGCGGCAAAAGTCGGCGCTGGCGGGACGGCGGTTGAAGCATGTGGCGAACCGCTTCCCGGCCAAAGCGATGTATCGCCTGGAAACCCTGGCGAACTCTCCCTGTCGGCCAGAAGCCGGGCTGATGGTCTTGCCCTATTCCGATGAGCACGCATTGTGCAGGCCCCGATCCGAAACCACCAGGTCGGTGTCCGGATCCCTGCACGCGAAATGCGAACGGCTCACCGGAGCATCGCGGACAAGGGCACGCGTTTCTCGTGTGTTCCAGTAATCGCTTCCATCCGGTCGCCTGTCCCGTCCGTAACTCACCAGAACGAAAGCGTCGCCACGAGCGCTGTAATGCAGCGGTTCCGCATAGACATCCTTGGTATTTTGCGCAAGATCCGGCGACCATGCGGACAGTTCAGCCAGACTATTCGGCAATTTCCCCCGGTTGACCTGGAAACGCTCCATGGCAGGCGGCAACTTTTTTGCGAGCCGCACGCCATTCTGAACCTGATGATCAAGCGTGAAACCGGAAAAAAGGCCCATCACAATTTTCACGGCAATGAGGAGACTTGCGACGACTCCCAGCCAACGAAATGCAGCAACCATCCTGCCTCGTCCGGAAGCGAGCCGGCGCCGCCTATTCAGCAACTCCAGGACATCCGCGTCCGACCCGAATTCGCGCAGCGGAATCGGCATGATCCCGAATTTGGCAAGACGGACAAATACATATCCAAACCCGCTCTGCACGCCACGAATGTCCTTCCACGCGATCCGTTGGCTGTCAAAATCACAACTGGAGGTCACGCCCTCGTCATCAATGACCAGTCGGTGAGGCGCGAAGTGTGATGTTCTCCAGGCAGCCCGCCGTCTCAACCGCAGGGCGAGCCATGAAAGTTCAATTCCCATGAAGAGCAGGTAGAGAGCAAGCGTCGCACCGAGCAGGGTCATCGAAAAAGGCCATGGTCCGGCCTTTATCATGTTCGTGTTTACCGCAATCAAGAGCGCCGGGTAGAGTCCGAATCCGGCGACCAGAACCTGGAGCGGGCCAGGGCAAAGGTAGATCCAGATGATGCCGATGGCGGCATCGACCGGTCGTGGATTTACGCAAAGCTCAAGAGGGCGCGTAGTCATGTCGCATCCCGTTTGGGGCCCCCGCGCTTTTTTTGCCCGAGACCGACGCACGGCTGCCCGCGACAACCAGCAGCCTCGTCAAAATCGCTCTACGCATTTCCGCTCTCCCGTTTAACGGCCTCGGCAATTATGCTCCTGCCACGCGGCATGACTGGGCGGGTTGTCGGAAGCTCAGCGCGGGCGATCGCGTCCGGGAACGTGCGCGATAAGGCCGCGCCGCGCCCGTGACCCCGAACATTCCCGAGTGTTTGTTTTTTGGCCCGCCTGCGTCTTCTTTGGGCACGATGCAGCATAATGTTTTCCGAACGGCCAATGCCAGCCGTTCGAGATGTCCATTCCAGGCCCGCATGTTGCTGGATAACCAAAATAGCGGGGGTCCGTGACCGATCGGCTGCCAACACACTGGAGAGCGTATGACACCGGAAAAAGCACGCAAGTATCTCGACATCGCCCTGGCGGCTGCGCAACTAAGCAAGGACACCAGCACGAAGGTCGGCGCGATTATCGTCGGCCCGAGCAACGAAGTCAGGTCGCTTGGCTACAACGGGGCGCCGCGCGGATGCAGTGCCGATGAAGATGAGCGCGGCCAGACACGACCGGAGAAATACTTCTGGTTTTCGCATGCGGAAATGAACGCAATCACAAATGCGGCGCGCGTCGGCACTCCCCTGGACGGAAGCAGCCTGGTCGTCAGCCATCCTCCGTGCATGGATTGCGCCCGAGCGATCGTGCAGGCCGGGATCAAGCATGTGTTCTGCCCCAAGCCAGACGACGATTTTGTCACCCGGTGGCAGGAGCATATTCGGCGCACAGAGGTGCTATTCAAGGAAACAGGCATCGAGTACGTCTGGATTTGACCGCAGCGCACCTTTACGATTGCGCGCTAGTTGAGTGTTGCATTCTGTTTAGAACTTAAGGAACCACTGAATAAGTTACAATCAATGCGTGTGTCATATATAATCGGCCTTTCGGTTTGAAGAGTGGCAGACAAGACGATGAAACAGATGACGCTGGCGGCAGTGAAGGGATTCCAGAAG
>JALNZB010000060.1 GCA_023229545.1 Sulfuritalea sp. | reverse complement strand
GATCTGGTAGCGAAAGGCTATGTGCGGTTGGGCGGCTACGACGATGCTCGCAAGACCTGGACGGTGCTCTATCTCGGACAGAAGGCGCAAAGGCAGATTGAGGAAGGCGCCATCCGAATTGTTAGTCGTGATGCGGAGTCTGGTGCCGTCGATATTGAATACACCGAGGGCGAGCAGCGCTCGATCAAGACGGTGTGGCATCGCAGCACGCACGATGCCGGAAACTACGGCTCCAGCTTGTTGCGCAACATCCTCGGTGAAGGTGGGCGCTTCGCCTTTCCGAAATCGATCTATGCCGTGCGCGATGCCATCGCCGCCGTGGTGCGCGACCAACCCCATGCGCTGCTGGCGGATTTCTTTGCGGGAAGCGGAACGACACTCAATGCAGTGAACTTGCTGAACGCCACCGATGGCGGTCAACGCCAGTGCATTCTGGTGACCAACAATGAAGTGTCGGAGGAAGAAAACCGCACACTGACGGCGTTGGGTTTGCAGCCAGGACAAGACGCATGGGAAAAGCATGGCATCTGTCGGTCGGTGACGTGGCCGCGCTCAAAGTTCACAATTCTCGGTCAGCGTGACGACGGAACGCCGTTGCCCGGCGACTACCTCACCGATAAGCAAACGACGCGAGCGAAGCAACGTAGCGTCCGCCAATTGGGCTTTGCCGAGGGGCGCAATCTGACCGTGCCCCAGCGCAAGCAGGTTGCCGCACTGTTGCCCGCCGTGCCGCAAAGCAAGGTGGATGATGGGCCGTGGCTGCTCGACGACGAGGTTGCCGTTTCCATTCTGTGGGACGTGCAACAGGCATCGGCCTGGCTGGAGGAACTCACCGAAGCCGACCACGTGACAGAGGTTTGCGTGATGACTTCAGAGGGCAAACTGTTCAATGCCTTGAAAGTGCAGATTGCCGAGACGCTGGGACCGCAGATCGTCACTGAGAACGAAAAGCGCCCGCTGGCTGATGGCTTTGCCGCCAATCTCGACTACTTCCGGCTGGATTTTCTCGATCCGCAGGAGGTGCAGATGGGGCGGCAGTTCGCCGCGATCCTGCCGATTCTCTGGATGATGGCTGGCGCGCGCGGGCCGCGCCCGGAGGCGCCTGATGCACATGCGCCGTGGCTGCTGCCGTCCGGCTGTCATTTCGCGGTGCTGATGCAGGAAACGCGCTTCAAGGACTTTGTGCGGCATGTGGAAAACCGCGCAGACCTGACGCATGTCTTTGTCGTCACCAATTCGCGGAACACCATCTACAAGCTGCGCCATGAATGGCCCGCGCTGCGCGTGGTACAGCTCTACAAGGACTATCTGGAAAACTTCCGTATCAACCTGTCGGAGAACCCCACGCCATGAAGCTGGAACTCAAGGACTTTCAGGAAGATGCGGTCGAGCAACTTATCAAGAAACTGAACCCTGCCAAACGCGAGGTTGCGGAAGGGGGCGACCGGCAGGCTGTGATTCTCGCCGCGCCAACCGGCTCGGGGAAAACCGTCATCACGGCGGCGCTGATCGAGGAAATCCTGAACGGCTCCGACCGCTTCGATGCCGAACCGGACGCGGTGTTTCTCTGGTTGTCGGATCAGCCGGTGCTCAACGATCAATCGAAAAAGCGAATTGCTTCGGCCTCCACCAAGCTGGGCAACGGCGATCTGGTGATCGTGGATGCCGATTTCGACCGCGAGACCTTCGCCGGCGGCAAACTGTATTTCATCAATACGCAAAAGCTGGGCAAGGACAAGCTCTTGACCTCGGGTCGGGGTGACAAGCGTACCTATACGATCTGGGACACCATCGCCAATACCGCCAAGACCAAAGGCGACCGTTTTTATCTGATCATCGACGAGGCACACCGGGGCACGAAGGTGAGCCGCAACGACGAGGCCAACCGGCTGACGGTGATGCAGAAGTTCGTCAAGGGCTCCGAGGGCGAGATTCCCCCCATCGACCTGATTCTGGGCGTTTCGGCCACGCCGCAACGCTTTCAGCAGCTCATCGACGGGCAGGCCAACCGCACACCGCGCAAGTGCGAGGTGAACCCGCTTGACGTGCGCGCCTCTGGTTTGCTGAAAGACCGCATCATGGTTTTTCACCCAAACGAAGCTTTCCCCACCGATACCACTATGCTCCGCGCCGCCGTGCAGCAATGGCGCGCGATGGGCGAGGAATGGCGCACCTATACTCAGGCGCAGGGTCTGCCGGAGGTGCAGCCGGCTCTGATCATCCAGGTACAGGACGGCAGCAGCGAGGCGCTTTCCCGCACCGATCTGAATGAAGTGATCGCCACCATCGAGAAGGAAACCGGGCCTCTTAATCCCCTCGAAATTGCACATTGCTTCGAGCATGACGCGCCCATCACGGCGCATGGTGTGCTGATCCGCAAGATCGACCCGTCACGCATTCAGGAAGAAACGGGCATCCGCTTCGTGCTGTTCAAGATGGCGCTGACCACTGGCTGGGACTGCCCGCGCGCCGAGGTGATGATGTCGTTTCGCACGGCGCAGGACGATACATTGATCGCGCAGTTGATTGGTCGGATGGTGCGCACGCCGCTGGCGCGTCGCATCGAGGGCAGCGAAATACTCAACTCTGTGTCGCTCTATCTGCCGCACTACGACTCGGAAGGCTTGACCCGTGTTGTCAATCACCTGAAGCAGGGCGACCCCATGGAGTTGCCGCCGACGGATATTGAGGACGGCGCGAATCTGGTCACATTCAAACGTGACAAGGGCATGGATGCGGCATTCGAGGCACTGACCGATCTGCCGACCTACCGAGTGGAGCGGGTACGAAAAGTATCCAACACGCGCCGGTTGATGGCGCTTTCGCGCCTGCTGACGACTATGCACCAAGTAGATATGACTGCTTGGGACGCATCCAAAAAGCTGGTGATCGACACGTTGGACGCCGAGCGTGCACGGCTGAAAAAGGACGATCCAAATTTCGACGCCAAGGTGAATGGCTCCGGGGAAATCACACTTAATGCCGTAATCGTTGAGCAAGGAACGTGGAAAGAAATCCACGGCCAGACCGTCACGGTACCGTTGGATGAGAAAAACATCGACGATCTTTTCAACCGCGCTGGCCAGCGGCTGGGCGAGGGCTTGCATCTGGACTACTGGCAGACGCACTACGACGAGGACGAGGCCGATGAGATGCCGAGTCGTTCCCGGCTCGAATTATTTCTGGTGCTGCAAGACGAAAAAGCCTGGAAGACCTTGGAGCAGGCTTGCGGCGCACGCTGTGAGGCACTGCTAAAAGCAAACAAGGCGGCCATCAAGAAGCTCTCCACCGCCGAGCAGGAGGACTACAACAAGGCGCAAGAGGTAGCGAAAGACCCCGAGGCGCTGGCCTTCTTGCCGCCGGCCGAGATCATGCTGGCCGTGGATGCCAAGGACTCCGCCTATCGTGCCTATGCGCATCATCTGTATATAGACATTACCGGCCATTTCGTCGCGCCGCTGAATAGTTGGGAGCACGCCGTCATCGAGGCGGAGATTGCGCGCGAAGACGTTGTTGGCTGGTTGCGCAACATTGAGCGGAAGCCGTGGGCGTTGGCGCTGCCATATGAGATTGGCGGTGAAGTGAGGCCGATGTACCCGGATTTCCTGGTGGTACGCCGCGACGGCGCCGGGCTAGTGGTGGATATTCTCGAACCGCACTCGCCGGCACTGGCCGACAGCTATGCAAAAGCTAAGGGGCTGGCGCAGTTCGCCGCCAAGCACGCCATGCAGTTCGGGCGGATCGAACTAATCCGGCTGGACGGCAACGAGATCAAGCGACTGGACTTGATAGACGTGGAAAGCCGCAAGCGGGTGCTGGCGGTGAGTGACAATGCGGGGCTGGATTTGGTGTTTGGGGTGGCAGGGTAGTCGCATTGCGCCGTGCCGCCAGCGCCGACCTTTACCGGTTGTGAAAGCGCTTGAAGTTATAGCGTTTCAGAGCAACATAGTCCGAAATACCGTGCGTCACTCTTTCCGCTCAACCCTTCGCCAGCGAGAGCATGTGCCCGACTCGCGGGTCGCCGCGTCCGCCGAGCACCGCCGCATAGGCGGCTTTGACCGCATCCGGTCCCACGTGATGCTCGACCACCAGCCAAGGCGCAGCCGGATCGCACACTTTGCCGATGAAGCCGCGCCATGCCTGGAGCAGGCGCTGGCCGAGGATGTCGGCGCCCCACTCCGCGTTGCGCTTCTTGATTTGCGCCGGCGCGAAAAACAGTGTGGCGCGCGGGCCGGGCAGGTCCCTCGCGCCGCCCAGCTGCTCGACATGGGTGCCGCCGATCGAACTGCTGTATTTCAGATTCGCGAACCGGGTATGAATGGCTCTGCGCAGGCCGGCGTTGCCGGCAAAGTCGATGTACACGCAAGTCGCGCCCGGCGCGATCTGGTCCAGTTGATCGTAGGCCACGACCCGGTGATAGCAGCCGAGGCTGCGGCAGAACTCCAGGTTGGCGGCAGAGGTCAGGCCGACCACCTCGATGCCCTGCCGTTGCGCGAGTTGAAATGCCGTGCCATAGGCGGTCTTGCTCGATGCGCTGGACAACAGCATGAGGCCACCGTCGCCGGCACCAAAAAAATCATTGTCGGCGAGAAAATCGTCGATCAGCCACGAGGTCATGAACAGCGGGCGCAGCAGCGCCTGGACGTCTTCGGTCTGTGGCGTGTAGAAGGGGTCGGCGCTGCAGCGCGTGTAGTTGTTATAGACCGGATGCAGCGCGGCACGGTGTTCGGCGCCGTCGAAGAATCCCGCGGGTGACGGGCGCACGGGCTGCAAGACGACGCTCGATGACATCGGGTAGTAGCCGTAGAATTTCTCGCCCACCGATACGTCGGGGTGCTGCGACTCCACCACGCTGCCAAAGCCCCAGACCGGTATTCGTCCCCAGCCGGATTCCGCCGGATAGAAGCCCCAGTAGTTCATCGCCTCGCCGAACGCGGCATAGGTGATGTTGTTGGCCGTCAGCGCAAATTGTTCCACGGCGAGCCGAACCTGGCCCGCGGCGAGCGGAGGCGCGGGCGCCTCGCGCAGTTCCGTGTCGCCGAGACTATCCTTGCGGACGAGGAAATCGATCGTATTCATGGCGCACCCTCGAAGCAGTCCGGGCAGAGGCTGCCCGCGGCCATGCATGGTAGCAAGGGTGTAAATGAAAAGGGCCTGCATTTCTGCAGACCCTTTTTTGATGCTGGTGCGCCCGGAGAGATTCGAACTCCCTACCCCTTGGTTCGTAGCCAAGTACTCTATCCAGATGAGCTACGGGCGCTTGAGAGGGCGGGATTATACCGAAGAAACGGCCGAAGACAAGCTCGCAATCACACGAGGGCGGCTGGACAGTTCTTGCCCCGGGTTATTTCTTCTGCGCGGCACGGATTCGCTGCGCCAACTCCCTTAGCTCCTCGGCCGAGGCTTCCTCTGTCGGCTTGTCCCTGAACAGGAGCCAGAGCAGGGCGCCGTTGATGACGATCAGGGCGACTTCGATGTAGAGGATCGGGGTCACGATCTGTCGCTGGGAGTTGTCGCCAAACAGGAAATAGAAGCCTTCGAAGGTAGGCAGCGCGGCTTTGGTGATCGCCGAGAAGAACTCGAATGGCGGAAACAGCAGGACCAGCACCAGATTGATCGCCACCAGCGCCAGGATGGTTCTTTGCCGGCGATTGCCGCCGGGAAGTTTTGGCGGTTGGCGCAGAGGCGGAGTCCGCAGCAGCAGCAGGGCAATACAGG
>JALNZB010000059.1 GCA_023229545.1 Sulfuritalea sp. | reverse complement strand
CACCGACGTCATCGCCGCCGTCAAGGTCGTCTTGCCATGGTCAACGTGACCAATCGTCCCCACGTTTACGTGCGGCTTCGTCCGCTCAAATTTCGCTTTCGCCATGTCTGCTTTCCTTAAAGAACGATGGTTAGTCGATCACTTCTTGTTTATGACTGCTTCGGCGACGTTCTTCGGCGCCTCTGTGTAGTGCTTGAATTCCATCGAGTACGTAGCGCGGCCCTGGGACAACGAGCGCAGCTGTGTGGAGTAACCAAACATTTCCGCCAGCGGCACTTCGGCCTTGATCAGTTTGATGCCGCCGACCTGGTCTTCCATGCCGTGAACGATACCGCGACGGCCGGACAAGTCGCCCATGACGTTACCCATGTAGTCTTCCGGCGTCTCCACCTCGACCGCCATCATCGGCTCCAACAATACCGGACTGGCCTTGCGCATGGCGTCCTTGAAAGCCATGGATGCAGCCATCTTGAAGGCGTTTTCGTTGGAGTCCACATCATGGTAAGAGCCGTCAAACAGCGTCACTTTCACATCCACCACGGGGAAGCCAGCCAATACGCCGTTCGGCAAAGTTTCCCTGAGACCCTTTTCCACCGCCGGGATGAATTCGCGCGGCACCGAGCCGCCCTTGATCATGTCAATGAACTCAAAGCCCTTGCCTGACTCATTCGGCTCCAGTTTGATCCAGACGTGGCCGTACTGACCACGACCGCCCGACTGTTTGACGAACTTGCCTTCCTGTTCGACTGACTTGCGCACGGCTTCGCGATAGGCCACTTGCGGTGCGCCGACGTTGGCTTCGACGCCGAATTCGCGGCGCATGCGGTCAACAAGAATTTCGAGGTGGAGTTCACCCATACCGGAAATAATGGTCTGGCCGGATTCCTCGTCTGTCCTCACACGGAAGGAAGGATCCTCCTGCGCCAGACGGTTGAGCGCGATGCCCATCTTTTCCTGGTCCACCTTGGTCTTGGGTTCCACGGCGACGTGGATCACCGGCTCGGGAAACACCATGCGCTCAAGCGTGATGACATGCGCCGGGTCGCACAGAGTCTCGCCTGTGGTGGCCTCTTTCAAACCAACGGCGGCGGCGATATCGCCGGCAAATACTTCCTTGATTTCTTCACGCTGATTGGCGTGCATCTGCAGGATTCGGCCCAGGCGTTCCTTGCGACCCTTGATCGGGTTGTAGATAGTGTCGCCCGTCTTGCACGTGCCGGAATAAACCCGGAAAAAGGTCAACTGGCCAACGTAGGGGTCGGTCATGATCTTGAAGGCCAGGGCTGCAAACGGATCGGTGTCATTCGGTTTGCGCTCACCCTGCTGCTCGTTTTCAAGAATACCCTCGACCGGCGGAACATCCGTCGGAGCCGGCAAGTATTCAATGACGGCGTCCAGCATCGCCTGCACGCCCTTGTTCTTGAACGCAGAGCCACACAGCATGGGCACAATTTCGGCGGCCAGCGTGCGGGCACGCAAACCCGCCTTGATTTCTTCCTCGGTCAGTTTGCCGCTATCGAGATACTTGTTCATCAACTCCTCGGACGCCTCAGCAGCGGCCTCGACCATCTTTTCGTGCCATTCGTCAGCCGTGGCTTTCAGTTCTGAGGGAATCTCGCTGTACGCGAACTTGACGCCCTGACTCGCCTCATCCCAAACAATGGCTTTCATCTTGACCAAATCGACCACACCTTCAAACTTCTCCTCGGCGCCAATCGGTATCTGCAGCGGGATGGGATTGGCCTTGAGGCGCGAGCGCATCTGGTCATGCACCTTGAAGAAATCAGCGCCCTGACGGTCCATCTTGTTCACGAAAGCCAGGCGCGGCACGCCGTAGCGGTTGGCCTGACGCCAGACGGTTTCGGACTGCGGCTGGACACCACCGACAGCACAATAGACCATGCAGGCACCGTCCAGTACCCGCATGGAACGCTCGACTTCGATGGTGAAATCGACGTGTCCCGGCGTATCGATGATATTGACCCGGTGCTCCGGAAAGTTCTGCCCCATTCCTTTCCAGAAACAGGTGGTCGCCGCCGAGGTAATGGTGATGCCGCGCTCCTGCTCCTGTTCCATCCAGTCCATGGTAGCCGCGCCGTCATGGACTTCACCAATCTTGTGGTTGACCCCCGTGTAGAACAAAATCCGCTCGGTGGTGGTGGTCTTGCCGGCGTCGATATGCGCCGATATGCCAATATTGCGATAGCGCTCGATGGGAGTCTTGCGGGCCACTTGATTTACCTGCCTTATCTAAACCAAACCGCCATGAAGCCTCGATTCACGAAGCGACAGGGCGGTGGACAAAAACGAAAGTCTCGCCGGACATCCGGCGAAGCGGAATACTGCCTAGAAACGGAAATGCGAAAACGCCTTGTTGGCTTCGGCCATGCGGTGAACTTCTTCACGCTTTTTCATCGCCGCACCGCGCCCCTCGGACGCCTCCAGCAATTCGGCGGCAAGACGCTGGCCCATCGACTTCTCGCTGCGCTTTCTCGCCGCTTCGCGCAGCCAACGCATTGACAAAGCCATGCGACGGGAAGGTCGCACCTCAACCGGCACCTGATAGTTGGCGCCACCAACGCGACGACTCTTGACCTCAACCAGAGGCTTGACGTTATTCACCGCCAGAGTGAAAACCTCCAGCGGATCCTTTCCGCTCTTGGTCTGGATTTGGGCAAACGCACCATAGATGATGCGCTCGGCAACAGACTTCTTGCCGCTGTCCATCAGCACATTGACGAATTTGGAAAGATCGACGCTGCCGAATTTCGGATCGGGCAGAATGTCACGTTTGGGAACTTCACGACGACGGGGCATGGTATCTCCTTAAGCGCCGGATCAGGCAGCCTTGGGCCGCTTGGCGCCGTACTTGGAACGGCTCTGCTTGCGGTCCTTGACACCCTGGGTATCAAGACTGCCGCGCACAATGTGGTAACGCACACCCGGCAGGTCCTTGACACGACCGCCGCGAATGAGCACCACCGAGTGCTCCTGCAAATTGTGGCCTTCGCCGCCAATGTAGGAAATCACCTCAAAGCCGTTGGTCAGCCGCACCTTGGCGACCTTCCGCAGCGCAGAGTTAGGCTTCTTTGGCGTGGTGGTGTAAACACGAGTGCAAACACCGCGACGAGCCGGGCTGTTGCCGAGTGCAGGCACCTTGCTTTTCGACTGCGGCGCCTGACGGCCCTTGCGCACGAGTTGGTTAATGGTAGGCATGTAATATGTCCTGAATGCTGTGCTGAATGCACTGCAAATTTACGAAAATCGGCCCCTGCCAAAGGCAAAGAGGCCGGATTATAGGATGGTCTCCGTCGAGCGTCAACCTGCTTGCGCGTCTTCCGCAGCCACTGGAGTATCTTCTGCGGAAGCCGGCAGATCGAACAGGTTCTGCGCCTCGGCTCCACTGCGGGACTGCTTGCGGCGTGTACGGTGGTAAGCCATACCGGTACCCGCCGGAATCAGGCGACCGACGATAACATTCTCCTTGAGGCCGCGCAGCTCGTCGCGTTTGCCCATGATTGCAGCTTCGGTCAAAACTCGCGTGGTTTCCTGGAATGACGCCGCCGAAATAAAAGAGTCAGTCGACAAGCTGGCTTTGGTAATGCCATGCAGCATGAATTCATACATCGATGGCGTCTTGCCGGCTGCAATCAGCTTGTCATTCTCGTCCAGCACTGCGGCGCGTTCGACTTGCTCTTCCTTGATATAGGTCGAATCGCCCGGATGCGTAATAACCACCCGGCGCAGCATCTGGCGCACGATCACCTCAATATGCTTGTCGTTGATCTTCACGCCCTGCAAGCGATACACGTCCTGAACTTCGTCAATGATGTAGCGGGCCAGTTCCTCAACACCCTTCAAGCGCAAAATGTCGTGGGGATCGGCCGGGCCGTCCACGATCACTTCGCCCTTGTTGACGACCTGACCGTCGTGGGCCATGACGTGCTTGTCCTTGGTGATCAGGTACTCATGCGCCGTGCCATCCGGCTCGGTAATCACCAGGCGCTGCTTGCCCTTGGTATCCTTGCCGAAAGATACGGTGCCAGTGACTTCGGCCAACACGCCGGCATCCTTCGGGATACGCGCTTCAAAGAGCTCGGCAACACGCGGCAAACCGCCGGTAATGTCACGGGTCTTGGACGACTCTTGCGGGATCCGGGCCAGAATATCGCCCACCGCAACGGGCTGGCCATCCTTCACGGTAATCAAAGAGCCGACCTGGAAGGTGATGGTCACGATGTGATCGGTGCCGTGGATCTTGACTTCCTGACCCGACTCGTCGATCAGCTTGACCTGCGGACGAACACCCTTGGATGCCTTGGCGCCACGCTTGGGATCGATAACGACGAGCGTGGAGAGACCAGTGACCTCGTCCATCTGCTCGGCGACCGTCGCGTTCTTCTCGACATTCTCGAATTTGACCGTACCGGCATACTCGGTAACGATCGGACGGGTGTGCGGATCCCATGTCGCCAGTTGAACTCCGGCCTTGACCGTCTTGCCGTCGTCGGCGCGCAAAGTTGCACCGTAGGGCACCTTGTGCCGCTCACGCTCGCGGCCATTGTCGTCGGTAATCATCAATTCTCCGGAGCGGGAGATGACGATCTTCTCATCCTTGGGGTTCGTAACGTAACGCATGGTCGCGGTAAAACGAATCACACCCGAACTCTTGGCCTCGATACTGCTTTGCGCCGCCGAACGCGACGCCGCGCCACCAACGTGGAAGGTGCGCATTGTCAACTGGGTACCCGGCTCACCGATTGACTGGGCAGCGATGACGCCGACCGCCTCACCGGCATTGACCAATGAACCGCGACCCAAATCGCGACCGTAACACTTGGCGCACAAACCGTAGCGGGTTTCGCAGGACAGCGGACTGCGCACGCGAACTTCATCGATGTCCAGCGCTTCGATGGCGTCAACCGCATCCTCATCCAGCAGATAGCCCGCCGCGAACAATACCTCCTGCGTTTCCGGATGGATCACGTCGTTGGTAGCGACTCGCCCAAGTATGCGCTCGCGCAACGGCTCGATGACTTCACCACCCTCCACCAGCGCCTTCATGGCAAACCCGCTCTGGGTGCCGCAATCATCCTCGATCACCACCAGATCCTGGGTGACGTCCACCAGACGACGGGTCAGATAACCGGAGTTGGCGGTCTTCAACGCGGTGTCGGCCAGACCCTTGCGTGCGCCGTGGGTCGAAATAAAGTACTGCAGAACATTGAGCCCCTCACGGAAGTTGGAGGTGATCGGAGTTTCAATGATCGAACCATCCGGCTTGGCCATCAGGCCGCGCATACCGGCCAGTTGGCGAATTTGTGCGGCAGAACCACGCGCACCGGAATCGGCCATCATGTAAATGGAGTTAAAAGACTCCTGGCTCACCTGCTTGCCATCCGCACCGATAACCGTCTGATGGGCGAGTTGGTCCATCATGGCCTTGGCCACCTGATCGCCGGCACGTCCCCAGATATCGACCACCTTGTTGTAACGCTCGCCAACAGTGACGAGTCCGGAGGTGTATTGTTTTTCGATTTCCTGTACCTCGGTTTCCGCGGCCGCGATCAGGCTGTGCTTCTGAGTCGGCACCAGCATGTCATCGACACAGATCGAAATGCCTGCGCGGGTTGCCAGGCGAAAACCGGCTTGCATCAACTTGTCGGCGAAAACCACGGTTTCCTTGAGTCCGCAGCGACGGAAGCTCTCATCGATCAGCTTCGAAATCTCCTTCTTCTTGAGAGGCTTGTCGATTACCTTGAATGGCAGGCCGC
>JALNZB010000034.1 GCA_023229545.1 Sulfuritalea sp. | reverse complement strand
CGCTGAAAATGACGCCGTCAAAAGCGAAATCCTTGCGCAACATGTCGATCCAGACCGGCGAAAAACCCGCAGGCCGCGCGTCAATCTGCGGATAGATGACATGCGCCGGCATCACGGCGTCGAGTTCGAGATGCCTGTAGGGTTGCATGTCGGGCGCCATTTCGGCCAGGCTGCGCTCATCGACCGGAATCGCCACGTGGGAATCCGCCGCGACCCAGCCATGACAGGGAAAGTGCTTGCCGCAACAGCCCATGCCCGCCGCCCGCAAGCCCTCGATCAAGGCGCCCGCCAGTTCCGTGACCGCCACCGGATCGCGGTGAAACGCCCGATCACCGATGACGCCGCTGGGTCCCCAATCGAGATCGAGCACCGGCGTGAAGGAAAAATCGACGCCGCACTCGCGCAGCTCCGCCGCCAGCAGATAGCCGATGGCGGAGGCCGCTCGGCGCGCTGCCGCCGCGTCGCGATCCCACAATTCGCCGAGCCGGCGCATCGCCGGTACCCGCGTAAAGCCCTCGCGGCAACGCTGCACGCGCCCGCCTTCGTGATCGATGGCAATCGGCAGCGCCGGGATGCGCAGGGCATGAATCGCCGCGCACAGCGCCGTGAGTTGTTGCGGATCGCGGTAGTTGCGGGCAAACAGAATCACGCCGCCAACCAGCGGATGAGCGAGGCGTTCGCGGTCGAGGTCGCACAGTTCGGGGCCGGCGATGTCGATCATCAGCGGGCCGAGCGGGAGGGTGTTCATGACGTTTCCAGTATGACGAAAGCGACGGCGTAGTCCTGCTCGTCGCTGATGGAAAGATGGGCGACCAGCCGGCGTTCGGCAAGATGGGCGGCAAGCGTCGGGGCGAAAACAAAACCCGGCTTGCCGAGTTCGTCGTGGCTGATGGCGATGTCGGGCAGCAGCACCGGAGAGCGCACGCCGGTACCAAGCGCCTTGCCCAGCGCCTCCTTGGCGGCAAAGCGCTTGGCGAGAAAACGTGCCGGATCGTGGCTGGCACGGCAGTCCTCGCGCTCCTCCGGCGCCAGCATTTTTTCCAGGCCGCGCTCACCGTGGCGCTGCCAGTAATCGGCCATGCGCGCCACGGCAACGATGTCGGTGCCGATGCCGAAGATCATTGGCGCTGGGCTTCCCGCATCAGGCGCTTCATTTCGGCGACGGCTTCGCGCATGCCGACAAACAGCGCGCGGCTGACGAGGGCGTGGCCGATATGCAGTTCGCGAATGCCGGGCAAGGCCGCCACTGGCTGTACATTGAAATAATTGAGCGCATGACCGGCATTGAAGCGCATGCCGGCGGCGCGAATCGCCGCGCCGGCGACACGTATCTTGTCCAGTTCGGCAATGACCGACGGACTCTCGGCATCGCGGCCACGGCTGTAGAAAGCATGGGCATACGGCCCGGTGTGGATTTCGCACACGCGCACGCCGATGCGCGCGGCGGCTTCCACCTGCGGCAATTCGGCATCGATGAAGGCGCTGGTGACAATGCCGGCGTGGCCCAGTCGCGCCACCACCTCGCGCAGCCGCGCCTCCTGGCCCGCGACATCCAGACCGCCTTCGGTGGTGACCTCATGTCGGCCCTCGGGCACCAGCATGGCCATCTCGGGCTTGAGCGCACAGGCGATGCCGACCATCTCCTCGGTGGCCGCCATTTCGAGATTCAGCTTGATGTGAGTCAGTTCGCGCAGCCGCCGCACGTCGCGATCCTGTATGTGGCGGCGATCTTCGCGCAAATGCACGGTGATGCCGTCGGCCCCGCCCAGATGCGCTTCGACAGCGGCCCAGACCGGATCTGGTTCGTGCGTCTTGCGCGCCTCGCGCACCGTCGCCACGTGGTCTATGTTGACACCGAGCTCAATCATAATTCCTGTAACTCCATAAAGACCCGCCGCGATTGCAGCGGTTTGCCGCCCATATGATGCGCGATCAACTGGCGCATCAGTTGCTTGCTTTCAACTCGCGTGCGCGGATCGGAATAATCGTCCGCCGCCATGTCGAGCAGCGTCTTGCCCAGCATAATCGCCGTCCCGTCAGCGCCGACTCTCTTCACCGGGCCGCGTTCGATCAGGTAACTGTATTCGCCTTCCGCCATCACCGGCAAACCGGTCTCCATGTCCACATCCAGCGTCAGTCCGTAGCCCAATTCCTTCAACAGGGTTTTCTCGAAGCGGCGTAACTCGGGCGCATCGGCCCCGCCTCCGGCCAGCGCTTGCAAGGCGGCGGCATAGGCGTCGAACAGCGCGCCGTGGGCATCCTCGCGCGGCAGCATTTTCAGCAGCAGTTCGTTGAGATAGTAACCGAGCAGCAGGCAGCGCCCGCCCAGCAAGGGCATGCCGCCGAGCCATTCGGCCTTGGCCAGGGTCTTGACCTCGCCGCCGCCGAACCAGCCGAGCTCCAGCGGCTGAAAAGACATCAGCATGCCGCGCATGGCCGAGCGCGGTCGCCTTGCGCCGCGCGCCAGCAGCGGCACACGGCCATGATCGCGGGTGAACACATCGACCACCAGGCTGGTCTCGCTGTAGGGATGCAGATGCAGAACATAGGCCGACTGGCCGTCGACGCGCTTGCTCACGAAGTCACCCTCCCCCCAGCCCCCGCCCCAGAAAAGGGGGTGACGGTGGTTCGCCGCTGCGCGGCTCCGTGGTTTGGCTGCACCGTCCTTGGGACGGCCCGGCGGACGGCGCTCAATCGTAGCCCAATGACTTCAGGGCGCGCTCGTCGTCGGCCCAGCCGCCCTTGACCTTGACCCAGGTCTCCAGCCAGACCTTGCCGCCGAACAGGGTTTCCATTTCCTTGCGCGCATCGGTCGAGATGCGTTTCAGCCGTTCGCCGGCCTTGCCGATGACAATGGCGCGATGCCCCGCCTTGTCCACGATCACGGCGGCGTGGATGCGACGCAACTCGCCTTCCTGCTCGAATTTCTCGATTTCCACCGCAATGCCATAGGGCAGTTCTTCGCCCAGATTGCGAAACAGCTTTTCGCGCAGAATCTCGGAAGCCATGAACCGTTCGGAGCGGTCGGTGATGTCATCCGCTGCAAACACTGGAGGGCCTTCCGGCAGGTAACGGGCAACCGTGGTCAGCAACTCGTCGGTGCCGATCCCCTTTTCCGCCGAAAGCGGAACCAGTTCGGCAAATTCATACAGCACGGAAACCTTGGCAATAAACGGCAGCAACTCGGCCTTGTTGGTCAGTCGGTCGATCTTGTTGATCACCAGCACCACCGGCTTTCCTACCGGCAGCATGCGCAGGATCTCGCTTTCGCCATTGCCCCAGTGCCCTGCTTCGACCACCAGCAGAATCACATCGACATCGGCAAAGGTTGAGGTCACGCTGCGATTCATCAGCCGATTGAGCGCATTTTTGTGCGTCATCTGAAAGCCCGGTGTATCGACGAAAATGAACTGGGCATCGTCCGTGGTCAGCACGCCGTGAATGCGATGCCGCGTGGTCTGCGCCTTCTTCGAGGTGATGCTGACCTTGGCGCCCACCAGACGGTTGGTCAAGGTCGATTTGCCAACGTTGGGACGGCCAATGACGGCCAGGTAGCCGGTACGAAATGCTTGATTCATGGCTTGATCGCTGCAAGAGCCCGCTGCGCGGCCTGCTGTTCGGCAATGCGCCGGCTGCTGCCGGTACCTGTACTGCGAACGCCCAGATCCCCAATGACGCACTCGACTTCAAACTCCTGGACATGCGCCTCGCCATGCGTGGCTAGCAGGCCGTAGCGCGGCAGAGGCAGATGCCGTCCTTGCAGGATTTCCTGCAAGGCGGTTTTCGGATCCTTGCCGGCACCATTGGAATCAATTCTCGTCATGGCCGGCTCATACAGTCGTTCGATGACGATCCGCGCCGCGTCAAAACCAGCGTCCACATGGATCGCACCGAAAATCGCCTCCAGCGCATCGGCAAGAATCGAAGGGCGCTTGGCGCCGCCGCTCTTCAACTCGCCCTCGCCCAACTGGAGGCAGTCGCCCAGTGTCAGCTTATTGGCGATATCGGCCAGCGCTTCCTGCCTCACCAGACTTGCGCGCAAGCGGGAAAGCTCGCCTTCTTTCATGCCTGCAAAACGCTGATAGAGGTAAGCAGCGACGACACAATTGAGCACCGAGTCGCCGAGAAACTCAAGGCGTTCGTTATGGGGAGTACCGAAACTGCGATGAGTAAGCGCCTGGCGCAACAGCTCGGACCTGCCAAAGACATGCCCAAGCGCTGCCTCCAGTGCCTGTGGCTTCATTGTTTGGCGCTGCTGCCCTCGAAATCGAAGACCAGGCTGACGTTAGCAAACAGCGGCACCTTGCTGGTATATGCAAAGGAAATCACCAGTTCGCCGCCTTCCTTGGTGATATCCAGATCAGCCGGGGCGACGCTTTTGACATCGTCCATGTCGGCGCGCCTGCCAAACGCCGCACGCACTTGCGCCACCGAGGCGCTCTTGAGGCTGCTGTCACCAGCGGTTCCCTTGATTGCCTTGACGGCATTGCCGTACTCGATCCAGGGCGGCAATGCCTTCATCGCCAACAGTGCCAACAGGGCCAAAACCGCGCCGCCCATCATGAGTGCGTTCAGACTAAGCCCACGCTGAAGTTTCATGTTATCTCCTAGTGAAACGAACCGATCCGCTTCAGATCGCCAAAATTGAACCAGATGAAGAATGCCTTGCCGACCAGGTTTTCGTCAGGAACGAAGCCCCAGAAACGGCTGTCCTGCGAATTGTCGCGGTTGTCGCCCATCATGAAATAGTGTCCGGTCGGGACCTCGCAACTCACACCTTCGCCATTGTAGTTACATTTGTTGCTATACGGAAAACGGGCAATTTGCTGAATAAAAGGAGGCGCATCGGGTTCGACCAGAATGTGATGCTCCACGCTGCCCAGGGTTTCCATGAAACGCGGGGTATAGAACATACGGTCACGGTCGAGATAGTCCTCGATCTTCTTTTGCGCGATCTCCTGACCGTTGATGGTCAGTTTCTTGTTGCGATAGACGATCTTGTCTCCCGGCAGACCGACCACGCGCTTGATGTAGTCGAGCGAAGGATCCGGCGGATAACGAAACACCACCACATCACCGCGTTGCGGCGAGTTGAGTTCGACAATCTTCTTGTTGATCACCGGCACACGCACGCCATATGTGTATTTATTCACCAGAATGAAATCGCCCACCAGCAAGGTCGGGATCATCGAGCCGGAAGGAATCTTGAAGGGTTCAACGAGAAAGGAGCGCAGCAGAAACACGGCAAGGATGACGGGGAAAAAGCTGCCGCCATACTCGACCCACCATGGATCCCCGGCATCGGCAGGCCGCCTTTTCCTTGCCCAGAAATGATCGAAGGCCCAGACGACGCCGGTGGCGATTACGAGAACGAAGAGAATCAGAGCAAAGTTCATTTGTCACCCACACGCAGTACTGCCAGGAAAGCCTCCTGGGGAATTTCGACGCTGCCGACCTGCTTCATGCGCTTCTTGCCGGCCTTTTGCTTCTCCAGCAGCTTCTTCTTGCGCGTGATGTCGCCGCCGTAACACTTGGCCAGCACGTCCTTGCGCATGGCCTTGACGTTCTCGCGGGCGACAATGGTCGAACCGATCGCCGCCTGGATGGCAACGTCGTACATCTGGCGCGGAATCAGCTCGCGCATCTTGGCCGCCAGTTCGCGGCCGCGATAGGGCGCGTTGGCGCGATGCACGATCAGCGACAGGGCGTCCACCTTGTCGCCGTTGATCAATACGTCCAGCTTGACCACGTCGGCCGCGCGGTACTCCTTGAAGTCGTAGTCGAGCGAGGCATAGCCGCGCGAAACGGATTTGAGCTTGTCGAAGAAATCCATCACCACTTCGGCCATCGGCATGTCATAGGTGAGCTGCACCTGGCGCCCGTGATAGGCCATGTTCACCTGCGAGCCGCGTTTGCTTTCGCATAGCGTGATGACCGCGCCGAGGTATTCCTGCGGCACGAATATCTTGGTGGTGATGATGGGCTCGCGAATTTCTTCCATCTTCTGCACTTCCGGCAGCTTGGCCGGATTTTCCACCTGGATCGTAGTGCCGTCGCGCATCAGCACCTCATACACCACGGTCGGCGCGGTGGTGATGAGGTCCTGGTCGAATTCGCGCTCCAGGCGCTCCTGCACGATCTCCATGTGCAAGAGGCCAAGGAAGCCGCAGCGGAAGCCGAAGCCCAGAGCCTGCGAGACTTCCGGCTCGTAGTGCAGCGAGGCGTCGTTGAGCTTGAGCTTCTCCAGCGAGTCGCGCAGGCTGTCGTATTGATTGGACTCCACCGGATACAGGCCGGCGAAGACCTGCGACTTGATTTCCTTGAAGCCGGGCAGCGGTCGGGTGGCGCGGCGATCGGCGGTGGTCACCGTGTCGCCTACCTTGGCGGCATCGAGTTCCTTGATGCCGGAAATGATGAAGCCGACTTCGCCGGCTCTCAATTCGGGGCGCGTCAACGACTTGGGCGTAAACACGCCGACCTGTTCGCACAGATGCTGCGAACCTTCCGCCATCAGCAGTATCTTGTCCTTGGCACGAACCACGCCGTCGACGACACGCACCAGCATCACCACGCCGACGTAGTTGTCGAACCACGAGTCGATAATCAGCGCCTTCAGCGGCGCCGCCGGATCGCCCTTGGGCGGCGGGATGCGGGCAATCACGGCTTCCAGCACGTCATCCACGCCGAGACCCGTCTTCGCCGAGCAAAGAATCGCATCCGTCGCATCGATGCCGATGACATCCTCGATTTCCTGGCGGGCATTGTCGGGGTCGGCCGCCGGCAGGTCGATCTTGTTCAGCACCGGCACCACGTCGACACCGAGTTCGATGGCCGTGTAGCAATTCGCCACGGTCTGCGCCTCGACGCCCTGCGAGGCATCGACCACCAACAGTGCGCCTTCGCAGGCGGACAGCGAACGGCTCACCTCATAGGAAAAATCCACATGCCCCGGCGTGTCGATCAGGTTCAGGTTATAGGTTTGGCCGTCACGCGCCTTGTAACTGAGCGCCGCCGTCTGCGCCTTGATGGTGATGCCGCGCTCGCGCTCGATATCCATCGAGTCAAGCACCTGCGCTTCCATTTCGCGGTCGGACAAGCCGCCGCAACGATGGATGATGCGATCAGCCAGGGTGGATTTACCGTGGTCGATATGGGCGATGATGGAAAAGTTGCGGATGTGATCCATGGGGGCAATAAAAAAAGGCGCTCATTCAAAACCTTGAGCACCCTGGAGGCCGAAAAGCAAGGGGCGGATTTTAGCCTAAAGCACCCAAATACTCACGCACTTTCGCCGCATCGAGCGCGATTGCAAGTGTCGGTCGCCAGCCAGGGCTCGACCCCTTTGGCTGCGGCAAGGTGAACTTCACCCGTCGTGCTGCGGTGGGTGCCCGCTCGGGCCGGCGAGGCGCTCTGCTCCGCTCATGTCCCCCGACGCCGGCCTGCGACCGCCGCCTCCTCCTTTACTTCGCTACGCAGAGCGCCTCACCGGCCCGAGCGGGATGCGTAGTCTATTTGGCGAATGCCTCAGTTGTGCCCTTAGCTGACCTCGACGGGTAGAGAAAGCCGACGCTCAGGAACGTCGCCCATGAGCGACCGAGCAGGCGTGCGAAGCCCGCTTGCGAAGGTCCGGCTCGATGGGCCGGTTAGAGCCCAACTCGCAACGGCAATACAGAACCCGCAACTCCAACAAATGCGTACCCTTTTGCTCGAAGGAGCTTGTCAATGGCGAATCGAACATTCGAAGGGTCTGGAACGGGTCCGTGAGTAATTCTGGCTAAAGGCAACTTGTTGTGGTGTGCACCGGCCATCGGACTTGGATCGAGGCAAACATAAGGGGTAAGGCCGTAGGGACCATCCCGGAAGAGAACTTGCTCTTCCTCGCCGGGCGAAACGATGTGACATAACCGCCATTCTTCCTCGACTGCAAATGCCGGATGCTTGAAGCAAAAGAGGTAGTCAGCGACTTCGGTTCGAACAAATTGACAGCATCGGGCGATAAGGCTATTCGCATCCGCTACCGAAACAGCCTGTGTTGCCTCACTCAGAACAAGTGCCGTGAGATTCAGTACCTCAGCTATGAGATTCTTCTGAAGTTCTACGTTATAGACAACTTTCCGAAGAACGAAGTCCTGGGTCGTATCCAGTGGCCCCCAACGACGACCAATCTCTTTGGCCTTCAAGCCAAGGGCGTAACCGCCACCAGAGCCAGCGTATACGCGCCATTGATTCAGCAGATCGTCTCGCTCGCAGAAGCACGCAATATAGCAATCGAACATTCCATCGAATGCATTTGCCGTGCGTAGGGTTCGTCCAAGGAATTCTGCGACTACATCGTTTTCCGCCTTCGTAAGGCGAGCCTGCGCTATCGACTCAAACAGTGTCATTCCGTAGGCGACTTCTGATGCGTCATTCAAAAATCGATAGTGCGTTGCCCACAGACGAGACGACTCAAGAATGCCGCGCATTCCGCTCGAATTTGTGTAGTGAAATAGCAACTCGGGTAGCGCGGCTTGCACGTGCTTTCTCGACTCTGCAATAGCGACGGAAACCTTCGCAAGAGAAGGATTTAGTATTGAAAAATCGAGCGTCATTGTGCTTTGGGCTCTAACAGTGTTTACACGGACGCTGGGGTCCGTATAACAGATGATATTGATGACGCCGAGAATCCTGTGCAAAGTGCATTATTGTCAATGGCTTAGATTTCCTGCTGTCAGTATGATAACTCCAATATGCCAGGCGCCTGTGGATAGTTCTGTGGATTACCGCTCACGGGTACGGGTCGCCGCTTTCTGGTGCAATCCCGTAGGGCCGCTCATGGCCGCCAGCACTCGTTGACCACTGGCCGCTTTGGATCATCCAGACTACTGCATCGCGACTCATCGATATCCACACGCCGGCGCCTCTGTGCCGTCGCGTGGCGGGATTGGCGACATCGGACGGGTGAAAGTCGGCGCTGGCGACACGGCGAATTACGACGCTTAGCGAAAGGCGTTCAAATACTCTCGCACCTTCGCCACATCCAGGAAGTAATGGCAGAGTTCGCAGTCTTCGCCATCGACCAGCACCGGCACCCGTTCGTCGTATTTGGCTTCCAGCACCGGATCGGCATCGACGTCCACCACGTCAATATCGAAGTTCGGCACGCCGGGCTCGCCGCGCAGGGCTTCCAGCGCGGCGAGCATGTCGTGGCACAGATGACAGTAGTTGCGGCTGAACAGCCGCAACCGCAGCAACGACCGACTCTCCGGACGCCTATTTATCGGATACGCCCTTGATGGTGATGAACGTCTGCGCATTGCCGCGCCGCACCAGCAGCGTAATCGTCGCGCTCTTATCGACGCCTTGCAGCAGATCGTTGAACTGCGACATCGACTTGATGTCCGTCTGGCTGCCCTTGACGATCAGCGACAGGATGATGTCGCCGGATCGCAAGTCGGTGCGCGTGCCGCCGTTCCTGACTTCTTCGACGATCAAGCCATGCTGGATGCCCAGCGCCCGCCGCTGCTCCGCTGTCGGCGCCGCCAGCACCAGACCGAGCCGGTTGGCCGTGGGCTCGGTGGATTTGCCGCCGCGACTGGCGTTGCGCTTACCGCCTTCGTCGTCCGCTATCTCGCCGACGGTCACAGTCAGATCGCGGCCAACACCCTTGCGCCAAAGTTGAACGGTGACTTTGCCGCCGGGCCGGGTCGATCCCACCATGCGCGGCAAATCGCCGGATTCGGCCACTGCCTTGCCATCGAACTTGAGAATGATGTCGCCGACTTCGATACCGGCCTTGTCGGCCGCCGAACCCTTCTCGACCGAGGCCACCAGCGCGCCCCGCGCTTTGCCCAGATTGAACGACTCCGCCAGATCCTTGCTCACTTCCTGAATGCCGATGCCGAGACGACCGCGACTGACCTTGCCCCTGGCCTTCAACTGGCCCTGAACCTCCATCGCCAGGTCGATGGGGATCGCGAACGACACGCCGATGGAACCGCCGGAACGCGAATAGATCTGCGAATTGATGCCAATCACTTCGCCTTTCATGTTGAACAGCGGCCCGCCCGAGTTACCCGGATTGATGGCCACATCGGTCTGGATAAAGGGTACGAAATTCTCATGCGCCAGGGAACGCCCTTTGGCGCTGACGATGCCGGCGGTCACCGAATTCTCGAAACCGAAGGGCGAGCCGATGGCCACCACCCATTCGCCGACCTTGAGCTTGACCGAGTCGCCCAGCTTCGCCACCGGCAAATTGCTGGCTTCGATCTTGATCAGCGCGACATCGGTACGCTTGTCGGCGCCCAGCACCTTGGCCTTGAACTCGCGCTTGTCGGTGAGCTTGACCAGCACCTCGTCGGCGCCATCAACCACATGGGCATTGGTCAAAATATGGCCGTCGGCGCTGATGATGAAGCCGGAACCCAGCGAGCGGCTCTTGAATTCCTGCGGTACGCCTGGCGCACCAGGAACACCCGGTATCTGGCCGGGAAAGAAGCGGCGCAGCAACTCCTGCATCGATTCGTCACCATCGAACTGGAACTGATGTCCGCCGCGATGGCCCTTGATAACCTGGGTGGTACTGATATTCACCACCGTCGCGCCCTGCTTTTCGACCAGATCGGTAAAGTCAGGCAACTCGCCTGCTTGTATTTGAAGCGAAAAAAGCGAGGAAAAAACCAATACGAGAGAGAGGATAAATTTCTTCATGATTGCTCCTTGAAACGTTCTTCCTTGGTTTGAACTTGCAACGAAAACAGGCTAGCTCCGCGCCGCGCGCGAATCTCACTGAGGCGCAGCAAGGCCAGACCGCAGCCCAGCCCGGTCAGCGTTCCGATCACCGCCCACGCATCACCAGCGGCGAACTGTCCGATGACCGCGCCGGCGATGGCCAGCAAAACGGGCAGCACATAGGAAACCAGCGAGGCACGCCAGAGCGTGCCTTCGGCCACGGTCAGGCTGACGCGGTCGCCCACCTGCGCCTCGATCAGATTCTCCAGCCGGTAGCGACGAGGCCCGGCACTCAGGCCGAGCAGACCGCCCTGACAAGCGTCTACGGTCTTGCAACTGCCGCAGGCCGGCGCGCGACCGGGCACTTCAACGCAGACCTCGGCGCCGGAAACTTCCACGACAACGGCATCACACTGGCTCATTTGCGTTTCCGCTCGATGCCATCGCCGAGACGCCTGACGGCCAGCGCCGGTACTTCACCCATGACCACCAGCCGATGCTCCCCCAATTGACGCCGATACACGCTGACCGGGCCGGCGGTGGACAAGGTCTCCGTTGCGCCGGTCGAACCACCCGGCTCGATAAACACCGAAATCGATGCCAGTCCATCGGAAAACACCACATGCAGGCTCTCGGGATTCTCGGGGGCCGTCTGTCGCTTCATGGTCGCCACCTTGCGAAAGCCTGGCAGCAACGCGCGAAAACTCCAGCTTATGTCGTCCGGCTTCATCTCGGTCGCCCGCACCTGCTGCACCCGCACACGCGCGCTGTCGAAACGCGGCTTCAGCGCCCCATGTTCGAGCGGGCCGCCAATCTTGACTTGGGTGAAGACAAAGGACTCAAGGGTCTCGCCATGCGCGCCGACCAGATTCGCCTTCAGCAGCAAGCCACTGTCGGCGTCCATCCAGAATTCGTGGCCATAGCGCAAGTCGTCACGCGGCTCCAGCAGCACGGCGCGACTCTTCAGACCCGCGACTCGCCCCTGTCCTCTGCTGCGAATCGCATAGTGTTCGGGCAGGCTGCCCAAACCGGCGGGCAGCAAAGCCGGAAATCCGCGCTGGCTTGAGCGGTTCTCGATGATGACGAGCTTTTCGTCCGGGAAAAAACATTTGACTTCGCCGCCAGCGCGCAGCACCTCGCGCGGACTACCGTCGAGGGCTTCGATTCGCTCCACTTCAAGTCCGTCGCTCAGCGAATGCGCAATGCGCGAGGTATCCACCTTGCCGCCACTGCGATAAACGAAAGTGCCGCTGTAGGTCAGTTGCCGCGAGCCCTGTGCGACGCGCTGCAGCAGGGCCAGTCCGTCCTCCGCCAAGGCCGGCGCAGGTACCAGAAAGGCTGTCAGAGTCGGCGCCAGCAGGACGGCGAACAATACCCGCCGCGAGGTGCGAACCACAGCCATCAGCGACCCTCACCCGATGCGGCCACGGTGCGGATGTTGCGCGCACCGCCGACCATGGCGCCGCCCGGCGCATAAGCCTGATGCGCCACCAGATACTCCTGCAAGCGCGGCGTCGACTGCGAATTTGCCACCACCGACGCCACCACGGCACCCTGCTTCGCACCCGCCAGCCCAGCGCTTCCCGTCGGCATTTCAGTACCGCCTGGCGCGAGTACCAGCCAGGCGACCACCGCAATGCCGGCAGCCGATGCCGCCAGCGCCAACGCGGGACGCTGCCACGCAATCACGCGCCTCGGCTGCGGTGCCAGCACCGTGGACTCCAGATCAATCGCCGACATCACTCTTGCAGCGACATCGATATCGAGTCCGCGTTCGCCACGCAAGGCAGCGCCGATCAACTGGCAATCGCACCATTCGTTGCGCAACTCCGGGCTGCGTTTCAACGCGCGCAAGGTCTCGGAAATCTCGTGGTCTTCGAGTTCGCCATCCATCAGGGCCGAAATTCGTGTCTTCATGTCATCACCATCTCTTGTCCGGGGCCGCATCGAGCAAGGGCCTCAATTTCGCCGAAATCGCATCGCGCGCGCGGAAAATCCGCGATCGCACCGTGCCAATCGGACAATCCATCACCTGCGCAATTTCCTCATACGACAGACCTTCGATTTCGCGCAGGGCAATCGCCGTACGCAGATCCTCTGGCAGCGCATCCATCGCCGCATTCACCGTTTCGCCGATCTGCTTGGTCATCAACAGCCGCTCGGGAGTGTCGTTGTCGCGCAGCAGGTCGGCGTCGTCATATCCTTCCGCCTCCTCGCTATCCACCCCGGTGGTCGCCGATGCCCGCCGGCCATGGGTCATTAGCCAGTTCTTTGCGGTATTGACGCCAATCCGGTACAGCCACGTATAGAAGGCGCTGTCGTTGCGAAAACCCGGCAAGGCACGATAGGCTCGAATAAAACTGTCCTGAACAATATCCTCCACCTCGGCCGAATCGCGCACCATGCGCGAAATCAGGCGCCCGAGTTTGCGCTGGTACTTGGCGACAAGAAGGCCGAAAGCCTGCTTGTCACCCGCCTGCACCCGCTCGACCAGTATCCGGTCTGCTTCACGATCTCCCATGGAGTTTTCTGTTGGTACTCGCCAGTTATAAAAATGCGCGGTCTCAAGTCGACCGCCAGCGAGTATAACAAGCCACTCCGCCCACATTCCCGATCCAGCATACAGCCGTTGCCGACAATGACCGGAGCCCATCCAAATAGTTCCACACGCCAAGCAGTGATATAGTCCCGCCCCATGAAATCAGCCGCCATTCAGCATTTCGACGTTCTCATCATCGGCAGCGGTCTGGCGGGTCAGTCACTGGCGTTGAGGGTGGCGGATAGCCGCCGGGTGGCGCTGGTCACCAAGAAGACGCTGGCGGATTCCGCCTCGGCCCAGGCGCAAGGCGGAATCGCCGCAGTACTCGACCCCGCCGATAGCATCGAGGCCCACATCAACGATACTGTCACGGCGGGGGCCGGTCTGTGCGACCCGACCGCTACGCGCTTCGTGGTCGAACACGGACGCGAGGCCATCGAATGGCTGCTGGCGCGAGGCGTTCCGTTCACCCCGGACGGCTCGCCGCTGGGCTTCCATCTCACCCGCGAAGGCGGTCACGGCCAGCGCCGCATCATCCATGCCGCCGATGCAACCGGGAATGCCGTACAGCAGACCTTGACCGAACAGGTCAGGAATCATCCCAACATCACGGTTCTGGAACGTCACATCGCGGTCGATCTGATTTCGGCGGCCAAACTCGGCCTGCCCCGCAATCGCTGCCTCGGCGCCTATGTGCTGGATATCGACCGCGATCGCGTGCTGACCCTCGGCGCCAGCCACACGGCGCTGGCCACAGGCGGCGCCGGCAAGGTTTATCTTTACACCACGAATCCGGACACAGCCACGGGCGACGGCGTGGCCATGGCCTGGCGTGCCGGTTGCCGGGTGGCGAACATGGAGTTCATCCAGTTCCATCCCACCTGCCTGTATCACCCGCACGCCAAGTCCTTCCTGATTTCGGAAGCCCTGCGCGGCGAAGGCGGCTTGTTGCGCCTGCCCGACGGCACGCGCTTCATGCCCGGCCACGACAGCCGCGCCGAACTCGCGCCGCGTGACATCGTCGCCCGCGCCATCGACTTCGAGATGAAGCGTCACGGTCTCGACTGCGTCTTCCTCGACATGACGCACAAGTCCCCGGAATTTCTCAACGAGCATTTCCCGAACATCCTGGCCCGCTGCATGGAATTGGGCATCGACATCACCAAGGAAGCCATTCCGGTGGTGCCGGCAGCGCACTACACCTGCGGCGGCGTGGTCACCGACCTGGCGGCGCGCACCGATCTAACCGGACTCTATGCACTGGGCGAATCCAGCTTCACGGGGCTACATGGCGCCAATCGCCTGGCCTCGAACTCCCTGCTCGAATGCGTGGTCTTTGCAGCCTCGGCGGCGCAGGATATTCTCGCCGCGCCGGTCGAACCGCTACCCCATTTGCCGCATTGGGACGAGAGCCGGGTGCGCGACACCGACGAGGGAATCGTCATATCCCACAACTGGGCCGAACTGCGCCGCTTCATGTGGGACTATGTCGGCATCGTGCGCACCAACAAGCGGCTGGAACGCGCCTTGCACCGGATCCGCCTGCTGGAGCGGGAAATCCACGAGTACTACTCGGCGTTCCGGGTCAGCAACGACCTCATTGAACTGCGCAACCTGGTGCTGACCGCCCATCTGATCGTGAAAAGCGCACTGCGCCGTCATGAAAGCCGCGGTCTCCACTTCAGCCGCGACTACCCGGAAACCCTGCCGCGCGCACTCGAAACGGTATTGCACCCGCGCCAGAAATAACCCGCACAGGTATCAGGCCGGATTCGCCGCAGTCGACCGCCAGCGCAGCCATAGCCGCAACTGACGGAAATCTTCTGCCGCGAGGCTGTCCGCAAGCAGGGGCAAGGAGCGCAAACGGCCTTCCTGCCGATACAGCAGCACTACCAGAAACGATAGAACCAGAGTATGCGGATGCACCACGACGTCGACCGCCGTGTCGCCAGCGCCGACTATCTGAAGCTGGCCATCGCCGCCCAGCACCAAACCTTCCACCGATGGCGTCCGTCGCTGGCGCGCCAGCGAAGCGCCGATCAACAGCAGCAGAGCAGCCATCAGCCACGACGGAAGGGTGGCCGCCAGCACCGCGCCGGCGCCCACCACATGAGCGAGCGACTGAATGACCGCCAAACGACGCGATGGCTTGATGGAAAGCGACAGAGTGGCGACCGGCTTCATCGCCCGGCCTGTCTAAATGCGGCGGAAAACCAGTGAGCCGTTGGTGCCGCCAAAGCCGAAGTTGTTCTTCAGCGCCACATCGATTTTCATCGGTCGGGCTGTGTTGGCGCAGTAATCCAGATCGCACTCCGGATCCTGGTTGAAGATGTTGATGGTCGGCGGGGAAATCTGGTGATGCACGGCAAGCACCGTCACCACCGACTCGAAGCCGCCCGCGCCGCCCAGCAGATGGCCCGTCATCGACTTGGTCGAATTCACCACCAGTCGCTTCGCCGCATCGATGCCGAAAGCCAGTTTGATGGCTGCGGTTTCGTTCTTGTCGCCCAGCGGCGTCGAGGTGCCGTGAGCGTTGATGTACTGGACTTCATCGGGGTTCACACCGGCATTCTTCAGCGCGTTCACCATGCTGCGCCGAGGACCATCGGTGTCCGGCGCGGTCATGTGGAAGGCGTCGCCGCTCATGCCGAAACCGGCCAGCTCGGCGTAGATCTTCGCCCCGCGCGCTTTGGCATGCTCGTACTCTTCCAGCACCATCACCCCGGCGCCCTCACCGAGCACGAAGCCGTCGCGATCCCTGTCCCACGGCCGACTCGCCGTCGCCGGATCGTCGTTGCGGGTGGATAGAGCCTTGGCCGAGGCAAAACCGCCGACTGCCAGCGGCCCGATGGTGGCTTCAGCGCCGCCGCACACCATCACGTCGGCGTCGCCGTACTCAATCATGCGCGCACTGATGCCGATGGCGTGCAAACCCGTGGTGCAGGCCGTCACCACCGCGATGTTCGGCCCCTTCAAACCCAGCATGATCGAAAGGTTGCCCGAGATCATGTTGATGATGGTGCCGGGAATGAAGAAAGGAGAAATCTTGCGCGGACCGCCGGCCAGATAGTCGTTGTGCGTATCCTCGATCATCGGCAGACCACCGATGCCCGAACCGATATTGACGCCGATGCGATCAGCGTTCTCGGCGCTGACCGCTATCCCCGAATCACGGAAGGCCTGGATTCCGGCCGCCATGCCGAAATGGATGAAGGTATCCATGCGGCGTGCCTCCTTGGCCGACAGGTAGGCGGCAACATCGAACCCCTTCACCTCGCCCGCGATGCGCGCCGAAAGAGCCGACGCGTCAAAGTGGGTGATCGGCCCGATGCCGCACTTGCCGGCGATCAGGCTTTCCCAGGCTTCGACAACACTATTGCCAACCGGCGAGACAATGCCCAGCCCGGTGACGACCACGCGGCGTCGCGACACAATGAACTCCGGAAGTTGAAACGGCGGTGGGGATTACTTCTTGATGTTGGCGTTGACGTAGTCAATCGCCTGCTGCACGGTGGTGATCTTCTCCGCGTCTTCGTCGGGAATCTCGCACTCGAACTCTTCCTCCAGCGCCATCACCAGTTCGACGGTGTCGAGTGAATCGGCACCGAGATCGTCCACGAAGTTGGATTCGTTCTTGATGTCAGCTTCGTTAACGCCCAGTTGCTCGGCGACGATCTTCTTGACGCGTTGTTCGATGTTCTCCATCTTGAAACTCCTTCCCTGAATTGTTCGGGTATAAAAAGCCTGCCTATTTTAACAAAAACACCGGCCCCCTCGCGGGTTTGACATCCGATAACGTCACATTAGGTCATATACATTCCGCCATTGACGTGCACCGTGCTGCCGGTGATGTATCCGGCCTGCTCCGATGCCAGAAACACCACCGTCGCCGCGATCTCGTCCGGCTGTCCCAGACGGCCCAGCGGTATCCTGCTCAGCAGGGCGTCGCGTTGCGCGTCCGACAGGCCACGGGTCATCTCGGTATCGATGAAACCCGGCGCCACGCAATTCACCGTGATATTGCGGCTGCCCAGTTCCTGCGCCAGCGCACGGCTCAGGCCGGCGACGCCGGCCTTGGCTGCGGCGTAGTTGACCTGGCCCGGATTGCCGCCCTCGCCGACCACCGAACTGATGTTGATGATGCGTCCGCAACGCGCCTTCATCATGCCGCGCATGACCAGTTTGGACAAACGGAACACGGACTTGAGGTTGGTCTCGATGACCAGATCCCATTCCTCGTCCTTCATGCGCATGGCGAGATTGTCGCGGGTGATGCCGGCGTTATTCACCAGCACCTCGACCGCACCAACTTCCTCTTCCAGCTTTTTGATCATCGCGGCGCAGGACTCGTTGTTGCTCACGTCCGCCTCGGCGACGATGAAATCGAATCCCTCCGCCTTCATCCGCGCCAGCCATTCATCCCTGGGCGGGAAATTCGGCAGACAGTTCGCCGCGACGGTGAACCCGCTCTGCGCCAGCGCCTTGCAGATCGCCGTGCCCAAGCCGCCCATCGCGCCCGTTACCAATGCAATTCTTTTTGCCATTTTCGACACTCCTGTTGGTACGAAAAATTTGACACGAAAATAAAGTTTCAGTGGAGGCTAGCTCCGGCCTTGCTCCGTCTTCACGACGGCCAGCGCCGCCTCAATGCCGGCCAGATCATTCATGGCGGCGCCTTCGATCCCTTCGACGCAACGCTTGACCAGGCCGGACAAGACCTTGCCGGGACCGCACTCGAAAATGTGGGTCACCCCCGCCGTCTGCATCGCCTGCATGGTCTCGACCCAACGCACCGGCGAGGCCGCCTGGCGCACCAGTGCATCCCTGATCGCGACCGGATCTGAAACCTGCGCCACGTCGACGTTGTTGAGCACTGGAATTTGCGGCGCGGCCAATGTCAATTCCGCCAGACGCGCTTTCAGCTTTTCCGCCGCCGGCTGCATCAACGAACAATGGAAAGGCGCCGATACCGGCAGCATCAGGGCGCGCTTGGCGCCTTTGGCCTTGACCAATTCCGCCGCGCGCTCGACCGCCGCCTTGTGGCCGGCAATCACGGTCTGCTTCGGCTCGTTGAAATTCACCGCCTGCACCACCTGCCCCTGCGCTGCCTCGGCACAGGCTTCGATCACGGCCGCAACATCAAGTCCGAGGACCGCCGCCATGGCGCCCTCGTCCGCCGGCACTGCGGCCTGCATCGCCTTGGCGCGCAGTTCCACCAGCGGTACCGCATCCTTCAGTTGCAACACTCCGGCAGCCACTAGCGCCGAATACTCGCCGAGACTGTGGCCGGCCACCAGAACCGGCTGCGCGCCGCCCTTTTCAAGCCACAGACGATAGACGGCGATGTCCGCAGTGAGCATCAAGGGCTGGGTGTTGACGGTCTGGTTCAGCGCCTCGGCCGGACCTTCGGTCACCAGTTGCCACAGATCGCGCCCCAGCGCAGCCGAAGCCTCGTCGAAGGTGGCGCGAATCACTGGCGAATCGCCATAGGTGGCCATCATGCCGAGCGATTGCGAGCCTTGACCTGGGAACACGAGTGCAAATTTCATATCGAATCTTTCGAGTTCAAAACCGCAGCAGGGTCGCGCCCCAGGTGAAGCCGCCGCCGACACCCTCCAGCAGCAGATGCTGGCCGCGCTGAACGCGACCGTCGCGCACCGCCTCGTCGAGCGCCAGGGGAATCGAGGCGGACGAGGTATTGCCGTGACCGGCCACGGTGACGATGCATTTCTCCGGAGGAATATGAAGTTTCTTTGCCGTCGCTTGGAGGATGCGCACATTGGCCTGGTGCGGAATCAGCCAGTCCACCTGCGCCGCCGTCATGTCCGCCGCCGCCAGCACTTCGTTGGCAACATCGGCCAGCACCTTGACGGCGAACTTGAACACGGCCTGCCCATCCATGCGCAGCAGGGGATCGCCGGTCGCAACGCCGCCGCACAACTGGCCCGGCACCGAAAGAATGCCGTGATGGCTGCCGTCGGCATGCAGCGCGCTGGCGAGCAAACCCGGCTGGTCCGACGCCTCCAGCACCACCGCGCCGGCGCCATCGCCAAACAGCACGCAGGTGCCGCGATCCGTCCAGTCGAGAATGCGCGAAAAAACCTCGGCGCCCACCACCAACGCGCACTTGTGCGAACCGGAGCGGATAAATTTCTCCGCAATCGTCAGCGCGTAGATGAAACCGCTGCACACAGCCTGCACGTCGAAAGCCGGCGCGCCGTTGGTGATGCCGAGCTTGTGTTGCAGCAGGGCGGCCGAGCTGGGGAAAACGTAATCAGGCGTCGAGGTCGCAACGATGATGAGATCGACTTCTTCAGGCTTGCGCCCGGCGGCTTGCAGCGCGCGCCGGCTGGCTTCCAGCGCCAGATCGCTGCTGCTGACGCCTGCCGCCGCCAGGTGACGGTAGCGGATGCCGGTGCGTTCGACAATCCATTCGTCGGACGAATCGAGGCCATGCGCGGCAATCAAGGATGAGTTATCGACGGGTTCGCCGGGCAGGTAACTGCCGGTGCCGCTGATTCGTGAATGTAGGGTCACTTGTCCTCCGTTAATCGCTAAGAGTCGGCGCTGACGGGACGGCGGCCATGCGCGCGGCGATGGTTTCCGGCAGGCGTTGCCGCGCCTCCTCGGCGGCTTTTTCCAGCGCGAAGCGAAAAGCCACTTGATCGGCCGAACCGTGGCTCTTGATCACGATGCCCCTGAGGCCGAGCAGACTCGCGCCGTTATAGCGACGGGGATCAAAGCGCTGACGAAAGGATTTCAGGACGGGCATGGCAACCAGGGCAGTCAGTTTGGTGAATATGTTGCGCGAAAATCCTTCCTTGAGCGCGCCGCCTATCATGTGCGCGAAACCTTCGATGGCCTTCAGCGCGACATTGCCGACAAACCCGTCGCACACCACCAAATCGGCGGTGCCCGTGAAAATATCGTCGCCCTCTACATTGCCGACAAAATTGAGATCGGCGGCACGCAGCAACTCCGCCGCGCGCTTGACCACCTCATTGCCCTTGATCGCTTCCTCGCCGATATTCAACAGGCCCACCGTGGGCCGCTCCTTGTGCTCCAGCGCGGAAACCAGCAGCGAACCCATGATGCCGAACTGCAACAGATGTTCCGGGCTGCAATCGACATTGGCGCCAAGATCCAGCACATAGGTGCTGCCACGCTGTGACGGCAGGGCCGAACAGATGGCCGGGCGATCGATGCCGGGCAGGGTTTTCAGCACAAAGCGCGATACGGCCATCAAGGCACCGGTGTTACCGGCGGACACCGCCGCATTGGCCACGCCCTCCTTGACCAGATCGACGGCCACACGCATCGAAGAATCCTTCTTGCCGCGCAGCGCACTGGCCACCGCCTCGTCCATTTCGACCACTTCCGAGGCGTGACGGATCGACAATCGCGCGCCGAATTCGGCGGTCGCGCGCGTAGCCAAGGGACGCAGGACATCCTCGCGGCCGACCAGAATGGCGGCGCAATCGGTGTCATGACGCAGGAATTCAAAAACGGCGGGCAGCGTCACCGACGGACCGTGGTCGCCACCCATACAATCCACCGCGAGCGTGATCGCCATCTGGGCTCTTTATGCAAAAACGGCCGGATGCGCAGCACGCATCCGGCCGTTTCGACAAAGTGAATTACTCGCCCTTGGCCTTGACGACCTTCTTGCCGCGATACACGCCGGACGGCGAGATATGGTGGCGCAGGTGAACCTCGCCCGTGGTCGGCTCGACGGCCAGCGGCGGGTTGGTCAGAAAGTCGTGCGCACGACGCATGCCGCGCTTGGACGGGGATTTCTTGTTCTGTTGCACTGCCATTTCGCTACTCCTTGTTTCGATCTTTCTTCAAAGCGACCAGTGCCGCAAACGGCGACGAGTCATGCCTACCTGCATTCGCCAGCGGCGATTCACACTGCTCGTGTGTCGGCGCGATGGGCAGCGCCAGCAACACTTCATCCTCAATCAGCGACAACACGGCCATCGCGCTCCCGGCGTCGATGGCATCCGCGCTGTCATCAACCAGATCGTCGTCCGGCCAATCCTCGCCTGGTGCCATCAACTGCAACCGGCTCCTGATCGCCAGCGGGAACTTCACTCCGTCAAGGCAACGCTGGCAACACAGCACCGGCTCACCCGTTATGTCCAGTTGCAACCACGACTTGCCTTGATCGTCCCGCCATCCTTCGAGCCGAACCGACAGGAAACCTGCCGTGGTGGCCAGCAGATCCGCCAGTCGCGGCAATTCATCCAGGCCAACGCTACGCTCCAGCACACCGCCGTTGCGCGCAAACTCAAGACAGTCGAGAACTGTTCCGGCAACTGAATCAGACACGGACTGGCACTCGCGCGACACAAACAGTGAATGTTATCATGCCGACCCCTCTCTTTTCAAGTCTCAAACAATGGCCCGCCTCGTCGTTCTTGCCTCAACCTCGCCCTTCCGCCGCGAACTTCTGGCTCGCCTGCAGATCCCTTTTGAAACCGTCGCGCCGGAAACTGACGAGGTGGCGCTGGCGGGCGAGGCGCCCGCAGCCACCGCACTGCGGCTCGCGGAAGCCAAGGCCCGCGCCGTGGTTCAGCGCTATCCCGACGCGCTGATTATCGGCTCGGACCAAGTAGCCGCCCAGGGCAATCAACGCTTCGGCAAACCGGAGAAGCGCGAGAATGCCATCACCCAGTTGCGCTTGATGCGCGGAAAAGAAGTGGTCTTCCATACCGGGCTGTGTCTGCTCAACAGCGCCACCGGCCGGGCACAAGTGAGTTGCGTCGATACGCATGTCGGCTTCCGCGATCTCACCGATAGCGAAATCGAAGCCTATCTGGACAAGGAAGACGCCCTCAACTGCGCCGGCAGCGCCAAGTCCGAAGGCCTCGGCATTTCCCTGCTCTCCTATCTGCGCGGCGACGATCCCAACGCGCTGGTGGGCCTGCCGCTGATCGCGCTGTGCGACATGCTGCGCGCCGAAGGCGTGAAGTTGCCATGACGGTTGCCGTGACCGGCGCGTCCTGACATCCGATGTCCGGCGCACTCTGGCTGCTGCCTGTCGCCCTTGGCGATGCGCCATGGCAAGACTATTTGCCAGCGGCCAGCCGAGAAGCCGCCTGCCGGCTGACCCATTTTGTCGCCGAAAACGCCAAGACCGCGCGCGCCGAACTCAAGCGGATCGGCCATCCCCAGCCCCTGCGCGAACTGGCCATCGAGCAGTTGCCCGAGATACCCAGCGCCGCTGATATCGAGCGGTTGCTGGCGCCGCTGCGTAACGGCCATGATTTGGGCCTGATGTCCGAAGCCGGCTGCCCGGCGGTGGCCGATCCCGGCGCATTGTTGGTTCGCCGCGCCCATGAACTGGGCCTGGTCGTCAAGCCGCTGGTCGGCCCGTCGTCGATCCTGCTGGCGCTGATGGCTTCGGGGCTGGACGGGCAGCGCTTCGCCTTTCACGGCTATCTGCCGGCGCGCGAACCCGAGCGCAGCCGCCGCATCGTGGAACTGGAACAGGAATCCGCCCGCCTCACGCAAACGCAGATATTCATCGAAACGCCCTACCGCAACCTCGCGCTGTTCAACGCACTGCTACTGACCTGCCGGGCAACAACGCGTCTGTGTCTGGCGACCGACCTGACTCTGCCAAGCGAACAAATCGCCACGCATCGCGCGGTGGAATGGAAAACGGCCTCGCCACCGAATCTGGACAAGCGCCCCACCGTGTTTCTGCTGCTGGCCGACTGACCCGCCGTCCGCGAGCGGAACAGCTCTCAGACGCCCACATTCACCCGAGCCGGCCCCGCCTCCAGGTGCCCGATCACGGCGGCCTGCGCGAAGCCTTCCGCGCGAAACGCTTCCAGCACTTGATCGACTGCCGCTGGCTCGCAGGCGACCAGCAGGCCGCCGCTGGTTTGCGGATCGGTCAACAAGGCGCGCTGCATGGAGCTGATCGCCGCCTCAAGCGCAACATCCTCACCGTAGGCCGTCCAGTTGCGCGCCGAGGCTCCGGTTATGTAACCGACCGTGGCCAGGCGTTCCACGTCGGCCAGCAATGGAATCTGGCTCATGCCGAGATAGGCCGACAGCTTCGCGCCGCGACACACTTCCAGCAGATGGCCCAACAGGCCGAAGCCGGTGATATCGGTCATGGCATGAACGCCGCCAAGATGTGCGAGGCGCCTGCCCGGCGTATTGAGCCGGGTCGTGCTGGCGATCATCACGTCATAGCCGGCGGCGTCCAGCGCCCCCTTCTTCAGTGCCGCCGACAACACGCCGACTCCCAGTGGCTTGCCCAGAATCAGCACATCGCCGGACTGCGCGTCGGCGTTGGTCTTTACCCGATCGGGATGCACCAGGCCCATCACCACCAGACCATAAATCGGCTCCACCGAATCAATGGTGTGACCGCCGGCAATCGGTATGCCGGCTGCGGCGCAGACACTTTCGCCACCTTCCAGTATCTTGCCGATGACCTCCAGCGGCAACTTGTCGAGCGGCATGCCGACCAGGGCCAGCGCCATGATCGGCGTGCCGCCCATGGCGTACACATCGCTGATCGCATTGGTGGCGGCGATCCGGCCGAAGTCGTAGGGATCATCGACGATGGGCATGAAGAAGTCCGTGGTGGCGATCAGCGCCTGCTCGTCGTTGAGACGGTACACCGCAGCGTCGTCAGCCGTTTCAATGCCGACCATGAGTTCTTTCGGCACGGGAAAATTTTGCACTCCGCGCAGAATCTCGGACAGCACGCCGGGTGCAACCTTGCAGCCGCAGCCGCCGCCGTGACTGAATGAAGTGAGTCGAACCGGGTTGCCGGAAAGTTTCGTGGAATTCATCGCATCATTGCCTTGTCATTTCAAGAAGACTGCAAACGGCAGCGCATTCGCTTGCCGGAGAGAACAAGGATACCCGCTCGGCGCAGCGTCTGGACAGCAGCGCGTAGTAGCGCGGATCGCGCACCGCAGTCGAAATCAGCTCCGCCAAGCGCTCTGCATCGCCGACAGGAAACCAGCCGGGATAGTCCGCGCCCAACATCCCCCGATTGCCAGGAATATCGCTGCCGAGTACCGGCACACCGCTGGTCACGGCCTCGATCAGCACATTGGCGCCGCCTTCCATCAACGAGGGCAACAGCAGCAGGTGACAACGCTTGATGCGCTGGCGTGTTACCGCCTGCGACAAGGCGCCAAGCCATTGGTAACGGATGTCCCGGGCACCCAGCGCAGCGACCCGGCGCGCCAGACCGGCATCGAGTACTCCGCCGATATGGAACAGGCGCACCGAAAGATCGGGCGGCAGGCGCAGCAGCGCACGCACGGCGGTGAGCGGATCCTTTTCGGGGCGCTGATGCCCCACCAGCGCCAGATCAAAGGTACGTCGGCTGCGCCGGCCCGGCGTCAGCGACCGCGCCGACTGGTGGATCACCATGGCCTTGGCGGCCTGCGCTGGCGACAACTCGCGCAGCGCCTCGGTCTGCAACACTATCAGGCGGCTGGCCAGCGCCAGCGAGCGCTGCGCCTGCGCATCGGCATGGATGTCACGATAAACGTCGGTGCCGGTCAGAACCAGCGCCACCGGACGCTGCGGATAACGTGCGGCGAAGGAGGCAATCTGGGCGGCTGAGCGACGTGCATGCAGGGCGATCATCAGATCGTCATCCGCACCGCTCCAGTCGCGCTCGATGCGAACCCGCGCATGAGGAGCGAGACATCGCGCCCAGCGCTTCGCCGTATGCCAGTTGCCGTTATTGGCGCCGGCCAGTGCCGGACTGATTATGGCAATAGAGGGAACAGATCGCATCTTGTCGGTTTTCGCAGGGTACGCACCTGTAGGAGGTTCAATTGCGCGCCCGCAGATTGACCAGCACGATGCCGCTTACCACCATGGCGGCAGCGACAAAGAAGTGCAGGCTGGGACGGTCATTCATCAGCAGCATGCCGAACAGCACCCCAAACAGGGGCGTCAGAAACGAGAACACCAACAGCCGACCCGCCAGATAGCGCGTCAGCAGCCAGAACCATGCCAGATAGCTGATGAAGGCCACGATCACGATCTGATAGGCCATGGCCCAGAGAGTCGGCGCCGACAGGACGCCAATGCCGCGCTCGCCGACCAGCCAGGAGAGCGGAAACATCACCACGGCCGAAACCACGAGCTGATACAGCAGCACTTTGGTCGCCGTCACTCTTGCCAGTGCGGTGGCGCGGATCAGCACCGTCGTCGTCGCCCACAACAGCGCGGCCAGCACACCGAAGATGTCGCCCATAATACTTCCACCCGCCGCCTCGTCGATGAAAGCCGTCACCAACCCGACGAAGGCCAGCAGCACACCGATCCACTGCCGCAATCCCATGCGTTCGCCGGGCACAACGAAGTGCAGACCAAGCACCGTAAAGCAGGGCGCGGTATAGAGAAACACCACCATGCGCGACACCGTGGTGCGATCAACACCAACGAAGATGAAGACGAACTCGAGCCCGAACAGAAGACCCACCAACAAGCCTGGTCGTAGCGACTTGTCGCTCGAAAACAAGGCGATGCCGCGCCAACGCGCCCACGCGAATACCAGCGCGGCGGCACCGGCGGAACGCAAGGCCGCTTGCAGGATGGGACTGATACCGACACTGGCAACCTTGATCGCGACCTGTTGCAGACCCCAGGCGGCACACAACAGCACCATCAAACCGAAGGCCGCCGATCCGGGAACAACGCGGGTATTCATGCGGTAACGAGGCTCGGCGACGGCGAATGATGGCGTCGCCGTACCTGATGCAGACTCACAGCACCAATCGGCCGATCCACCAGGCAATGGCCGCAATCAGCGCGCTGGCCGGAATGGTCAGGACCCAGGCCCAGACGATGCCGCCGGCGACACCCCAGCGCACGTTGCTGGGACCCTTGGAGGTGCCAACACCCACGATGGCGCCAGTGATCGTATGCGTGGTGGACACGGGGATGCCCAACAGGGTGGCCATGAACAAGGTGATTGCGCCTCCGGTCTCGGCGCAGAAGCCGCCCACCGGGCGCAACTTGGTAATGCGCTGGCCCATGGTCTTGACGATACGCCAGCCGCCGAACATGGTGCCCAGACCCATGGCCGTGTAACAGGAGAACACCACCCATATCGGCACCGATTCGCCGGACTTCGAGATGCCGGCAGCGATCAGCAGCATCCAGATGATGCCAATGGTTTTTTGCGCATCATTGCCGCCGTGGCCGACACTGTAGAAAGCCGCCGACACCAATTGCAAGCGGCGGAAACTCTTGTCCACTTTGCGTGGTGTACTTCGGTTGCACAGCCAAGACACCGCCACCATCATCGTGCCGCCGAGGATGAAGCCAAGCAGCGGCGCGATCAGGATGAAGGCAACCACCTTGCCGATGCCGGCCCAGGCCAGAGAGTTGATTCCGGCCTTGGCCATCGCCGCGCCGGCCAGCCCGCCTATGAGGGCGTGGGATGAACTCGACGGAATACCGTAGTACCAGGTAATGATGTTCCAGGCGATGGCGCCGATCAGGGCGCCGAACACCACATAATGGTCGACGATCGCCGGATCAATCGTGCCCTTGCCAATGGTGCTGGCCACCTTGAGTTGGAATACCGCAATGGCCACGACGTTGAAGAAGGCAGCCCAGACCACCGCTTGTTGAGGTTTCAACACGCCGGTGGAAACAATGGTGGCGATGGAATTTGCCGCGTCGTGAAAGCCGTTCATGAAATCGAAGACCAGCGCCAGCAGCACCAGCACCACGATCACCGTCAGACTCATCTCGACCGCTTGCATGACGGTCGCTCAGGAGTTCTCGAGGATGATGCCCTCGATGATGTTGGCCACGTCCTCGCAACGGTCTGTCACCGACTCCAGCAGCTCGTAGATGCCCTTCAGCTTGATCAACTGGCGCACATCCGCCTCTTCGCGGAACAGCTTGGTGATGCCGGTGCGCATGGCGCGGTCGGCATCGGACTCGAGCTGGTCGATCTCGCGGCACAGCTTGAGCATCGCCGGCGCATTGTCCATCTTGTTGAGCAGGATCACTGCGGATCGGACCCGCTCGCAACTGGAGGCGACAATGTCCGCGAGCTGCCTTGCTTCCGGTGTCAACTGGCGTATGTCGTAGAGATACATCGCCTCGGCGAAATCCTGGATCAGGTCGAGGATATCGTCCATGCGCATGATCAGATGGTGAATCTCGTCGCGATCCAGCGGCGTGTTGAACGAGGTGTGCAGCAGCGCAATGGTTTCGTGGGTGATCCGGTCGGCCGCCGTCTCGACCTCATCGATGGCCTGCACGTGCTGGGCCAGCACATCGGGGCCTTTTCCCAGGTCATCGACCAAGGCCACCAGTTGTCGGCCGCCCTTGACGATCAAATCAGCATGAACATTGAACAAATCGAAAAACTTGGCCTCTCTGGGCATCAATTTGGAAAACATCGGGCACCGCCGCTGGAAAAAAACATGAGCATTTTATCAGCTTATCGCGGCCAACCCCGCCTCGAACCAACTGGTAGAATTCTCTCTCCCCGCTTCCGCCGGTTTGTTTTTTCGGCCTTCTCCCTCCATGAAACGCACCCGCCTTCCGCGCCGCGCCCGCCAGACGCCAGATTCCGAGCTTCTCACCCGTCTGGCAACCCGGCTCAGCCAGTCATCGAACCGGATCGAGGATGCCTGGTGGGAAACCCGTCTTGCATCTCACATAGACCGCCTGCTGGCCGACCACGCGGAAGAAACCCTGATCGCCGTCCTTGATCAACTCTATAACGGCGGCTCGCGCGCCTATGACGAGCTGGCCGACATGGTCGAATCCTGCGCAGAAACACGCCGCGCCGAGAGCGGCAGCGACCTGGATGTCGTAATGATCGCCGTGCCGCTACTGGCTTGGTCACGTTTCCAGATTCCGTCAGGCAGCATTCCGACGACGCAAATGGAAGCCGTGCGGGTTCATCTGCAGGCGCATGTGCTGGCCGCCGACGCCAAACTCGGCCTGTCCGATGTCCTGTACAGCCCCGACCAGTTGCCGCAAAACTACGTCGAAACCGCGCAATTGGCGGAAAAGCTGGCCAAGGCCGCTGTCCATGGCCGCAACCTGAAGATTGACCCGACACAGCTCGCTGAAACCATGAGTTTTCTTTCCGATACTCGCTACCTGCTCGGCGCCGTCGCCGCTCCACGAGGTGCGGCGCTGTTTCGCTGGCAGGAAGATGACGGCGATCCGGTGGAGTCCTTTCGTCAGTGGGCACTGCAAGGGGGAGATGCGCTGCGTCCGCTGCTGCCCGCCTGCGCCCTGGAATTCCTGCCGGTACTGGCCTACCATGCCGCTGTGCGCGACGCCGACCGTGCCTCGCGACCCTGGTCGCTGCGCGCCGCTGTGGCCTTCCTGCAAACCGTGCTGAATCAGTCGGCCGCCGAACTACGCGCGGTGGTAGCTCCGTTCCATGATCGCCAGCTTGAGGAATTCCGCATCGGCTTTACCCTGCGTGATAGCAGCGATGTGGTGCATGGGGTAGTCTGGCCGCTGCTGGAACACGAGGATGAAAACAATGAAGCGCCAGCGCAGATCGAAGCGACGCTGCGCGAAGCCGGTGTCACCAGCGTGCTGATGCTCGACCAGCGTTTTCCGCTGGAATTCTGTGACGACTGCGGCGCCCCGCTCTATCCGAATCCAGAAGGCGAACCGGTACACGCGGAACTACCCGAAGAACACGCAGAAACCGCGCCCCGGCATCTGCACTAAGAAGTCGGCGCTGGCGCGCTCTGCGTACCTGGGATTCCGCTTCGCGGCAGGCAACGGCGATTTTCAGAACCGGTAAGGCCCTGCGTCCAGCCCCGGATCGCGACCGGCCGCCAAGTCCGCAAGCAGTCGCGCCGAACCACAGGCCAGCGTCCAGCCCAGCGTGCCGTGGCCGGTATTGAGCCACAGGCCGGCCAGCCCGGCGGTGGTCATGTCGCCGATCAGCGGCACATTGCTCGGCGTCGCGGGCCGCAGACCAGCCCAGTAGTCGACCTTGCTCACCGCCGCCAGCGCCGGGAAGATTTCGCGCGTGCGGCGCAACAGCGCTTCGCAGCGCGCCGCATTGAGCGAGGTGTCATAGCCATTGAACTCCGCCGTGCCCGCCACGCGCAGAGACTGCCCGAGACGCGAGAAAACCATCTTGTGACCGTCATCGGTCAGGCTCACGGTTGGCGCCGCCACTCCGTCGGACAGCGCCAGCGTCGCGGAATAACCCTTGGCCGGGTAGACCGGCAGCCGCACACCTAGCGGTCGCAGCAGCAAGGGCGAATAACTGCCAAGCGCCACTACCGTCATATCGGCGCCCAAACATTCCCCTGATGCCAGACGCACGCCCGTCACCCGACCGCCTTCGCGCAGCAGGGCTGTCACGGTTTCGTCATAACGGAAGCGCACGCCGCGCGCGGTGGCATGCCGCGCCAGAGAATCGGTAAATCGCCTGGCATCGCCCGACTCATCGCTTGCCGTATAGGTTCCGCCGATCACCGGGATTCGCGAGTCGGCCAGTGCCGGCTCGATGGCGAGACATTCCGCCGCCGTCTTCGGCATCCGTTCGCAACCATATTCACGCATCAGCGCCGCTTGCAGCAGCGCATGCTCGAATTCACGGGGATCGGTATAGAAATGCAGGATGCCGCGTTCCAGATGATCGTATTCCAGCGCCAGTTCCGTGCGCAACGACTTCAGGGCGACGCGGCTGGACAGCCCGAGACGGACGATGGCGCCGACATTGGCCCGCGCCCGCGCCGCTGTACATTCGCGTAGGAAGCGCAAACCCCAAGCCCATTGCGCCGGATCGGCACGCCAGCGCCAAAGCAGGGGAGCATCTTCGCGCCACATCCATTTCAGCGCCTTCAATGGAGTTTTCGGGTTGGCCCAGGGTTCGGCATGACTGACCGATATCTGCCCGCCATTGGCAAAACTGGTCTCCTGTGCCGGCAATGACTGACGCTCGATCACCGTGACCTCGTGCCCATCCGCCGCCAGATACCACGCGCTGGTCACGCCGACCACGCCCGCGCCGAGCACCGTCACGCGCATGGCGTCATCCTGACTTTTGCAATCTTGCTTTTCATCGGTCGGATTATAGTCAGCGCCCCGGACAGAGCGGCACGCTACAATCCGTCCATGAAATTTCTATTCGACCTCTTTCCGATCATCCTTTTCTTCGCCGCGTTCAAGGCGTTCGACATCTACATCGCCACCGGCGTGGTGATTGCCGCCACGGCGGCGCAAATCGGCTGGGTCTGGCACCGTCACGGCAAGGTGGACACCATGCTCTGGGTCAGCCTGGCGCTGGTCGTGGTGTTCGGCGGCGCGACATTGATCCTGCACGACGAAACCTTCATCAAGTGGAAGCCCACCGTACTCTACTGGCTGTTCGCGGTAACGCTGTTTGGCTCCGCACGGTTTTTCGGCAAGAACCTGATCCGCGCCATGCTTGAAAAACAAGTGGAGCTGCCCGAAGCACTTTGGAGCCGGCTCAATTTTTCCTGGATGGGCTTTTTTGCGGTGATGGGCGCGGCCAACCTGTACGTGGCGTTCAACTTCAGCACCGACACCTGGGTCAGCTTCAAGCTCTTCGGCGGCATGGGATTGATGATTTTCTTCATCGTTCTCCAGAGCATCGTGCTGGCGAAATACATTCCAGAGGAAGAGGAACCACCATCCCCTCAGCCGGACAACCCATCGGAGAAACCCTGATGCTCTACGCCATCGTCGGCGAAGACGTGCCGAACAGTCTTCAACAACGCCTCGCCGCCCGCCCTGCCCACCTGGCTCGCCTGACCGAGCTGGAAGCCGCCGGGCGCATGCTCCTGGCGGGGCCGTTTCCCGCGATTGACAGCGCGGATCCCGGGCCGGCGGGCTTTTCCGGCAGCTTGATTGTCGCCGAGTTCGACTCGCTTGCCGCAGCGCAGGCATGGGCCGACGCCGATCCTTATGTCGCCGCCGGTGTTTATGGCCGCGTCACGGTGCGCCCCTTCAAACAGGTATTGCCCGGCTCATGAGCGTCATCGATGCCATGCGCGCAAGACTTGCCGCGCTCGAACCGGTCGCCATCGAGATTGCCGACGACTCGGCACAGCATGCCGGCCACGCCGGTGCCGGAGGCGGCGGCCACTTTCGGCTGAACATCGTCTCGTCGCATTTCGCCCAGTGCAGGACAATGGAAAGGCACCGCTTGGTGTATGATGCGCTGGGCTCGCTGATGAAGCGGAAAATTCACGCGCTCAGCATTACCGCAAGAACCCCGGACGAAAACTGACAATTCCCGCCAAACACAATTCAGGAACAAAAATGAATCGCACTCTCCGTCACGCCCTCCTGCTAGCCTTCGCCGTATCGGTAGGCGCAACTCCTGCCTTGGCCCAGAAGAAAGACAAGGCAGAATCCGCGACATTCGCCACCGTCAATGGCAAGACCATTCCGAAGGTTCGCGCCGACGCGCTGATCGCCGGTCAGACGGCCCAAGGTCAACCCGACTCCCCCGACCTGCGCAAGGCCGTAAGGGAAGAACTCGTCCGGCGCGAAATTCTGACGCAGGAATCCGTCAAGAAGGGCTTCGACAAGAAGCCTGAAGTGCAAGGCCAGATGGACCTGGCCCGTCAGGGCGTGCTGATCGGCGCCTACCTCAACGACTACGTGCGTAGCCACCCCGTCACCGAGGATCAGATCAAGAAGGAATATGAGAACATCAAAGCCAAGCTCGGCAACAAGGAGTACAAGGCCCGCCACGTCCTGGTTGAGAAGGAAGATGAAGCCAAGGCGATCATTGAGAAGTTGAAGAAGGGCGAAAAGTTCGAGGATCTGGCCAAGGCATCCAAGGATCCAGGCTCCAAGGATCGCGGTGGCGATCTAGGTTGGGCCAACCCGGCCTCTTTCGTCCCGCCCTTCTCGGCTGCCATGACCAAACTGGAAAAAGGCAAGTTTACCGAAACCCCAGTGAAGAGTGACTTTGGCTGGCACATCATCCAGCTTGATGACACCCGCGATCTCAAACTGCCGACGATGGACGAGGCCAAAGGCCAGATCAGCCAACAGCTTCAGCAGCGCATGGTGCAAAAGCACATCGAGGAACTGCGGGCAAAGGCCAAGGTTGAATAATTAGTTGCACAGCATTACGGCTATATCTTTAGGCATATTTCCATTCACCCATTTTCGATTCTGACGAAAATTTTTATTTGTTTTTCGGTTGTGCAGCTTGTACCATTATGATCCAATGGAGTTGTGCACTTCTTTTTCTGATCGATTCTTCATGTAGGGAGATAAACAAATGAAACGAGCTTCTGCAATTTTGGTAGCCATGTTGATGGTGGTCGGTCAGGCATATGCGCAGGCCCAAGGCGCGGCCCAGGGCGCTGGTGCTGCTGGTAAGAGTGGTACTGCGTCAGCCAGTAGTACGGGAACGGCATCAAGCGCCGGCAGTGCTGCTGGAGGCGGTGCTGGAGCGGGTGGTGCTGGAGCAGGTGGTGCAGGCGCAGCCGGTGGCGCTGGAGCGGCTGGGGCAGCAGGCGGTGCCGCCGCCGGAGCGGCTGCTGCAGGGGTGGCTGTGGGCGGTGTTGCTGTTGGTACGATAGCAGCGGTTGCTGCGGCTGTAGTAGCCGTGGCGGCAGCGGCAAGCAGTACCACGGAGACGACCTCGCACACTACTGCAACAGTGCACCACTAATACTTTCGCAGTTCGTTCTCGGTAAAGCCCGCGCGAGCGGGCTTTCTTTTTGGCACAATCCATAGTTCCCTGCCCGGCTCTATCCCGGGGTTTCCCACTTCGCTACCACCATGTCATTTTCCCGTCAGGCGCTCGTCCTCGCTTTTGGTGTTGCGGTAGCGTCCATGGCCCATGGCGAACCGAGCACCAGCGGACAGACCGGACTGATCAATATGCCATCGGCACGAATCGAACCCGATGGAACATGGACCCTGGGTTTCAGTTATGCGCGACCGTACGTAAGTCTTTACGGCAATCTGACGGTCTTGCCCTTCATGGAACTCACGCTTAGTGGTCGGCGCATCATGTATACACCGGCAGCGTTCGGCCCCAACAGCGACTATGGAGACAACAAGGACAAGCGCGCCGACATCAAGCTGCGCCTCTGGTCGGAGAGTGAGTGGCTTCCCGAAGTAGCCATCGGAGCGCAGGACTTCATCGGCACTCGGCTGTTCGGAGCCGAATACATTGTCGGCAGCAAGCGCCTGACCGATTCGCTCGATGTTTCTCTCGGCTATGGCCGCAAGACACTGACTCCGCTCGGTGCAACGGATACTGGAGGCACCGTTAGCAGAAACCGTCTGGCGGGTGTGTTTGGTGGCGCCCGACTCAAACTGAACGACGAGCTTGCGCTGGTAGCTGAGCGCGATCCCATCGATTATTCAAAAGAACCGAATGTCGCCACCAGCCGCATCGATCAACGACGCGGCAATACCAGCGTCGGGATCGAATATCGTCACGAGTGGTTGGGCGTCCAGGCATCGCACCAAGGCAATGAGTGGAGTCTGAACACCTTTGTTCAGGTGCCCCTCAACAAACGTGAATTTCTGCCCAAGTTCAACGAGCCGGAACCTTATGCCCGTCTCACAGCCCGTCCCAGCCTGGCCCAGTGGCAAGCCGGCGGCCCCGAACGGACTCTGCGTCGCGCGCTGGATGCCGAGGAATTCGGCGGCGTGGCCATTCGCATGGGCGACGACGGCGTCCTACACCTGCAGCTTGGCCATCCGCGCATATCGCAGATGGCACGCGCCGTGGGACGGGCAGCGCGTATTGCCCTGCTGCTGTCCCCGCTGGAAACGCGCGAGATACGGATCACCTACCTGCAAGGACCGCTGCCGGTGGTCACTTATGCATTTTTTGATCTCGATCGTTTGCGTCGCTATTTCAACGGCCAGATTACACGCCGCGATCTGGCCGAGACCGTCGATATTCGCTACGCAGAAGCGGTGCCACACCTGAAGCAATCGGCAAAGCGGGATGCAGGCGCAGAAACTCCATTGACCGGCTTTGATGAAGAGCGAGAACGCCCCTTCATCACCTCGTCGATGAGCGATGATGAGTCCGGTCACGTGCTGGCGCTCCGACGGCGCGATCGCGATCTGGGCTCGTTCGAACTCATTCCATTCAAACTGGGCTCGGTCGTCAACGACCCGAGCGGCTTTTATCAGTTTCAGGTATTTTCCGAACTCGCATGGAGCAAGCGCCTCGGCGACAACCTTTTTCTCGATACCGGCGCCAACCTGAGGCTATACGATACCTTTCAGGAAGCAGCGCTGGCAAACAGCAACAACAGCCTGTTGCCGCATGTGCGCACCGATGTCTCGCGCTACATCAAGGCCAGCCGTCTTCGTCTCGACCGGTTTACGGTGAGTCAGTATTACCATTTGGCACCGCGCTGGTACGGACGTGTTTCGGCCGGCATTTACGAAATGATGTTTTCCGGGGTGGGCGGCCAGGTTCTCTACATGCCCGAGAATGCACACTGGGCAGCCGATGTCGCTGTCGATGCCGTGCGTCAGCGCGATTTTTCGGGTTGGCTGAAACATCAGTCCTATTCCACGGTCACCGCGCTGGGATCCTTGCATTACCGGTTTCCAATGGGGTTCAAGACCAGCGTGCGCGCGGGAAAATTTCTCGCACGGGATGTCGGCGCCCGGATCGAGATGTCGCGACGCTTTACCAGCGGCATGGAACTCGGCGGCTGGCTGACGGTAACGGACAATCAGGACTTGACCGCATCGGGCAGTACCGGCAAGCCATACAAGGACAAGGGCGTATTCCTTAATATTCCATTCGAAATCATGATGCCCAAGGATTCGAGAGCGCGCGGCAGCCTTGCTCTGGCGGAATGGAATCGCGATGTCGGCAAGACGGTCGATTCGCCAAATGACCTTTACCGGATGATGGAAAAACCCCTGATCGACCGCGAGGATCATGACGGCCTTTCACGTTTCGGCGACGTCGATGACGACTACAACCTGCCCTCGCTCGGAACCGGCCGCGGCGTGCACGAGAGGCCCCTGCTAAAGATTGCCCGCGACGATGCAGGCAACTTCGGTGCATGGCTGGCTTCGGTCCCGGCCTGGGGCAAAATCGGCCTGGGGCTGGGCGCCATTGCCGCAAGCACCGCGCTGGACAATCGCGGGCTCAGTTTTGCCGACAAGTATGGCGAAAATCGCGTTGTCCGTTATGCGCGGAATATCGGCAATCTGCTGCCCTTTGCGGCGGGCGGCGCGGCGCTTGCCGTGGCCGTCGACGGCCGCGACCGGCGTCTCGCGGATACCGGCTTTGCAGCAATACAGGCCGGAAGCATCGGCTATCTGGCCAGCGAAGCCCTGAAATATGCAATTCATCGCTCGCGCCCGAGCGAAGGCAAGGGCGCGCGTGACTTCAATGCCGCAAGCCGCAGCGACAGTTCGATGCCGTCAAATACAACGACCCTGATGTGGGCTGTCACGACACCCTTTGCCAAGGAATACCATGCGCCGTGGCTTTACGGCGTGGCGGCGCTGACCAATCTGGCACGAGTTTCGGGCAACAAGCACTGGGTGTCCGACACCGTGGCCAGCAGCGTGCTCGGCTACGGGCTGGGATCGCTGTTCTGGGAATGGCGCCGGCGCGACGAAGACGGCGCCACGGTGGCGATCACGCCGGGCAACGTTACCGCCTCGTGGACGTTCCACTGACGCATTGCGGAGAAAACAGGACATGCTGAAACAGTCAATCGCGATACTAGGGGCGGCATTCATGCTGGCGGCTAGCGCCACAGCGAGCGCCGCCGATGGATGCCGGGTGCATGATCCGGAATTGCGCATCGCCTTCAGCGGCGCTTGCAATCGTGATGGCTATGCCGAAGGATTGGGTGCTGCCAAAGGTTCAGCGGAATATGTCGGCGAATTCAAGGCTGGTCACAAGCATGGCCGCGGTGTCAAAGTATGGCCATGGGGCGACCGCTATGTCGGCGATTTTGTCGAAGACAGGAAGGAAGGCCGCGGTGTGTACCTATGGGGCGCACAAGCGGCCAACGCAGGCGACAGCTATCTCGGCGACTACAAGAATGATCGCCGCCATGGACAAGGCAGCTATCAATGGGCAAGCGGCGAACGCTACGAAGGCACCTGGCAAAATGACCTGATGACAGGGCCGCCGACCGCCATGGCGATCCAGCGTGGCCGACACCAGGCGGCGCTGCGTGCGGCAGTAGTGAAAAAAGGCGCGACGATCTGTCGCGAACTCGATCTCGGTATCGGCGCGAAGGAACGCATTCGTGGTCTGGTAATCAATACCGATCCTGACCGGATGACGATCGAGGTGCAGGTAGATCGCGCCGTGCCGGTCCTCGTGGCGGGCACGACGGTTGCCGCAGGTGGCAGTTTCTGGGACAAGGCGCAGAGTTGGGAACCTTGTCCATGAAGCAGCGAAGTTATTTCTTGATGAGCAGTTTCTCCAGCGGCAATCCGCTAGCAGCCACCCAGAGAGGTGCTCGACCACGACCACTCCATGTATTCTTATGATCTAGA
>JALNZB010000033.1:9120-37066 GCA_023229545.1 Sulfuritalea sp. | reverse complement strand
CCGCCGTGTCATCGAAGGGAGTGCTGAAAGCGATGATGCCCAACTCACGCGCGCGATCAAAAATCGGCTTGTGCCATTCCCACGGGGTGTAGGCTTCGCCGTAAAGCTTATAGAGCGAGGTCCCCGTCCATAAACTGCTGGGATCGCTGATATGAAATTCCCGCTCATCGATGTCCAGCGTCATAGTATCGGCCGTGTAGGTCTGGAGTTTCAGCCCGTGTGCGCCGGCTTTCGCCGCAGCCTCAACAATATCCAGCGCACGTTCGAGCGACTGGTTATGGTTGCCGGACATCTCGGCGATGATGAAAGGGCTGCACCTCTTACCGACTTCGCGATTTCCAATCTTCACGCTAATGCTCCCCTGAGTTGCTTGGTAAATTTTCACCGGCCGCCCTCGCTGGGCGACGACCGGATCGCATAACTTCGGCCGCTGCCGGGCCTGCGTTAAATATCAGATCCAAGGCGCTTGCATACGGCATGAAAGGGGCAACGCGTTGAGTATAATGCGGATGCTCGTATACATGGATCCAAACCGAAATGCCGCGCCGATCAAACGCCCCCTTGTCCTCAATAAGATAATTTTCCGCACCCGCTGGCGAAAGATAACGGTCGGCTCCGACACGCTCGCAAATGGCCGCGACATGTTCGCCACGTTCACCGCCCGTGCCCAGTGTACTGGCGCGAATCATCGGCGTTGTAACTCCCAGCTTGCTCGCCATCCAAGAAATAAGTGCGCAGTTAAGCTCGACCAGACGACCTGTACCAGCTGATATTTCCATCGTCGTTGCCAGTTCATCAATGGCATTTGCAAAAAAAAGGGCTTTTGCATAATTGGCTCGAAGCGTTGTGATCATCTTCCTGACGAATGGCTGATCGGCCAATTCACAGTCCATAATCTGCTGACCGAGCCGACCGGACGATTTTACCGGCACGCTCAGAAATTCGAGGCCGTTACGCGTGCGTATGCGGTTGCGCTGTTGCCACGACTGTTTGGAAAATGCCACATCATCCAAAATGATCATCACATCAGCCTGATCGGCAAGATCAAACCAACCTAGCCACGGTAGAAAAGTTGGCTGCGAAATCACGCAGGTTTTTCCCATGTCGATTATGCTTACCGTCGGCCCCAGATCACGATATCGTCATTGGTGAAGACAGCACCCTTCCTTCAATAACATAGGCACAATATAATTATCGGGAAATCTTAGTCCACGCATATTAGTCAACAACTGCATCATCTAGCTCCCCCGCTTTTTTGAACGTCCTGGTGATATTCGATACTGCCGCAGCACCACGTTTTATGGTTTCGAGCGATGTGTAATCGTCAACCCAGAATTGGAACACTTCACGCGCAAGCCGTTCGGTTCCGGGCAAGGCTTGAGGTTCGTAGCCACACATCCAGTGTGCCGGCAAATACCAGTGACTGACATTCAGCCCATGCGAACGCATTTCTTCGCCCAAATAATGCTGCCCACTCCAATCTATTCCTGGCAGGCGACAGGTATAACGCCACGGCACGGTGCCAGCTCCCATGCCGACTGGAACCAAACCACTACCCGCCAATCCGGCAGCCCATGCTGCAGACTTTTGCATCCGTTGTTCCTGTGCTTGCGGGTAAGTGTCGAATGCTAGGCAAGCAGCATGGGCGGATCCCACGGGAAATGGCACTTGCAGTGATGAGAAATAGCCGTCCAGCAAACCATGAAAAGCGACAGCCGCCGCCTCGCCTTCACTGCGCAGTTTTCCCCTCGCAGCTTCGAGGCGCTGACGAAAGCGGGTGTAAATCGCGGACCGTTGTGCCTCTGGCAATATTTCGATGGATGCGAGCTTGTGGGCAACAGTTTCGGCGAACAAGGAATCCTTAAAAAGGATGGCTGCGCCACCGGCCTCGATATGCTTGGTCACACCAAACGACAGCAATCCGACATCTCCCTGTCCACCAACAGAACCCGCAGCATTGCTTGAACCTAGTGCCTGGGCAGCATCATCGATGATCAGACAATCAGGCGAGGAAAAATAACGCCGAACCACTGATACATCCGCCGGGTTGCCATACAAATGGACTACCAGCGCTACCGAAGCGCCAACTGCCCGCGCCCGCCCCCATTCCTGCTCAAGGACATTGCCGTCAGCTGGGTCTATATCGCAGAATACTGGTTCGCAGCCTGCTCCAAGTATTGCCGCCACCACATCATGGCAAACGTTTGCCGACAAGGCAACGCGGCCTGCATTGCCCGCGTCAACCCAACAGCGCAGGACAGCCATCAAGCCAAGAGCTGCTCGTGCTACGGGAAGAGCACAAGCACTGTTGAAGTCACTTTCCAGTCTGCGATACAGTTGCTGACTGTCAGTGCATGCCATCGACCAACACCCTTTCTAACTCTGCCAACGCAGCCCGCCTACCCACCATCACATCTCGTGCGGCTAAAGCCATGGCTTGTATGCGGTCTCGCTCATCCATAGCTCGCCGAATTGCGTTTTCCCAATTTTCCGCATTTACTTCATCAGCATCGCCCAGATGTTCCACCGCACCCAGGCGATGAAGGATTTCTGCGTCCTCGCGCTGATTTTCCGCCGTCACCACTACTAGACAGGGTAACCCGAGCGCACACCGCTCCCATGCGGCAACACCACAGGTGCCGATCGCCAAGTCGGCCTGCGCCATTAGCATGGACATTCGGTCGGTGGCATCCAGCACTTGTACGTTGGGCAGATTTATCACACTCATGTGAATTACATCGCGATACGGGTGCGCGGGTCCAAGCACAATGGTGCTCTCAGGTGCGCGTGAACCCAGTGCATGCAACGCGTCGACCACCTTGATCGTCTGGTTGCCCGGATCAGTACCGCCGAAAAATACCAGCAACCGCTTTACACTGCCATCGCGGGCACGCTCTAATCCGCCATCATCAAACTCGGCTCGCAATAGCGCATAACGCGGCCCGAGGAACTGGATGGTTCCATACGGCACATGCTGCTTATAGCGATTCTGTGCATCTACGTGGAGATTCTGATCTAGCAGCAGATCACAATCGTGGTCACGGTCAGCCAGATCGTCTATTACCAGAATACGCCGGGTATATGGCCGCATCCCAGACTCCCATGCGAAATCAAGCCCGTAATGGTCAACAATCAGCAAGTCTACATATCCAACTTGACGTGCTACCTCGCTTGTTGCTGCGAGATCTGCACGCCAGTCAGTAATGTTATCGGCAGCGAACACGGAAACATCAAAACCACGTCCGCGCAGCCAGTCTGTTAGCTGGTCGGGTAATCCAACACACACGAAGCGAACCAATGCGCCGCGTGCCTTCATGCGCATACCCAGAGCTGCGCAACGCATAACTTGCCCGGTTCCTAACACCATAGTTGCGTCTGTACGAATAAGCACAATCATGCGGCGAAACCCTGCCTGCCACCAAATGCACGAAACATCAACTCTGCCCGTAGCCAGTCATCCATTGTGTCGATATCCTGTACTCGCCACCTCGGAATAAAGATTGGTACAGAGCATCGGTCAAATACTCGTTTACCTTCAATCCACGCCAATGCCTCCCCCCAATAGAACTGCCCCGCGTCATGAAATACAGTTGGCAGGTCTTGTGATCGAGTAGAAAAATGCTCTGGGAATAGCATTTCTACCCCACCCTCGCCGGTTTGTTTGAACGAGCGAAAGATCGGGGCAGCGAAATCAGTTACCGTGAACGCATAAGCCCAGTCGCCCGATTTAAGCGCCGCCAAACCATGTTTTAGATCAGCAAGTTGGATAAAGGGGGCTGTGGCGTATATACAGCAGACTGCTTCTACATCAAGTCCGTGGTCTAAAGCCCACTGGGTGGCATGAGCAACCACCTCGGTGATACCAGCGTAGTCATTGGACAACTCAGCAGGCCGCATAAACGGCACTTCCGCACCCCACTGCCTAGCCACTTCAGCAATCTCAGCGTCATCCGTTGAAACAATAATGCGGTCGAACATGCCAGATGCCTTGGTGGCCTCGATCGACCATGCAATCATAGGTTTGCCACAAAACAGTTTGATGTTTTTACGGGGAATCCGCTTACTTCCCCCACGGGCGGGAATAATGGCGATGTTCAAGAGCCTAATACTTCCCGTAATGCAAAGACCACCTGGCCTTGCTGTGCTTCGGTCAGGCCTGGATAGATGGGCATGCTGATGGCCTCTGAATAGTATTGTTCCGCCTGGGCGCAATATCCAACTCTGAAGCCCATCCGTTCGTAATAGGGCTGGCGATAGACCGGTATGTAATGCAAATTTACGAGTATCCCCGCCGCATGTAGACCATCGTAAACTGGGCGTTGCATCTTTTTGGCTTGGCCCAGCTTCAAACGAATAACGTACAGGTGGTAGCCGGAATAGCTGTCTGTATGTTGAAATGGAGTAAGTACCGGAAGGCTGGATAACATCTGGTCATAGCGTTTCGCGATAGCGTGGCGCCTGGTAACAAACTCATCCAGCCGTTGCATCTGACTCAAACCCAATGCCGCCTGTATGTCGGTCATGCGATAATTAAAACCCAGATCAATCTGTTGATAGTTCCAAATTTCATCTGGTGGTCGGCAGTTCATTTCCGCGGCATTGCTGGTGATTCCGTGGCTGCGCAGCAAACGCATGTGCTTGGCAATAGATCCATCGTTGGTGACTGCCATGCCGCCTTCGCCGGTGGTAATGATCTTGACCGGATGAAAACTGAACACGGTAATAGCGCTGTAGCGGCAATTTCCAATGGGTTCGTCTTTGTAGCGGCCACCGATAGCATGCGAGGCATCTTCGATTATCTTGAAGCCGTATTGCTGGCTGAGCGCGTAAATACCTGCCATGTCGCAGGGTTGGCCGCAAAGGTGAACGGGGATGACAAGTTTGGGCAAGGTGCCTACCGTTTCTGCGATGGCTAGCTTTTCTGCCAAACGCTCCAAACTCATGTTGTAGGTGCCCGGGTCGATATCGACAAAATCCACCGTTGCGCCGCAATACAGCGCGCAGTTGGCGCTGGCCACAAAGGTAATCGGCGTCGTCCAGACAATGTCGCCTTTGCCCACGCCCAACGCCAGACAGGCGATGTGCAGTGCGCTAGTAGCGCTGTTCACAGCTACCGCATGTCGTGCCCCACAGTAACTCGCTACGGCATCTTCAAACGCGGGAACAGCGGGGCCTTGGGTCAAGAAATCAGAGCGCAACACCCCCACGACCATGTCGATGTCAACCTGGTTGATGTCTTGGCGACCATAGCTAATCATAGCCGTCAGATCTTGCCAATCTTCTCGCGGCTTTGTGCAATCCATGTCCGCAAGGTGTCTATACTCATCCATTCAGGATTATTGTCCGAACAGTACGTGAAGTCAGGCGCAACCAACTGCCCGCCATTGATACGCTTGGGGTCTTGGCTCCAGTTATGGATGGCTGGCAGGACTTTATAGTGCTCGGCGTATTCGTAGGTATGCAGTGCGTCCTCGGGGCCGATCATCTGCTCGTGTAACTTTTCCCCAGGGCGGATACCAACAATCTCATGCTTGGCCGTAGGAACGGAAGCCAATGCGATATCGGTGACTTTCATTGATGGAATTTTTTTTACATAGATTTCGCCGCCAACCATGTCATCAAATGCATGCCAAACCATTTCCGCTCCTTGCTCCAAAGTAATCATGAAGCGGGTCATGCGGTCATCCGTAATGGGTAGAATCCCCTTGTCGGCGAGAGTAAGAAAGAACGGGATGACCGAGCCACGCGAACCCATGACATTCCCGTAGCGAACTACTGCAAAGCGGGTATCCATCTTGCCAGCATAAGAATTGCCGGCAATAAAAAGCTTATCCGAGGTCAACTTGGTGGCGCCGTAAAGATTGGCCGGACTGCTGGCTTTGTCGGTCGAAAGCGCGATCACACGTTTAACCCCTTGATCGATGCAGGCATCAATGAGGTTCATGGCGCCAAACACGTTGGTCTTGACGCACTCAAAGGGGTTGTATTCGGCCGTAGGCACTATCTTGGTGGCGGCGGCGTGGACGACGTAATCTATACCGTTGAGGGCCCGCGCGAGGCGGTCCTTATCGCGAACATCACCAATAAAAAAGCGCACGCGATCGTCATCCTGATACAACTTAGCCATCTCCCACTGCTTCATCTCGTCACGGGAGTAGATGACCAAGCGGCGCGGACTATATTTGGCCAGCGTCATCGGAACAAATGTGTGACCAAAAGAGCCCGTGCCCCCGGTAACAAGGATAGATGAGTTATTTAGCATATATTTTCCAGTCAATCAAATTCACGCAGATTCTTAGGTTCTTCCTGCGGCGATCCAATTTATTCAAAGCCAAGCCGTGAATCACCACTTTGCGCCAATACATCCTTTGCCTTACCACGAGCAACCACACGCCCATTCTCCAGACGAAAAATGAGATCACAATGTTCCACCGTGCTCAGACGATGCGCCACGATGAAAATGGTCTTCGTACCTTGCAATGCTTTCACTGCACCCATGACACCTCGTTCGGTAGTTATATCCAAAGCACTGGTTGCTTCGTCGAGCACCAGCACCTCGGGATCATGATACAAGGCACGGGCAATGCCGATGCGCTGGCGTTGTCCACCCGAAAGTCGAGCCCCGCGTTCCCCCACCATGGTCTCAAGCCCATCCGGCAAACTACGAATAAATTCGTCTAACTGTGCTGCTTGTATGGCCCGCTGCACTGAAGATTCATCGATCTGATTTTCGGATAGACCAAACGCAACATTTCGCCTCAGGGTATCGTCAGTCAGATAGATGAATTGAGGCACATAGCCAATTCGGTTCTGCCAATTGCGCAGACTAGACTGAATATCTGCTCCATCCACGCGCACCTCGCCGGCGTCAGGAGTGAGCAATCCGAGCAGGATATCCACCAAGGTGCTCTTCCCCGCGCCACTTGCCCCTATGAAACCCACCGTTTCACCACGACGAACACTGAGTGTGAGCTTTTGAAGAGCGGGGACTGGAGCACCTTCGTACCGATAGGTCACGTTGTGCAATGCCAGCGATTCACTAAATGTTACTGCGGAACCTCCTTGCTCATCGGTAGCCGGGGCTGGCAGTTTCAACTCGGCACTAAGTGTACTAGCTGCTGGCAAGCCATATTGGAGCAAATGCAACGCGCCCAGGATGCGAGTTACAGAGGGCATAAGTCGAAACGCAGCTGCGGCAAATAGTGCCAACGTAGGCAAAATGGCTCTAAGATCACTGCCCTGCTTAACCATAGCGAAGACAAGAATCGCTAACCCGCCGATTGCAAGGATTTCAAGCCACAGTCGCGGGAACTGTACCAAAGTATTCTGAAGACTGGCGACTCGCGCATAGAGTTGATTGTGGGTACGAAACTGCCCAATAAACTCTGCCTCTCGACCAAGCAGTTTAATATCTTTGACACTACCCAAACCCTGCTGCAAATGCTGGATTCGCAAGCCTGAATGATGTTGCCGCAACGTCCCCCATCGCTTGATCGACGGGTGCGTAAAACGGCTAAAGGCCCAAGATACAGTAGCGAGTATGCTCGCAACAACCAATACCCCAATCGGCTCGATATAGAGCAACAAGGCACTGAGGCAAAAAACGACGAAAAACTCGGTCAGGAGAGTCATCAGTGGAGTAACACAATTTCCAGCGATAACATCTACTTCTGATAGCGCATTGCGAATCAGTTGCGCTGAATTTCGCTGCAAATGAAATCGGTAAGGTTGGCGCAAGTAGATGGTTAGCAGCCTTTCCGATAACCTCGCCATAAGCCCAAATACAAATGCATTTTGTCGCCAGACAAAAAAACCTAAATACAGGTTCTTTGCCAGATAGATCAGCACAAGCCCCAGCATGGCATACATCACCAACACCTGCTGGGTTGGGTTTCCCATTGTGACAAGGATGGCCTGTAGCAGCGGATACCTGGTTGCGTAATCAGTCTGGGTCAATAGAGCGACAGCGGGAATTACCAAGCCGATGCTCAGCGTTTCAAGCACTGTGCCGACCAACATCAATATCAGCAACACCAGAGCACCGCGCTGCTCAGAAGGGGTAAGCAGACTCCAGACAACCTGGGGTTTCATTGACGACATAGGCTAAGTCTTAGTCGATCTGTATAAAGTGGACCCTTGTTGCCAGCGCCAAGCATCGGCGCACATGCGGTCCAGGTCGCGACTGGCTTTCCAGCCCATCAACTGCTGCGCCAGCGCGGGGTTTGCCAAGCACTTCGCGCTGTCGCCGGCCCTTCGTGGACCAATCTTGCAGGGGATTGCACGGCTCGAAGCTTTCTCGAAAGCTTCGACCATCTCCAGCACCGAGTAACCTTGACCGGTGCCGAGATTTACCGTGAGCGTTCCGCCCTGACGGTTAAGGTACTCGAGCGCTGCAACATGACCTTCGGCCAGGTCGCACACGTGTATGTAGTCACGCACCCCTGTTCCATCGGGTGTCGGGTAATCATCGCCCCACACATTGAGGAACTCGCGCTGGCCGGCGGCTACCTGCGCCACGTAGGGCATGAGGTTATTGGGGATCCCCTGCGGAGCTTCACCGATCAGGCCGGATTCGTGTGCCCCGACGGGATTGAAGTAACGCAGACGGGCAATCCGCCAACTGGGATCGGCCTGGTGCAAATCGGCGAGAACATCTTCGATCATCAGCTTGGTACGACCGTAGGGATTCGTGGCAGTACGAGGGAAATCTTCTCGTATCGGCACGCTGGCTGGATCGCCATAGACAGTAGCGGAGGACGAGAAGACGAGGGTTTTAACAGCGACCCGGCCCATGGCGGCGAGCAACCCGACGGTGCCGGCTACATTGTTGTCGTAGTAGTCGAGCGGCTTTTCGACAGATTCACCGACGGCCTTGAGGCCAGCGAAGTGCATGACGGCGCTGATCGGGTGGTCGGCAAAGAGGCGATCGAGTATTGCGGCATCGCGGATATCGCCCTGGACAAACGCCGGGCGCGTGCCGCAGAGGGTGGCGAGACGGTCGATGACATCGGCACCACTGTTGCACAGGTTGTCAAGGATGACCAGTTCATGACCTGCCTTTGCTAGAGAAACGCAAGCGTGGGAACCGATGTAGCCGGCGCCGCCGGTGATAAGGATATTCATGGGGTGTATTGTGAGTTCGAGTTCCGCACCAGACACGCTACCGCCATGCCCGTGCGCGGTGGCGCACAGCAGATGGCTCTGTGTTGCTGCTCGGCCAGAGTGATCCGGCAGGTTTCGCTTCTTGATAGCTCTTGCTAACGCCCGTCATTCCCCCGTCTCGCGGGCAATGACGGCAACTTCTCAATTCATGCTTCAGTGAGCCACCATCAATTGGTGATGACTCAGACTTACCTGGGTATCGTGTCCCAGCAACTGCATCAGCACGATCACCCTTTCGCGCGAAACACCCGAGATCAGGCCCTCCATTCCCGCCAGCGGGCCATCGGCGACGCGGATCGACACTCCCGGCCGAAAGGGGCTGATATCTTCATCGCGAGCCTCGTTGCGGCGGGCTTCGAACTCCTGGATGCCTTTCAGTGTTTCTGGCCGCACCACGGCAGGTTCCTGTCCGAAGCGGACAAGCGTGGTTACGCCCAGAGTGGAGCGCACGGGTGAAATCGAGTGCGAGGCGGATTCCGGCTGCAAAAAGATATAGCGGGGGAACATCGGTTCGAGACGGGCCTGCTGGCGACCTCGACTACGCTTCAAGAGCTTGAATTTCGGGAAATAGACGATGTATCCTTGCCGGACTAGGTTTTCGCAGGCAGTTTGTTCTTGGCGAACTTTGGTGTGAACGACGTACCAAGGGAGGGAATGGCCCCCCGACTCAAGGATTCCGGGGCAACGCTCCGAACTCACCATAGGCGTTGGATTCATGCCTTGGCTTCTCTTTCCACGTCGCGGCGGAGTTCTTCGATCTCGTTGCGAATGGTGTCGTATTCGACGATCTTGAGTTTGAGAAAGTTAACAGTGAGCTTGGCCTTTTCTTCGATGCCGCTGGGGGTTAGCAGGTAGCTGTAGCCGAGCTTGTTGTCGTTGCGGCGGAAGTTGTCCATCTTGACCAAGCCCTTTTGCACCAGTGCCTGTAGACAGTAGTTGGCTTTGCCCAAGCTGACGCCCATTGCCTTGGCCATTTCCCGCTGCTGTATGGCTGGGTTGGCTTCGATCAGCTTGAGCAACTTGTAATGATGCAGGTCAGGGGACACTTCGGCTTAGGATTAACTGTTCAGTGAGTGAACTGGATTCTAACCAAGATGTCGGGGGATGACAAATTCTTGGGGTGGGCCGGCATTTGCTGACATGACGCGAACGGTCAGGGCAGCAAAATTTGCACTGTCTTTGGTTGATTCTGATTACAATCTGACCCCGCATCTCATTCCAAACGGGTTCCATCTTTTGGTCACTGCATCCATGCGTACTCTCTCTGCTTTTATCCGCTTGTGCCTCGCAGCGGCAACGTTGTCGTCTTTTGCAATACCCGCTCTTTCCCAAAGCATCGAGGATATTTCTGATTCCCCTGCTGCAGCGCGCGGCCTGGGGGCGGATGTGGTCGGGCGAGCGGGCGTCTCGTCGGCAATTCCGGCGGCGGCACCGACGGCTCAGCTGCCAGCGTTAAAGGGAGCAACCTCTCTGACGGGCGGGATAAATGCTGGTGCGACTGTGCCAGAACGCTCACGACCAGCCACACCACCCGTGCCCAATGAGTTCCAGCAATTCCTGCTCGCCAGTACCGGCCAGCGCTTGCCCTTGTTTGGGCAGGAGTTCTTCAGCAACCCGCCTTCCACCTTTGCGCCGGTAACGGATGCTCCGGTGGCGCCGGATTACGTGGTCGGGCCCGGCGACGAGGTTGTGGTTCGTGCCTGGGGGCAGATTGACGTCAATCTGCGGCTGACGGTGGATCGCAACGGCATGCTGGTAATCCCCAAGGTGGGCGCGGTGTTTGTCGGCGGCATGCGTTATCAGGAGATGCAGGGGGCGATCCATGCCGAGGTGAGCAAGGTTTACCGCAACTTTGAAATGGCGGTCACCATGGGGCAACTGCGTGGCATCCAGATTTTTGTCGTAGGCCTTGCTAACCAGCCGGGAAGCTACACGGTCGGCTCCATGAGTACGCTAGTCAATGCCCTGTTCGCCGCCGGTGGTCCTTCTTCCAAAGGCAGTATGCGCCGCATCCAGGTCAAGCGCGCCAACAAGGTAGTCTCCGAGTTCGACCTTTATGACATGCTTCTGAAGGGAGACACCTCGCACGACATGCGTCTGCGCCAGGGCGATGTTATCGTCATCCCGCCGGCCGGCCCGCTGGTGGCCGTTGCAGGCAGCATCAACATGCCGGCGGTATTCGAACTCAAGCAGGACGGGGCGCCTTTGGGTGAAGTGCTGGGCTACGCCGGCGGATTGACAACGACGACACGCGGCCAGAAGGCAGCCCTTGAACGTATCGATGGCCGCGAATCGCGCAAGGTTGCCGAATTCAATCTGGATGGCGAAGGACTCAAGCAACCGCTGCGCGACGGCGACCTGGTCACGCTGTTTGCCATTTCGCCCAAGTTCGACAACGCCGTGGCAGTGCGTGGCTTCGTTGCGCAACCGGCCCGCCACCCATGGCGCGAGGGACTTCGTGTGCGCGACCTGCTGCCGGATGCCGACGCCGTAACCTCGCCCGACTATTGGCGTGCCCGCAACCATACTGTAGCCTCAGGGTTGCAGTTGATCAGTCCGCAGGAAGTCTCCTGGGACTACGCCGTCATAGAGCGCCTGAAACCCGATGCCACGACCGAACTGATGCCCTTCAACCTGGCAGCGGCCATCATCAAGGGCGACCCGCAGCACAACCTGCTGCTGCGGCCCGGCGACATTCTCACCGTGCTGTCCAAGTCCGATGTGAGGGTGCCGCAGAATAGTCAGCGGCGTTATGTGCGGCTGGAGGGCGAATTCGCGGCCTCGGGCATCTACAGCGTGCGGCCCGGGGAAACCCTGCGGCAACTGGTGGCGCGGATCGGCGGCTTCTCCCAGGGTGCCTATGTGTTTGGCGCAGAGTTTACGCGTGACTCCACCCGTCAACTGCAACAGAAGCAGCTTGACGAATCGCTCGATCGTATGGAACGTGAGATGCAGCGCGTGACTGCCGATGTGGCGCGCAACGCCACCGGAGAGGAGGCCCTGGGCCGCACCGCCCAGATCGCCGAGCAAAAAGCAATGATCACTCGTCTGCGCGGAGTCAAGGCTACTGGCCGCATCGTCTTGGGCATAAACGCCGATAGTCCCGCGATAAAGGATCTTCCGGATTTGGCGCTGGAGGATGGCGACCGCTTTTATGTTCCGCCAACGCCTTCTGTGGTCAGCGTGCTCGGATCGGTGTTCAATCCGAACAGCTTCGTCTACCGCGAATCGCTGCGCGCCGACGACTATCTGGCTCAGGCCGGCGGCCCAATTCGCAGCGCCGATGAAGGTTCTGTCTATTTGCTCCGAGCCGACGGTACCGTGTCCAGCAAGCGGCAGCGCGGGTGGCTGGGGCTGGGCGGCAGCATTGGCAGCGAGCGCGTGATGCCAGGCGATGCCATCGTGGTACCGGAAGAACTGGAGCGGGTGACCCTGACCCGCGAACTGAAGGAATGGTCGCAGATCTTCTACCAGTTCGCGCTGGGCGTGGCGGGCCTCAAGGTCTTGAGGGACTGAGCCATGGCGGAGACCACGCTTGACCAGCAGAAACCAGTTGCCATCGCGGATCAGGATGATGATGAGATATCGCTGCTTGACCTTGCGATTGTGCTGGCTAAGCAAAAGGCACTGATTATTGGTTTGCCGGTCGTTGTTGCGGTGCTGGCCGTCATCGTCGCACTTCAGATGACTCCACAATTCACGGCAACGACAAAAATTCTCGCACCGGAAAAGGCCCAGGGAGCAGCCGCGCTTGCCGCTCAGTTGGGCGGCTTGGCAGGCGTTGGCGGAGTGGCGGCCGGATTGCGCAACCCCAATGACCTCTACATCGCCATGTTGAAGAGCCGAACCGTTCAGGATGCCATGATCAAACGCTTCGACCTGATGAATCTCTGGAATATCAAGCTGCAGAGTTCCGCTCGCAAGAATCTGGGGGGCGTCAGTACGATCACGGCAGGCAAGGATTCGATCATCACGATCGAAGTGACTGACGAGGATCCCAAACGCGCTGCCGAAATGGCCAATGCTTACGTGGATGAACTCTACAAACTGACCAAGTCGATTGCCACCACCGAGGCCGGTCGCCGCCGGCTGTTCTTTGAGCATCAGTTGCAGCAGGCCAAGGACAATCTGGCAAAAGCCGAAATGGCCGCCAAGCAAGGCCTGGAAAAAGGCGGCATCGTCAAGGTGGACGACCAGGGGCGGACCATCGTTGAAACCACGGCCCGTCTGCGCGGGCAGATCACCGTCAAGGAAGTCCAGATCGGAGCCATGGAATCCTACGCCGCGCCGGCCAACCCGGAAATGCGCATGGCGCAGCAGGAACTTGCGGTACTCAAGCGTGAACTTGCCCGGGCCGAAGGTGAAAGTGCCGGCAAGAACACGCCGGCCAACGGCGGAAATACTCGCGGCTTTGAAAACCTGAACCTGCTGCGCGACCTGAAATATTACGAGACGATTTACGAATTACTGGCGCGCCAGTTCGAACTGGCCAAGATCGACGAAGCCAAGGATTCGGCCATCATCCAGGTGATGGATGCTGCCCTTCCACCAGACAGCAAGTCGAAACCCAAGCGCGCCCAGATTGTGATGCTGGCAACGCTCGCCTCTGGCTTTGTCGCAGTGTTACTGGCGTTCGTCATCGAAGCGATGAACAAAGCCTCGCAAAATCCCATACAGAGCGAAAGGCTCAGAGTGTTTCGCACTTATCTGAAGGCGCCTCTGCGCGGTTCGGGTAATTCGACGGCTTGAAGTGCGCGTGATCCTCGTCACCGGTGACACCGGCTACATCGGCTCCCACACTTGCGTAGCGCTGGCGCGATAGGCAAGAAAACCGTCAGGTTTACCATCAAAATGTAGCTGCTTATCAAAGCCTGCAGTTGCCAGACGTTGCTAAAAAATAGTGTTTTTAGCGAATCCGCGCTTCGTATTCCTTAGTATTTATTCGGCATGATGGTATACGGTTTTCTTGGTGTTTACAGGCTTGCGCGCACGGAGCCCGCGACGAAATTTGAGAATGTTCCTAGATCATCATCGACGCTGGCTTTTTCGAGCGCCGTCATATAAGCAGCACGATCCTCAACATGAATCACAGTCCAAGGGTACCCTCCCGAGGCAAGCATCAGGTTCATTGTAAAACGAGCCATGCGTCCATTCCCATCCATATACGGATGAATGAAGCCGAATAGCCAGTGACCCAGCACTGCGTTTACAAACGCATCGGGTTCCTCGGCCAGGCACTCACGCAACGATTCCATTCCATCTCGCACATAGTCGAAGTGTGGTGGAGCATGTAACGACCCCCGCAGGAAGACCATGTGACGACGATAGCCCACCAAATCCCTTCGCTCGAGGATGCCTGCATCCACAGATGGGCCAAACAGTTTCTGGAACCACGCCTGATGTCGCTCGTTGAATAACTGAGCAGCGAAACCAGGTGTTGAGGCTTTCTCCGAAAATGCTTGTCCAGCATCCTCCTTGACTAACTGGAATGCATCCAGATAGCCGCGAGCAGCCATCGCATCGATTTGGCGTTGATCATGTGGATTGCCAGCGGGATCCCACTGCTCCTCAGCGACTCTGCGGATGAGCTCTGGCGTCACCCGGTAGCGCTCAATCGAGAGGCTGTGATAGGCATCCTCAACCCGTATAGCTTCAACACGTGCCAGATAGTCGTCAGTCGACATCTCTACCCTGGACTGCAGTGGGCGGTTTGCCAGTACGGCGTCACGATGTTGTGCCCAAAGAACTTTGATGCGGTTGTACAGCGGAGATTTGCCCGGGGTGCCGAGTTGATAAACGGGTTCGCCCGCAAAGGAATCGTCATCAACGTTGAGCGTAGTTTTCAGGCCGGAGAGTTGCCGTAGGATGCCCTCAGCAAACTCGTTGCGGCCTATCCGACGATAAGCCGAGACAAGACGGGCAACTCCGGTAGCATTGATATCAACGAGGGCCGCAATCGTGCTTGGATCTTCGACCTTTCCCATGACGATCTGTACTTCGCGGGCATAGTCCTTGAAGTACCTCGGATTCAACATCACGAGGCAGTACGGCGCGGACATGCACCGTACCCCCATCAAGGATTCTTGATCTGTTGGTGCAGGAAAGCTTTTTCCTCCCGGATACAGTGCAACACTGTGACCGAAAGCCAGTTCCTGAATCTGGCTTTGGTTTACCGCGAGCATCACGTTGACTTGCTTTGGAACGACATTGTGATGCGCTTGTCGGAGCAAGGAATGCTCGGCGGTCAGGCAATAATCATTGCCAAAACGCTCGCTGAGATAGCTGGCGAGGTACTCCCAATAGTTGGCAAAAAACGGCGTGGTATCTCCAAGCTCAGCTAGCGGATCGGAAACAAAGTACCAGCCCTTCAGGATTTCCCGAAGGTAGCCTCGCTCAAGCAGCAGCACGCGAGTCGCATTCTTGATTTGTTTGCCACGAACAACGCCTTGTTCTGACCCAAGCACTTGGTGGAGCTCGGTCAATGCCTTGGCTAACTTCTGTTGCTCGGTCAATCGAGGGCGAGCCATACGATTCCTCATGTTTTACTGCCAGCAATCCACATGGTTTGCCTATAACGATCTACATGCTTTGCTTGAAATAATCAACATGTTTTATTTACGGAAACAACACGTTACCCAGTCCACGACTAAATTCACCAAGATAACTAAGGTTACCCTGAAATGCCCTTTCCTAATTGGTAGTGCCCTTCCCCCCGCGTCAGAATAGTTGTCGCCCCGATATGATCTTGAACTTGGGGGCGATAAGGATGAAAGATGGCACGGTACGGAGAAGCATTCAGGAACAGAGTGGTGGCGCGGTTGTTGCCGCCGGAGAGCGCGAATGTTGGCGCGGTAGCGAAAGAAATTGGAGTGTCAGTTGTTTAACGCTCGTGTATTCAGATGCGAAGGCATAAACGCGCCATCGTCGCTATCGCCTTGGTATGGCGGCGTTTTTTTCATCACACCGAAATTTATACCAGCATTTTTACCATCAACAAAATCATTCTCGTCGTTGCCTGACGTTGCTAGAACAAACCAGACAGAAACAAAAAAGCCCATGAAATACATTGACTTAATTGGTGTTTTTTGCTAGACGTTGCTAGTGCTTGCTGATCTCCGAATCATTCCCACTCAATCGTCGCGGGTGGCTTGCCCGAGATGTCGTACACCACGCGATTGATGCCGCGTACCTCGTTGATGATGCGGTTGGAGACTTTGCCCAGCAGTTCATGAGGAAGTTCCGCCCAACTGGCAGTCATGAAGTCAGAAGTTTGCACGGCGCGCAAGGCCACGACGTACTCGTAGGTGCGACCGTCGCCCATGACACCGACGCTCTTCACCGGCAGGAACACGGCGAACGCCTGGCTGGTCTTATCGTACCAGTCTGCCGCCCGCAGTTCGTCGATGAATATGGCATCGGCGCGACGCAACAGGTCGGCAAACTCCTGCTTCACTTCGCCGAGAATGCGCACACCGAGACCGGGGCCGGGGAAGGGATGGCGATACACCATTTCGTGCGGCAGTCCCAGCGCCACGCCGAATTCGCGCACTTCGTCCTTGAACAGTTCGCGCAAGGGTTCCAACAGTTTGAGGTTCAGGGTTTCGGGCAAGCCACCGACATTGTGATGACTCTTGATGGCGTGCGCCTTCTTGGTTTTCGCGCCGGCCGATTCGATCACATCGGGATAGATCGTACCTTGCGCCAGCCACTTGGCATTAGGCAGTTTTTGCGCCTCGACCTGAAACACTTCGACGAATTCGCGACCGATAATCTTGCGTTTCTGTTCCGGATCGGAAACACCTTTAAGGTGCCCCATGAACTGGCTCGCCGCATCGACATGAATCACCTTGACGCCCAGGTTGCGGGCGAAGGTGTCCATCACCTGCACGCCCTCATTGAGCCGCAGCAGGCCGTTGTCGACGAAGACGCAGGTCAGTTGATCGCCGATGGCACGGTGCAGCAGCGCCGCCACCACGGAGGAATCGACGCCGCCGGAGAGACCGAGAATCACCTCATCCTTACCCACCTGGGCACGCACCTTGTCGATCGCTTCATTGACATAGTTGGGCATGTTCCAGTCGCGACCGCAGCCGCAGATGTCATGCACAAAGCGGGCAATAATCTCGCGCCCCTTGAGGGTGTGCGTGACCTCCGGATGAAATTGCACGGCATAGAAGCCACGTGCCTCGTCCGCCATGGCGGCGATGGGCGTGGAAACATTGTCGCCAATGATGCTGAAGCCGGGCGGCAACTGCGTCACCTTGTCGCCGTGGCTCATCCAGACATCGAGCAGGCCGTGTCCCTCGCTGTTGACACGATCCTCGATGCCATTGAACAGCTTCGAGTGGCCGCGGGCGCGCATCTCGGCATAACCGAATTCGCGCGTGCTGCTGCCTTCGACCTTGCCGCCCAGTTGCACGGCCATGGTCTGCATGCCGTAGCAGATACCCAGCACCGGCACACCGAGCTTGAAGACGATGTCGGGCGCCTTCCAGTCCGCCGATTCATAGACCGAGTTGGGACCGCCGGAAAGAATGATGCCCTGCGGTTTGAAGTCGCGGATGAAGTCTTCGGTAACGTCGAAGGGATGCAGTTCGCAATACACCTGCTGCTCGCGCACGCGGCGAGCAATCAGTTGCGCGACCTGGGAACCAAAGTCGAGGATGAGGATTTTCTGGTGAGCCATGGCGGGAGCCTCTGAAATAACAAAGGCGGCCGCAGCCGCCTTTGCCGTCGGAAACGGAATCAATCGATATGGTAGTTCGGCGCTTCCTTGGTGATCTGCACATCATGCACATGCGATTCGCGGATGCCGGCCGAAGTGATTTCAACAAACTCGGCCTTGGCCCGCATGTCGTCAATCGTGGCGCAGCCGACATAGCCCATGGAGGAGCGCAGGCCACCCATCAACTGGTGGATCACGGCGGTGACCGGACCCTTGTAGGGCACGCGACCTTCGATGCCTTCCGGCACCAGCTTTTCGACATTGGCGTCGGAATCCTGAAAGTAACGATCCGCCGCCCCATCCTTCATGGCGCCCAGACTGCCCATGCCGCGATAAGCCTTGTACGAACGTCCCTGATACAGCACGGTTTCACCCGGAGCCTCTTCGGTACCAGCGAACAGGCCGCCCAGCATGACAGCATTGGCCCCGGCGGCAATGGCCTTGGAGATGTCACCCGAAAAACGAATTCCGCCGTCAGCGATCAGCGGTATGCCGTCGGCAGCGAGTGCGTTTGCGACCATGTCCACCGCCGTGATCTGCGGTACGCCGACGCCGGCGACAATGCGCGTAGTGCAAATCGACCCGGGACCGATGCCGACCTTGACGCCATCGGCGCCGTGATCGACCAGCGCCCTCGCCGCACTCGCCGTGGCAATGTTGCCGCCGATCACCTCCACCTGCGGGAAATTCTTCTTGACCCACTGCACGCGCTGCAGCACGCCTTCGGAATGCCCGTGCGCGGTATCGACCACGATCACATCGACGCCGGCCTCGGCCAGCAGTGCGGCGCGTTCCTCGGTGCCTTCACCGACGCCTATAGCAGCGCCGACGCGCAGATGCCCTTGCTCGTCCTTGCAGGCAAATGGATGCTCGCTCGACTTGAGAATGTCCTTGACGGTGACCAGGCCACGCAACTGAAAGTCGGCATTGACCACCAGCACCCGTTCCAGGCGATGCTTGTGCATCAAGGCCTTGGCTTCCTCGGCTGAAGTTCCCTCGACGACCGTAATCAGACGCTCGCGCGGCGTCATGATGGCGCCGACCGCCTGATCAAGGTTGGTCTCGAAACGCGTGTCGCGATTGGTAACGATACCGACCACGACTCCGTTATCCACCACCGGCAGGCCGGAAATCCGATAAGCGCGCGTCAGCGCCAGCACTTCGCGCACCGTCATGGTGGGCGGAACGGTGATCGGGTCTTTCAGCACGCCGGATTCGAAACGCTTGACCTTGGCCACTTCGGCGGCCTGCGCCTTGGGGTTCAGGTTCTTGTGCAAAATGCCGATGCCGCCTTCCTGCGCCAGGACAATGGCCAGCCGCGCTTCCGTCACCGTATCCATGGCGGCGGAGAGCAGCGGCAGGTTCAACTGAATCTTGCGGGTAAGACGGGTAGCGAGGCTGACGTCGCGGGGGAGGATCGCCGAATGGGCGGGAACCAGGAGGACGTCGTCAAACGTCAGCGCCTTCTGGAGCAATCGCATAATAAATTCCTTGATTCCAAAAACGCATTATACGCGAGACCGCGACCCTCTTCCTTCGCCGTTACCTGCCCGCGAAGCGGAATCCCAGATACGCAGAGCGCGCCAGCGCCGTCCCTGTGGGGATACCGCTACGCATAACTTTCATGTCTCGCCAGAGTCGCCGCCACCCTTTTTCATTGCCTTCCCCTCGGCGGCGCGCTGTTTGCGCACCTCCTTGGGATCGGCGATCAGCGGTCGATAGATTTCCACCCGGTCGCGATCGCGCAATGCGGTGTCGAGCTTGGCCAGTTTGGCGTAGATGCCGACCTTGTTCTTGGTCAGATCGATTTCGGGATGCTTGACCAGCATGCCCGAAGCGTCGATAGCCTGGCCCACCGTGCTGCCCGCTGGCACACTGATACTGGCCACTTCCTGACGTTCAGTCCAGGCATAGACAACTTCGACGTGAATGGTTTCAGCCATAAACTTCTTGCGCCCTTTTGACAAAGGATTCGACAAAGGTATCGGCGATGTGATTGAACACCGGGCCGAGAACTTTTCCCAGCAGGTAGCTGGAAAATTCATAGTGCAGGCGAAATTCTACCTTGCAGGCCGTTTCGCCCAGGGGCGTGAAACGCCAGCGCCCATCCATGTGCGAAAAAGGTCCGTCGGTCAGTCGAATTTCCATCAAGCACGGCGCTTCCTTGGTGTTCTCGGTCGAAAACTGTGACTTGATGCCGTGGAAATTGATGCGCAATGTTGCTGCCGTGCGCGTCGCCGTGCGCTCGTGCAGTTCGGTACCGCCGCACCACGGCAGGAATTGCGGATAGTCCTCGACACGATCCACCAGATCGAACATCTGCAATGGCGTACGTTCGATCAGTACGGTTTTTTCGACCAGAGCCATGGATGAAATTGCCGCAAAGTCGCGTGCGGCGGGTGCAGTAGAATGCCGCATTTTATCGTGCCAGCCATGAGCATCGCCGACAACAAGAAGGCATTCCACGATTACTTCATCGAAGAGCGCTACGAGGCCGGTCTGGTCCTCGAAGGCTGGGAAGTGAAGGCGATCCGCGCCGGGCGCGCGCAGATCAAGGAAGCCTATGTGGTGCTGAAACGCGGCGAGGTTTTCCTCATCGGCGCCCACATCACGCCGCTGCTTGCGGCCTCGACCCACATTCACCCCGATCCCGTGCGTACCCGCAAGCTGCTGCTGAATGCGGCGGAAATCAGCAAGCTGATCGGCAAGGTGGAACGCGCCGGCTACACCCTGGTGCCACTCGATCTGCATTACAGCAAGGGCCGCGTCAAACTGTCGGTCGGCCTCGCCAAGGGCAAGAAACAGCACGACAAGCGCGACGCCGAGAAGGATCGCGACTGGGTTCGTGAAAAGGCGCGCGTCATGCGCGACCGACGCGGCTGACCGCATAAATCGCCGCATCGCCAGCGCCGACTTTCCGTCAGTATAGGAAGCGGTCTTTCAAATCGTCCAGATTCAGCTCGCGCAGTATCTGCTCCAGGCGCTCACGAGCGTTCCCCCGTGGCGTGCCGGCAAAGCGGGCGATGATCAGTTCGTTCTTCATCGAATGCTCCCAACCCACCAACTCGGTGACGGTGATCTGATAGCCGTGCGCTTCGAGCAGCAAACAGCGCAGCACATTGGTGATCTGGCTGCCGAATTCGCGGGTATGGATCGGGTGGCGCCAGATTTCCGCCAGGGACGTCAGCGCCAGTGATGCGTTCTTGTGCTGGCGCAGCACCGCCGCCACTTCCGCCTGACAACAGGGCGCCAGGACGATGAATTGCGCCTGCCTGTCCAGCGCAAACTTGATCGCGTCATCGGTGGCGGTATCGCAGGCGTGCAGCGCCGTGACGATGTCGATGCGCTGCGGCAGTTGCGGCGACTGAATGGATTCCTCGACCGAAAGATTGAGAAAGGACATGCGTTCAAAGCCCAGCCGTCGCGCGAGTTCGCTGGATTTCTCAACAAGCTCGGCGCGACTCTCGATGCCGTAGACATGGCCGCTGTCCCTGGCCTTGAGGAACAGGTCATAGAGGATGAAACCGAGATAGGATTTCCCCGCGCCGTGGTCGACCAGCGCCAGATCGCCGCGTTCAGCCATAACCTCGCCCAGTAGTGGTTCGATGAACTGGTAGAGGTAATAGACCTGCTTCAGCTTGCGTCGGCTGTCCTGGTTGAGCTTGCCATCGCGGGTCAGTATGTGCAGTTCCTTGAGCAGTTCGACGGACTGCTCCGGCCTGATTTCGGGGATGCCGCTCACCGGCTCAATCGTCTGCGGGCAGGCGGATGATGTGCTGGCCGGACTTCTCGTCGCGCTCAAGGATCAGCAGCTTGTGCTTCTTCGCGTCTTCCAGCAGTTCGCCGAAGGAGCGGTAGCCATAGTAGGACTCGCTGAAGCCGGGCTTGCGCCGTTTCAGCGTCTGCTTGACCATGGAGCCCCAAATCTTCTCGTCTTCACCGCGCTCGGTGACCAAAGCCTCGACGGTTTCCACGACGAGATCGATTGCCTCCTGCCGCTTCGGGTCGTCGCCCTTCTCCTCGCTCTTCGGCTTTGCCGCCGTGCTGGCTGCGGGCTTGGCCGCAGCTTTCCTTTCGTTGCGCTGCTTCTTCGCCGGCAGTTCCCGCACCAGATCGTCGTAGAAAATGAATTCGTCGCAGTTGGCGGCCAGCAGGTCGGAGGTCGCCGCCTTGACGCCGACGCCGATCACGCGCTTGTTGTTCTCGCGCAGCTTGGACACCAAGGGCGAGAAATCCGAGTCGCCGCTGATGATGACAAAGGTATCGACATGCGACTTGGTGTAGCACAGGTCGAGGGCGTCCACCACCATGCGGATGTCGGCGGAGTTCTTGCCCGACTGGCGCACATGGGGAATCTCGATCAGTTCGAACGAGGCCTCATGCATCGGCGCCTTGAACTCTTTGTAGCGCGCCCAGTCGCAGTACGCCTTCTTGACCACGATGCTGCCTTTCAGCAGCAGGCGTTCAAGCACCTTGCCGATGTCGAACTGGGCGTACTTGGCATCGCGCACGCCGAGCGCGACATTCTCGAAGTCGCAGAACAGCGCCATGCTGGTGATTTCAGGATTGCCGGCCATGTGAGTTCCAGTGCAGGAATGTCAAGAAACGCAAGTGTCTCATAAGGAGAGGAAATCCAAAGGGCCTTGGACATCCCAAGAAGCTTAATTGATTGCGGTGGAGGTTTCGCCAGTCTGATCGCCGTGCTGCCAGCGCCGACTTTTAGCCGCCCGGTTGAAGCAGCGCCAAGCTCCCAGGGCCGGAGCATGAAAACTCGTTCACAGTCAGCGACTTATGACAAGGGGTTGTAAACCCTGGTGAAATCGCGTCTACTCTCGACATTTGAGGTCGAGGAATGGACGAAAACGCGATAGCGGGGCTGATCGAGCGGTTTGGTGATCTTCCGGATTCACGGGTGGAAGGGCGTACGGACCATGACCTGCTGGACGTCGTCGTGCTCGCACTGTGCACCTCGCCTGCCGCGCCGAAAAAACCGATCTTCAATTTGTGTTCCTCCTGACAGGAACCATCATCGGCCTCAATCGGGGAGATTTCAATCTCGCCGAAAAGTCGGCGCCGGCGGCACGGCGTTTTGCGCTGCCGCCAGAGGTGATTCGCGAAGCAGACTTCAGGAGTGACGCGGGACGAATGCTCGCTGTGTCTGTCAGAGTCCGAGCGTGATTCGGGCGCCGACGAAGCGGGCTTCGATGAGCGGGAAATGCGCGGCAAACTCGCGCCAGTCGATACCCATGCGGGCGCAGGACATGTCAGACAAATAGGGCACCCTGGCATCCGGCAGGCCGCCCAGGTTAAGGGCATGACTCAACACTTCCGCGACATGGATGGCATCGGCCATTTCGTTTTCCGGCTCGTTGCCGTCCCAGACATGGTGGGCGGCAATGGCATCCGCCACGGCTTCCGGCAGCTTCCATATCCGCGCCAGTTCGCCGCCGACATGCGCATGATCAACGCCCAGATACTCGCGCTCGGCATCGACGATATCGATATCGCGTTCCGCCCGCAAACGCAGCACTTCGGCGTAGGCCACGGGATCGAAGACGAACAGCAACAACTGGCCGATGTCGTGGAGCAGGCCGGCGGTATAAGCGACATCTACATCGAGTTCGGCACGGCGCGCCACTTCCTGTGCGCAGACGGCCACGCCGACGCTGTGCAGCCAGAGCCGACGGGCATCGAAGGGCGGCGCGGCGTTGAAGCGATCAATGATGGCAGTGGCAAGCGTGATGTTGCGCACCCGGCTGACGCCCAGCAGCATGATGGCCTGACGTACCGAATTAACCCGTCCGCTGGCGCCGATCGCACCGGCATTGGCTGCCGCCAGAAGGCGCGCCACCACCGCCGGATCGCTGACGATGTGCTGGCTCAGGATATCCGCATTGGCCCCTTCGTCGCCGAGCATGTCCAGAATCTTGGCCACGATCTGCGGCAAGGCGGGCAGCGCATCGGCCCGCGCCAATACCTTCTCAAGGGTGAAAGGCGCGCTCATGATGCGGCAAGTCGCCGGTAGTCGGCGATGGTTGCAGCCAGCTCATCGCGCGCCTCGCTGCTGTTGCCGCGAAACAGGTGGGCAACGCGCGCAGTTGCCGCCGCCACGTCGCGCTCGATCTGCGCTGCATCGCGGGTTTCTTCCTGCAACACATGGACGCACTCGATGCCGCGCTGGATCAACTGCTGCAATTGATCAACGTCGATCTCCGTACCCGCAGCCAGCAACAGCCCCCCGTCGACACGGCGCACCGCCTGCGCCAGTCGCGCGCCAGGTTTGATGCCCAGTGTTGAAATGCAAACGGTACGTTCAGCCAAGACCCACTCCTTCGATGAAATCCGCTTGACAAGCAGTCTACCCGAGCCAGCGCCCGCCGCGCGCACAGGCGGCATCGAATCAAATATCCCTGTCAACGGCAGGGCAACAAGACGCTACGGCAGTTCCTGTGTCTATACTGCCGCTTTCCCCTGTTCGAAGAAAGCCGAATATGAAAATCGAAACCATTGCCGTACATGGCGGCTACAGCCCGGACCCGACCACCAAGGCCGTCGCGGTGCCGATCTACCAGACGACTTCCTACGCCTTTGACGACACCCAGCATGGCGCGGACCTGTTCGACCTCAAGGTGGCCGGCAACATCTATACCCGCATCATGAATCCGACCACCGACGTGCTGGAAAAGCGCATGGCGGCGCTGGAAGGCGGCATAGGAGGTCTGGGCCTTGCCTCGGGCTCGGCGGCCATCACCTACGCCATCCAGACCATCGCCGAGGCGGGCGACAACATCGTCTCGGTCGGTACGCTGTATGGCGGCACCTACAACCTGTTCGCCCATACCCTGCCGCAATTCGGCATCGAGGTGCGCTTCGCCGATTACCGCCAGCCGGAGTCATTCCGCCCGCTGATCGATGCGCGCACCAAGGCGCTGTATTGCGAATCGATCGGCAACCCGCTCGGCAACGTCGTCGATCTGGGCGCACTGGCGAAAATCGCCCATGAGGCCGGCGTGCCGCTGATCGTCGATAACACGGTGGCAACGCCCTATCTGTGTCGCCCCTTCGAACATGGCGCCGACATCGTGGTGCATTCGCTGACCAAATACCTCGGCGGCCATGGCAACAGCCTCGGCGGCGTCATCGTCGATTCCGGCAAGTTCCCCTGGGCGGAGCACAAGGCGCGCTTCAAGCGCCTGAACGAGCCCGACGTGTCCTACCACGGCGTGGTGTACACGGAAGCTCTCGGCCCTGCGGCCTTCATCGGTCGCGCCCGCGTCGTGCCGCTGCGCAACATGGGCGCCGCGATCTCGCCCTTCAATTCCTTCCTCATCCTGCAAGGCATCGAAACCCTGGCGCTGCGCATGGACCGCATCTGCGACAACACGCTGGCGGTCGCCAACTACCTCAAGGGCCATGCCAAGGTGAAATGGGTCAAGTACGCCGGCCTGCCCGACCATGCCGACCATGGCCTGGTGCAGAAATACATGGGCGGTCGCGCCTCGGGCATCCTGACCTTCGGCGTCAATGGACATGGCGGCGGCATGGCCGCCGGAGGTCGCTTTCAGGACGCGCTGAAACTGGTCACGCGACTGGTGAATATCGGCGACGCCAAGAGCCTCGCCTGCCATCCGGCGAGCACCACGCATCGCCAGTTGTCGCCCGACGAGATGCTGAAGGCCGGCGTCACTGAAGACATGGTGCGCCTGTCCATCGGTATCGAGCACATCGACGATCTCAAGGCCGATCTGGAGCAGGCGCTGGCGGCGGTGTAATTCAGTCACCCCCTCCCCTCCCATCCCCTCCCCGACCCTCCCCTTGAAGGGGAGGGAGCAGAACTCCTCCCCCTTCAAGGGGGAAGGTCGCATGCGACGTTTGCGATTGGAGGCCGGGAGGGGGATGGGAAAGGCGCGAAGGGTGCACTTCCCGTTCAGGTAATTACTGTCGGCTGCTCGCGCCCGGTGCGCTGTTTCAGTTGCGACAACTCCTGCGCGATGTCGATCAGCGCCGCCAGGGCGTCTTGCGCATCCACCCGATGGCGGGCGAGATCGGGCTCGAAGGCTTCGAGGTAGATGCGCAGCGTGGCGCCTTCGGTGCCGGTGCCGGAAAGACGGAAGACGATGCGCGAGCCATCTTCCATGCCGATGCGCAGACCCTGACCGGTACTCAGACTGCCGTCGACCGGATCGGTATAGCTGAAATCGTCGCAGAACTTCACCCGGTAATCGCCAAAACGCCGACCGGGCAACTCGGCGAATTGCCCCTTGACGTGCGCCATAAGGCCGTTCGCCGCGTCGGCGGGCAACGCTTCGTAATCGTGGCGCGAATAGATGTTGCGGCCGAATTCCGCCCAGTGGCTGTAGGCGATCTCCTCCACGGAAAGGCGTCGTCTGGCCAGGATGTTGAGCCAGAACAGCACCGCCCACAGGCCGTCCTTTTCGCGCACGTGGCTGGAGCCGGTGCCGAAGCTTTCCTCGCCGCACAGCGTCACCTTGCCCGCATCCATCAGGTTGCCGAAGAACTTCCAGCCGGTCGGCGTTTCGTAACAGGGCACGCCGAGCTTCTCGGCGACGCGGTCGGCGGCGGCGCTGGTCGGCATCGAGCGCGCGATGCCGGCGATTCCCTCTGCGTAGCCCGGCGCCAATTTGGCATTGGCGGCAATGATGGCGAGGCTGTCGGACGGGGTGACGAAAAAGTGCCGACCGAGAATCATGTTGCGGTCGCCGTCACCATCGGACGCGGCGCCCATGTCCGGCGCCGGGTTGGCGTCATCGGCGGCGCCGTACATGATCGCCACCAGTTGGTGGGCGTAGGTCAGGTTGGGGTCGGGGTGTCCGCCGCCGAAATCCGGCAGCGGGATGCCATTGATGACCGTGCCGGGCGGCGCACCCAGTCGCCGTTCGAGAATTTCCCGCGCATAAGGGCCGGTCACCGCGTGCATGGCGTCGAAGCAGAGGCGGAAGCCGCCGCCGATCAGCTCGCGGATGGCACCGAAATCGAACAGGGATTCCATCAGATCGGCATAGTCGGCGACCGGGTCGATGACTTCCACGCGCATCTCGCCCAGTCTGTGGCAACCCGGCTGGTCGAGCTCGACATCGGGCGCATCGACAATCCGGTAGCTGGTCAGCACCCGGCTGCGCGCATAAATCGCATCGGTGATCTTTTCCGGGGCCGGCCCGCCGTTGCCGGTGTTGTACTTGATGCCGAAATCGCCGTCGGGTCCGCCGGGATTGTGGCTGGCGGAGAGGATGATGCCGCCTAGACACCGGTACTTGCGAATCACCGCGGATGCCGCCGGCGTCGACAGAATGCCGCCCTGCCCCACCAGCACCTTTGCGACGCCGTTGGCGGCGGCCATGCGCAGGATCACCTGGATCGCCTCGCGGTTGTGGTAACGCCCGTCGCCGCCCAGCACCAGCACGCTGCCGGGAGGCGCGGTCGCAGCGCCAAAAATGGTGTCGAACAGCGCCTGGACGAAGTTTTCCAGGTAGCGCGCCGACTTGAAAACGGCAACCTTCTTGCGCAGGCCGGAGGTGCCCGGCTTCTGGTCGTTGAACGGGGACGTGGCGACTATGCGGACATTCATGGGATATTGCCGACTGGGTGTCAAGACGCGCCCATCGTAGCAGGACTTTGAGCGTGATTCGCCCGGCGGGTCATGCTCCTGCGCTACGCGGCAGCGACAACGGCAATTGCAGCTTGTATCGGACTGCTGGAGCCGGCTTCCGCAGCTTGTGCCTGTCGGCTCAAGCGCTTTCGCAGCTTGTGCCTGTCGGCTCAGCCGGCTATAATCGCCGGCTTGTCCGGGGTGGTCCCGGCCAAAATCCACACGCCCGGCGCCGATAGGGTGGCTTCCCGCACAGAATCAGCGCGAAGCAGCACGGCCAGGCGGAGGTTTAACCCATATCGGAGATAGTCCTATGAGCACTACCATGCGCCAGATGCTGGAGGCCGGCGTTCACTTCGGCCACCAGACCCGTTTCTGGAACCCCAAAATGGCCCCGTACATTTTCGGCCATCGCAACAAGATTCACATCATCAACCTCGAAAAGACCCTGG
>JALNZB010000033.1:0-9110 GCA_023229545.1 Sulfuritalea sp. | reverse complement strand
ACCAGGAAGCGATCGGCTTCGTGAAGAAGATGGCGGCCAAGAAGGGCACCATCCTGTTCGTCAGCACCAAGCGCCAGGCGCGCGAAATCATCGCCGAGGAAGCCCTGCGTTGCGGCATGCCTTATGTCGATGACCGCTGGCTCGGCGGCATGATGACCAACTTCAAGACCCTCAAGCTTTCCGTCAAGCGCCTGAAGGATCTGGAACAGGCGATGCTGGAAGGCAAATTCGAGAAGCTGTCGAAGAAGGAAGCCCTGACCCTGCAACGCGAAATGGACAAGCTGAAGAAGTCCATCGGCGGCATCAAGGACATGGGCGGCCTGCCCGATGCAATTTTCATCATCGACGTCGGCTATCACAAGATTGCCATCACCGAAGCCAGCAAGCTCGGCATCCCGGTGATCGGCGTGGTGGATACCAATCATTCCCCGGAAGGCGTCGCCTATGTAATCCCCGGCAACGACGACTCCTCCGGCGCGATCCGCCTCTATGCCCGTGGCGTGGCCGATGCCATTCTCGAAGGCAAGAACCAGTCGATCAATGAGGTGGTGCAGCAACTGGCGGGCGACGACGAGTTCGTCGAAGTCGAGGCGGCGGCGGAGTAAGACGGTTAACCACGGCACGGCGACACGGCGAAAATCGATTCAAGTTATTGCGCCGTGTCGCCGTGTCGCCGTGGTGAATGATTTTTTGAGTTTGGAGTAAAGCAATGGCGGACATTACCGCAAGCATGGTCAAGGAACTGCGCGAGAAGACCGACGCGCCGATGATGGAATGCAAGAGGGCGCTGACCGAATCCGGCGGCGACATGGCGAAAGCCGAGGAAATCCTGCGCGTCAAACTGGGCAACAAGGCCAGCAAGGCGGCAACCCGCATCGCAGCGGAAGGCGTGGTGGCAATCCACATCGCCGCCGACGGCAAGCTGGGCAGCATTTTCGAGATCAACAGCGAAACCGATTTCGTCGCCAAGAACGATGAGTTCCTCAAGCTGGCCAGCGACTGCGCGCGACTGGTGGCCGAGAAAAATCCGGTCGATGTCGCGGCACTCTCCGCTTTGCCCATGGGCGATGGCACGGTCGAATCCACCCGCACGGCGCTGGTGGGCAAGATTGGCGAGAACATGAGCATTCGCCGCTTCACGCGCATCGAGGCTAAAGGCAAGCTGGCCTCCTACATCCACGGCGGCTCGAAGATCGGCGTGCTGGTCGACGTGGTCGGCGGTGACGATCAACTGGCGAAAGACTTGGCAATGCACATCGCCGCATCGAAGCCGAAGTCCCTGGATTCGTCGGGCGTGCCCGCCGAGTTGCTGGAGACCGAGCGGCGCATTGCCATCGAGAAGGCGCGCGAAGCCGGCAAGCCGGAAGCGATGCTGGAAAAGATTGCCGAAGGCACGGTGCAGAAGTATCTGAAGGACGTGACGTTGCTCGGCCAGGTGTTCGTCAAGGCCGAGGACGGCAAGCAGACCATCGAACAACTGCTCAAGGCCAAGAGTGCTTCGGTGGCCAGCTTCGCGCTGTTTATCGTCGGCGAAGGCATCGAGAAGAAGGTCAATGACTTCGCCGCCGAAGTGGCGGCGCAAGCCGCTGCCGCGAAGAAGGACGAGCCGAAGAAGGACTGAGCGATGACGGCCCCGAAATTCCACCGCATCCTGCTCAAGCTTTCGGGCGAGGCGCTGATGGGTGATGATGCTTACGGCATCAACACGAAAATGCTCTCGGGCATCGTGGCGGAGATCAAGGCGGTGACCGATCTCGGTGTCGAACTCGGCATCGTTATCGGCGGCGGCAACATCTTTCGCGGCATCGGCGGCACGGCCAGCGGCATGGATCGCGCCACGGCCGATTACATGGGCATGCTGGCAACGGTGATGAATGCCATGGCGCTGTCGGATGCCATGCGCCAAGCGGGGATCAACGCCCGCGTGCAGTCGGCGCTGAATATCGAACAGGTGGTCGAGCCCTACATTCGCGGCAAGGCGATTCGTTACCTCGAAGAGGGCAAGGTGGTGATTTTTGGCGCCGGCACCGGCAACCCGTTTTTCACCACCGACACGGCTGCGGCCCTGCGCGGTTCGGAAATCGACGCCGAGATGGTGCTCAAGGCGACCAAGGTCGATGGCATTTACACGGCGGACCCGAAGAAGGATCCCGCGGCGACCCGCTTCACCCGCATCAGTTTCGACGAGGCGATCAGCCGCAATCTGGCGGTGATGGATGCCACGGCATTTGCGCTGTGCCGCGACCAGAAGCTGCCGATCAACGTGTTCTCGATCTTCAAGACCGGTGCGCTGAAGCGCGTGGTCATGGGGGAGGACGAGGGCACCCTGGTTCACGTTTAGTTAGGAGTTGCGCATGATTCCCGAACTGAAAAAAACTTCCGAACAGAAGATGCAAAAGAGCCTGGAGGCGCTGAAAGCCGACTTGGGCAAGGTGCGCACCGGGCGGGCGCATACCGGCATCCTCGATCATGTGCAGGTCGACTACTACGGTTCGCCGGTGCCGATCACCCAGGTAGCCAATGTCACCCTGATCGACGCCCGTACCATCGGTGTGCAGCCGTGGGAAAAGCCGATGGTGGCCAAGGTTGAAAAGGCGATTCGCGATTCCGATCTCGGTCTCAACCCATCGTCCCAGGGCGAGATGATTCGCGTGCCGATGCCGGCGCTGACCGAAGAACGACGCCGCGACCTGATCAAGGTCATCAAGCACGAAGGCGAAGGCGCCAAGGTGGCGATTCGCAACCTGCGCCGCGATGCGATTTCGCATCTGAAGGAAGCTCTGAAGAACAAGGAAGTCGCCGAGGACGACGAACGTCGCGCCCAGGACGACATCCAGAAGCTCACTGATCGCTATGTCGCGGAAGTCGACCGGGCTCTGGCCGATAAAGAGAAGGATCTGATGGCGATCTGATTTTGGGTCGCCCCGTAGGTTCATTCACAGGCTCTGAGAGGCTGTCATGGCAGGGAAATTCACCAGCTCGACGCAAGCTATTCCCAATGTGGCCGATGTCCCGCGGCATATCGCCATCATCATGGACGGCAACGGGCGATGGGCCAAGAAGCGCTTCATGCCGCGCGTCGCCGGCCACAAACGCGGCGTCGAGATCGTGCGCGCAATGGTCAAGGCCTGTATCGCACGCGGCGTGGACTATCTCACCCTGTTCGCCTTTTCTTCGGAGAACTGGCGACGTCCGGTGGAGGAAGTGTCTTTCCTCATGAATCTGTTTGTCAGCGCCTTGCAGGGCGAAATCGGCAAGTTGCATGCGAATGGCGTGCGCCTCAAGGTGGTCGGCGATCTGTCCGCTTTCGAGCCGCGTCTGCTTGCGCTGATTCGCGAGGGTGAGGCCAGGACGGCAAATAATTCCCGTTTGACGCTGACCGTCGCCGCCAACTATGGCGGTCGCTGGGACATCCTGCAAGCCATGAATCAACTGGCTCTGGCGCATCCGGAAAAAGTCGGCAGCTTCGGCGAGGCCGACCTTGCGCCGCATCTGGCGATGGCCTATGCGCCGGAGCCCGATCTTTTCATTCGCACCGGCGGCGAGCAGCGCATCAGCAACTTTCTGCTCTGGCAACTGGCGTATAGCGAGCTGTATTTCACAGATACCTTGTGGCCGGATTTCGACGACGCGGCGCTCGATGCTGCTATCATTTCATATCGCAGGCGCGAGCGCCGATTCGGGCGCACCAGCGAGCAACTCGGTAAACAGCCCGGCGAGCAGTCGCTCACCGTAGCGCCGACGCCGACTGTTGCGTCGCCGATCCCCGACAGAGATGCTTAAGACGCGGGTCGTCACCGCGCTACTGCTGGTTGCCGGCCTCGCGCTGATCCTCTTTGCCATGCCGCCGTTGGCGGCGGCGCTGGCGTTTGCCGCCATTGCGGCGCTGGCGGCCTGGGAGTGGGGCGGCCTGATGCGACAGGACCAGCCGGCACGGGTGATGTATGCGTTTGTGCTGCTGCTGTTCTGCTGGCAACTGACGGTGGCGGCGGCGCGGCTGGTGCCAATATTTCTGGGGGTGTCGGCGGTGTTCTGGATTCTTGTCGCACCGCTGTGGTTGCGCTTCAAATGGCGGCTTGCCGGCAACGACTTTTTTGGCTACCTGATCGGCGCCCTGGTGATTTTGCCAACCTGGGCCGCGATGACGGCCTTGCACGCGGTGAGCGCCTGGCTGCTGCTGGCGGTCATGGCACTGGTCTGGGTCGCCGATATTGCCGCCTATTTTACCGGCTGCGCCATAGGCAAGCACAAACTGGCACCGACCATCAGTCCGGGCAAGACCTGGGAGGGCGTGGCCGGGGCGGTGGTCGGCGTCCTGATCTATGGCGCCATCCTGCTGTCATTCTCGCCGCTCGCCGGCAAACTGCCGCTGTCCATTCCCGTGCTGGCAATGATGCTGGTCCTGCTCACGGCAGTGAGCGTCATGGGCGACCTGTTCGAGTCCCTGCTGAAGCGTCAGGCCGGCATCAAGGACAGCAGCGGTTTGTTGCCCGGTCACGGCGGCGTCCTCGATCGCATCGACGCACTGACTTCGACCCTGCCGCTGGCGGCACTCATCCTGCATTTCCTCCGCTCATGAAGCTGACTGTCCTTGGCGCCACCGGTTCGATAGGCGTCAGCACGCTCGACGTGGTGGCGCGTCATCCGGAACGCTTCGAGATAGTGGCCCTGACCGGGCACCGCCAGGTGGATGTGCTTGCCGCCCAATGCATCAAGTTCCGTCCCGCATTCGCGGTGGTGGGCAGCGCCGTCGATGCGCAGCGTCTGACGTCGCTGCTGAAGGACACGGGTTTGCGTACGGGTTTGCGTACAGAGGTACTGCACGGTGCGGATGCGCTGGCGCAGGTGGCCTGCCTGCCCGAAGTCGATGCGGTCATGGCCGCCATCGTCGGCGCCGCCGGGCTGCCGCCGACTCTGGCCGCCGCGCGTGCCGGCAAGCGCCTGTTGCTGGCCAACAAGGAGGCGCTGGTGATGGCCGGCGCGGTGTTCATGAGCGAGGCGCGGCGGGCCGGCGCCCTGCTGCTGCCGATCGACAGCGAACACAACGCGATATTCCAGTCCATGCCGCACAACTACGCGGGCGACATGGCGCGCGGAGGCATAAGACGCATTTTGCTGACCGCCTCGGGCGGGCCGTTTCGCGCCACGCCGCTCGACCTGCTGCCCGGTGTAACGCCCGAACAGGCGGTGGCGCATCCCAAGTGGTCGATGGGCCGCAAGATTTCCGTCGATTCGGCGACCATGATGAACAAGGGTCTCGAAGTGATCGAAGCGCACTGGCTGTTCAACGCCCCCGCCGACAGAATTGAAGTGGTAATTCACCCGCAGAGCGTGATCCATTCGCTGGTCGACTATGAAGACGGTTCCGTGCTGGCCCAACTGGGCAATCCCGACATGCGCACGCCGATCGCCCACGCCCTGGCGTGGCCCGAGCGAATCGATTCGGGCGTGCCGGCGCTCGATCTGTTTACGGTGGCGCAACTCAATTTCGAGCGCCCCGATCTGGCGCGCTTTCCCTGTCTTGACCTGGCCTATCGAGCCCTGCGTGCCGAAGGCAACGCGGCGGCAGTGCTCAATGCCGCCAACGAAGTGGCGGTGACGGCTTTTCTCGACCGCCGCTTGCCTTTTCTTGGCATCGCCGATCTCATTGCCGCAACGCTGGATGTCGTGCCGCAAGCCGCCCTGCCCGACCTGGACGCCGTGCTGGAAGCTGATCGGCTAGGACGCGCAGCAGCCATCGATATTCTTGCGCGATTACCTGCATGAATCCTGAAATGCTGGCCTGGTATGCGGGTGCTTTCCTGCTGGCGCTGGCAGTGCTGGTGGTGGTGCACGAGCTGGGCCACTACCTTGCGGCGCGTGCCTGCAATGTCAAGGTACTGCGCTTTGCTTTTGGTTTTGGCAAGGTGCTCATGGTGTGGCGTCGCGGGCGCGATGGCACCGAGTGGGCGATCTCGGCGTTTCCGCTGGGCGGCTACGTCAAGATGCTGGATGAGCGCGAGGGCGAAGTTGCCGCCGAAGATCTGCCGCGTGCCTTCAATCGTCAATCCGTCGGTCGGCGTGCGTTTATCGTCGCCGCCGGACCCGCCGCCAATTTTCTGCTGGCGATCGTGCTCTACTGGTTCTTGTTCATGCACGGCGTGACGGAACTCAAGCCCCGCCTCGGACCGCCGCCCGCCGATACTCCGGCGGCGATGGCGGGAATCCGCGAGGGCGTGACGGTCCGCGCGGTGAACGGCAAGGCCATCGAAACCTGGCAGCAACTGCGCTGGGAAGTTATTCGCAGGGCCCTGGACAAGGAAGCCTTGCAACTGGAGGTAATCAACCCGCAACGGGAGATCGGTGTTTATCGCATCGCCAGTGATCGCTTCGATCTGGAAGAACTCGAAAAGGACCCCTTGCGTCTTCTCGGGCTGGTGCTTTACCGACCGCGTTTGCCTGCCGTGGTCGGTCGCGTAGCGCCTGATTCGGCCGCCGAACTGGCGGGATTTCGCAAGGACGACCGGGTGCTGTCCATCGACGGCAAGGCGATTGTCGAATGGGCTGAACTGGCGGCGATTGCTCGCGTCGCGGCGGGACGCACGTTGAGCGTCGAAATCGAGCGTGACGGCAAGTTGCTTCAATTGTCGGCTATCCCGCGCCTGGCGGAGGAAGGCGGGCAGAAACTCGGACGGCTGGGTCTGATGGCGGCAACAGGCAAGGGCGAAGCCTTCGAAATGACCGTTGTCGTCAGTTACGGCCCGCTCGAATCGGTCGGTCGCGCGCTGGAGCAGACCTGGGACACGTCGATCCTCAGCCTGCGCATGATGGGTCGCATGCTGACGGGAGAACTCTCGTGGAAGAACCTTTCCGGACCGGTCACCATCGCCGACTACGCGGGACAGTCGGCACGGCTGGGGCCCAGCTACTACCTGCGTTTTATCGCCCTGATCAGCATCAGTCTCGGCGTGCTCAACCTGCTGCCGGTACCTGTTCTGGATGGCGGGCATTTGATGTATTATCTTGTCGAGTTTATCAGGGGAGGTCCGGTGTCAGAACGGGCTCTGGAAATCGGCCAGCAGATCGGTTTTGCCTTGCTGGCGCTGCTGATGGCTTTTGCCTTCTACAACGATATCAACCGTCTTGTTTCCGGCTAATTTTTGTCTCATTTTCGTCATAACCACATGAAAAAGAAACTGCTTGCTGGTCTGGTCTCTGCCCTGCTGACCCATTCCGCTTTGGCGTTTGATCCATTTCAGATCAAGGATATCCGGGTCGAGGGGATTCAGCGCACCGAAGCCGGCACCGTGTTCTCCTACCTTCCGGTCAAGGTCGGCGACACCATGAATGACGAAAAGGCGGCGGCGGCGATCAAGACACTGTTCGCCACCGGATTCTTCAAGGATGTGCGCCTGGAAATCGACGGCCAGGTACTGGTGGTGGTGCTGGAAGAGCGTCCGGCCATCGCTTCGCTTGAATTCACGGGACTCAAGGCCTTCAAGCCGGAAGACCTGAAGAAGTCGCTGCGCGAAGTCGGTCTCGCCGAGTCGCGTATTTTCGACCGCGCCATGGTCGAACGCGCCGAACAGGAACTCAAGCGCCAGTATCTTGCGCAGGGACATTACGCGGTGCAGGTGACGACGACCATCACGCCGCTGGAACGCAATCGCGTCGGCGTGAATTTCGCTGTCGAAGAGGGCGAAATTGCCAAGATCAAGCAGATCAACATCATCGGCGCCGGCGCGGTCAAGGAATCCGACCTGCTCGACCTGCTGGTGCTGCGCACACCGGGTTGGCTGACCTGGTACACCAAGAACGATCAATACTCCAAGCAGAAACTCTCTGGTGACCTTGAAGTCCTGCGCTCCCATTATCTGGATCGTGGCTACCTTGAATTCAACATCGAATCGACCCAGGTGTCGATTTCGCCGGACAAGCAGGACATCTACATCACCATCAATATCACCGAGGGTGAACGCTACTCGGTCTCGTCGGTCAAACTGGCGGGCCAGTTGCTGTTGCCTGAAGCCGAATTGACCAAGCTGGTGCAGGTCAAGCCCGGCGAGGTGTTCTCGCGCGAGAAAATGGCCGATACCACCAAGGCCATCAGCGAACGTCTGGGCAATGAAGGCTATGCCTTTGCCAACGTCAATGCAGCGCCTGAACTGGACAAGGAAAAGCGTCAGGTGGCGTTTACCGTGTTCATCGATCCGGGACGCCGGGTTTATGTGCGCCGCATCAATGTCACGGGCAACACGCGGACGCGTGATGAAGTGGTCCGCCGTGAAATGCGCCAGACCGAATCCGGCTGGTATGACGGCGACAAGATCAACAAGTCGCGCACCAGAGTTGATCGGCTGGGGTATTTCGACGAGGTGACCGTGGAAACACCGCCCGTCCCCGGAACCACCGATCAGGTCGACATGGAGGTCAAGGTCAAGGAAAAACCCACCGGCAACATCATGCTCGGGGCCGGTTTCTCCAGCGCCGAAAAGCTGACGCTGTCGGGTTCGGTGCAGCAGCAGAACCTGTTCGGCAGCGGTAAACACGTCGGCATCCAGGTCAGCACCAGCAAGTCGAACAAGGTTTACTCCCTGTCCCACACCGATCCCTACTTCACGGTCGACGGCGTCAGCCAGGGATTCGATCTCTATACTCGCGACACCGATACCAGTACTCTGGCGGTCGGCAGCTTCGGCACCAAATCAGTAGGTGGCGGCGTACGCTGGGGGATTCCGGTGGCCGAGGACCACTACGTCAATCTGGGTCTTTCGGTCGACCACACCACGCTCAAGGTCGATGCCAACAGCCCTGTCCGCTATCAGGACTACGTCAATAGTTTCGGTGCGACGGGCAGCACCTTGCTGACTACCGTGGGCTGGCAGAAGGATGAACGCGACAGCCTGCTGGTGACCACCAAGGGGGTGTATCGCAGAGCGGTCCTGGAGCTTTCACTGCCTGGCAGCACGGCAACCTATGCGCGAGTCACCTACCAGCATCAGCACTTTTCCCGATTGATCGCAAGCTGACCCTGGCGCTGAACGGCGAGATAGGTCTGGCCAAGTCCTACGGCAACAAGGATCTGCCGTTTTTCAAGAACTTTTACGCTGGCGGCATCGGATCGGTGCGCG
>JALNZB010000032.1 GCA_023229545.1 Sulfuritalea sp. | reverse complement strand
TGGATCGGACTGGGCATGGCCTATCTTCATGACGGACAGTCCGAACTGTCCCGCGCGGCCTTTGAGGAAGCGGTTCGCGTCGATCCCAGCCGCAAGACGCAGTTGGCTCAGTTGATGACAAAGCCGGCCAGGTAAGTGCGTCCACAGGACAAGCCGTGAGAATTGCCGAGGGCAAGGCGGCGGAAGCTTCGGGGCTTGGCGACCGCGCCAGGCTGGAGGCGCCGGAAAAGATCAAGAAGCCTCACTGAAAAGTCGGCGCTGGCGGGACGGCGAAAGATGGCGTCGCGGCTGGCGCGGCTACCGCCATGACGACGGTACGCCAGCATTTTCCTGTTTGCTGTGGCAGAATTGCCGCAGGAGATGGCATTCCTCCCGATGAGCCTCGGGCTTGTCGAACCGCCCGACACTCGGGCTGATGATGCCTACGCCAGGCCCGGACGGGTCGCGTAGGCATTTTTTGCGCCTGTCCAATAACAACAGCACAAGGACAGTTTCATGTGGAAACCAATACTCGCCATTTCCCTGGGTTCAGCCTCCGGCGCCTTGTTGCGCTGGAGTCTTGGCGCCAGGCTCAACAGTCTTTTTCCGGATATTCCTCCCGGCACCTTGACCGCCAACCTGATCGGCGGCTATGTCGTCGGCATCGCCGTGGCCTACTTTGCCCAGGCGCCGGATATCGCACCGGAGTGGCGACTGCTGATCATCACCGGCTTTTGCGGCGGCCTCACCACCTTTTCCACGTTTTCGGCCGAAGTCGTTACGCTGTTGCAGCAGGGACGACTGACTCTGGCGATGGGCGCCATCGCCATCCATGTCAGCGGCTCGCTGTTGATGACCCTGGCCGGACTCGTATCCTGGCAACTGCTCAAACCCGCCTGAGGAGAAATTCATGAACGGCTACCAGATCACTTTCTTCACCCAACAGGACAAGCGCCACCACGGCAAACCGCTGGCCGACTGGCTGCTGCATCTGGCCCAGGAAATGAGCCTGCGCGGCGCCACGCTGATTCCCGGCGGCGAAAGTTTCGGCCATCACGGGCGCATCCATTCCGCGCACTTCTTCGAGCTTGCCGACCAGCCGCTCGAAGTGCTGATGGCGGTGACGGCGGAGGAAGCCGAGCGGCTCTTCGAACGGCTCAAGGGGGAAGGCGTGCATCTGTTCTACGTCAAGACGCCGGTCGAGTTCGGCACTCTCGGCGAATAAGCGGCGAAACCGACTCATGACCGAAATCTGGACCCAGGCCGTCGCCGATTATTCATGCTGACCGGCCTGCGCCAACTGCCGCGTACCGTCTGGCTGATCGGGCTGATCAGCCTGGTGAACGATTCGGCCTCGGAGATGCTGTATCCGCTGATCCCGCTTTATCTCGCCTCGGTGCTGATGGCGGGGCCACGGGCGCTGGGCGTGATCGAGGGCATCGCCGAGGCGACCGCGAGCCTGCTCAAGCTGTTCTCGGGTGTCATTGTCGACCGCACGCGCCGCGCCAAGCCGTGGATCGTGTTCGGTTATGGCCTGGCCGGCCTCAGTCGACCGCTGATCGCCTTCGTCGGCAGTTGGCCGTGGCTGCTCGTGGTGCGTTTCGCCGACCGCGTCGGCAAGGGCCTGCGCTCGTCGCCGCGCGACGCGCTGCTGGCCGCCAGCGCGCCGGCCGAGCGGCGCGGACTGGCCTTCGGCCTGCACCGCGCCATGGACAACGCCGGCGCGGTGATCGGCCCGCTGCTGGCCTCGGTGCTGCTGGCGGCGCACATGCCGCTGCGCGACATCTTCCTCTGGTCGACCGTGCCGGCGGCGCTTTGCCTGGCGCTGGCATTCGCCATCCGCGAACCGCAAGCGGTGCCGCACACTTCGCCGTCGCCTTTCGACTGGCGTCTGCGCGACATGCCACCCACCTTCAAGCGCTACCTGGTGGTGGTCGCCCTGTTCACGCTGGGCAACTCGTCCAACATGTTCCTGCTGCTGCGGGCGCGCGAACTCGGCGTCGCCGAAGCCCAGGTGCCGCTGCTCTGGGCGGCGGTGTCGCTGGTGGCGATGTTGTTCTCGACGCCGCTGTCGGCGCTCTCGGATCGCTTCGGTCGCGTCCGCCTGCTGGTCGGCGGCTATATCGCCTATGCGTTGTTCTACCTCGCCATGGGCACGCTGGCCAGCGACGGCCTGTGGCTGTTCGCGCTGTTCGGTTTCTACGGCCTCTTCATGGCGGCGACCGAGGGCGTGGAAAAGGCGCTGGTGGCCGACCTCGCGCCACCCGAGCGGCGCGGCACCGCCTTCGGCTGGTTCAACCTGATCGCGGGAATCATGCTGTTCCCGGCCTCGCTGATCTTCGGCGTGCTGTACCAGGCGGCTGGCCCCTTGAGCGCCTTTGCTTTTTCTGCCGCCTGTGCCGGTGTTGCCGCGCTGCTGCTGTTCTCCTGGCTGCCGGGCGAAAGTCGGCGCTGACGCTACGGCGACAGGGATCGCCGCTGCTGCCGCAGCGATGACTTGTCATGCTTCCTTCAGAACAGCACCAGTGTCCATGTGATCAGCACGTTGATCAGCGCGATCAGCACCGCTGCGCTGCCGAGGTCTTTGGCCCGTTTGGAGAGCTGATGTCGGTCCAGCGAGATGCGATCGATGGCGGCCTCGATGGCGGAGTTGATCAGTTCGACGATGAGCACCAGCAAGACGCTGCCGATCATCAGTGCCCGACCGATGCCGGGCAGGGGCAGTAGCAGTGCTATCGGAATCAGCACTACCGCCAGCAGGCATTCCTGGCGAAAGGCGTCTTCGTTGAGGAAGGCGGCGCGCAGGCCGGACAGTGAATAGTTGAAGGCATTCCAGATGCGGCGCAAGCCGGTCTGGCCCTTGAAGGAGCTTTCTTCGATGATGGGATCGGTTTTCATCTGCGGCGTGCGGACGCCATCGTCGTGCAGGGGGGTGGTCATCGGTCGCGATGGTACCACCATGGTGTCGTTGGCTTTCCAGGCGATCTCGGATCACTTCGGTCGCGCCCTGCTGCTGTTCTCCTGGCTGCCGGGCGAAAGTCGGCGCTGACGGTACGGCGGTCGGTTGTCGGAAGGAAGGTTCAGGGGTTGCACACCGCGCGCAGCACGGTCTGGGTTTCGTCGTGACGCACCCGGTTGGTAAACCACCAGATGCCCGCTTTCTTGATGGTCCAGTCGGCCTCGGTGCCAGCGAGCAGGAGCGAGGCCAGCCGTCCCAGTGCGGGTTGATGGCTGATCAGGATGACTGCGCCGGCGCGGTCCGGCCAGTCGGCGGCGCCGAGCAGGTCGGAGGATCGGGCACCGACGCCGAGTTGCGTCTTGACCTTGAACGGCAGTCCCAACATTTCTGCGGTCTGCTTGGCGCGCCGGGCGGGGCCCGATAGCACCACGGTTTCTCGCAGTGGCTGGCTACGCAGCCACTCGGCCATTCGCTGCGCTTGACGCAGTCCTTGCGGCGTGAGTTCCCGGTCGGCGTCGGCGATCGGTCCGTCGCCTTCCCTAGCTTCGGCATGACGCCACAGTATCAGGTCCACATTGTCCTCCGCATGAGTGAAATCGGCAGGCTACCCCATGAGCGTGACAAAGGCATGACAGAACGGCGTGCCGGCTACATCACCGGCTACATCGCGTAACAGGGAAGGGGCGCGACAAAAGCTCCCGCGGGGACGCACGGCGCTGGCGGTACGGCGCCGTCGTTGCCCGCCTGCTCCTGCTCATCGGCAGTGACGTGGTATTGGCGGCGTTCGACGAACACCACGCTGCCGGGTATGCGTTTGGCCTCTTTCTTGGCTTCGCTGAGCGCGGCGGAAATGTCCGGATGGCCAGCGAAGGCGCCCGGTCGCACCATCACGCAGCCGATCGACAGCGCCGGCACGGCGTGGAACACCGCCTGTCCGCGCCTGTCCTCGCCGCAATAGCCGCCGGCTGCAAGGTGCTCCGCGCTCACCTGTCCCGGCAGCGCGGCGTCGAATTCGTCGATGACGCGTCGCAGGCGCGCTTCCCAGTCATGGCTTTGCATCAGCACGATGAAGTCGTCGCCACCGACATGACCGACGAAATCATCGTGATCGGCGACCGCCTCGGTCAGCAGCGCGCCCACCTGCTGGATCATCTGGTCGCCGCGCCGGTAGCCGTAGGCATCGTTGTAGGGCTTGAAGTGATCGAGATCGCAGTAGGCGGCGACGAAGCCGCGCCCGGCGTCGAGCAGGCGCTCCATCTGCTCGTTGATCGGCACGTTGCCGGGCAGTTGGGTCAGGGGATTGGCGTAGCGGGCGGCGCGAATCTGCATGTCGGTGATGATCGCCATCAATTCCCGCAGGAAGCCGACGCCACGATAGCAGCCCTGCCCGGTGATGACGAACGAATCGGAGACCTCGGTGCCGCGCAGGCTGCCGATGATCTGCGCCGCCTCCTGCACGCTCTGGGCCTCGTCGAACAGCAGCGGCGGGTCCATCACCATGGCGCACGAACGCTTGCCGTAAAGCTCGCGACGAAACGGGCGGGCGAAGCGGTCGATCAGCGAGCTGCGCGTGATGACCCCGAGCGGCTGGCCATTGGCGACCACCGGCACGATGTTGAGTGCCGGCTGATGTTCGAAGATGCGGTAAACGGCATCGTTGTCGGTTTCCGGGGATACCGTCGGCACCTCGTGCAGGATCTGGTCGATGCGTGGTATGCGGCGCTCGGACTGCGGGCGCGACGGCAGTACCAGAATGCCGTCGTTGTCGGCGGCGAGGTGGGCGCTGTGCGGCATGGTGGCGATTACACGGTGCGGTCGGGCGATGCCGAAGCCCTGCAAATACGGGATGCCGAGGTCGCGCAGCACCGCCAGTTGTGCCGCAGTTTCGACGCCTTCAGCGATCAGGGCGCTGCCGCAGGCATCGGCGATCTCGTGCATGGCGCGCACGAAATGCAGCTTGAGTGCGTCGGTGTCGATGCCGTCGACAAAATGGCGGTCGATCTTGACGAACTCGGGCCGCACCTCGGACCACATGCGCAGGTTGGAGAAGCCCTCGCCCATGTCGTCCATGGCGATCTGGATGCCGATCTTGCGGAAGTCCTGCAAGGTTTCCTGCAAGTCGGAAAAATCGTGTACCGATTCGTTTTCGGTCAGCTCGATGACGATCCGCGATGGCGGTACGCCGAGTCGCAGCAGATCCTGGCGTACTGCGACCAGATGTTTGCGGCTGGCGTGCAGGCAACTGATGCTCATGTTGACGAACAATCGCAGTGCGCAGGGCTGCTCGGCGAATTGCAGGATGGCGGTCTCCACCGCCAGCCATTCCAGCTCGTGCGTGCATTGCGCCGCCGCAGCGGCGGCGAACAATTGCGCCGGCGTATGCAGCTCTGAATCCTCCGGGCCGCGGATCAGCGCCTCGCAGGCGAAATAGCTGCCCTGGCGCAAGTCGAGGATGGGCTGGTACACGGCATACAGGCCGCGCTCCTGCATCAGGTTGCGCAGCGTTTCGCCGTGCGGGCTTGCGCGTCTGGCGATCTCGTTACCTTGGTTGCGGATGTTCATGGTGTCTTGGCCTTTCTTCTGGATGTTCGCATTTCGGGCGTCACCGCCGGTCGCGCGACCGGTGTCAGGCAGGTTCGGCGACAACGGTGTTGAACTTCAGCGAGCGGTGTTCGTCCTTCAGGTCGCTGCCGAATTCCAACATCATGTCGTCGTCGGCGTCGTGCAGCCAATCGACGGAAATCGACGGGCCGCCTTCTGCGGTCTGGTCGAGCATGGCGATCAGGGCGCGAATCAGCTTGGTGCTGGAACTGTTGAAATAGCGCAGGCCGATATCGACTTCGACCTTGCCGTCGGCAGGCAGTTTTTCCAGGTAGTTTTGCAGGCTGGAGCGGATCGGGCCGTAGAAACTCATGGCGTTCTCCGGGTAGGACTCGCCGTGCATGCTGAGGCGGTGACGCGAAAACTCGAAGCGGACTTCCGGTGTTTCGTTGCTAGCGGGGATGTGCAGGTCTTCCATGATGGGTTTCTCCTGTAGTGCGGGGGGATCAGATGGTGGCGCGCAGGTAGAGGTCGGCGCGTCCGCCGTCGGCTTCGCTGGCAAAGGCGATGCTGTATTCGATCGGTTCGGTGGCGTCGCGCGCCATGGTCAGGAAGCCCAGGCCGGCGCCCTTGCTGGCCGCGTCATTGGCGTGGTCCTCGTTGCGCAACTGCTCGCGATAGGCGGTCTTGATCTCGTCTATGCTCATCTGGCGCAGCGGCTCCAGCTTCTCGTGCAGGCGCGAGACGTCCTCCATGCGTACCGGATTGCCGCAGACGACGAAGAACTTCTCGTCGCCGTTGCGACCGACGGCGAGCGCGCCGTATTTGGCGGGAGCGCCGGCACCGTCGTTCTCGGCTATCTCCGGCGCGTAGTGCAGGATGTTCTGGGCCATTTCGACGAAGGTGGAAAACACCTTGCGCCGCGCCGCGCTGCTGGTATTGACGCTGTCCAGGCGTTGCTTGAGCGAGTCGCCGATGGCGGCGACGACGTTCTGCGAGAAGGCGCCGGTGTAGTAGAAGATCACGCCGTTTTCCTGCGCGGTGTCGCGGAAGGTATTGAACAGTTCGAGTTTCATGGTCGCTGTTCCGCTTAAAGGCGAAAGCCGATCAGGCCGACGTCGTCGCGTCGCACATCCTTGCCCTGGTAGTCCTCCAGCGCCTGCAGGATCACGCCGCGCAAGGGGGCCAGGGTGGCGGCCTGGCGATGCTCGGCGAGCAGGGCGCAGAGGCGCTTCTTGCCGAAGGCGATGCGCCTCGGCCCGCCCGGCTGGTCGATCAGGCCGTCGGTGGCGAGGAACACCGCAGTCCCCGGCGGCAGCGGGAAGCTGTGGTTCCGCCAGGTCTGGTCCATCGGCGTCGAGGCGTAGCCGACGCCGGCCCGGTCGCCTTCAAACAGTTCGATCTCTTGACCGGGACGCAGCAGGATCAGCGGCGAGTGGGCGCCCGCATAAGTCAACTGCCGTTCGGCCGGAGCCACCCAGCAGAAGGCGGCGTCCATGCCGTCGTCGGAGCGGTGCTCGGACTCGTCGTTGCTGGCTGCGCCCTTGTGCCGGTGATCGATCTGGCCCAGCGCGCTCTTGACCCGCCGGTTCACCTCCGTCATCACCGCCGCCGGGTCTTGCCGGTTCTCTTCGCGTAGCGCGCTGTCGATGAAGGAGGCCATGATCAGGGTCATGAAGGCGCCGGGCACGCCGTGGCCGGTGCAGTCGAACAGGGTCAGGAAAAAGCCGTCGTCGAAACGGCGGCAGTAGAAGTAGTCGCCGCCGACCAGGTCGCGCGGCTCCCACAGCAACAGGTGATCCGGCAGCAGACTGCGCAGCGCCTCGCGCGAGGGCCGCAGGAACGAGCGCTGGATGACACTGGCGTAGTCGATGCTTTCCATCACGATCCGGTTCTTCTCCGCCTGCATCCCGGCAATGGCGCGCACCAGGTCCTGGCCGGTGCCCATGCCCAGGTAACGGTCGTTGGCGGTGATGACGAAGCCGTCGTTGAGGGTCTTGCCGCCGGCGTCGACGACGCGGAAGCTGAGATCCTGGACGCTCATGCCGCCGTCGACGATCAGCGGTTGCTTGTCCATGAAGGCGATGCAACTCTTGCGACCGTATACCTCGCGGTGAAACGGTCGGGCGAAGGAGTCCATGAAGATGTTGCGGTTGATCAGGCCGATCGGCCTGTCGTCTTCGGCCACCGGCAGCGCCGACAGGCCCGGCGCGGCATCGAACAGGGCGAACACTTCGTCGTTGGTCTGGCTGGGCGATACGGCAGGTAGCGGAATCACCAGACTGATGGCGAGGCTCTTTTGCTGGCCTGGCGCCGTGACCGCCGTTGCGGCGGCGACTGAAAGAACGGGCATGGAAAGCTCCGGATGAACTTGGCTAGAGCGACTCATCCTAGGGTTCGATTGTTACGGACGGATAACATCTTTGTTGCAGTACCAAAGTGACGCCGAGGTGTGCCTGGCCAGCACCGTCGAAAGTCGGTGCTGGCGGCACGGCGGTGGGACCCCGCTCTTCGCCGCCGTGCCGCTGCTCGACGTCGCGCAAGTTGGTAAAGGACGATGGACCGGGAGTTACTGTCCCTTCGTCACATTGCTGGCCGGGCCGTTTTCAACGGTTAGCTGCTGGAGCTCGCGCGGCGCTTTGGCACTAGAAATAGCCCACGAGCGGAGTTCTCCACACATTCCGACTGTCGCAATTTTGTAATGCGGCTGCAATGAATGGCACCGACACTGATCGGTCGAACGTGAACGCAAAGCGATCACTGGGAGCCCTGCATTGAATAAGACCCTGAGCGCACGACCAGCATTTGGAGAGGATCACTTCATTTACCGCACACCACGTTGGCTTGAGGCGACGTATCGCGGTCTTTGCTTGTTGAGCGCCGGGCTGCTGGTCTATCTGGCCGTATCTATCAACAGCATTTCTTTCGCACTCACGCTCACATTGTGGTTCGCTTCCGGCATCCTGGTCCTGATTGCGCTACGTCGACGGCCCGAGGCGGCTTCAATCTACTTCGTCTGCGACCACGGGGGCATCTATTTCCCTTCTTTCCGAGCCCAGTCAATGATTGCGTGGACGAATGCCGTTTCGTGGTTGCACGTGTCTTGGCACAATATTTCCGACATCAGGATTCAACTGCTTCTCGATGAGACAGCCAACACCAAGGGAGTCGTGTTTTCTATCGTGGCGACCGAATCTGAAGTGCGCGAATTCCTTGCCCGATACACCATGCTCAAGTGCTTGGGAGCACGGAAATCCAGTCAGGCCAAGTCATTCCTGGTTGGATTCTCGAATTTCTATAATCGACACGATGAGGTCATGTCAATACTCAGGCGTTTTCAAACCACTACTCCGGCCGCTCGCATGTCGCCGATCAAGACGGAACTCCAGAGCAGTCTTGCCATGGAAAATTGATCCAGTTCCCGCTTTCCTGTGCTGCGCTCAGCTCGTTTCTTCATCGACTATTCGTGAGGGTAAATCATTTTGGATGAGACGATTCTTTCGGATCTCATTCGCAGATGCGACAGCGAGTTTGTTGTCCCGCTGGAGGAGGGCTTCGGTAACCATGAGTGGCTGTGGTTTCCTTGCATTTCTCAAGCGGAGCTCGAAGCGTGGTGGAGCGCGCTTGAAGATGTAGAAATATTCTGGACTAAGGAAACCCGAGCAAACTGGCCCGGCGAGTTCTTTTGCATGGACGAGGATATCGAGTTGTCCAGGCTGTGGGAGAACCTTTGGAATAGGGGCACATATCGCGTTCGCATCGATTTGAATGAGCAGTTTGATCTGGCTAAGCCTGACACTTACTTACGAAGATCAGATGGAACGAACCTATTACACAATGGCGCTTATGAGGCCGAAGATAGCTGTGGTTCCGACGCTTAGTTGCATCAAGTATTCATCAGTCCAGCGCGGGACGACGGTATGCAAACCGGCTAAGCCCTTGCAGTCAATTACGCGCGAACTCCGGCCAAGGTTGCTTGTAGCTGCGTAAGCATGATGGACAGGGTGCATCTGGACTATCACCGTACAAGAACCATTCTGCGCCGTGGTAGCGCGGTCTTGGCCGCTGTCGGCTTGCTCTCAAGCATCTGTGTCTACTTTGGCCACCACTGGTTCCACTACCAATTGCTTCCAGCGCTTGGACTCTCCGATGCGCTTGGGGATTCGATCGGCGGCTTCGTCATCATTCTGGTGGCGTACATCGGCCAACGTATCGTATCGCTGGCGCTTTTCCACGACACCGAGCTTGGCAGCACCTTGGCGGCGAGGCAACTGCAACAGGCCAACCAGGGATTGCAATTGGCGCTAAGCGAACTTAATCGGCTGGCCGGTACCGACAAGCTTACCGGCGCCTGGAACCGGCGACGGCTTGAGGAGGCCGTCCGCAGCGAAATGGATCGCCTGGCGCGATATGACCATCCACTGTCGCTACTGGTCCTGGACGCCGATTTCTTCAAGTCGGTCAATGACCGCTATGGCCACGGCATCGGCGACCAGGTGCTGGTTGAGTTGGCGTCACAACTCCGGGTAGCCCAGCGCACCAGCGATTCACTTACCCGATGGGGCGGTGAAGAATTCATCGTTCTGTGTCCCAATACGACCCTGTCGACCGCTTCTCTACTAGCCGAGCGACTGCGCGAAATGATAGCCAAGACAGATTTTCCGGAAGTCGGTCACATTACGGGAAGTATCGGCGTTGCCGAATGCATGCCGGAAGAAACTTGGGAGCAGTGGTTCCAGCGCGCTGATGCCGCGCTTTACCAGGCGAAAACCAATGGCCGTAACCAGGTTCAATTTGCGCCAGAAACACCGCGGCGCGGTAACGTCGGGGAGAAAGTCGACGCGCGGTTCCTGCAGTTGGTTTGGCACAAGGCATACGAAAGCGGCCATGAAACGATCGACCGCGAGCACCAGGCCCTATTCGGTCGCGCCAACGATCTGCTTGCTGCCATGCTTTCGGGACGCCCTGCGGACGAGACGGGCGAAATAGTCGATGCCTTTATTCGCGTTGTCGTACAGCATTTCCAAAACGAGGAGGCAATTATCACGGCGGCCGGGTATCCCGGCGCGGCGTTGCATGCCGATACCCATCGCGAATTAAGCACTAGAGCCGTTAGCCTGACCGACCGCTTCCGCAACGGCATGCTGGAGGCGGGCGAACTTTTCCAGTTCCTGACCCACGACGTAGTTACAAAACACATGCTGGGCGCAGACCGCGAATTTTTTCCATATCTGGAGACTCGCCGCTAAGTTTCCACCCGTTTTACTAGCACTTCGTCGACACGGTTTCGTTCCATGTCCACGACCTCGAAGCGCCAGCCACCCCATTTGAAGTTCTCGGTTTTCTTGGGGGTATGAGAGAAGCAGAACGGTTGGTCGCCGGACGTGCTGTGACGATTCTTCGGCGAGCGGCGGATTGCGATGGCGGTCGTCGAAGGCGCACTCGGTCTACGTCCTGCGATAGCGAGCAGCCCGGCCGAAACAACCCCGCCCTGGGAGCTCCTCTGTGATCACTTTGAGAAGGCGCTCACGCTGGACCGCGAAGCCGTGGCCAGCCACGGGCGGCGCTTCTCGTGGGAACACTGCCCGCACCAGTTTCTCTCCAGCCTGGTGCCAGCGCGCGCAGAGCAGGGAGTCCTGAACTTCAGTCCTTTCCCGGGAAATCTGGTCAAGGGCCCGTAACGGCTTGCACTATGCCGGTAGCCGTGCCGATCTTGACGTTTCTGTGCACGGTATTGACCGCTGTCACCGTGGCGTCGCGACCGAACGCAAAGCTCTGTTCGTCAACCAGCGCCTTGTAGGCCTTGTTCAGCGCCAGGGCCCTGGCCCGCAAGGGATTCAGCAATACGGTGACATCGTTGTGCAATTGGCTGACCGCCTCCGCCTTGAGGCTGCCGTCGGCATCGAAGAACTTGGCCATGACCTCGTCGTTGCCGCGGAATTCGTCGCCGGCGCCGTTCTGCTGCAGATAATGGGTGTACTCATACCGGCCGTCGCTTCGAATGGGTTCCGGCGCGCCGGAAAGCCCTTTCTGGGTCCTTATCCGTCAATCAAGGAAATCAGGGAAGGACATAGCCATCGGTCAGGGCGTTGAGGAATGCCACCACATGGTCGATTTCAACTTCTGTCATGGCGGGCAGGTCTCCAAGGCGGCGGTTGTATGGCGGCTCGGAAATGTTGACGTTGATCCTGTACTGAGCGGGCAAGTCGTCGAATTTTACGACATTGCCGTTGCCATCCAGCGGATACCAGAGTTCCGGATTGATGTCGCGCGTGACATAGAATTTGACGACATCGCGCAGATTCGAAAATTTGCCGTTATGGAAATAGGGAGCGGTGATGGCGACATTCCGCAGCGTGGGCACCCTGAATTTTCCGCACAAGGTGGGGGAACTGAAGTCCGTGCGGGCCGGCCCGCATAGCCCCAGGTCGAAATAGTTCGGGTCGGCATTTGCGGGGATGGCGGCATTGCGCGGGACGCCCAATGCATCGTAGGTGAAATCGGTGAACAGCGGCGGCGTGACCGAACTCGGCGCAATACTGGGGTGGCAGGCAGCGCAGTTGCCCTTGTCGCTGGCGTTGAACAGGCTGAGTCCGTTCAGTTCCTCGCTGGTCAATTTCACCTTGCCCGCGAGCCAGTAATCGAATTTGGATGTAAAGGGGGCAAAGCGCTTGTCCGTCTTTTCGAACTCGGCGACTGTGGCGGTGATTTTTTTATAGGCCTCGGTGACGTTGTCGAAGACATCGTTGCCCCACACGCGTTTGACGTCGTCGGCATACGCCGCGCTTTTGACTTTATTGACGTAGCTGGCCATGTCCGGGTTGTGCATCTCCACCGGATTGGTGGGCGGTCCGCCCGCCTGATCGGCCAGCGTGGCAGCCCGTCCGTCGTGGAACAGGCCGCCGTACGGTCCTTCTTCGGCAAAGCCAAAGACGGGTGTCAGGACGTGGTAGACAATGGTCGGGGTGTTGCGTCCGCCGAACAGGCCGGGGATCACACCCTCGGACACGCCCATGCTGATCGCCAGCGCATGCGAATCGGTGAAGGCTCGCGCCGGGTCGTGACAAGTGGCACAGGACATGCCGGCCGGTTCGGACAGGCTGGTGTCGAAAAATATCTTTTCCCCGACTGCCGCCTTGGATACGGCTTGCGTTCCGGCGGACGGGCTTGCCGCGCTGCCGCCACCGCAGGCGGTGAACAGCGCAAACAGGGCAGCGACTGAAACCGTCAGGACAAGTTGCTTGATCGTGGTCACAAAAATAATCCTTGCGCGCATCTGGCGCTCTTCTATTTCAGAGCGTGTCCGGCAGCATGCCAGACCGATATTGCGGATTCTTTGAAACAGACTGTCAAACCCGCAAAGAGCAATCCCCGGCCGCTTTGGGCGACCGGGGAAAGCAAAGAACCACTGTTACTGGCGTTCTCTTAATGCATGGCAGGCAGGCCGCCGAGATAGCCGATTTCCGCTTTGTTGACGTTGATCAGCGGCTTGATGCGGTTATAGACGACTGGATCACCGATCGGGTCGCCGGCATGCTGGTAGTTGCTCATGATGTAAGCGTGCCCGTTCATGTTGTCCACGACTTGCAGACCGGTGGATTCCGCACCCATCGGCAGGGAGAGGATACGCACCAGGCTGCCGGTGTCGACATGGTAGGCCCACAGGTAGTTGTTGACGTGGCTGCCGGAATCCTCGCCGATGAACAACACGCGCATCCGGTCGGAGAACGACAGGTTGTCCGGGGCGGAGATCGAGTTCAGGTCGGACTTGTTGCCGTCGGCATCCGCCGTGATGTCCTTGCCGAGCACGATCGCCTTCATCGAGACCGGTACGAAGTCGCTGCCGATTGCAGCGCCTAAGGAGTCACGCTGGTTAGGCTTGAGCGACATCTCGTATACACCGCCGGACGAGTTCTTCTTGATACGGATGTGGTCAACCGGATCGGCGGCGCCGACTTCCATGCCTTTCGACATGCGAGCAAACGCGGCGTAGGCTTTGTTCTCCCTGGCGTTGTAAGCCACGCCCTCGTACTTCTCGAATTCGGTCGTTGCGCCCATCAGCGCGGCATAACGGCGGGTTTCGAGGAAGGCGGCCAGGGTGACGATGGGGACGCCGGTCGTAAAGTTGCCGGTCTTCAGTTGCAGATATTCGACCTTAGCGACTTCATGCCCGGTCTTGACCGCTGTGAATCCGGCTGCCGCAGTGGTGGAAGTGAGGAACAGATCGTTGAAGGTCACGCCCGCATCGACGGCGGCCTTGATCTCGGCATGGGTGGCATGGCCCAGATTGATCCAGGTCAGGTTGGCTTCGCCGCCATCCGTGCCCACGGGCGACACCTGGTTCCATTTTGCCGCATACAGGTTGCCTGCGGACAGATCGCCCGCGTTGTCCGCCACAAACATGGTGAGGCTGGTGTAGGTTCCATCGTCGCCCTGGATTGCGGTGCGCGAGTCACCGAACATCTGCACTTTCTCGCGCGAGATACGGCCCAGCGTGTACCATTTTTCCACGGTGCTGGTGCCGTTGCTGGCGATGGTTACTTCGGGCACTGCGCCGTAATGGTAAGGAGACGCTGTCGTTGCGCCGTAGATGGTGCGGAAGCCATTCATGCGCGCGGTGTATTCCATGGCAGCACACGAACCGCCGCCGATGGCGGCATAGGTCGCATCGACTTCGCAGCGCGCATCCGGCTCATATTCCTCGGAGCCCAAATGGGTGTTCCAGGGTGAGCGGCTGCCTGCGCAGGGAATCCACAGGCCATTGACTGCGGAGAAATCGACCTGCTTGATCGAGTCGACGGTGAATTTGCCGTCTGTGCTGTTCTGAACAAGTTTGGCCACTGTCATCAGCATCGGGATTTTTCCGTAGCCGGCTGCGCCCGTGCTATCGACATTTTCATATTCGAAATGGGTGACTAGATACGGCGTGCCGCCGATGTTCAGCAATGAATTGGCATCTGGCGTTTGCGGGATATACGGGTTGCCATTGGCATCATTCTGGATCACGCCATTCTTGTTGCGAACGACGGCAGCCGCCGATCCGTCGGCAGTCTTGTCGGTGTCGGTGTTGTTGAACAGATTTGCATATGACAGAGGGAAATTTTTCACACTGCCGTCGGCATAGGTCACGTTCACGGTCGAGGTGGTGTAAGCGATCGCGCGGTTCGCATCGGACAGGCCAGTAATGTCGGTCGGGGTGAAGGTGACCGACTTCACTTTGGCGGGCGCATTCAGCAAGTGCGTGGTGACATTGGAGAGCGCTGCCGGTGTCAGCCCCGCGCCTTTCAGTGCCGTGTCGGCGGCAGCGAGTGAATTGATGGTGGATGCGGCGGACAGCAGAGGGGCGTTAGCACTGACATCAATGTTCGTGGCGGTCGTGGAGGCACCGGCAACCGTCTGGATGACTTGCGCAACAGCCAGCGCCTTCTCGTCGGTCTCATCGGTCACGCCAGCGATATCCTTGGGGCGCACGACTTTGTTACCGCTCAGGTTGCTCAGTGCCGTGCTGGCCATGCTTACGGAACCCAGAGTTGCCTGGCCGATCTTGAAGGTAACCGTATCGCCCGCTTTGTAGGTGAATTCGCCGTTGGCGCCAGTGACGCCGGAAGCGCCCGTGCTGGTGGAATAGGTCACGCCCTTGACGTAAGAGTCGGACAAGATCCCGGTTAACGCTGTGCTGGAGGGGGTTGAACTGTCGCTGCCTCCACCGCAACCCGCCAGGGCAAAGGTCGATGCCACCGCCAAATATATTGCTTTCACGCGCATTTCCATTTGAAGTCTCCAAGTGCTGAGTAGTAAGGAGACGGCAGACTAATTCGCAAAAATTACAAGCCGATGAGACTTATATTGCAGTTTTGTGAGTGTTTTGTTCTAGGTTGCGCTTGTTTTTTCATTAACTATTCGTAGAAGGAGGCAGTCATCTTGGATATTGGAATCGTTTCGGAACTCATTCGCAGATGCGACAGCGAGTTTGTCGTCCCGGTGGAGGAGGGGTTCGGTAACCATGAGTGGCTTTGGTTTCCTTGCATTCCCCAAGCGGAGCTCGAAGCGTGGTGGAGCGCGCTTGAAGATGTAGAAACATTCTGGACCAAGGAAACCCGAGCTAACTGGCCAGGTGAGTTCTTTCGCATGGACGAGGATATCGAGTTGTCCAGACTGTGGGAGAACCTCTGGAATAGGGGCACATATCGCGCCCGCATCGATTTGAATGAGCAGTTTGATCTGGCTAAGCCTGACACTTACTTATGCAGATCAGATGGACAGAACCTATTACACAAGGGCGTTTTCGAGGCCGAAGATAGCCACGGATCAGACGCTTAATCTCACCAGGTATTCGTCGGCCAGTGATTGATGCCAATGCTTACCGATCGTGTCCAAGGGGCGTTTGTTGCCGGAATAGGGCTCTTGTGTGACGTAGTGCGGGATTGGCTTCTGGGCTGGTCAAGCCGCCAGGCTACTGAAGGAGATTGCCAGTCTCACGTCATGCGAAAGCACACCACCACCGCGAACTTGATCAGCGGTTTCGAAGCGACGGTGTTGTCGCTATTCGTGCTTCTTGGTCGCGTGTACGCTCAGTCGCGGCAGTTTCAGGCCACGGATCAGCTTCAGCTTGTGCGGTATGTCGTCGAGCAGGGCGGCATGACGTTGTCCGTGCCAGCCGCCGACCAGCGTCACGGCTTCGCGCAGGTGCGAGTCCCTGCCGGCGCAGGTCATCAACAGCGTGCCGGCGCTGGCCAGATCGTTGAGTTGCCCCAGTTCTTCCTGCAATCCGGCGAGTCGCTTGATGATCGCGGCGCCGGCCTTGCCGGGAATGATCGAGCTGGAGAACTCGATGGCATAACGCAGCCGCTTGATGCCGATGCGCAACTGGTGCAGCGAAGGCGGGTAATCGATGCGAGCGGCATCGGCATACTCGCGAAGCTTCTTCAGCAGACGACCGAGGCGGTGATCGGCGAACTGCAACAGAAACGGTGCCTCGGGACTGGCGTCGGGCGGCTCGATGAAGGGCGCGCGCAGCAGCAGGCTGCCGGCGGTCAGCAGCAACTGGCCGTAGGCGGGTTGCTGCATCACCCGGCGGGTGTCGGCGCGGGCGACATACAGGCGGTTGGTGAGGGCGCTGGCCAGATCGGTCAGGCGCGGTTCGTCCGGCAGGGCGGCGGCGACCGGGGCGACGATCTCCGCCATCAGCACATCGAGGTCGCGAGCCTGGCCCAACGCCCGCATCAGTTCGCGCATCGGCGGCACCAACTGCTCGGCGAAACCCTCGGGCAACACGGGGCCGAACATGCGCAGCGCGGCGCGCAGGCGGCGCGTGGCGACCCGCATCTGATGAATGTACTCGGGGTCGTCGCTGCTGACAGCGCCATCATGGTTGAGTTGCAGATGCGACAGGCAGTCCACGGCGATCAGGCGGAACGCCGCCAGCGGTGTGTGCGCGGCGTCGATCGGCACTTCGCCCGCTTTCACCGGAGCCGGTTGTATGTTGAGAAACAGTCGATAACCACGCTCCGCCTTCGACAGCAGCAGCGGCGGCAGGGCCAGGCGCTGGGCCAGTTGCAAAGCCAGGGCGTAAAGGCTGTCGAGGCTGCCCGACACCAGTTGCAGTTCCAGTTCGGAGAGGGTGTCGCGGCGACCGTTGGAGGCGATCCAGCCGCGATCCAGCTTGACCAGCAGGCGGGTGTCGGGATCGGGGTCGAGTTGCCAGACGGTGCGGCGGATGTTGGTTTCGAAGATGGCGGCGAGGCGGCCGGCGATCTTGTCCTTTTGCAGCCAGTCGCGCAGTTCGGCGTCGTCGACGTGGGAGAAATCGAAGTGGTTGCGGTAGGGCGCCTGCCATTCCGGCCGTTGCGTCAGGCCGCCACGCGAGTCATCCTGGCGCTTGACCGTCTGCAGCCACGAGGCGCCATGCCTGCGCAGGCGCAGCAGGATGCCGGCGCGGCGCAAGGCCATGCGCCGAGTGTCATAGTAGATGCTGACCAGGTGGTGTTGCTCGCGGACGGTCGCCGCAGCCAGGGCGGGGTGTCGCAGCAGCGCGCCATGACGATCCTGGGCCACTGCCAGTTTGAGAGCGATTTGTTGGGTCATCGGCTCGACGCAGGAGAAAGTTGCCGCCTAGTCTAGTCGTCCGCTCCCCGAAAGATTATTACAGTCGTATTACATCGCCGCCGCATGCGATGCCCGGCTGGGGCAGATTATCGAAAGTCGGCGCTGGCGATACGGCGACCGGGACCGCCGCCGTGACGGCTTGCCAGGCGCGGACCAGTTCCAGCCGACCGTCGTGGTGCTCGACGATGGCGGTGCAGCTATCGACCCAGTCGCCGCAGTTGACATAGGCCACGCCATCGACATTACGCATGGCGGCGCTGTGGATGTGGCCGCAGATCACGCCATCCATGCCGCGTTCGCGGACGGCGCGAATCAACGAGTCCTCAAAGTCGAAAATGAAGGAGACGGCGCGCTTGACTCGACTTTTTGCGTAGCCGGAAAGCGACCAGTAGCCGGGGCGGCGCAACAGGCGGCGCAGACGCGAGAGCGAGGCGTTGAGCCGCACCAGCAGGTTGTAGCCGATGTCGCCGATGACCGCCAGCCAGCGGTGATAGCGCGTCACCTGGTCGAATTCGTCGCCGTGCAGCAAGAGATAGCGCTTGCCGTCGGCAGTGACGTGGACGTGCTCGCAGCGAACCAGGATGTCGCCGAAGGAGACGCCGTCATATTCGCGCATCGCCTCGTCGTGGTTGCCGGGAATCAGCATCACCTTGTGGCCGTGGCGGGCGCGGCGCAGGATTTTTTGCACCACGGTGTTCTGCGCCGGAGTCCAGTGGATGCCGCGGTTCATCGACCAGAAATCGATGATGTCGCCGATCAGGAACAGGTTGTCGCTGTCATGGTCGTGCAGAAAGTCGAGCAGGCGCTCCGCCTGGCAGCCTCGGGTGCCGAGATGGATGTCGGAGAGGAAGATCGAGCGGACGTGCATGGGCTTGGCCTAGTCGGGCAGCATGCGATGGGCCGCTTCATTCGGCGACGGCACGGCGATTCCGTCGATGGCGTCGCGTAGCGCAGCCACCAGCCGCTGGTGGATGCGCTCCCAGTCGAGCGCGGCGACGCTTGGCGGCGCGGCTGCGGCGGCGCGGTGCAGCGCGCCGGGGTAGCTGACCAGGTCGAGTGCGGCGCGGACGAATTGGGCGCTGGCGCCGGGATCGGCGAGCATGCCGTTGTCACTGTGGCGGATCAGTTCGGCGGCTGCGGCCATGCGGTAGGCCACCACCGGCAGGCCGCTGGCCAGCGCTTCGAGAGTGACGTTGCCATAGGTTTCGGTCAGGCTTGGAAACAGGAACAGGTCGGCCGAGGCGTAGTGGGCGGCGAGGTCTTCGCCGTGGCGCATGCCGGCGAACAGGTGCTCGGGATGCTGTTGCTGCAAGCGCCGCCGCGACGGGCCGTCGCCGACCAGCAACAAGCGGGCGCTCGGGACGTGGACGCGGATCGCGGCGAAGGTGGAGAGTACCAGCGACAGGTTTTTCTCCGGCGCCAGGCGACCGACATATGCCACCACCAGATCGCGCTCATCGACTTTCCACGCAGCGCGCAGTGCGGCGCTGCGGCGGGCGGGGTTGAACAGGGCGGTATCGACGCCACGGGCGACGACGCGAATGTTGCGGTAGCCTCGGCGCGCCAGATCGACGCCAAGCTGGCGGGAGGGTACCAGCGTCATCCGGCTGCGGTTGTGCAGGCGCCGCAAGTGGGCGGCGACCAGGCTCTCCAGCCAGCCAAAGCCGTAATGCCGGCTGTAGGCGTGGAAGTTGGTGTGGAACTCGGACACCACCGGGATACCCAGCTCGCGCGCCGCAGCGATGGCCGATGCGCCCAGCGGACCTTCGGTCACCACCTGCACCACATCCGGTCGCTCGGCGCGCCATTGCCGGCACAGCAGTCGCCGTGCCGGCAGGCCGAATTTCAGGCCGGCGTAACCGGGAATCGGCAGGCCGCACACCAGCGTGGTGGTCAGTCGCGGCGAGGCCGGCGCGATGTCGTCGGCATGCTGCCGGGGCCGCGTCAGGCTGACGCGATGGCCGTGCGCCAGCAGACCCTGCACCATGCGACCGAGCGTCATGGCGACGCCATTGACTTCCGGCGGCCAGGTTTCCGTGACGACAGCGACATGGAGAGGGGCTGTCATGTTTTCCTCAGAACAGCACCAGCGTCCAGGTGGTCAGCACGTTGATCAGCGCGATCAGCACTGCCGCGCTGCCGATGTCCTTGGCGCGCTTGGAGAGCCGGTGCCTATCCAGCGAGATGCGGTCGATGGCGGCCTCGATGGCGGAGTTGATCAGCTCGACGATGAGCACCAGCAGCATGCTGCCGATCATCAGCGCCCGACCGACGCCGGGCACGGGCAGCAGCAGCGCCAGGGGGATCAGCACCGCCGCCAGCAGGCATTCCTGGCGGAAGGCGTCTTCGTTGAGAGAGGCGGCGCGCAGGCCGGATAGCGAGTAGCTGAAGGCATTCCAGATGCGGCGCAAGCCGGTCTGACCTTTGAAGGGGCTTTCTTCGGCGACGGGTTCGGGTTTCATGACCGGGCGGCCAGCGGCAAGGCGCAGTCGACGCCGACCGGGGCGCACACCAGCTCGCGGTAGAGCACGGCCAAGCGGGCGCCCTGGGTTACGGCGTCCCATTCGCGGGCGAAGGCGATGGCTGCTTCGCTCATGGCGGCCAGGGTGGCGGGTCGACCGAGCAATTCGACCAGTTGCGCGGCAAAGGCATTCGGTGTGTCGGCGGCTGGAATCGCGCCACGCCTGGGGGCGACGATCTCGGCCGCGCCCAGCGCCGGAATGGCCAGTACCGGCAGGCCGATGGCCATGGCTTCGAGCAGCACCAAGCCCTGGGTTTCGGTATGCGAAGCGAAGGTGAACACGTCGGCGGCGGCGTAGCAATCGCGCAAACTGCCTTCGCGTGGCAGGTAGCCGACGAAGCGGATGTGGTCATCGAGATGCAGGGCGGCGGCTTGGCGGCGCAAGGCAGGCAGCGCCGGGCCTTCGCCGGCGATCACCAGCATCAGTTGCGGCTGTTGCCGACAGGCGATGGCGATCATTTCGAGCAGAAAGCCGATGTTCTTTTCGAAAGCGGCGCGACCGACGAAGAGCGCCACGCGGCGCTCCGGCGCGATGCCCTGGTCGCGTCGAAATTTATCACCGTCGCCGCGCGCGAACTGGTTTTGCGGCAGCCCGGTGGGGATCACGTGCAACGGTGTGCCGACGCCATAGTCGCGCAAGGTGGCCGCCATCGGTTGCGAGGGCACCACCACGGCGTCGAGCGCATTGCACTGGTGCCGGGCCAGCCTGCGGGCGGCAAAGCGCAGCGCGTGGCGCGGCAGGAAGCGGACGTAGTGAAACAGGTATTCCTCGAAGTGCGTGTGATAGGTGGCGAGGCAGGGAATTCCCCGTGCCCGCGCCAGGCGCAGGCCGGCATAGTGCGCGGCGAAGGGGGTCTGCACATGTACCAGGTCAAAGTCGGCGCGGGCGAGACGGCGGTCCAGATCGCCGAGGTGGCGCCACAGCATCAGACGGTCTTCCGGATCGAGCGGCACGGCGCGCGAAGGCAGGCGGACGATGTTTGCCATCGTGTCGGCTACGGCGTCGGTTCCGGGATACTCGGGCGCCACCACCGTGACCCGCACGCCGCGAGCGGCGAGCGCGGCGCGGAAAGTCTGGATCGAGGTGGAGACGCCATTGATGCGCGGAAAGTAGACGTCGCTCAGCATCAGCACATGCAGCGGGCGACCGGCACGCGGCGTCAAGGCGCGGGTCTCGCCGCGCCAACTCAATCCCGCCGCGATTTCGGCCACGCTCATGCCGCGACGGCTGCGGCGGGCTTGACGAAGTGGCGCATGTAGCGGGGATTCATGCGCGACATCGGCAGCAGCATCAGCAGGTCGGCGGTGTTGAAGTAAGGATCCCATGCCGGTTGGCCGCAGACCCAGGCGCCGACGCGCAGATAGCCCTTGATCAGCGGTGGAATCAGCACCGGCTGGTTGGTGGCGAGGCGCTCAACAGGCAGGCCGTGCCGCGGGAAGACGTGGTATTCGGCGGGAGCCATGTGCTCCGGGGAGAGCTGGGCGAACAGGTTGGCGGCATTGTGTCCGCCGTCGGCCATGCCGATCGAGGCGCAGCCCATCAGGTACTCGTAGTTGTGGGTCAGCATGTATTCGGCCAGTCCGGCCCAAAGCAGGGTGATGACCGCGCCGCTGCGATATCCCGGATGGATGCAGGAACGACCGATTTCCACCATGCGGCTGCGCAGGTTTTGCAGTCGGGGCAGATAGAACTCGGTTTCCGAGTAATAGCCGCCGGCACGGCGGGAGGCGTCCGGCGACAGGATGCGGTAGGTGCCGACGATGCGGTCGGTGTGGCTTTCGCGCACGATCAGGTGTTCGCAGAATGGATCGTAGACATCGGTGTCGTGGTTCGGCGTGCGGCAGCGGATGGTGGCGCCAAGTTCCTCGACGAAAACCTGGTAGCGCAGACGTTGCGCCTCGCGGACTTCCTCTTCGCTGCGCGCCAGCGCAACGCTGTAGCCGACATGCTGGCTGGCGGCGGCGGTTTCGATCAGGTTCTCTTGCATGGCGTTCTCCTTTTCGCTCGTTGGGCACGCCTGCATTTTCAAAACCGGTTGTTACGTCTTGATTGCCGCTTCGTTACGGAGAGGTTGCGCAGTGCCTTCTGCCCGGTTTACCTCTCTTTTCTCCGGATTGAAGTCGATCAGCGGTAGCGCTTGAGCCGCGCCATGCGCTCGTTCCAGAGCGGTCGCAACCGCCTGGTGGGCACGATGGGCCAGGTGGCGCCGATTCGGCAACGGCGGCGCAAAGCTTGCCGCCAGCGTGACGCGCGCCGTCAGTCCGCCAGCCCTGAGAACAGTCATCAGGCAGTCCAGCAGGCTGATGTCGTCGATGTAGGCCGGTGCCTCGGATCGGGTACCGTCGGCGCGGTGATAGCTGAGCGCGAGCGCATGCACCGGCACGGCGGCATCGATGGCGCTCTGGAACAGCGCGGCGTGGAAGGGCAGCAAGGTGTCACCGGCGGTGCTGGTGCCTTCGGGAAAGATCGCCAGGCGCAATCCGGCACCGAGCATTCGCAGCATGTGCTGGTGAGTCCGATGGGCGGCCTTGCGGCTGCCGCGCTCGATGAACACGGTATCGTTGTGACGGCAGAGCCAGCCGATCAGCGGCCACTGCGCAACCTCGCTCTTGGCGACGAAGCCTGACGGCAGCAGGGCGTTGATGACGAAGATGTCGATGAAGGAGATGTGGTTGCCGACCAGCAGACCGCTGTCGATGCGGAACACATCGCTTTCGTCCGATTCGACCTGGATGCCAAGCAGCATCAGCAGTTGGCGCGACCAGATGCGTTTCAGGCGCTGCCGCCAGGGGACGCCGCCCAGGCGAAACAGCAGCGCCACCAGAACCGCACCGTAGATGAGGTGAAGCGCGACCAGCAACAGCCGCAGGCCGGCAAGCAGGGGAAAGGACTGCATTTGCCCAGATTAAGCCGGCTGCGTTACAGGCGCATGACCCCGGAGGACGGAAAATGTTCACCCGGCGGGCAATTTCACGGCTCTGTAACATTCGCTGCCTAAACTGCGGTTTCTCTACCTCACTGCACAAAGGAGTCCATTGATGAAATCCCTGAAAATTGCTGTTGCCGTCGCCGGCATTTTTACTTCGGCGAGCGTTTTTGCCCAGGCCCCCCTGATCAAGATCGACGGTTCCTCGACGGTCTATCCGATCACCGAGGCCGTGGCCGAAGAATTCCAGAAGGCGAAAAAGAATGCCATCAAGGTTACCGTGGGCATTTCCGGCACGGGCGGCGGCTTCAAGAAGTTCTGCCGTGGCGAGACCGACATCTCCGATGCCTCGCGCCCGATCGTCAAGAAGGAAATGGAAGCCTGCGCCGCCGCCGGCATCAAGTACGTCGAACTGCCGGTGGCTTTCGATGCGCTGACCGTGGTGCTGCACCCATCCAACACCTTCGCCGCCAACCTGAAGCCCGAACAGTTGAAGGTCATGTGGGAACCTGCTGCCCAAGGCAAGATCACCAACTGGAAGCAGGTCGATCCGAGCTTCCCTGACTTGCCGCTCAAGCTCTACGGTCCGGGCGCCGATTCGGGTACCTTCGAATACTTCACCGAGGCCATCACCGGCAAGGCCAAATCTTCGCGCGGCGACTACACCGCCTCGGAAGACGACAACGTGCTGGTGCAGGGCGTGTCCCGCGACAAGGGCGGCATCGGCTACTTCGGCTTCGCCTATTACATCGAGAATGCCGGCAAGCTGAAGGCCGCCGCGATCTGGAACGGCAAGAAGTTCGTGACGCCGTCCGCTGCCGTGGTCGAGGACGGCTCCTACCAGCCGCTGGCGCGACCGATCTTCATCTACGTCAACGCCAAGTCGCTGGAGAAGCCGGAAGTCAAGGAATTCATTCATTTCTACATGAAGCACGGCTCCAAGCTGACGCAGGAAGTCAAGTACGTTCAACTGCCGGCGAATATCTACAAGATCAACTCCGAGCATGTGGACAAGATGAAGCTGGGCACCGTGTTCGGCGGCGTCCCCGAAGTTGGCGTCAAGATTGACGATCTGGTCAAGCGCGAAGCCAAATAAGCGATTGCCGGAGGCCCCGGGACCGACGTTCCGGGGCCGTTTTGCTGTACATTTTCGCCTGACCCGTTTCCGATGAGCGCAACTTTGCCTGCCAAGGCTCCCTTTATGACCGAGCACGTCAGCGACCGGCTGAGCAGGAAGGCGTCGCGCCATGTCAAGGAACGCATCATCGAGTTCCTGCTGTTTGGCGCGGCGGCGTTTTCGGTGTTCATCACCGTCGCCATCGTCTATGTGCTGGTCAAGGAATCCTGGGTGTTCTTTGAAACGGTGCCGCTGTCCGATTTCCTCTTCGATACGCAGTGGACGCCGCTGTTCGACGACGCCCACTACGGCATCATGGTGCTGCTCTCGGGCACCCTGACCAGTTCCGGCGTGGCCTTGCTGGTCGCCATCCCGCTGGGCACCATCATCGCGATCTACCTGTCCGAATTCGCCGGCTTCACGGTACGCGAAGTCGCCAAGCCCTTCCTCGAACTGCTGGGCGGGGTGCCGACCATCGTCTATGGCTACTTCGCCCTGACCTTCATTACGCCGCTGCTGCAAAAATTCTATCCCGACCTGCCCGGCTTCAACCTGCTCTCGGCCGGCCTGGTGATGGGCATCATGATCATTCCCTACGTTGCTTCGCTGTCGGAAGATGCCATGCGCGCCGTGCCGATGGCGCTGCGCGAGGGTTCCTACGCCATGGGCGCGACGCGCCTGCAAACCGCGCTCTGGGTGGTGACGCCGGCGGCGACCTCGGGCATCGCCTCGGCCTATATCCTCGGCATCTCCCGCGCCGTCGGCGAGACCATGATCCTTGCCGTGGCGGCCGGCATGCAGCCGAACCTGACCTTCAATCCCACGGAACCGGGAGCGACCATCACCTCCTATATCGTCCAGGTGGCGCTGGGCGATCTGCCGCACGGCTCGATCGGCTACCAGACCATCTTCGCTGCCGGCCTGACCCTGCTGTTGATGACGTTGGCCTTCAATCTGCTCGGCTACTGGCTGCGCAAGCACTATCGCGAGGTGTATTGAAATGAATGCCGACAAGCTGCAACGCATCCGCTCGATCATCCTCCGCGCCAAGCGCTGGGACTTGTTCTTCACCCTGCTCGGCATCCTTTCCCTGATGGTGGGCGTGCTCACTTTCACCGTGCTGTTCGTCGACATGGCGATCCAGGGCGTGCCGCGACTGAATCTGGATTTCTTCACCTCGTTTCCCTCGCGCCGCGCCGCCAACGCCGGCATCCTTTCGGCCTGGGTCGGCACCGTGCTGGTGATGCTGCTGACGGCGCTGGCGGCCGTGCCGCTGGGCGTCGCCGCCGGGGTCTATCTTGAGGAATACGCGCCGAAGAACTGGATCACGGACATCATCGAGATCAACATCAGCAACCTGGCCGGCATTCCGTCCATCGTCTATGGCCTGCTGGCGCTCGGCCTGTTCGTTTATTACTTCGGCTTCGGCCAGAGCATCCTCTCCGCCGGGCTGACGCTGGCGCTGTTGATCCTGCCGGTGATCATCGTCGCCACGCGCGAGGCGATCCGCGCCATTCCGCAGTCGATTCACGAAGGCTCCTACGCCTGCGGCGCGACCACCTGGCAGACGGTGCGCGACCACATCCTGCCGTATTCTTCGGCCGGCATCCTGACCGGGGTGATTATCGGCATGGCGCGCGCCATCGGCGAGACGGCGCCGATCATCACCATCGGCGCGCTGACTTTCATCGCCTTTCTGCCGCCGGCGCCTTTCAGCGGCGAGCCGCCCGCCGGGCTGTTCGACTGGATCTTCGCGCCCTTCACGGTGATGCCGATCCAGATGTTCAACTGGACTTCGCGGCCCGAGGCCGCGTTTGCGGTCAATGCGGCGGCGGCCGGTTTCGTTCTCGTCTTCATGACCCTGGCCATGAACGGCCTGGCCATCTACGTGCGCTATCGTTTGCGCAAAAACATCAAGTGGTGAGCACCATGCAAATTCCAACCGGAACCGAACCCGGAGTCGAGGGCGTTGTCCTCAAGGCGGACGTGCGCGACCTGGACTTCTACTACGGCGCCTTCCATGCCCTGAAAAAGGTTTCCATGCCGATCCACGACCACAAGGTGACGGCGCTGATCGGCCCCTCCGGTTGCGGCAAGTCCACGCTGCTGCGCTGCTTCAATCGCATGCACGACCTGTATCCGGGCAACCGCTATGCCGGCGGCGGCATCGTGCTGTATCCGGACAACACCAACCTGCTGTCGCCGGATGTCGATCCGATCGAAGTGCGCATGCGCATCAGCATGGTGTTCCAGAAGCCGAATCCGTTTCCCAAATCGATCTTCGAGAACGTCGCCTACAGCCTGCGCGTGCGCGGCATGCGCAACAAGAACGAACTCGATGATCGCGTCGAGGCGGCGCTCAAGGAGGCCGCGCTGTGGAACGAGGTCAGCGGCCGGCTCAAGGAACTCGGCGCCAATCTTTCCGGCGGGCAGCAGCAGCGTTTGTGCATCGCGCGCGCCCTGGCTTCCGATCCGGAGATCATCCTGTTCGACGAACCGACTTCGGCCCTCGACCCCATCGCCACCGCCAGCATCGAGGAACTCATCATCGAGCTGAAGGAGAAGGTCACCATTCTCATCGTCACCCACAACATGCAGCAGGCGGCGCGCATCTCGGATTTCACCGCCTACATGTATCTCGGCGAGATGATCGAATTCGGCGTTACCGACCAGATATTCATCAAGCCGAAAAAGAAGGCGACGGAAGACTACATTACGGGTCGATTCGGCTGAATCTTCCCGTGATGTAGCGGCGCAGGCTAACGCGAGCTTAGTCTCCGGCAGCGTTGGGGCAGTCCCCCGGCGAAATACGGCGCCGATTTCCCTATCGCGGGCGCAGCGGCGTCAGCAAGTCCTTCAGCCCGTTGTGATCGATCTCCTGCATCAGCGCCAGCAGGCGACCGATCTCTCCGCCAGGAAAGCCCTCGCGGGCAAACCAGTTCAGGTAGTTGCCCGGCAAATCGGCGATCAGCCGCCCCTTGAACTTACCGAAGGGCATTTCGCGGGTCACCAGCAGTTGGAGGTCTTCGGGCTGCATTCGAATGCGATGGGATGAGCCTGCTCACTCATAGTGTGTCCACATACGCAGGACACGAACCGTCCGCTCTTTGGCAAAGACTTGGTACACGATGCGGTGCTGAATATTGATGCGGCGAGAGTATGCGCCGGCAAGATCGCCGACCAACTTCTCGAAGGGCGGTGGATTCTGAAACGGGTCGATGGACAGAACCGCGAGCAGTTCTTGCGCCTTTGGCTTGAGACCGCTCGCAGCAAGCTTCTTTGCATCCTTCACTGCGTGCTTGGCGTAAACAATTGTCCAACTCACCACTTGAGTTCTTTCGAGCTTTTTGCGAGAGGCTCGGCCATCCCCGCCTTGATGGACTCGCGCATGCCAGGTACGGCCAGAAGGTACAAGGTCTCCTGAATTGCACTCCAATCTTCGGCGGAGAGCAGCACGGCACTGCTGCGTTTCCCGGAAATGATGATTGGCTCATGAGACTCTGTTGTTTGATCAATCAGCCGATACAGATTTGCGCGAGCTTCGCTGGCGGTAAGCGTGTTCATTTCGTGTTCCTTCAAAGAAGCCTTGATGGTACGCTATTACGTACGCTAGTCAAGTGGCTATGCAGTGACTATGCGGGTGCTGCAAGAGGCTCAACGCCGCCATAGTCAGCCGCTCTCCTCTCCGTAGCGACCAGTGCGCAGAAATAAAGTCGATGACGACCGTCTATCGGTCCTGACGGGCGCAGCGGAGCCAGCAAGTCGGTTTTGCCCATCGCTTGGCGCTTCGGTGGGAGTGCCATTGCATTGGCGCAATATATTGCTAGAATGCAACATATGGTAGCCACGCTGATCGCCCAGGCCAAGGAAGTTCACGACGACGGTTCCATTGTCGAGATCGTGGTCTGGGAACTGGCCGAGCCGCTACCGCCTTGCACGCATCGTTACAAGTACCGCTTGTTCTTCGGCGTTCCGGGCGAGTGTCTGGTGCGCTACGACAACGAGCGCGACGTGACAAACTGGAGATAAGCCATGAAAGCCATCATTGAAGTGAGCCGCAAGGGTTCCGTGTTCAAGGCCGCGCGAGAGCAGATCGCGGGGGCAAAACGCGGGCGCCCGACTGACTACCGCCTGTCGTTCGAGTCGGCGCGCATGCTGTTCGCCGAACTGACGCCGGCACGCCTGGACTTGCTCAACAGCTTGCGCGGCATGGGGGCGGTCAGCGTCTATGCCCTGGCGAAAGCGGCTGGGCGCAATTACTCGAACGTCCATGCGGACATCGCGCGCCTTGTCGAATTGGGGCTGGTGGCGCGCACCGACGACGAAAGGGTGGAAGTGAAATTCGACGCCGTTGAAATTCGCATGGACCTGGCGCGCGCCGCCTGATCGCCGTGCCGCCAGCGCCGACTTTCTGGATTACGCCATAAGTATTGACAAAGTAAATACGCTCACCCATGATATCGGCCATGGACAGGCGCTTCGAACTGAACGGCACCGACTTTGTGTGGAACGCGAAGAAGGCGGCGGACAATCCCCGGAAGCATGACGGCGTCACCTTCGAGCAAGCGGCGACCGTGTTTTTCGATCCGTTTTTCAGACTGGTGGAGGCGGGGCGCAACGACGAGGCGCGCGACGCGATCATCGGTTTCGATGCCACGGAGTGCTTGCTGTTCGTGGTGCATGTCGAGGTGGCGGAAGCGTTCATCCGCATCATTAGCGCCCGTCGGGCGACCAACGAGGAAAGGCGAGAACATGAGCATTTCTAAGCACATCAAGACGCGGCTGACGAAAGACCGGCCAATGACCAGCATCACGCTGCGCATTCCCGTGGATGTGGTGGCATCACTCAAGGAAATCGCGCCGCTCAAGGGATTTTCTGGCTATCAGTCCCTGCTGAAGGCATACCTCGGCGAGGGCTTGCGCCGCGATGAGGCGCAGTATGCGTTCGGCCAGACGGCGCGGCTGATCGAGGCGCTAAAGAAACGCGGTGTGTCGGAGACGGTGATCGACGAGGCAACGCGCGAGTTGGCTGCGTAGGCCATGAATCCCATGAAAGTTATTTCGAGTCCCCTTTCCCCCTTTTAGTCTGTTCCGACTGCTTGATCGGCACCCGGAACTGCTGAGCGAATTGCGGAACTGATCTCTTTGGATCGCCGTGTCGCCAGCGCCGACTTTCCTGAAGTCGACCAACTCTGCGGACCCCACCCTCGTCGCAAACCCGACAATCCCCTCGTTCCACCTATTTACCCCGTTGATTTAGCATGAACTTTTAGTCGGCACCGTCCTTGCTAGTCATGGCTTGACCACCATGACTGCCATCCACCGACCCCACATTGTCATCAACGACACCACCCTGCGCGACGGCGAGCAGTCGGCGGGGGTGGCGTTCAGTCTTGAGGAAAAGCTCGGCATCGCGCGCGGGCTGGATGCGCTGGGGGTGCCGGAGCTGGAGATCGGCATTCCGGCCATGGGCGAGGCCGAGCGCGAGGGCATTCGTGGCGTGGCGTCGCTGGGTTTGCAAGCGCGGCTGATGGTCTGGAGCCGCATGCAGCGCGATGACATCGTGCTGGCGGCGAATCTCGGCGCGCACATGATCGACATCTCGGTGCCGGCGTCCGATCAGCATCTGCGCTCCAAGTTGCACAAGGATCGGCGCTGGCTGCTGGCGGCGATAGGCGAGCATGTGCGTCTGGCGCGCGATCTGGGCTTCGAGGTCGGCGTCGGCGCCGAGGACGCCTCGCGCGGCGCGCCGGACCTGCTGGCGGCGATTGCCGAAGCGGCGCAGGCGGCGGGGGCGCGGCGCATCCGTTTCGCCGACACGCTGGGCGTGCTCGATCCCTTCGCCACCTTCGAGCGCATCGCCGCGCTGCGCGCGAGCTGCGATCTCGAAATCGAAATGCACGCCCATGATGACTTGGGCATGGCCACCGCCAACACGCTGGCCGCCGCAAGGGCTGGCGCCACGCATCTGAACACCACGGTCAACGGCCTCGGCGAGCGCTCCGGCAATGCGCCGCTGGAGGAAGTCGTGCTCGGCCTGCATGTCTGTCACGGCATCGAAACGGGGATCGACCTGAAGGGCTTCCCCGAGATTTCGCGGCGTGTCGCGCTCGCTTCGGGGCGACCGCTGCCCTGGCAGAAGAGCATCGTCGGCGAGGGCGCGTTCACCCATGAGGCCGGCATACATGTCGATGGCCTGATGAAGGATCCGGCCAACTATCAGGGCTTCGATCCGGGGCTGGTGGGGCGCGCCCACCGCGTCGTGCTCGGCAAGCATTCCGGGGCGCGGGCGGTGCAGCGCGTGATGGCGGAACTTGACCATCCGCTGTCGGACACGGCCGCTCATGAATTGTTGCGGCGGGTGCGGGCATTTGTGGCGAGTGCCAAGCATTCGCCGACGGATGCCGATCTGCTCAACCTGCTTGGAGCTGGCTCATGAGTTGCGTTGTTTGCAGCGGACGGTCACATTGAGAAGGGTTCATCATGACATGCGAAACAGATAGCTTTGCCGACGACCTAACCGAACTGGCCAGTGCCGAAGACTTCCTCGATTACTTCGGCATTGCCTACGATGCCCGCATCGTTCAGGTCAACCGCCTGCACATTTTGCAGCGCTACCACGACTACCTGGCCGCGCAGGAAGCTGGCAAGCCGCCGCAGTACGCCGCGTATCGCGCTTGGCTGCTGCGCGCCTACGAGGATTTCGTCGACTCCAGCGCGCACCAGGAAAAGGTCTTCGCGGTATTCCGCCGGGCCGAGGGCATTGCCTTCGTGCCGTTGTCGTCGCTGACCGGCTGACCGGTCAGCCGGTCGCGATCATGTTGCCGCGCTGGGAGGAGGGCGATGCCGTGCGCGTAACGCGCAACGTGCGCAACGACGGCACCTTTCCCGGCATCGCTGTCGGCGCGCTGCTGGTGCGGCGCGGGCGCATCGGCCATGTGCGCGACATCGGCACCTTTCTCCAGGACCAGATCATCTACTCGGTGCATTTCCTCGACGAGGCGCGCGTGATCGGCTGCCGCGAGGAGGAGCTGATCGGTCTCGACGAGCCGTGGCAAGACAGTCGTTTCGAGACGCGCCAGATCGTGTGCGCGGCCCGTGCCCTGGCGATTCGCGGCGAGGTGCGGGTGCCGCTCGGCAGTCGCGGCGAGATTCTGAATGTCGATCGTTCCGATGCCAACGGCGTTGTCTATCACACGCATTTCGACTGTCTGCCGGGCAATCCGCTGCAAGTGCCGGAGTCCGCGCTGGTCGAATGGGGACGCGGCCATGAATGAGCCGGGTAGCGTCTATCTGCGCCTCAAGCTGGCGGCGAAGCTGTTCGCCAAACCGCTCGAAGCCCTGGCCGATAGCGAACTGCGGCGCGTCCAGAGCGTTGCGGCAAAGCAGCGCGAAATCGAGACGCTGATCCTGACCACGCCGGAGGCCGCCAGCGTGGTGCTGCCGGAAACTTCGGTGGCAGCCAGCCTGGGTGAAATTCGCGACCGCTACGCCAGCGACGAGGACTACTGCGCCGACCTCGAACGCATCGGCCTCGACGCCGCAGCGCTGCGGCAGGCCGTGGAGCGCGACATGACGGTCGAGGCGGTGCTGGAGAAAGTCGGCGCTGGCGGTACGGCGGTAAGCGATACCGAAGTCGAGATTTTCTGGTTCATGCACAAGGAACGCTTCCGCCGCGCCGAGACGCGCGTGCTGCGGCACATCCTCGTCACCATCAACGAGGAACTCGCTGGTAATGAGCGCGAGGCTTCCCGCGCCAGGATCGACGGCATCCGCGTCCGCCTGCTGAAAAGCCCCGAGCGCTTCGCCGAGCAGGCGCTGAAGCACTCCGAATGTCCCACGGCACTGAACGGCGGTCTGCTTGGCACGGTGCCGCGCGGGCAGCTCTATGCGGAACTCGAAGCCGTCGCCTTTGCCATGAGCGAGGGCGCCTTATCGGAAGTCGTCGAATCCGAACTGGGCTTCCACCTGATCCATTGCGAGACCGTTAATCCCGAGCGGCAGTCGCTGCATGACGAGGTGCGCGACACCATTCGCCAGCACCTGGAACAACAGCGTTGCGGTCTGCGCCAGAAAGCGTGGATCAACGCCCTGCGTCGTCAGTTGCGGGACAAAGCCGCCTGATATCCGTGCCGTCCTGCGCTTACTCATTTTCCTCGCCTACGCCATCGTGACCGCGCCCGCAGACGCGCGGCCTGACATTGAATTCGGACCATCGGCTTCTCGCGGGAATCTACCTGCTCGGTGGGGTAGCGTACCGACGCAGCGCCACGTGTCGGTCACTGTCGCGGTTTTGGCAAGCCGCAATGTCGCGGCCTGTCGATTTACCGCGATATCCAAATGGACAAGCCCAGCGAACACATCCCAGCCGACAAGCGCATTCACAGCCAAGTTCCAATAATCGGTCAGTGCCGGGCGATGTCGCCGGCGCGCCTTATATGCCGATTGTCTATTGGCGTCACAAGGGTGATGCCATGAAAAACGACGCTGGCCCTGAGGTGGCACCGCCTGAGGTCCGGGGCGCGGCCCCGGCCGGATTCGAGCGCGACCAGATCAGCCAGAACATCGAGGCCGTGCTGGATTTCTACGCTCGCGAGGAGCAAAAGATCAGCCGTTCCCAGCGCATCCTGGAACGCATCAGTTCCTTCATCGGACAGCCGGTCTTCCTGGGCATCATTTTGCTCTTTGTCGCGCTATGGATGCTTGCAAACGACGCGTTGCGTCAGACGACGGGAGGCGAGTTCGATCCACCGCCGTTCCACTGGCTTCAGGGAATCATCGGGCTGGCGGCGTTGCTGGCCACGTTCGTGATTCTGTCCAAGCAGAACCGGCTTGCCAAGCTCGAAGAACAACGCGCGCACCTGGATTTGAAAGTGACACTTCTGACCGAGCAAAAGGCCGCCAAGTTGATTGACCTGCTGGAAGAACTGCGGCGGGACCTGCCGAACGTCAGGGATCGCCATGACCCGGAAGCAACCGCACTGCAACAGCCGATGAATCCCGAACTGGTACTCGCCGCTCTGGATGAACGCAGCGAGACAGAGGAGTCAATCAAGCCTCTCGCGGTGAACTCTCCGGGTGGCGCGGCGGCGGAGTGAAGACATCCGCGCCCAATCGCAAACGGAATCCCGATTGCGCCGCGGTCGAGGCGATATCCCAGGCCTGACTACTCGTCCTCGTCGCCCCCCCCATGCCGTCGAGGTAGCGCGCCGGATCGACGGCATGGAGGATCAGCGCCGGCACGGCGATGCTGGTCAGCATCGCCAGCGGGATGTGCCAGATGATGATCCGCATCATCATCATCATCATCGCGCCGCCGCCCTGACTGCCGCGACGCCTTATTGTTCGACGAAGGCGCGCTCGATCACGTAATCGCCGGCTTGTCCGGTGTGGGGCGAGATGTGGAAGCCGTGGCGGTCGAGCAGTGCCGTGGTGTCTTTCAGCATTGCCGGGCTGCCGCAGAGCATGGCCCGGTCCCGGGCCGGATCGAGGGGCGGCAGGCCGATGTCGCTGAACAGCTTTCCGGTCTCGATCAGGTCATGCAGTCGCCCCTGGTTGCGGAAGGCCTCGCGGGTCACCGACGGATAGTAGATGAGCTTTTCCCGTATGGCGGCGCCAAAGTATTCGTTGCCCGGCAACTCGTTGGTGATGAAGTCGGAATAGGCCAGTTCGCTGACGCGGCGCACGCCGTGGAACAGTACCACCTTCTCGAAGCGCTCGTAGGTTTCAGGGTCCTGGATAATGCTCATGAAAGGAGCGAGGCCTGTGCCGGTGGCGAACAGGTAGAGATGCGTGCCGGGCAGCAAATCGTGCTGCACCAGCGTGCCGGTGGGTTTGCGGCTGACCAGCACCGGGTCGCCGACGCGCAAGTGCTGGAGTCGCGAAGTCAGCGGGCCGTTGGCGACCTTGATGCTGAGGAACTCCAGGTGCTCGTCATAGTTGGCGCTGGCGATGCTGTAGGCGCGCATCAGCGGTCGCCCGTCGACTTCGAGGCCGATCATCACGAAATGCCCGTTTTCGAAACGCAGGCCCGGATTGCGGGTAGTCCTGAAGCTGAACAGGGTATCGTTCCAATGATGAACGCTGACGACGCGCTCTTCTGCAATGCTGGCCATGCCGTATCGCCTCCACAAACGGATAATCCATGATCCTAGAGCTTGGCGAATGGATGCGGACTAGGGTTGCCACCAGTCATCGTTTGTCGCCAAGTTCGCCGTAGACGAGGCTGAACAGTTCCTGCAGGCTGCCGACCCCAAGCTTTTCGCGAATGTTCGCGCGATGGAATTCGACGGTCTTGACGCTGATGTTCAGCGCCACAGCGATCTCGCGGTTTTGCCGACCGCGCAGTACCTGTTGCAGCACTTCGCGCTCGCGTTCGGAAAGCGCTTCAAGGCGACGTGACGCGTCTTCCGGCAGGTCGGCGGCTCCATGTAAAAGGCGGTCGCGCTCGGCGTCCGTCTTGAGCGCTTTCATCACTGCCATGACCAAGCGGTGCTCGCCCACCGGCTTCTGAATGAAGTCGACGGCGCCATCCTTCATGGCACGCACTGCCATCGGTACATCGCCGTGGCCGGTGAGGAAGACAATGGGCAAATGAATGCGCCGTTTGTGCAACTCGGCCTGCAATTCCAGACCGCTCATCTCGGGCATGCGAATGTCGAGCAAAAGGCAGCCGGAAAGCCGTGGCGTGCAGTGGTGCAGAAAATCCTTGGCGCTGGCGAATGTCTCGGCCCGCAGTCCGGCAGCGCGCATCAGCATGGACAGTGCGTCACGCATGGCCTCGTCGTCATCCACGATGAATACGGTGGGGGTGGTGGGCTCGGCGCTCAAGAGACCTCCCGCGACGGAATTGAAAGCCGGAACACGGTGCCGCCGTTCGGGTTTGGCTCCGCCCACAGGCGTCCGCCGTGCGCCTCGGCGACGGATCGGCAGATGGCGAGGCCGAGACCTAGTCCGTCGGGTTTGGTGGTGAAGAAGGGCACGAACAGGTTGGCGACTTCGGTCTCGGCGAGTCCGGGTCCGCTGTCGGCGACGGAGAACAGCACCTCGTCCGCTGCTTCCGTGGAAACGGCCAGCGACAGGCGGCGAGCTTCGGCCGGAATCCCCTGCATGGCATCGATGGCGTTGCGCAAAAGGTTAACCAGCACCTGGATCAGCAGTGTCCGATCAGCGACCAGTACGGGCGCGGGGCTTGCCAGGATCAGGTCGAGGACCAGGCGTGCTTCTGCCAGCGGACCGTGCATCATTTCCGCCGCCTCGGTTGCGATGGCGTTCGCATCGCAGGATTGGGGTCGATGCTGGCGCTGGCGGATGAAGTCGCGCAGACGCTCGATGATGCCGGCGGCGCGCGATGCCTGGGCGCGGCATTTGCCGAGGGTAGCCGCGACCTCGGTGCGGTCGCAGTCCGGCATCTCCAGTAGGCGTTGGCAGGCATCGGTGTAGGTTGCGATCACCATCAGCGGCTGGTTGATCTCGTGGGCCAGGGTCGAGGCAATTTCGGCCAGCGTTGCCAGTCGCGCGGTCTGGTGCAGCACCTCAAGATGTTTTTGGCGCAGCGCATCGGCGGTCTTCTGTTCCGTGATGTCGGTGAGGACCTTGAGCCTGACGCCGGGTCTGGATCCCCATGGAATGTCGCCCGCCTGCAACAGGTACCAGCGTTCAGTGCTTCGGTTGTGCAGCGTGCTTGCCACGAAGTCGCATTCCAGAGAAACGGGTTGCGACGGCGTCTCGGCACTGTCCCGATGCAAATCCGCCTCGAACCGATTGACCGACTCGGCGGTCGTGGCACCGATCAGATCGAACATTTGCGGATTGGCATAGAGCAGTTCGCCGCACTGCTCATCCATCACATACGCCGCCGCGTTCATTTCCTCGAGGACGCGGATAAAACGCTCGTCGGCTTCGCTTAGCGCACGGCGCAGGCGTGCCAGCAGCAGGACAACGGCGAGAAATCCCGTCAGCATGACCGCGCCTTCCCACATGTAGTAGCCCTGGTTGGCGTAGAAATGCGCCGAGTGGAAGCTGAACAGCCAGCACAGGCTGGCGGCGGCAGCGGCGGCGATGCCCGCTGTGGCGCCCACAGTCCACGTAGCCAGACCGATGGGGACAAGGTAGAGGATGGACAGGCGGACCTCGTAGCCGGTGGCGTAGTCGGCGGCGGCGATGAGCAGGATCAGGACTCCAGCGCCCAGCGCTGCCTGGCGCGGACTGAGTCGATCAAGAAGCAGGAACGGAATGGCGCGGGTCATGGTTGGAACTCCAGTACAGCCCGGACTTTCCCACATTTCGACCCATTGCGGAACAGGCGCGTTCCGCTCCGGGAAACTAGGGGCATTGCTAGGTCGCCACCGCAGGTAAGGCATCTACACTCCATCGGTTCATGGACTGGAGATCGAAGCGCACATGAAGGGTTTGCCAACGCAGGCGGCTGCGAACAATTCAAGCATCGGGACACCGAGTCGCATCCTGATCGTGGAAGGCGATGCCGCAGCGGCGCACTTGCTTGTCGACGCCTTGTCGCAGGCGGGCTACGAGCCGGTCTGGTGCGCCGATCAGGCGGGCGCGCTGGCCTGGCTGAGCGGCAACGCGCCCGAGGTGGTCTTGTTCAACTTGACGCCACACGATGCGTCCTGCCTCGACATCCTCGATTCGATTTGCAAGGCATCGCGCAACAGGCCGCCGGTCCTCGTCATGTCGCCGACCGACGCGCTGGACATGCGGGTACTGGCGCTCAAGCAAGGCGCGGACGACTACCTGATCAAGCCGTTTTCTGCGGCGGAATTGCTGGCGCGCCTGGCAACGGCGCTGCGGCGGCGCGCTGCCGAGCCAGCGCGTTACCTGCGTCTCGGTGGTTTGCTGGTTGATCTCGAGACGGCCCGCTGCGGCGATGGCCTGAACTGGACGTGGCTGACGCCGACCGAATGGCGACTGCTTGCCGAACTGCTCAATTTTGGCGACCGGATGGTTCCCAAGCGACAACTGAAGCAGGTGCTTGCCGGCCAGGATGTCGTTACGGACAACGCGCTCGAAGCCATGGTCTCCCGCTTGCGCGCAAAAATCAGCGGTTGGGGAGTATTCATACGTGCGCAGCGGGGCGTTGGCTACATGCTGGAATCGAACGGAGCACCGGTCGGCGCTGCGGCAATGCCGTAGTCCTATTCGTCATCATCCGCGCCAACGCCATCGCGGCGCGGCACGGTCTGCGGATCGCAGGTGATGGCGCGATAGATTTCGACGCGGTCGCCGGGCTTGAGGACGGCATCGAGCTTGACCAGCTTGCCGAAGACGCCGACCTTCTGCGTTGCCAGATCGATGGTCGGGAACATTCTGAGGATGCCGGATTTTTCGATCGCGGCCTCGACCGTGGAATCGTCGGGCACCTCGGTGGTCAGCCAGATCTGGTTGGCGGGTTCGGAATAGGCGACGCCGATCTGCATGGTTCTTCTCCTCGTAGGGGCTGCGGGCGACCGCTATTTCACCGGTTCCAGGGCGACGCCCTTGCGGTCGCGGCCATAGATGCGCGGCTTGACATAGGCATCGATGACGGGGGTCAGCGCATTCATCAGCAGCACGGCGAAGGCCACGCCTTCCGGGTAGCCGGCCCAGGTTCGGATGACAAAGGTCAGCAGGCCGCAGCCGGCGCCGAAAATCAGTTGTCCTTTCGGCGTGTTGGGCGAGGTGACGTAATCGGTGGCGATGAAGAATGCTCCGAGCATGGCGCCGCCGGACAGCAGGTGAGTGGTTGCATCGAGGTAGCGCGCCGGATCGACGGCGTGGAGGATCAGCGCTGGCGCGGCGATGCCGGCCAGCATCGCGACCGGGATGTGCCAGGTGATGATGCGCAGCAACATCATCGCCACGCCACCTGCGGCGATCAGCCAGGCCGCCGTTTCGCCGAGGCTGCCGGGGCGGCTGCCGTACCAGGCTTGCGTCGGCGCGTTGAGCAGGGCTTGCAGCAGGTCGATGCCGCGCGACAGCTCGGTCTTGGCGAAGCCGAGCAGGGAGGCGCTGGCGACGGCGTCGAAGCCCGGCGGCGCGCCCTTCAGCGTGATCAGCAGGCCGTCGATCAGGCCCGGCGCGGCGGCGCTGGAAATCGGCAAGGGCGCGACCCAAGCCGTCATCTGCAAGGGGAAGGAAATCAGCAGGGCGACGCGCGCCACCATGGCCGGGTTGAACAGGTTCTGGCCGAGGCCGCCGAACACCTGCTTGCCGAGGACTGCGGCGAACAGGCCGCCGAAAGCGCCGATCCACCATGGCGCCCAGGGCGGCAGCGACACCGCCAGCAGCCAGCCGGTGAGGGCCGCCGAGCCGTCGAACAGCACCGGCAGCGCGCGGCGTCTCATCAGGCGCAGGCAGAAGGCTTCGCCGAGCAGGGTGAAGCCGATGGTGATGCTCCATAGATAAATGGCCGGCCAGCCGTAAAGCCAGAAGCCGAACAGGGTGGCCGGGGCCAGCGCCGCCATGACGGTGGCCATGACGCGACCGGGGCTGTTGCTGGTCGTCGCGTGCGGTGCGGCGACGGGTATGCCACCAGGGTTTGCGATGGCGTGGCTCATGCGGTTTATATGGACGCCTCCCGTTTGCAAGGACGATTTGGTGTGTTGGGACAGATAGGCTGCAGTTTTATATCCGGCCTGTGGTGCAGGTTGAACCTGCTGGCCCTGATGGAATCCGCTGA